>NZ_CP033433.1:1303333-1951666 GCF_003713065.1 Cohnella candidum | reverse complement strand
GGCTTGCGCAACGTGCCCGATCTCGATCAGGTGCTCCGGGAAATGAAACGCGTGGCCAAGCCGGGCGGCAAAGTCGTCTGCCTGGAGCTTTCCAAGCCCGACTGGCAGCCCTTCAAGGGCCTTTATTATTTCTATTTCGAGAAACTCCTGCCTTTGCTCGGCAAATGGCTGGTCAAAAAATACGATCAATACCGGTGGCTGCCGGAATCCCTGGCGATTTTTCCGGACCTTCAACAGCTTGCGGAGCGCTTCCGCGGCGCGGGTCTCCGCAACGTGAGGGCGTACCCGCTCACCGGGGGCATCGCGGCTCTGCACATCGGGACGAAGGGAAATGACGGGGCATGATCCGCAAAATTAAAGTCTTCTTGGACATGATCAAATTCGAGCATACGATTTTCGCGCTGCCTTTCGCTTTCGTCGGCGCCATACTCGGCGCGGTAGCGGTGGAACGGCGCCTGCCGGAATGGAGCGAGATCGGCTGGATCCTGCTCGCGATGGTCGGCGCGCGAAGCGCCGCGATGGGGCTTAACCGCCTGATCGATAAGGCCATTGACGCCAAAAACCCGCGAACGGCCATCCGCGCGCTGCCGGCGGGACTGCTGAAGTCGGGGGAAGTTCTTCTCTTCATCATCGTATCTTTTATCTTGCTCTTCTGGGCGGCATCGCAGCTGAATTCCCTCTCGGTCAAGCTGCTTCCGATCGCGGTCTTCATGACGGTCTTCTATTCTTATACCAAAAGATTCACCTGGTTATGCCACGTCGTGCTCGGTTTGACGATCGGTCTCGCCCCGCTGGGAGGCTGGGTGGCCGTGACCGGCGAAGTGACCGTTCCGGCCCTCATCCTGTACGTCACGGTCGCGCTTTGGACGGCGGGCTTCGACGTCATCTACGCCTGCCAGGACGTGGACTTCGACCGCAAGGAAGGTCTGCATTCCATTCCGGCCCGGTTCGGCATCGCGCGGGGGCTCGGCATCGCCCGGTTGTTCCATGCCCTGACGGCGGTCGGCTTCGCGCTGCTGCTCGTGCTGACGGATTTGAGCTGGTGGTATTTCGCCGGCATCGTCGTGGCGGGCGCGCTGCTTCTCTATGAGCACAGACTCGTCAAGCCGAACGACCTCAGCAAGCTGAACGCGGCATTCTTCACGATGAACGGCGTGCTGAGCGCGGTCGTATTCGTGTTTACGTTCATCGACCTCGTGGTGGTGAGAACTTGGTGAGGACGGCCGGATCGGCGGAAGCGACGATGCCGCGCAGGTGGGTCGTCGGCATCACGGGCGCGAGCGGCGCGGTTTACGGCGTGACCCTCATCAAGCGGCTGCTGGAATCGGATTGCCGTGTACACCTGGTCGTCAGCGACGCAGGGTGGCGCGTGCTGAAGGAAGAGCTCGGCTGGGACGCGGCCAGACGGAATGACGCCTTGTATGCGGCGTTCGGGGAAGCGGCCGGGGACGGCCGTCTCGTTTATCATCCGCTCGGCGACATCGGCGCGTCCATCGCCAGCGGTTCTTTTATTTGCGAGGGCATGGCCATCGTTCCTTGCTCGATGGGCACGCTCGCGTCGATCGCCCATGGCACGTCGACGAACCTGCTGACGCGGGCAGCGGACGTGATGCTGAAGGAAGGGCGTCCTTTGCTCATCGTTCCCCGCGAAACCCCGCTGAACGCGATCCACCTTGAGAATATGCTCAAGCTGGCGCGTCTAGGCGTTCGCATCATTCCGGCGATGCCGGCGTTTTACCACGGTCCCCAATCGCTTGACGACCTGGTCGGTTTTCTGGTCGGCAAAGTGATGGACAACATGGGGCTGGCACACAACTTGTACAACAGATGGGGAGAATGACATGAACGACGGCCTGGCACGGCCGCTCCGAATCGGGCGGATCGATTATACGAACGTATGGCCCGTATTTCACCATTTTCATCCGAACGAACTCCGGCATCCCGCCGAGCAGGTTTCGGAGATGCCCGCGGTGCTTAACCGCAAGCTGAGGGAAGGGGAGATCGACGCGGCGGCGATTTCGTCGTTCGCGTACGGCATTTCCTCGGACAAGTACTACTTGCTCCCGAACTTGTCGGTCAGCGCGCTGAACCGCGTCCAATCGATTTTGCTGTTCCTCAAATCTCCGCTGGAGAAGGTTATCCACGGCAAAATCGCTTTGACGACGACGTCGGCCACCTCCGTGAACCTGCTCAAAATCATCATGAAAAAGTTTTACGGCGGAGACCCGGTCTACGAGGATGCCGAGCCGTCCTTGGAACGGATGCTGCAGAACGCGGACGCGGCGCTGTTGATCGGCGACCACGCCATCCGAGCTTCGTGGCAGACCCACGGGTATCGGGTGCTCGATCTTGGTGAAGTATGGAATCTATGGACCGGCCATTGGATGACCTTCGCGCTCTGGGCTGTCCGGCGGGAAGCCGCGGACAAGCATCCGGAAGCCGTCCGCAGCATATATGAAGGATTGCTGGAGAGCAAAAGCCGGGGAAAGCGGGACCTCGAACCTCTCGTCTCCAAAGCACTGCGTCAGATCGGAGGGACTCCGGCCTACTGGCGCGGCTATTTTTCGAATTTGCACCATGATTTCGGACCGGAGCAGCAAGCCGGCCTGATGCTCTATTTCCGGTACGCCAAGGAATTGGGCTTGATGCAGAACGAGGTCGACCTGACCGAATGGCCGGCCGTCGCGTCCGGCAATTTATCCCCTTGCAGGTGAAGCCATGAAAATGATCCAGCTGTACGCCTCGCTCAAATCCGACCTGCAGGCGATCGAAGAGACGATGACCCGCGAAGTGACGACGGATTTGCCGCTGCTCAGCGAAACATCGCTCCACTTGCTGAAAGCGGGAGGCAAACGGATTCGTCCCGTCTTGGTGCTGTTGTCGGGCAAATTCGGAACGTATTCGCTCGAGACGCTTCAGAAGGTGGCCGTTTCGCTGGAACTCATCCACATGGCGACGCTCGTTCACGACGACGTCATCGACGACGCGGAAACCCGGAGGGGCCAGCTCACCGTCAAATCCAAATGGGACAACCGGATCGCGATGTACACCGGGGATTTCATCTATGCCAAGGCGCTGACCGTCATCACCCAGCTCGAAAACCCCCGGATTCACCAGATCCTGTCCGGCGCCATGGTGCAAATGTGCATCGGCGAAATGGAGCAAATCCGCGATTTCTTCAACGTGAACCAGAACGTGCGGCGTTACCTGCTCCGCATTCGCCGCAAGACGGCGCTGCTCATCGCCATCAGCTGCCAACTAGGCGCCCTGGCGACGAACGCGCCGCCCGCTGTCTGCGCCGCGCTGTATCGGTTCGGCTATAACGTCGGAATGGCCTACCAGATCACGGATGACCTGCTGGACCTTTGCGGGACGGAGAAAGTGATCGGCAAACCCCCGGGCAACGACTTGAGACAAGGCAACATTACCCTTCCGGTGCTCTATGCGCTGGAAGACGAGCCGATCCGCGGCGCGCTGCTCGACGAGATCGCCGCGATCCAGAACAGCGAGGGCGCCGCAGATTCATCGGCCGCCGTCCGGCTTGTCCGCTCGAGCAAGGGAATCGCGGCCGCGGAACGGCTGGCGGACCGGTACTTTGCCAAAGCGCTTCAGGCGCTCGGCGGGCTTCCCGAAATTCCGGCCAAGAAGAATCTGTCGGAAATTACGCGATTCTTGGCGCAGCGCAGTTATTAATGCGCCCGCGTATGTTAAAATGTAGAAAGACGGTGTTTTTCGCGCCGTTTACCGCCCCTAAAGGAGAGAGATCATGGAACGGACCTATTTGATGATCAAACCCGACGGAGTGCAGCGCGGCTTGATCGGCGAAATCGTCGGCCGCTTCGAACGCAAAGGCCTTAAGCTGATCGGCGCCAAGCTGATGCAGGTTTCCGTCGAAACGGCGGAACGCCATTACGCGGAACATGTCGGCAAGGATTTCTACCCGCCGCTGCTCGAATTCATCACTTCTTCCCCGGTATTCGCCATGGTTTGGGAAGGCGACAACGCGGTCGCCCAAGCCCGCGTTCTGATCGGCAAGACCAACTCTCTGGAAGCCGATCCGGGCACGATTCGCAGCGACTTCGCCCTACATACGAGATTCAATCTGATCCACGGCTCGGACTCAGTCGAGAACGCCGAGCGCGAAATATCCATTTTCTTTCAAGAAAATGAGCTGGTTTCATACGATAAAGCGATCCAAGCCTGGATCTGAGCGGGGGAGAACGGGAGTTCATGGGAGACCCGGGAGCATCGAATGCCAGAGGATTTTCCGAAGATGAAGATTTCGCGAGGTTTATCGCGAACATCAAGAAATCCACTTCCATCGACTTATCGCAATATAAAGAAAACCAGATGCGCAGAAGGCTGACGACGCTTCGCATGAAGCACGGCTACGAAACGTTCGCCGAGTATTACGCGGCGTTGATGATGCATTCGAAGCTGCTGGACGAATTTCTGGACCGCATGACCATCAACGTCTCCGAGTTTTGGCGGAATCCGAATCGCTGGCAACTGCTTAAGCAGCGGTTCTTGGAGCCTCTGGCGCAGAACCAACAGCGTCTTCAGGTGTGGAGCGCGGCTTGTTCGACAGGCGAAGAACCGTACACGCTCGCCATGCTGGTCGATTCGCTGGGCGCGCTCGAGCGCACCTCCATTATGGCGACGGACATCGATGAGCTCGTTCTCGCGAAAGCGAAAGAAGGTTTGTATTTGGAGCGTTCCATGCGGGACGTGCCTCCGGAATACCGGCAACGCTACTTCGAACAGACGGGCGTCCATTTCCGCGTCGCGGATAAGCTCAAGAAAGCGGTGAAATTCCAGAAGCAGAACTTGCTGCTGGATCCTTTCCCGGACCGCTATGATCTGATCGTGTGCCGGAACGTCATGATTTACTTCACCGAAGAAGCCAAAGCCGGGCTGTACCGCAAGTTCGCCGGGGCCCTGAAACCGAACGGGATCCTCTTCGTCGGCAGCACGGAGCAGATTTTCAACCCCGGCCAATACGGGTTGGAGGCGGCGGACACGTTTTTTTACCGGCGTTCGGCAGGCGGCGTATGAGACTGGGGTTCCTCCGCGGATACTAAGGATATCTTTCCAAGCGGAGGGAACCATGGACAAGCGCAAAGTCATCGCCGCGTACCGGAACGGATTGATTTCCGTGCAGGAATGCGCGCAGATCCTGGGCGTGGACAACGTTCAGCTCATCCGTCTGATCCGGGAAGCCGGCGACGCGCATAGAAGAATGCCAGTGAAGCAGTCCGTCCGTTCGTGACGGGCTCTTTTCTTGTCAAACGCTTTAACGCTGTACTATAATGAACAAAACGCATATGCGGGTTTCGAGGAACACGAGGGAGGAACCGGAGTTGAGTTTACGCTATTTGACAGCAGGGGAGACGCACGGTCCGCAGCTGACGGCCATTATCGAAGGCCTGCCCAGCAACCTGGAGCTGGATTTCGAGGCTTTGAATTTCCAGCTGCAGCGCCGGCAGAAGGGGCACGGCCGCGGACGTCGGATGCAAATCGAGACCGACACCGCCCAAATCGTCGGCGGCGTCCGCCACGGACGCACGACGGGAGCTCCGGTCGCGCTCGTCGTGGAGAACAAGGATTGGAAGCATTGGACCACGGTCATGAACGTAGAGCCGATCGAGGGGAACGACGAAGCCAAGCGGCGCGTTCATCGTCCCCGTCCGGGCCATGCGGACTTGAACGGCGGATTGAAATACAACCTGAAGGACCTGCGCAACGTGCTGGAACGCTCCAGTGCGCGCGAGACGGCGGCTCGCGTGGCCGTCGGCGCGATCGCGCGCCAATTTCTCGAGAAGTTCGGCATCAAGGTGGCGGGTCATGTCGTGTCGATTCGCGACATCGTCGCCGAAACGCCGAATCTGCCGATCGACGAGCTGATCCGGGTCACCGAGGAATCCCCGGTGCGCGTGGCGGATAAAGCGGCCGAGCAGCGCATGATCGACTTGATCGACCAAACGAAAGCGGATGGAGACACGATCGGAGGCACCGTGGAGTGCATCGTCGAAGGCGTTCCGGTCGGCTTGGGCAGCCACGTGCAGTGGGACCGCAAGCTGGATGGAAGGATCGCGCAGGCGGTCATGTCGATCAACGCGTTCAAAGGCGTGGAAATCGGCATCGGCTTTGAAGCCGGGCGCCGTCCGGGCTCTCTCGTGCACGACCCGATCCTGTACAGCGAAGAGAAGGGCTATCATCGGGCTTCCAATAATGCTGGCGGCTTCGAAGGCGGCATGACGAACGGGGAGCCGATCGTCGTGCGCGGCGTCATGAAGCCGATCCCGACGCTCTATAAACCTCTCGCCAGCGTCGACATCGATACGAAAGAGCCGTTCACCGCACAAGTCGAACGTTCCGACGCTTGCGCGGTTCCGGCGGCCAGCGTCGTGCTGGAGCACGTCGTGGCATGGGAAGTCGCCAAGGCTTTCCTCGAAAAATTCGGCGGCGATTCGATGGAAGAAATCCAGGCGAACCTGGAGAACTACAAGCAGCAGATGGCGGAATACTGATGGCAGGCGCGACGAGGGAATTGACCGTCGATCTCGGCGAACGTTCCTACCCGATCCTGATCGGAACGGGTTTGCTCGCCTCCGCCGGAAGTTTGTTCGCCGAACGGGGCTTTCCCGTCAAAGCGCCGATTCTTCTCGTAACGGATGCGTCGGTTGAGGAACGGTACGCGCCGACGGTCGAGCGGTCGCTTCGCGAAGCCGGTTATACCGTGAGCCGCGCCGTCGTCGCGTCCGGGGAGTCGTCGAAGTCGCTCGCGGTATTCGACGACTTGATCACGGCCGCGCTGGAAGCGGGCCTTGACCGGAAGTCGACGGTGATCGCTCTCGGAGGCGGAGTCGTTGGGGATTTGGCCGGCTTCGTCGCGGCCAGTTACATGCGCGGCGTCCGGTTCGTCCAAATGCCGACGACGATTTTGGCCCACGACAGCAGCGTAGGCGGCAAGGTGGCGGTTAACCATCGCTTGGCCAAAAACATCATCGGAGCCTTTTACCAGCCGGAATTCGTCCTCTATGATATGGATACGCTTCAGTCCTTGCCCATTCGCGAGGTGAGGGCGGGCCTTTCCGAAGTGATCAAGCACGGTTTGATCTGGAACGAGAGCTTCGTGCAATGGTGCGACGACAACGCGGCGAAAATGTTGGCCCTCGATCCGGATACGCTCGGCTACGCTTTGTACGAGGGCTGCAAGGTCAAAGCGGCCGTCGTATCCAAGGATGAGCGGGAGAACGACCTTCGCGCGATCTTGAATCTCGGCCATACGATTGGCCACGCCCTGGAGGCGGTTGCCGGTTACGGCCAGCTTCTGCACGGGGAAGCGATCGCGATCGGCATGGTCGGTTCCGCCCGTCTCGCGGCGCGGTTCGGCTATGATCCAAAGATCTCGGCAGAGACGGAGCGGATTTTCCGCAAATTCGGTCTGCCCGTTCGGATTCCGTCCGGCATCGACCCGGACGCCGTAATGAAAGCGATGCAGCATGACAAGAAATTCACGGAAGGCAACATGGTGTTCGTCGTTCCGACGTCGCTGGGCAGCGTGGAAATCCGCAGCGATGTGCCGGCGGCGTGGGTGAGGGAGATCGTGGAGCAATTGCGGGAGGAGAACGGGGAAGCATGAGCACGAGAGGGATTCGAGGCGCCATCACGGTGGACGCCAATGACGAAAAACAGATTTTGGACGCATCGATCGTCTTGTTGAACGAAATCGTCGCGGTAAACCGGATTCAGCCGGAAGACATCGCCTGCGTCTGGGTCACCGTCACGCAGGATTTGGACGCCACGTTCCCGGCGCGCGCCATTCGCCAAATGGCGGGCTGGGAGCTCGTTCCGCTTATGTGTTCGGTCGAGATCCCGGTAAAGGGAAGCCTCGCGCGCTGCATCCGCTTGATGGTGCTCGTGAACACCGACATGTCGCAGGCCGAAATTCGCCACGTCTATTTGGGCGGCGCCCAGGCGCTCCGGCCGGATTTGTCGGCGAAATAACCGGACCTCATTCGATTGACGGTTTTTTCATGCCATGATATAGTGTAAACATTCGCAGCGCGGAACGGTCGGCCGGAGGGTCGATCACTTACGCGAAATGCGAGCCGAGCAGAGTCGAGTAGAGTAGAGGAACCGTATCCGTTGGCAGCGTCATAGCCGAAGCGGACAGGCGGCGTTTATCCGTTCGCGCCTTCATGCGCGTTTTCGGAACGAACTCTATTGTAACCACGGCATCTCTGCGGAGCAGAGGTGCTTTTTTATTTTCCGTTCGGCAATCGGGCTTAAAGGAGAGGGACAGATGGATCAGCAGGAGCTTCAAGGCGTGATCAGAATGGCGGGAACCTATAACGTCATCCCCGTCGTGCGCAGGTTAATGGCCGACACGGAAACGCCGATCCGCGTGTTTCAACAGTTCAGGCGGGATCGCAGGGCGTTTCTGCTCGAAAGCGTGGAAGGCGGCGTCAAATGGGCCCGCTATTCTTTCATCGGCACCGACCCGTTCCTGGTCATGCGGCTCAAACGCGGCGAGGTATCGTTCGAGCAAGGCGGCGTTACCGACAAGATCCGGACGACCGATCCGCTGGGGCTGATCCGGGAGAAGCTTAGAGCGTACCGCAGTCCCGCCCTTCCCGAGCTGCCCCCGTTCACCGGAGGAGCGATCGGATTTTTCGGCTACGACCTGCTGCAATATTACGAGAAGAAGCTGCCTCCTCACCGCGTGGACGATTTGAACATGGACGATATGAACTTCATGTTCTGCGACAAGGTCATCGTATTCGACCACCTCAAGCAGCAGGTGCTCGTAATCGGAAACGTCCACGTGCGCGAAGGCGCGACCGACCGCGACATCGAAGCCGCCTACCGGGAAGCGGTAGCGGGCATTGAAGCGACGATCGAACGGCTTCGCCGGCCGCTGCCGTTGGTCGAATCCAGAGGGGCACCGCCGCAGGATCCGGAGCTCGGAACGATTCACTCCAACCTGTCGAAAGAGCAGTTCCTCTCCAACGTCGAACAGGCCAAAGAGTATATCCGGGCCGGCGACATTTTCCAAGTCGTGCTTTCCCAGCGGTTCCACATCGAGACGGAAGTTGATCCGCTGCAGGTTTACCGGGTGCTCCGGACGATGAACCCCTCCCCTTACATGTACTGCCTGAAGCTGGACGACGAGATGATCGTCGGCACTTCCCCGGAAGCGCTGGTCAAAGTGGACGACGGCAAGCTGGAAACCCGTCCGATCGCCGGAACGCGGCCGCGCGGCAGAACGCCGGAAGAGGACGAGGCGCTGGAAAAGGAATTGCTGGCCGACGAGAAGGAAAGAGCCGAGCACGTGATGCTGGTCGACCTGGGCCGCAACGACCTGGGCAGGGTTTCGGAATACGGCACCGTCAAATGCGACAGCTACATGCAGATCGAGCGTTACTCGCACGTCATGCACATCGTCTCCAACGTCACGGGCAGGCTTCGCAAAGATAAGGATTTCTTCGACGCCTTCCTGTCCTGCCTCCCTGCGGGGACGGTGTCCGGAGCTCCGAAGCTGAGGGCGATGGAAATCATCGCGGAGCTCGAAAACGAGGCGAGAGGCGCTTATGCGGGAGCGATCGGTTACCTGGGCTTCTCCGGAAGCCTGAACACGTGCATCACGATCCGCACGATCATTTTCAAAAACGGCAAAGCCTACGTGCAAGCCGGGGCGGGTATCGTGTGGGATTCCGTGCCGGAGAAAGAATACGAGGAAACGGTCAATAAAGCCAAAGGGATGCTGAAAGCGATCCGCGCGGCGGAAGCCGCCTTCCCGCCGCTCGCCGCGGCCGGGGACCGCAGGACGAATCTGGATTACGATTGAAATCGCGAACGGAGGAGAATCGGGATGGAACTGTTGACGGGTAACGGCAAGACGTTGTTCGGCATTCCGCAAGGATTGGCCGCGGTGACCGGCGGAAGGGACCTGACGAGGGAGGAAGCTTTCGAGATCATGACCGCGATCATGCAAGGGGAAGCGACGTCCGCGCAGATCGGCGCCATGTTGATCGCGCTGCGCATGAAAGGCGAAACCGTCGACGAGATTACCGGCTTCGCCGAGGCGATGCGTTCGTTCTCCAGCCGCGTTCAGACCGAGAATGCCGATCTGCTCGACACATGCGGCACCGGCGGCTCCGGCATCCACAAATTCAACATCTCCACCGCATCCGCGATCATCGCGGCGGCCGCCGGAGCCCGCGTGGCCAAACACGGCAACCGGGCGATGTCGGGCAAAGCCGGCAGCGCGGACGTGCTGGAAGCATTAGGCGTGAACATCCAGCTGACCGCGCAGCAGGCGGCGGATTGCCTGGCCCGCGAGAACATCTGCTTCATGTTCGCGCAGCTGTACCATCCCGCGCTGAAGCACGCAGCCGCGCCGCGGAAAGAACTCGGCGTGCGGACCATTTTCAACATGCTCGGACCGCTCGCGAATCCGGCGAATGCCGACCGGCAGCTGATCGGCCTGTACGACCGCACGAAGACGGCGACGGTCGCCGAAGTGCTCGCCCGGCTGGGGCTGAAGCGGGCGATGGTCGTCGGCAGCTACGACGGCCTGGACGAAATCAGCCTTTCCGCGCCGACGCAGGTGTCGGAGCTGAAAGACGGCGAAGTGAAGACGTACGACATCACGCCGGAAGAGCTGGGATTGATGACCGTGCCTCTCGGCGCGGTGCAGGGAGGCGACGCGGCGACGAACGCCGCGATCATCCGCCGCGTGCTCGGCGGCGAGAAAAGCCCCTACCGCGACGTCGTCCTGGCGAATGCCGGAGCTTGCATCTATGTGTCCGGCCGGGCCGCGACGCTTCAGGACGGCGTGAAAGCCGCCGCGGAAGCGATCGATTCCGGCAAGGCCGAAGGGAAACTGCGGCAATGGGTCGCCACGACGGGAGAATTGAACCATGTTTCTTGATAAAATCGTCGCCACCAAGAAGGAAGAAGTCGCAGCCCTGCAGGAGAGGCTGTCCGTGACCGAAGCGGAGAAAGCGATCTCGGAGCTGCCGCCGTGCCGCGGCTTCGAGAGCGCGCTTCGCAACCGCCGCCGTCCGGTCGGCTTGATTGCGGAAGTGAAGAAAGCCAGCCCGTCCAAAGGGCTGATCCGCCCCGATTTCCATCCCGTCACGCTGGCCCGCTCCTACGAGTCGGCGGGCACGGACTGCATTTCCGTCCTGACGGATGAACGATATTTCCAAGGAAGCAACGAATATTTGACGCAAATCCGCGAAGCGGTTTCCGTGCCGCTGCTCCGCAAAGACTTCACGATCGACGAGCGGCAGATTTACGAAGCGCGCCTTATCGGCGCCGACGCCATTCTGCTCATCGCGGCGATCTTGACGCCGGCCCAACTGGCTTCGTTCCATGGGTTAGCCCGCGGCATCGGGCTCGACGTGCTCGTCGAGGTGCACGACCGGGCGGAGCTCGAAACGGTGCTGGAGTTCGGCCAAGCGACGCTGATCGGCGTCAATAACCGCAACCTCAGCACGTTTGAGACCGATCTTCGCGTGACCGAGCAGCTGATCGGCCTTATGCCCTCGGGCGTCGTCGCGATCAGCGAGAGCGCGATCGGCACGCCGGACGACATCGCCTTCGTTCGCAAGGCAGGAGCGCAAGCCGTACTCGTCGGCGAGCACTTCATGCGCCAGCCCGATCCGGGCGCCGCGGTGGAAGCGCTGCTGGGTCCGGCGGCGGAACGGGAAGAAGGCGTGCAGCGATGACGCCGGAAACCGCCAAGCCGCTGGTGAAAATTTGCGGACTTCGCGACGAGCACACCATTAGGGGAATGCAAGGGATGCCCGTCGATTTCGTCGGGTTCGTGTTCGCGCCGAGCAAGAGGCAAGTGACGGCGGAGCAGGCGGCCGGCCTGCTTAAGGCCGTGTCCGAAGTCACCATGAAGGAAGGCCGGCGCCCCCGTGCCGTCGGCGTGTTCGTGGATCCGACGATGGAGCAGCTCGCGGAGGTGCTGGACCAAGCACCGCTCGACGTCGTTCAGTTGCACGGACGCGAGACGCCGGCGTTCTGCCGCGAGATAACCGAGAGGTTCGGCGTCGAAGTGTGGCGCGCGCTGCCGGCCGATGCAGAGCATGAGGACGGAGCGCTCGGCTTGACAGGAACGGACCGGTTGGCCGATTATGAAGGAATCGTGTCCGCGGTCCTGATCGATACGGCGGGCGGCGGAACGGGCCGGACGTTCCGGTGGGATCTCATTCCCGCCTACCGCGACAAAGCGCAAGCCCACGGCTTGCGGCTGTTCGTAGCCGGCGGACTTACCGCGGACAACGTAACGGAACTGATTTCCTCTTACAGGCCGGACGGCGTCGACATATCGAGCGGCGTGGAGACCGACGGCTCCAAAGACCTAACCAAAATCGCGGCCTTCGCGGAAAGGGTGTACCGAACATGATGCAAGTACCGGACCAGCACGGGCGATTCGGCCCGTTCGGCGGCAAATACGTGCCGGAAACGCTGATGAACGCGCTTATCGAACTCGAGGACGCGTATAACCGATATAAAGACGATCCGGATTTCCTGGCGGAGGTCCGTTATTTGTTAAAGCAATATTCGGGGCGCCCGACGCCCCTCTATTACGCGGAACGGTTGAGCCGGCACGTAGGCGGACCGAAAATCTACCTGAAGCGCGAGGACCTGAACCATACCGGCGCTCACAAGATTAACAACACGATCGGCCAAGCCGTGCTCGCCAAACGGATGGGCAAAAAGAAAGTCATCGCCGAAACGGGCGCCGGCCAGCACGGCGTGGCGTCGGCCACCGTCGCCGCCTTGATGGGCCTGGAGTGCAAGGTGTTCATGGGCGAGGAGGATACGAAACGCCAGCAGTTGAACGTCTTCCGGATGAAGCTGCTCGGCGCCGAAGTCATTCCGGTCATGTCCGGCACCCGGACGCTGAAGGACGCCTGCAACGAAACGCTGCGCTACTGGGTCAGCAACGTGAACGATACTTACTATATCCTCGGTTCGGCGACCGGTCCGCATCCGTATCCGATGATGGTCCGCGACTTCCAGCGGGTCATCGGGCTGGAAACGCGCGATCAGATCCTGGAGGCGGAAGGCCGTCTTCCGGACGCGATCATCGCGGCCGTCGGCGGAGGCAGCAACGCGATCGGCATGTTCCATCCGTTCGTCGGTGATGCCGGCGTGAAACTGATCGGCGTCGAAGCCGCTGGGCGCGGCGTCGACACGGAAGAGCACGCGGCGACGATGACCAAAGGCCGTCCCGGCGTTTTCCAGGGTTCGATGAGCTACGTCCTGCAGGATGAAGGCGGACAAGTGCTGCCGGCGCATTCGATTTCGGCCGGCCTCGACTATCCCGGCATCGGGCCGGAGCATTCCTATCTCAAGGACATCAAGCGGGCGGAGTACGTGCCGATTACCGATGCGGAAGCTCTCGAAGCGCTGAAGCTGCTCTCCCGCACGGAAGGGATCATCCCCGCGCTGGAATCGGCGCACGCCGTCGCCCAGGCGCTCAAAACCGGACGTTCGATGAAGCAAGACGAGATCCTCGTCATCAACTTGTCCGGACGGGGCGACAAGGACGTCGAATCCATCCTGAAGTACGAAGCGGAAGCGGAAGGGGGCCATCAGCAATGAGCGCTGCCATCACGACGAATGCCATTGACGAAGTGTTCGCGCGTTTGAAGGAGTCGGGCGAAACGGCCCTCATCCCGTTCATGACGATGGGCGACCCCGACCTCGAGACGTCGGTCGCGCTCGTTCAGGCTGCGGAAGCGGCGGGAGCCCACATGATCGAGCTCGGCATCCCGTACTCCGATCCGCTGGCCGACGGCCCCGTCATTCAGCGGGCTTCCGAGCGGGCGTTGAAAAACCGCATCTCCCTCACCGATTGCATCGGGGTAGCTTCCAAGGCACGGGAGAAGGGAGTGCGCATGCCTTTTATCATTTTCACGTATTTCAATCCCGCTCTCCAGCTCGGCTTGGAACGTTTCTTCGGGCTTCTCCAAGAGAACGGCTTCAGCGGGGCGATCATTCCCGACCTCCCGATGGAAGAAGACGCGGAAACGAAAGAGATCGCGGACCGGCACGGGATCCATCTCATTCCGCTCGTGGCGCCGACCTCGGAAGCCAGGGTGGAGCGGATCGCGTCCCGCGCGAGCGGCTTCGTCTATTGCGTGTCGTCCCTCGGGGTAACGGGCGAACGGAGTTCATTCCACGAAGGCATCGGGGCGTTCCTCGCCACGGTACGCAAGGCGGCCAGTGTGCCGATCTGCGTCGGCTTCGGCATTTCGTCCCGCGAGCAGGCGGAGAGTTTGGCCGGCCAGTGCGACGGAGTCATCGTCGGCAGCGCCATCGTGCGCAAGGTTGAAGAGTCGCTGCCGCTTCTCATTGCGGACGATGCGGATCGGAAGGCCGAAGGAATCGCCGCCGTACGTGACTTCATCGCCGCTTTAAAGCCGCAACGCGTCGGTTGAACGATCTTTTCCATCTGTACAGGGCGAATGGGTTGTGTCACAATTGAATCATCATTCCGAAACGGAGCGATCGACGCTCCGTTTTCCATTTAAGCGTTTCAGGAGGTACGTCCATGCAACCGAAACCGAATGTCGCCCATCTGCCGGTGTACCAACCGGGCAAACCCGTCGAAGACGTCAAACGGGAACTGGGCCTGACCGAAGTCATCAAACTCGCGTCCAACGAAAATCCGTTCGGCGCTTCCCCGAAAGCGAAAGAAGCGATCTCGAAGGAAGTCGCCAACATCAGCATCTATCCGGACGGCGCGGCCGTCGAGCTGACCGCGGCCGTCGCCCGCCATCACGACGTCCATCCCGACCAAGTCATTTTCGGAGCCGGCTCGGACGAAATCATCCTCATGATCGCCCGCGCGTACCTGCGTCCCGGCGACGAGACCGTGATGGCCGCGTCGACGTTCCCTCAATACAAGCACAACGCCGAGATCGAAAACGCCGTCATCGTCGAAGTGCCGCTTCGTGACGGGACGCACGACCTGCCCGCGATGTTGGATAAAGTGACGGACCGGACGAGAGTCGTCTGGGTCTGCAATCCGAACAACCCGACCGGCACGATCGTCACCCAAAACGAGCTGGAGACTTTCCTCGCCGCCGTTCCGGCTTCCGTCATGGTCGTCCTTGACGAGGCCTACTGCGAATACATCGACGATCCTACCTATCCGGACGGGTTGGAAGTGCTCAAACGGTACCCGAACGTCGTCGTGCTCCGCACGTTTTCCAAAATCTACGGGCTAGCTTCGCTGCGCGTCGGTTACGGCATCGGCCAACCGGACGTCATCCGCGCGATCAACCAAGTCCGCGAGCCGTTCAATACGTCGCGGTTCGGCCAAGCCGCCGCGCTTGCGGCGCTGGAGGATCAGGCGTTCGTGGAAGAATGCCGCCGCATCAACAAGGAAGGCCTCCGCACGCTGAAAGAGGCGTTCGACCGTCTCGGCCTGGTTTCGTTCCCGGCGTACGGCAACTTCATCATGGTAGACACGCAGCGTCCGGCCGCCGAAGTGTTCGACGCCTTGCTGCGCAAAGGCATCATCGTGCGGGGAGGCCATCGGGGCTACCCGCACCATATCCGCATCACCGTCGGCAGCCCGGAGCAGAACGCGAAAGTGATCGAAGCGCTGGAAGCGGTCCTGCAGGAAGCCAAGGTGTGAGGGCATGAACGGCACTAACGGAGACTTTACGCAAGCGGATCCGATTCGGATCGCGATTTTCGGCGTCGGGCTGATCGGCGGGTCCCTGGCGATTTGTTTCAAAGGAAAACCGGGCGTGACCGTCGTCGGCCACTCGGTGAATCCGGCATCCGCCCGCAAATACCTGGATCGGGGCGTCGTCGACGAGGCGACCGTCTCGATCCGGGAAGCGGCGGAGGGCGCGGACTTCCTGTTCCTCTGCGTGCCGGTCGGCCGCCTCGAGGATTACGTGGACGAGCTGTCGCGTCTGCCGCTCAAGGAAGGCTGCATCGTGACCGACGTCGGGAGCACCAAAGCATCCGTCGTCAGCCATGGCATGAAGTTGAACCGCCAGGGCGCCGTCTTCATCGGCGGGCATCCGATGGCCGGTTCGGAACGTTCGGGCGTGGAAGCGGCGAGCTCCTACTTGTTCGAAAACGCCTATTACGTGCTGACGCCGACGGAAGAGACGCCGCCCGAAGCGCTTGCGCGCCTGCAAGCGCTGCTGAGATGGACCAAGGCGCACATCGTCACGGCGGACGCCCGGCTGCACGACGATATCGTCGGCGCGATCAGCCATCTTCCCCACATGATCGCGGTGGGGCTGGTGAACCAGATCGCCGCCTATAATGAGAGCAACGGGCTTTATGCGAGCCTCGCGGCCGGCGGTTTCCGCGACATCACCCGGATCGCGAGCGGCGACCCCTTAATTTGGCGGGACATCCTGCTGAACAACAAGGCCGTCCTGTTGAAGCTGCTGGACGATTGGGGCACGGAAATGGACAAGTTCCGGTCGCTTCTCGAAAGCGACGACGGGGACGGCGTGGCTGAGGCGTTCAGCCGCGCGGGGCGTTTCCGTTCCGGACTTCCTGAACGGCGCAAAGGCATGATCACTTCTTTGTACGAATGCTATGTGGACGTGCCCGACCATCCCGGCATTATCGGCAAAATCGCCACGGAACTGGGCCAAGCCCGCATCAACCTCAGCAATCTGCAGATCATCGAGAGCCGGGAAGACGTGCCCGGCGTCCTTCGG
This sequence comes from Cohnella candidum, assembly GCF_003713065.1. Taxonomy (NCBI): domain Bacteria; kingdom Bacillati; phylum Bacillota; class Bacilli; order Caryophanales; family Paenibacillaceae; genus Cohnella; species Cohnella candida. Next base: position 1,934,936 of record NZ_CP033433.1, on the reverse strand, counting down.
CTTTCGTTCCGCGAAGAACGGGACAAGGACCAGGCGGTGGCGCTGCTCAAATCGCTCGAATACGCGGTGCATTTATGAAACGGGGGACGGAATCGGCGTATGCCGGTTTCCGTCCCTTCAATTTATGTAAACGCTTATTGACAAAATGAAAACGGATACATATAATAAAAGTACAGTATGGTTTCTCTCCACTCCTATCCAATACTTGCACTCTGTGCGGCCGCCCGTCATGGGCGGTTTTTTTTTGCCTCCCGCTCGAAATATGCGGCAATTCGGAGGATTATGAGAGAATTTCCACTATTTTTATAGGTCTTAAGCATGTAAAATAGGGCAATATCCCCTGCATTTTGAGAAATATTTAAAGTCTTTCCGGCGTGTATTGTGTTACAATTACATGTGGGATTTGTAAAAATCTGGTTTCATCTGATGCAACTGTGCGCGTGAGCGCAACTTTTTCGTTTTTGGCCGGTATAACGTTTTGATGCCGGCTGCGAACGTTCACCCTGTAAGGGGGGGAGGGTCGCGGGTATGTTGACGGATTCCCAATTAATCCGTGAAATCAAGGACGGCAACGTCGAGATGTATTCCGTCTTGATGAACCGTTATCAAAAGAAGATTTTGGCGTTTGTTTATCATATGCTGAAAAGCGCGAAGCTGGAAATGATGGCGGAGGATCTCTGTTCCGAGTCATTCTACAAAGCCTTCCGGAGCTTGCATTCGTTCCGCGAGGTGGATGCTTCTTTTTCGACTTGGCTGTATACGATCGCGCGGAATACGGTGCTGAGCGAGCTGCGCAAGCAGAAATCGGCGCACGTTTCCCTGGACGATACCACCTACATACCCGCCGCTCCGGCGGAAGCGGGCCCCGAACAAAGCCTGCTTCGCAACGAGAAGACGCTGATGGTCCGCGAGGCTATCAACAGCTTGCCGGAGAAACAACGTTCCGCTCTTATTCTGCGGGAATATGAGGGATTGGATTATCAGGAGATCGCCAACATCCTGGATCAGACGGTCAGTTCCGTCAAATCGCTGCTGTTTCGTGCCCGAGCCAGCGTGAAGACGCAATTGGAATCGTACTTCAACGAACCGGCCATGATGAAGGAGTACGAGGAGATGAAACTGCGATGAAATGTGAAGAGACTTCGGAATGGTTCGGCATCTATCACGATCTGCCCGAGCTCTCTCCGGAACGTCTGGCGGTGGACCGCCACGTGGCGGGATGTCCGGCCTGCGAGGAGGAATTCCGGCTGTGGGAGGAAAGCGCGGAGCTGATCCGCGGACTGCCGATCGAAGACGAAGCCCCGGAACGCGAATGGATCGCGGACAGCCTGAACCGGCAGGTCATGGACCGGATTTACGCCGACCACGCTTGGTACATGCCGGCGGTTCGCAAAACCTACGCGTTTACGAACGGCTTCCGGAAGAAGGTCGCCGTACTCTTGGCCGCGCTGCTGGCGGTGTTCGGATGCGGATTCCTCTACACGGCTTGGAATCGTTTTTCCGGCGGACCTGACGGCGGCACGGACGTACTGGCCTCGGTGAACGCCGTTCCCGCGAGCACGGGCGTCAGCACCCAAACCGTCGACGTTCCGGTCGCGAGCCTGAGCGACCCGATCGTGCTGCACGTTTCGCCGGTGATGCCGGAATATTGGGTTGCGTTGTCGCTGCTCGGCATGATCATGATGCTCCTGATCCTGAACTGGTTTTCCCGGGTGCGTTCATGACGGAGAAGGCGACGCGTCTCGGTTGGATCCGGCACGGGATCACGGAGTGGAACAGCTTGGGCAAAATTCAAGGCGTGACCGACATTCCGCTCAGTCCGGAAGGCGAGTTGCAGGCGGAGAAGCTGGCGCGCCGGCTGGAGAGGGAGCAAGGCGGATGGCAAGGCATCGCCTGCAGCGACTTGTCCCGGGCGGCGCGGACGGCGGAAATCATCGCGCAGAGGCTCGGCATCCCGGTCCATCGGGACAGCCGGTTGAGAGAGCGCTCTTTCGGCGCAGCCGAAGGGACGACGCTGCCGGAACGGCTGGCGCGTTGGGGGGAAGACTGGAGGCGGCGCGTTCCGGATCAGGAAAGCGACGAGCAGGTGACGGCCAGAGGGCTGTCGTTCGTGAAGGAATGGACGGAACGCCATGCCGGCGAAGCTTGGCTGATCGTCACGCACGGCAGCTTCCTCGCGAGAATGCTTCACGCGTTGTGCCGGGGCTTGGACGATTCCCATCTGCAGAACGTCTCGCTTACGATTATGGAGAACCAGGGCGAAGAGTGGACGCCGCTGCTCCACAATTGCACCGCCCATCTCGAGGAAGACATGGAACGATCGGTAACGGAATGACTCTATAGAAGTTTCAGCAAGGGCCGGACGGCAAGCGTCCGGTCCTTTTCTCATGTCGCGGGCCGTTGCCTTACGTTTAAACCGGACGGGAGGGGACGATACTGGAAAGTAAATCCTCCTGAAGCGGGGAATGCCGATGAACTTGGCGGATATGCTGTGCTACGCCGACATTGACCAATTGACGCGCATCGCCCAGACCTATGACTGCCATACCGGCAGCCATTCCAAAAACGAGCTCATCCAATCGATCTTGACGGTCATCCACCGGCGCGAAGTGCTGGAAAGCCGAATGGAGGAGATGAGCGGCGACGATTTGCGCTTCCTGAACTCCCTGCTGTTCGAGAACCGAATGGTTTACAGCATGGAAGAATTGAAAGCGCGCGCGATCGGTACCGCCGTAACGGCCGCGGCGGCCGTCTTGCCGGAATCCGGGAAGCCCGCCCCGAAGCCGGATGCGAAAGCGAAAGGAACCCGGTCGAAGAAAAAGCAAGCCGTGCCGGCTGAACCTGCAGGGCCGGAAGACACGGCTCGGCAGACGATCACCCGGTTCAAACGCTTCGGATGGCTGTTTAACGGATTCTCCCAGCAAACCCGTTATCTCTATCAGGTGCCGGAAGACGTGAAACGCCGGCTGTGCGACGCGTTGGAACGCAAATTCCGCCTTCGTCTCGAAGAGCGGGAGGAGCCTCCCGTCTACCGGGACGAGAGAGGGCTGCTCGCGGAAGACCTGACCGTCTTCCTCAAATACGTCAGGGACAACGATTGTCCGCTATCCGTAGACGGCGTCTTGTACAAAAGGCAGTTGGGCCAAGTGCTGGAGCTGATGTCCGTTCGGGAGGAAGGACCAGGCAAAACGGGATGGCGTTTCGGCTATGGCCGGAAGTTCCGCGATTACCCCGACCGGTTCTCTCTGCTCTACGATTTCGCCTACTATGAAGGGTTGATTCGGGAGAATCCGGACCGGTTAATCGTTACGGAAGAAGGGTTGAATACGGCAGACGGGCAGCGGCGCATCGATCCGGCCGAGCTGTACCGATTCTGGCTCCGGGTGTACAAAGGGCCGATCGCCAATCTGACCGCTCTCGTCCAGTGGGTGAACCGCCTTTCGGCGGCCTGGACCACGGTCTCTTCCTTGTTCGAGGTGTTAAGGCCGCTTATCCGTTCCTATTATTTCGACCAAGAGCAGGACGTGCTGGAACGGAGAGTGCTCGGCATGATGATGCATCTCGGCTTGCTCCGCTGGGGGGAGACGTCGTCGGGAGAGGCGCTTGTCAAGATGACGCCGCAAGGGAGCGCCGTCGTATCCGGCATCGCCCTCACCTTTGAAGACACCCTGCGTTTGGAAACGATCGGCCGACCGGGATGAGAGAGCCGATAGGCGGCAGTACATTGACGCGGATGGGGGCCATCGTACGGTGCCGCGTCGGAATAGGTGAATATGCTTTTACTATAAACCGGATTTCGGAGGTGCACCGCAATGGACAACATGAAAGTCGCCTATGAGACGATGCTGGGGCTGGCGGCCGAAATGGTCCTGGACGAAGCGCTGCGCAAATACCGGACAGAAAGCATTTACAAGGCGATTGACGAAGCGCTCGCCCAAGGGGACGCAGGCAAGTTCAAGCAGTTGACGGACGAATTGAAATCGTTCGGTTCATGACCGCTCGCGCAGCCGTTCCGCACGGGAAACCCGCAAGGCCGTCCGGTATGCCGGACGGTTCTTTCTTTTGCTTTTCACGCCTCCGGTTTTCAAGTAGGATGGAAAAGGGGTTTTCGAGAAACGGCAGGAAAGGACATGAGGCTTCATGAAATTCAGCGAACTGGATGAGGTGGGCTGGCCCGATCTTCAAACGTATTTGGACACCTGCCTGCTTCCCGTGACGGGATTGGCGGGAGAAGAAGCTCCGTACGAAATGGCGGAGATGGCGATGGGCGCGGGCGATTGGCTTTTCCCTCTGGAGCAGACGTTCAAAGGGCGCACCGTAACGCTGCCCGCGCTTCATTATTATGACGGGAGCCGGGAATCGGCGGACAAGCTGTCCGCGCTGACGGATTCTTTCCGTTCGTCCGGTTTCCGCTACGTCGTGTTGATCTCCGGCCGGCCGGGACTTCTGGATGGCGTGGCGGGAGCGGATCTCGTCGTCCAGCCCGGAACGGCAGGAGAAAAACCGGATCCCGAAGCGCTGCGCAAGGCGATTTCCGAACTCTGGCGGACGCAGGGGGCGAAGAAATCCGCCGCCGCCGGGGAAGAAGCAGGAGACCGCGAATAGTTTTCGCGGGTTCGGGAGAACAATAGGCAAACCGGGGTTCGGTGAAATGTGACAATTTGAGAACATTTTAGGTTTCCCGTCCGAAGCAAGCGGAGAAACGGGACCTGCCTATTCTTGACGCTCCAAATCGCGTGGGATATTATAGTTATGTCCTTGTAAACAGAAGGGAAAAGTCCGTGTGGGACGCGAGTTTGGTTGGCGAAGGGGGTTGAAGAATGGACCACAATAAGCAGCAAGAAACCGTGCATCAGCCGGTCAAGCGCAAAGAGATGACGCGCCGTCAATTTTTGTCGTACACCCTCGGCGGAGCCGGAGCCTTCATGGCGGGCGGGGCCATCCTGCCGATGATCCGCTTTGCCGTCGATCCTCTTTTGCAGCCTAAGCAAGCAGGCAGTTTCGTGAAGGTCATCGAGGAAAGCAAGGTGACGAACGAGCCGCAGCAGGTGGATTTCAAAGTCCATCAGGTGGACGGCTGGTACGAAAGCGATCCGAAGCTTCAGGCTTGGATATCGAAGGACTCTGCGGGCAAGGTTTTCGCGCTGTCTCCGGTGTGCAAGCATTTGGGATGTTTGATCGGATGGAGCGGCGCTGAAGCGCCTAACCTGTACCACTGCCCGTGCCACGGCGCAAGGTACGACAAGAACGGCAAGAACCTCAAGGTAGCGCCGAAGCCGCTTGACGAGTATCAAGTAAAAGTCGAGGGCGGCTGGGTATACCTCGGACCGCTGGAACCGAACCAGCACGTGAAGTAGAAGGAGGGCGTTTCGTCTCATGTTAAAAGGCATGTATAACTGGATCGACGAACGTCTGGACATTACGCCGATGTGGAGGGACATCGCCGACCATGAGGTGCCTGAGCACGTCAACCCGGCGCACCACTTCTCCGCATTCGTTTATTGTTTCGGCGGATTGACGTTCTTCATCACCGTCATCCAAATCTTGTCGGGTATGTTTTTGACCATGTACTATGTCCCCGACATCATCAACGCTTATTACAGCGTCGATTACCTTCAGCACCAAGTCGCGTTCGGCGCTATCGTCCGCGGCATGCACCACTGGGGCGCGAGCCTCGTTATCGTTATGATGTTCCTACATACCCTGCGGGTCTTTTTCACGGGTTCCTACAAGGCGCCGCGCGAAATGAACTGGGTAGTCGGAATGCTGATTTTCTTCGTCATGCTCGGTCTCGGTTTCACGGGCTACCTGCTTCCTTGGGATAACAAAGCTTACTTTGCCACGAAGGTCGGTCTTGAAATTGCCGGCTCCGTGCCCTACCTTGGCGAATACATCAAGATTTTGATGAACGGAGGCACGATCGTCGGCGCGCAAACGCTGACGCGGTTCTTCGCGATCCACGTGTTCTTCCTGCCCGGCGCGCTGCTGACGCTGCTTGCCGCTCACTTCTTCATGATTCGCAAACAGGGCATTTCGGGGCCGCTTTAAGAGAGAGGAGTGGCAAAATCCACCGATGGCACATAAACACGATCCGAATGAAAAAGTCGTCTTCGTAGGCGACTCGCGGATTCGCAAGCGCGATCGCGCGGCGACTCCTCCGCCGGATTACACGGCGTTTCCCGGCAAATCCGAAGCGTTCATCCCGAACTTCCTGCTCAAGGAATGGATGGTCGGCGTCGTCGTACTGGTCGGATTCCTGGTCCTGGTCATGTCCGAACCGGCTCCGCTCGGCTATCCGGCGGATCCGCTGAACGGTTCCTTCATTCCGATGCCGGACTGGTACTTCCTGTTCCTGTACCAGATGCTGAAGTATCCTTATACGTCCGGAAGCTACGTCGGTTTCGGCGTCGTCGCCATGTCCGGACTGCCTTTCATCGCTCTGCTGCTCGCCCCGTTCCTGGATACGGGCAAAGAGCGCCGCTTCTACCGCCGTCCGATCACTTCGTCCTTGATGGTTCTTTCGCTCGTGGCCATCACTTACCTGACGTGGATTTCTTGGAACCACTACCAGGAAGAGCTGAAGCTGACCGGCACGGTGCCGGAGCATATCGAGCGCGAAATCAAGGCTCGCGAAGCGGTCGAGAAGGGACTTCCCCGCCCGGTACCGGGCAAGGAGAAAATCCCGGAAATGGTGGCTGCGGACGATCCGGCATTCAAAACGATGCAGCAAGCGCAATGTATCGCTTGCCACGGCTCCGAGCTGGAAGGCGGCGGCGGACCCGCGCTGCGCGGCGTCGGCGACCGTCTGAACAAAGAGCAAATCGTCGAGACGATCACCAACGGCCGGAACAACGGAGCGATGCCGTCGTTCAAAGGTCAGCTTACCACGGAACAAATCGATCAAATCGCGACCTGGCTGGAGAAACAGAAAGCAGGCTCGTAAGCATAACGCAACATGAAAAAGCGGCACATAAGTGCCGCTTTTTTCAATGTAAGACGATAACGTCGATTTCTGTGCGAAAGGGCGATTGAGTTGGAACTTCGCTTGCTTTGGTCCCGCGGTCTGCTGATGCACCCGTCCATCCTGTGGCCGATGATGCTCATCTATATCCCGGGAACGGTATACGGCTATTATTGGTACAAAGAGCAGCTCATCTCGACATGGAACGAGCATCCTCACTGGCAGATCGTTTTCGTGCCGGACAGCCCGACCGCTTCCTTATGGTTCGCACTCGCCGTTCTGTTCCTATGGCTTTGGCCCCGGCGGCCGCGCAACCCATGGATCAGAGGGATACGCGGCGTCATCGAGGCGCTGGGGGTCGTGACTTCAGTCAAATACGGCATATGGGCGACGGCGATTATTCTGGCTGGATATTCGCAAGGCTCGGCGCTCGACGGGGCCGCTTGGATGCTGATGATCGGCCATTCGGCCATGGCGGTGTGCGCGCTGCTGTACGCGCGGTTTTTCCGATTCGGCTTATGGAGCTTGCTCGCGGCGGCCCTGTGGACGTTCCTGAACGATACGGTCGATTACACGTTCGACGTGTTTCCTTATTTACCGTCGGAACTCTATGACGATTTAACCGGCGTTTGTATCTTCACTGTATTATTAACGGCATTAAGCGTTGCGGCTGCCTGGGCATGCCGGTTCCTGCCGGCGGATGCCCGCGAAGGTTAAACGCGACGCTCCGACAGCTTGTTCTAAATGCGGACATCCCCTCATACCCTTAGGGCAGGAGGGGATGTCCGTGTTTTGGAGAGCTTGCGCGGCGGCTTGGCTGGCCGCGATTTGGCTGTTTGCTTTGCCGGCCGCCGCAGCCGCGAACGCCGCGCCGGCGAATGCTTCGGTGTCCCCGGAAGCCGAAGCGTTTAACCGATCCGCGGAAGCCTTGTATGCGGCCGCATTAAAAGGCGACATGGCGGAGCTCCGGAAGAGCGTGAGGGAAACAGAGCAGCGGCTGCGTTCTCTTCCGATGAAAGGCGTGGCGTCCGCGGAAGGCATAGAGGCATTGGCGCGCAGCGTTGCGGTAATGAAGCGGGCGATCGCTCCGGTATCGGCCAATCCGGCGAATTGGCAGGGGCCGGCGGCGGAAATCCGGCTGGCCGCGGACGCTCTTGTCCACCCGGACAAGCCGATGTGGCACCGTTACCGCGCCGTGCTCGCGGAAGACGTGCGCGGCATCGGGCAAGCGCTGGAAGACACGGGAGGCATCGCCAAAGCGAAGGAGGCGCTGGGCCGGCTTCAAGCTCATTACGCGATCATTCGGACTTCTGTACTGCTCCGTTCGGAGCCGTATTTGACGGAGCGGGCCGACTCGGTGCTGCGGTACGCGGAGCGCGTGCTCGGCGCGGCAACTCCGGATCCCCGATTGCTTGCCGGTCTCGTTCCTTCTCTTCAAGATGCGATGGAGGGGTTGTTTCCCGGACAGCGGGATACCCAGACGGCCGTGATCGCTCCGGCAGCCGGTCCGCCTTGGGGCTGGTCGGCCCTTATGGGAACGTTCATCGTCACCGTACTGTCGTGGGCGGGCTGGCAGCGATACCGCCGCGCCGAACCCGTCACTCCTCGCGGAAGCCTTCCCCCAGAACGTCGTGAACGTCGCTGATGACGATAAAAGCCCGTTTGTCGTGAAGACGGACGAGGCTTTTTAATTTGCGGATTTCGAACCGGCTGACCACGCAATACACGACGGTTTTGGCGGCTTTGGAATAGGCGCCGACGGCGGGCATCAGCGTGACGCCGCGTTCCAGTTCATCTGTAATCGCCTCGGCCAGCTTTTCAGGCTCCTCGCAGATGATCGTGAACGCTTTGGCCGCATACGCGCCTTCCTGGATGAAGTCGATGATTTTGGAGGAGATGAACACGCTCACGAGCGTGTACAGCACTTTTTCTTTCGGGATGAAAATGAGCGAAGTCCCCAGGATCACGACGTCGAGCGTCAGGATGATCTGCCCCATGCTCCATCCCCGGAGACGGTGGAGGATGCGCGCGATGATATCGACGCCTCCGGTCGTGCCTCCCGCCCGGAACACGAGTCCCAGACCGGCGCCGAGCGTCAATCCGGCATAGAGGACGACGAGGATGAAATCGTGTTCCGTCGTGAAGGGGACGATCCATCCTTTTTCGACCGCGCGTTCCATCACCCACAGAAACAACGACAGAAGCACTGTGCCTCCGATCGTCAGTATCATCGCGTCGCGGCCGAGCTGCCGCCAACCCAGAATGAACAACGGCAAGTTGATGACGAGGGTGGAAATGGACACCGGAATGTCGGCCGCGTATTGGAGCAGGACGGAAATCCCGGTCACTCCGCCTTCCATGAGCAAATTCGGCAATATGAAATACTGCAGTCCGAATGCGTACAGGGCGGTTCCAAGGGCAAGCAAGCTCCAGGTGCGGGCGATATTCCAAAATCGGCGGTTCTTCATGCGCGATATACTCCTTCAGGTCATTGTCGAATGCAGCGGAAAAATGGATTTGTTTTCGCCTACGTCTTACGCTAACATAGGGATGAATGCTGATACAGAAAGGAATCGGAGCATGGGAGAATCCCGTATCGCAGGGCTTCAACTCGCAAACAAACCGCTTTCCGACATTCAACGCGAGGTCGACGCCTACATATCCCAGTTCAAGGAAGGCTACTTCTCCCCGCTGTCGATGCTTGCGCGGATGACGGAAGAAGTCGGCGAACTGGCAAGGGAAGTGAATCATCTCTACGGCGAGAAGCCCAAAAGAAAGGACGAAGCCGACAATTCCATCGAGATGGAATTAGGCGACGTTTTCTTTATCGTCCTGTGCTTCGCCAACGCGCTGGGCATCGATTTAACGAAGGCCCATGAACGCGTCATGCATAAGTTCAATACCCGGGACGCCGACCGGTGGACCCGCCTCAACACCGATACGCCGTAAAATTCATATGCTGTACCATCCCCGGACGAGGAAGGAAGGAGGATGGTCGGCATGGAAACGTACGGTCAGACGGACGGCATGGACGGGGAAACGTGTCTTCGGCAGGCGTATAACGCGATTCTGCATGGGGATTTCGAGTCGGCCGTCCATTGGTTCGCCCAAGCGATCGAACGGGAGCCGGATAACGCATCTTACCATTATAGCGCGTCCGTGACCTGCTCGAGAAGCGGGAAAACGGCGTTGGCCGAATCGTACGCCAAGCGCGCGGTCGAACTGGATCCGGACGATCCGGTCTACGCGCTCAACCTGCGGACGATCGAATCCAGGCGTTTGATCCAGGAGGCCCGGGATTTGCTCGAGCTCCCGGAACCCCGGGCCGCGGATGCGGCGAAGCTGCTGCTCCAAGCGGATAAGCTGGATCCGCTGTCCGCCGAAGCGAAGCTGCTGCTCGGGCTGTCGTACCGGATGATGGGCGACCTGCGGAGCGCCATCGCCTGCATGCGCGAGACGCTGCGCCTTTATCCGCAGCATGCGGAAGCCGCTCGCCTGCTCCAGGAATATCGGGCGGAGCGGCGAAGAATGCTGCAATCGCGATTTTCCCATCCTAAACCTAGAAGAAACAGGTGATACGCACTCATGGCTGAAAGAATTTCCGTTGCGGTAGCCGGCGCCACCGGGCGCATGGGCCGCGAAGTGGTCCGCATGGTTTTGGAAGACGATTCGCTGCGGCTGGCGGCGGCGGTTGCCCGCACGTCGGGCCCGGCTGATGCCGGCTCCCTCGTCGGCAAGCCGGACACCGGCGTGACGGTAACGCCGGACTTGCAGTCGGCGTTGGCTGCCGCCCGTCCTGACGTACTGGTCGATTTCACGAGTCCGAAGGCCGCGATGCCGAACGCCGAGACGGCGATCTCCTACGGCGTTCGGCCCATCATGGGCACGACCGGGTTCACGACGGAACAAATCGACGAATTGGACAAGCAATGCCGGGACAAAGGAATCGGAGGCTTGATCGCTCCGAATTTCTCGATCGGGGCGATTTTGATGATGAAGTTCTCGTCCATGGCTGCCAAATATTTTCCCCACGTGGAAATCATCGAATACCATGGCGACCAAAAACTCGACGCTCCTTCCGGTACTTCCATCAAAACCGCGGAATGGATTTCCCAGAGCAGGCAGGAGCTGAGGCAGGGGAATCCTCAGGAGGAAGAGGTCATCGAAGGGGCGAGAGGCGGCTATTACAACGGATTCCGCATACATAGCGTAAGGCTGCCCGGCGTTTTCGCGCAGCAGGAAGTCATTTTCGGTGCCTTCGGGCAAACGCTCAAAATCCGTCACGATTCCTACGATCGTGCAGGCTACATGCCCGGCGTCAACGTCGCGATCAAGAAAATCATGAACGTGACGGGTATGGTTTACGGATTCGAACATTTCATGGACTGACGGAGAGGAGCTGCACGACCGATGTTGGATATCGCGTTGATCGCGCACGACCGCAAAAAAGACGAGATGGTGAATTTCGTCATCGCCTACGAACACGTGCTGGCGCCCCACCGGCTGTACGCGACCGGAACGACGGGCCAGCGCATCATGGATAGCACCTCGCTGAAGGTGCACCGCTTCATGTCCGGCCCGCTCGGGGGCGATCAGCAGATCGGAGCCCGGGTGGCGGAAAACACGATGGATTTGATCATTTTCCTTCGGGATCCGCTGATGGCCCAGCCTCACGAGCCGGATATCACGGCGCTTCTCCGGCTGTGCGACGTCCAGGGCATCCCGCTCGCGACCAACATCGCGACGGCCGAAATCCTGGTTCGCGCCGTCGACCGGGGAGATTTCGCTTGGCGCGAACTCGTACATAAATACAAGCCGGGGATCGAAGAATGACCGCCGCTTCCACCCACGGACTCGATTTGCTCATATTCGCCGCGCATCCCGACGACGCGGAAATCGGCATGGGAGGAACGATCGTCAAGCATGTCCTCGCCGGCCGCAAAGTGGGCATCATCGACTTGACGTTTGCCGAGATGTCTTCCAACGGAGACGTCGATACCCGGCAGCGTGAAGCCGAGGCGGCCAGCCGGGAGCTGGGCCTGACGGTCCGCGAAAATCTGGGATTGCCGGACCGGCGCCTCGCTTTGGTGCCGGAGCAGCTGGACCCGATGGTTTCGGCCATCCGCCGCCACCGTCCGCGGCTCGTGTTCGCGCCTTATCACGTCGATCGCCATCCGGACCATATCGCATGCAGCCGAATGGCGGAGGAAGCGGTATTCAACGCCAAGCTTCGCCGGTATATGCCGCATGAACCGGCATGGACGGTCGACCAACTCATGTTCTACTTCATAAATGACGTGCATGCTCCCGGCGTTATCGTCGATATTACGGATGTACAGGAACGCAAAATGGCCGCCCTGAGGGCGTACCGCTCGCAATTCGAGCCGTTCGGCGCGCAGGCCGATTGGGTGGAAACACCGCTGACGCGAGGCTATTTGGATAACGTCGCGGCGCGGGACAAGCTGTTCGGCCAGCCCCAACGGATGGCCTTCGCCGAAGGTTTCATCGCCAAAGGCCCCGTCCGTTTCGACCTCTTCTGAAGCACCGCACGGCAAGGCTGGCTTAAAGGTCAAGCCGCCTCTCATACATTAGATAAACGCAAGCCGTTCCCGCGAAGGAACGGATAGGCGGCAAGGAGGAAACCGATGAACCGGCCTCTCAAAATCGGCATCACCTGTTACCCGTCGCTCGGAGGCTCCGGCGTCGTAGCCACGGAGCTCGGCAAAATATTGGCGGAGAAGGGCCATGAAATCCATTTTATCGCCCACAGCATGCCTTTCCGTCTGGGCAAGTTCCAGCGGAATATTTATTATCACGAAGTCGAAGTGACGGACTACTACGTTTTCCGGTACCCTCCCTACGATTTGTCGCTGGCCAGCAAGATGCATCAGGTGGCGCGAAACGTCGGTCTCGATATATTGCACGTTCACTACGCAGTGCCGCATGCCATCTGCGCCTACCTGGCCAAAGAAATGTCCGGGGACGGCCTGAAGGTCGTCACGACGCTGCACGGCACCGACATTACGGTGCTCGCCCAGAACGAAGCGCTCAAAGACATCATCCGTCTCGGCATCCGTAAGAGCGATGCGGTCACCGCCGTCAGCCAAGACTTGATCAAGGAAACGCGCGAGCTGCTCGACATTTCGGAGCCGATCGACCTGACCTATAACTTCGTCGACAAGAGAATTTATTACCCTCGCGAATGCTCGGACCTTCGCCGCGATTACGCGGAGCCGCACGAGAAGGTGCTCATGCACATTTCGAACTTCCGGCCGGTCAAGCGGACAATGGACGTGGTCGACATTTTCGCCAAGGTGAACGCCAAAATCCCGAGCAAGCTCATTCTCGTAGGGGAAGGGCCGGATTTGCCGAAGCTGCAGACGAAGATCGCGAAAATGGGACTGACCGACCGGGTCATTTTCCTCGGCAAGCAGGACGACGTGGCGCAAGTCGTGTCGGTCGCCGATCTCATGCTGCTTCCTTCCGAGAAGGAGAGCTTCGGTCTCGTCGCCCTCGAAGCGATGGCTTGCGGCGTGCCGACGATCGGCTCTCTCGCCGGCGGCATACCCGAGCTGGTGCAGCACGGCGTGACCGGGTATTTGGCTCCGGTCGGCGACACGGATCAAATGGCCGCTTTCGCGGTTGAGCTGCTGCAGGACACCAAACGCTACGCAGATTTTCGCGAGGCATGCCTTCAGCGGGCACGCCACGAATTTTGCGACGCGAAAATCAGCGCGCAATACGAGGAAATCTATTATCGGGTACTCGGGCTTCCCGTGGAAGTGTCGATCCCGGTCTGCCAGGCGTAACGTGCGGACCCCGGAACGGCTGAGCCCGACTTATACGGAGGGATCGGCCAAATGACCGATGCGGATGAACGGTTGTGGAGGATGGGGCTCGAGGTCGTTCGCAAGCTTCAGGAACGGGGATTCGAAGCCTATTTGGTCGGCGGCTGCGCCCGCGATCGGCTGCTGGGCCGGCCTCTCCATGACGTGGACGTCGCCACGTCCGCTCACCCTGAGCAGGTTGCCGCGTCGTTCGAGCGGGTGATCCCAACCGGACTACAGCACGGCACGGTAACGGTGATGCATGAAGGAACGCCGTTCGAGGTGACGACCTACCGTACGGAATCCGGCTACTCCGACGCGAGGAGGCCGGATTCCGTCGCGTTCGTGCGCGACATCCGGGAGGATTTGGCGCGGCGCGACTTCACGATCAACGCGATGGCGGCCGGGTTGGAGGGCGAATGGATCGATCCTTACGGAGGCCGCGAGGATTTGTCGGCGTGTATCGTCCGCTGCGTGGGAGACGCCGACCGCCGTTTCGGCGAGGACGCGCTCCGTATGGTGCGCGCGATCCGTTTCGCCGCCGCGTTCCGATTCCGGTTGGCGAAGTCGGTCTGGCGCGGCATCCGTTCGCAGGCCCAGCGCTTGCGCTTCGTGGCCATGGAGCGGATCGGCGCGGAGTGGGACAAGATGATGGCGGGCGCGGATCCTGACAGGGCTTGCCGGCTGCTCGCGAGAAGCGGGCTTATGGCGCATTTGAAGGAACCGCTGCCGGCCGGACTGAAGGCAGGCATGCTCGCTTATCGGACAGCGGCGGAAGTCGGGCCGAAGCTGCGGGACATCGCCGATACGGACGCCAGATGGATCGCCTGGCTGTCGCGGTGCGGTGCGGAGCCGGAGGAAGCGGTGCGGTTCTGCCGGACGATCCGCTTGAGCGGCAAGCGGGAGGCGAGGATCGGCCAAGGCGTCGCGTTCGCCCGACGGATGGCGGTTTCGCCGGGTGACCGGGCGACCTTCATTACGGCGGTCCTCGATTTCGGCAAGCCCGCCGCATCGGATTGGCTCGCGGCGATAGGAGCGGGGACCGGCAATGGTCATGGTCATGCAGCGCTCCTGAAATGCTTGGAGGAGCTTCCTGCGGATTCCGTCCGCCAGTTGGCGGTTCGCGGGGACGAATTGGCGCGGCATTGGGATCGCCCGGCCGGGCCGTGGGTCGCTAAGGTGCTTCGAAGCCTGCTGGAAGAAGTGGCCTTCGGACGCCTTCCGAACGACAACGCCGCATTGCTTCGGGCGGCGGAAGCTTTCAAAGAATCGTAAGTGCGAATGCAAGGACGAAGGAGGCGGGACGTTTGAGCGGAACTTCATTGCTGTCTCTGCTGGAGGCGGAAGCGGGAGCTTTCGTTTCCGGGGAGGAAATCAGCCGGCAGCTCGGCGTCAGCCGGACGGCGGTATGGAAACAGATCCGCAAGCTGGAAGCGGAAGGATACGAGATCGAGGCGGTTCCGAGGCTGGGATACCGGCTGAACGGACGGCCATCCCGGCTCTCGCTTCAAGAGCTGCTGCCCAAGCTCGTCACCCGGGAGTTCGGACGCCGCCTTAAGTTGTTCGACGATGTCGGCTCGACGCAGGACGAGCTTCGCAAGCTGGCCGAAGAGGGGGCTCCGCAGGGGACGCTGGTCGTCGCGGAGCGTCAGACGCAAGGCAGGGGAAGGATGGGCCGCTCCTGGCTGTCGCCGGCCGGCAAAGGCGTCTGGATGAGCCTTCTTCTGCGGCCCGAAATCCCGCTGCCGCTCACGCCGCAGCTGACCCTGCTGGCAGCCGTGGCTTTGAGCCGCGCCATCGCGCGGGTCGTTCCGTTGGAAATCGGCATAAAATGGCCGAATGATCTGCTCGTAAACGGTAAAAAAATAAGCGGGATCCTGCTTGAATCGTCCGCCGAGGACGAGCGGTTGAAATACGTCATCGTCGGCATGGGGATCTCGGCGAATCTGGATCCCGAAGATTATCCGGAGGAATTGCTCGATAAAGCCGTTTCCCTGAAAATGGCCTCCGGCCAGACGATCGACCGCAGCCGGCTGATCGCCGCCGTCATGGACGAATTCGAACGGTTGTACGACCTTTACCGGGATCGGGGCTTCGCGCCGATCCGTTCGTTGTGGGAAGCCCATTCGGTGACGCTGGGCCGTCCCGCCGTTCTCCGCACGCCGCAAGGAACGGTGGAGGGCGTGCCGGTCAGCCTCGACGAGTCCGGCGGTTTAAAGGTCAGGCTTGCGAACGGAGAGACGAAGACGGTGTTTTCCGCCGAGTTCGGGGAGACGACGGGGAGCTGACGCTCCCCTGCAGTCTATTGGACGGAAGCGGCGGTCCGTGATATACTGATCATGCGTGAGGTGGTATCGCCGTTAGGCGAACCGCACTTGCCGGAAGCGCAAGGCCAAGCCAACCGAATACCGTCAGAGGATACGCGGCGGATTCTGCTCAGAGCCGAAGGGACCGAGACAGAAGGACGTGTTCGACGTTCAATGTTGAGTAAACCTTTTTGCGCTGGGCAAAAGGTTTTTTTGCTTTTTCTGGAAAGGGAAAGAAACCAGGAGGACCATCCGGTAAACGAAGGAGGACCATCCCATGAAGCAAGCCTTAACCGTACCTAAAATCAAAGCGATGAAACAAGCGGGCAAGCCGATCGCCATGCTGACCGCTTATGATTTCCCTTCCGCGAAATTGGCGGAGGAAGCGGGCGTCGATATCATTCTGGTCGGCGATTCGCTGGGCAACGTCGTGCTCGGTTACGACACGACCGTGCCCGTCACGCTCGAAGATATGATCTACCACACCCGATCGGTCGTACGGGGAGCTCCCGGCACGATGATCGTGACCGATATGCCGTTCGCGACCTACCGCCTGGGCCCGGAAGAGACGCTGCGCAATGCCGCCCGTCTCCTGCGGGAAGGCGGCGCCCATGCCGTGAAGATGGAAGGCGGCGCCGACCTGGCCGAGGAAATCCGCAGGCTGACGGCCGCCGGCATTCCCGTGATCGGCCATCTGGGGCTGACGCCGCAATCCGTACACACGATCGGCGGCTATAAGGTGCAAGGCAAGGACCGCCATGAGGCGGAAAAACTGCTCGACGACGCCAAAGCGCTGGAGCAAGCCGGCGTGTTCGGCATCGTGCTCGAGCTCGTCACGGAACCGCTCGCGGCCGCCGTAACCAAGTCCGTCGGCGTGCCGACCATCGGCATCGGGGCGGGCAGGGGCTGCGACGGGCAGGTACTCGTTTATCACGACCTGATCCGTTACGGCTCGGGCATCCGCGACAAACGATTCGTCAAAACTTACGCCGACGTCGGCGAAACGATCCGCCAGGCGATTTCCGCTTACGTGAACGACGTCAAGACGCTCGGCTTCCCGGAAGAAAAACACGGCTTCCCGCTGGATGAAGCGTCCGCCAAGGAAATGGCGCTTGCGTCCCGCTTATATGGAGGAGAAAACCCATGACACCCAAGATCGTTCGGCAAATCGCCGAACTTCGGGAAGAAATCGCGGCTTACCGCCGCGGGAATCCGGACGGCCAAGTCGGCTTCGTGCCCACGATGGGTTACCTTCACGAAGGCCATGCCAGCTTAATCCGCCGTTCGGCGGGCGAGAATGGGCTCACCGTGCTCAGCATTTTCGTCAATCCGCTTCAATTCGGGCCGAACGAGGATTTCGACCGCTATCCGAAAGACGAACGGCGCGACCTCGCGGTGGCGTCCTCCGCCGGAGCGAACCTGGTGTTCATGCCGTCGGTGGAGGAAATGTACCCGGAACCGATGAGAACGAAGGTCACCGTGTCCGAAGTGACCGAACGGCTGTGCGGGGCCAGCCGCCCCGGCCATTTTGACGGCGTCGCGACGGTCGTATCGAAGCTGTTCCATATCGTGCAGCCGGATCGTGCCTATTTCGGCCTCAAGGATGCGCAGCAGGTGGCGGTCATTGCGCGCATGACGCGGGACCTGCACATGCCGATCGATATCGTGCCTTGCCCGACCGTACGGGAAGAAGACGGGCTTGCGCTTAGCTCCCGTAACGTGTATCTGACCCCGGAAGAGCGCAAGCAAGCGCTGGTGCTGTCGCAATCGCTCGCGCAAGTGCCGGGCTGGATCGAAGACGGCATGACCGAAGCGGAATTGGCCGTCCGGATCCGGGGCCGTATCCGTTCGCAACCGCTCGCCGATATCGATTACGTGGAAATCGCGACTTATCCGGATTTGAAGCAACCGGCGCCGGACCGTCCGCTGCGGGATTCGAATGTTCCGCTGCTCGTGGCTTTGGCCGTCCGTTTCGGCAAAACCCGATTGATCGATAACGTCCTATTGTTCCCTTCGGAGGTGAAATAATATGTTTCGTCAAATGATGAAATCGAAAATTCATCGCGCGACCGTGACCGAAGCCAACTTGAACTACGTCGGCAGCGTCACGATCGACCAGGATTTGATGGAGCTCGTGGACATTTTGCCCGACGAGAAAGTCCAAATCGTGAACAACAACAACGGCGCCCGTTTCGAAACGTACGCGATTCCCGGCCCGAGAGGCTCCGGCGTCATTTGCCTCAACGGCGCGGCGGCCCGCCTCGTACACCCGGGAGACCAGGTGATCATCATCGCCTACGGGTACGTGACGGATGAAGAATCGCGTTCGCACAAGCCGAAAATCGCTATCATGGATGAAGCCAACCGCCCTGTCAAATTGATGGCGGAGGAGCCGCATTCGACCGTTTGGTAACGCGTATGAAAGCACCCCCCGAAACGCAGAATGAGCATACAGCCACTGCGACAAGGGGGAACGCGCATGTCCATCATCCGGCAATGGTTCGAATCCCTGCACGAAGCGCTAGACGATCTGATTATCCGTTTTCCGAACGCTGCCGGCGAGGAACGGAGCCGGATGCAGGAACAGTGGAATACGCTCAAGTCGCTGAGCGACGACATCGTGGAAAGCTGGCTTCAATTCGAGGACAAATTGGCCGTATTCCGGGAACTGGACCAGCAGGGGGAGATCGCGCAGGAGCCGGAGCTTCTGCTCGGACCTTTCCAGAAAGGCCAAGGGTACTTCAAGCTCCATATGTTCGTCCAGGCCGCCGACCAACTGGAAGAAACGGTCCGGCATTATCCGGACATGTTGGCCGCGCGTCTGTACTTGGCCATGTCGCGCATGCATCTGAAGGAATGGGCCGAAGCGCAAAGGCATTTTCGCCTGATTGCCGCTTTAGCCGACGAGCCGAAGCTGCAAGCCATCGCGTTCAACGCGCTCGGGTGCATCCAGGCGGTGTTCGCGCATTTTGACCAGGCACAGCAATTTTTTCGCAAAGCGATCGAGGCCGATCCCTCGTTCGCCGATCCGCGCCGCAACTTGGAATGCTGCCGGAAAGGCGGGGGAGAGCTGCAACTGCAATTCGGCAGCGCGGAGCTTCAGGCAATGGTTTGAAGCTTAACCGCCGGCAGCAGGCCTTCGGGAAAGGAAGTCATACATGAAATTCGCCGTGCTCGATTTCGAGACGACGGGCATGTCCGATCAAAGAGACGAAATCATCCAGGCGGGACTCGCTGTCATTGACGAAGCGGGGACCGTCTGTTCCACGTTCTCCAGCTTCGTTAAGCCCGAGAAGCCCATTCCCGCCGAAATTTCCAAATTGACCGGAATCTCGGACGAAGACGTTCAAGACGCTCCGGACATCGAGGAAGTGCTGGCGCAGATGGTGCCGCTGCTCCAAGACGCCGTGCTGGTCGGGCACAACGTCGAATTCGACGCCCGCTTCCTGCAGGCCGCTCTAGATCGCAGCGGCTATTTGCCGTTCACCGGCCGGATGCTGGATACCGTCGAGCTGACGCGTTTGACGCATCCGATATTGCCGTCCTACCAACTCTCGGCGCTCACGCAGGCGTTCGGCATCGGCCATGACCGTCCACACCAGGCGGACAGCGACGCGCTGGCGACGGCGGAATTATTTTCGATCGGGTTGAATAAATTGCGCTCCTTGCCGATGCTCACGCTCCAGCGGCTCGGTTCACTTTTCGACGCCGAAGGAAGCGATTTGGGCTGGCTGATCGCGATGACGCTGCAAGACCGGGAAATCCGGCCGGCATTCCATGAAGAGGGCTACCACTATCATCGCCAATTCGCGATGAAGGTTGGCGATTGGAGCGACGATGCCGCGGCCAACCGGCAGGAAGACGCGAGCGACGTTGCGCGCCGGCTGGCGGAAACCTCTTTCGAGGATTTCTCCGAAGAAGTTCGGCGCAACCTGAAGGAACTTCTTCCGGCCTATGAATCCAGGGAAGGCCAGGATATCATGTTCGGCGAAGTGCTGCAGTCCCTCGAACAGGATTCCCATTTGCTCGTGGAAGCGGGCACGGGAACGGGAAAGTCGCTCGGCTATCTGCTTCCCTCTCTCTATTATGGTCTGAAGGAATCCAAAAAAATCGTCGTGACGACGCACACGATCCAGCTTCAGGAACAGCTTCGCCAACGGGATTTGCCGCTGCTGCAGAAGGTGCTGCCCGTATCGTTCCGCGCTTCGGTCTTCAAGGGTCGAAGCAACTACCTGTGTCTCCGCAAATTCGAAAACCGCGTTTCGGTGCCGGACTACGCGCTCGGCAAGGAAGACGCGGTGACCCGGGGAGCCATGACGGTATGGCTCTCGGAAACGTCCACCGGAGAGGGCGAGGAACTGAATCTCGGCCGCTCCAAGGAAGAGTGGGACGCTGTCGCCAGCGACGCGGCGTCTTGCCTGAACCGCTCTTGTCCGTGGTTCCACAAATGCTTCTATCACCGCGCGCGGAACGAGGCGGGCAAAGCGGACCTCGTCATCACGAACCATGCGCTCGTATTCACGGACATGCGCGCCGAGCACCGATTGCTGCCGTCCTACGACCGCTTGATCGTGGATGAAGCCCATCATCTGGAAGAAGTGGCGGGGCAGCATCTCGGACAGAAAACCGGCTACAACTCTCTCGCGATGCCGTTGCAGCGGCTCTGGAAAGATTCCCGGAACGGATTGATTCCACAATTGGCGACGGCACTCGCATCCGTTCCGCATGACCAAGCGCCCGCTTGGGTGGAGAAGGCGGAGCTCATGCCCGCCAAATTGAACGATATTCGGGAATCCTGGGAACGCTGGACGGAAGCGTTGTTCGGACTGTTGGCGGGCCAAGCCGCCGCCGACGAGACGGGCAGCCTGACGCTGCGCTTGAAGCAAGATGCGCTCCCGAAAGGGTGGGACGCCATTCGCGTGGACGCGGACAACGCCATCCAGCTGATGTCCGACTTCATCCGGCCGATGGAGAAGCTGATCGCGGAAATCCGTGAAGAAACCGACGATTATTCGCTGCAGGGCCTTCTGACGGACCTGAGCGGCGTCGTGAAAGACGTGGCTGCGGTCCGGGCGGACTTGTCTTCGTTCGTCACGATGGGCGAAGCCGGCTATGTCTACTGGGCGGAAGCGCACTTCCAATACCGCGGCCGGTCCGTGTGGATGTACGGCGTGCCCGCCGACGTGAGCGCTCTGCTGAAGGAAGGCCTGTTCGACCGCAAGGCGAGCGTCGTCATGACGTCCGCGACTTTGACGGTAGACAAATCGTTTCAATATGTGACGGAGCAGCTGGGCCTTGCCGAGTCGGAGAAGGAAGGCCGGCTCCGGACCTCGCAGCTGCCGTCCCCGTTCCGCTATCGCGAACAAGCCCTCGTGCTCATTCCGAGGGATTTTCCGGGTATCCGGGGCAAGGACGGCGACGCCGCGTTCGTGCAGGCCTTGACCGATTCGCTGCGCGACGTGGCCCAAACCGTCGGCGGACGCATGCTCGTCCTGTTTACGTCGCATCGTATGCTGAAGACGGTATACGGTCCGCTCAAGGAAAGCTTGGAGCCCGCCGGCATCCAGGTGCTCGGCCAGGGAATCGACGGCTCGAGCCGCAGCCGTCTGACCAAGCAATTCCGCGACCAGCCGGCGTCGGTGCTGCTGGGTACGAGCAGCTACTGGGAAGGCGTCGATTTGCCGGGAGATGCGCTCACGTGCTTGGCTATCGTACGATTGCCCTTCCAGCCTCCGAACCATCCGGTGGTCGAGGCGAAGTCGGAAAAGCTGCAAGCGGAGAAGAAAAACCCGTTCATGAAGCTGTCGCTTCCGCAGGCGGTCATCCGTTTCAAGCAGGGCTTCGGCAGACTGGTGCGCACCGCGACCGACCGGGGGATCGTCATTTTGTACGACACCAGGGTCATCGACACGAGCTACGGGAAATACTTCCTGTACTCGCTGCCCGGACCGAAAATGGAGCATTTGCCGACGGCCGGCATGGCGGACCGGGTCAAGCAGTGGCTTGACGAGGGAAGGCCGGAAACCGTCAAACCAGCGGACGAAGGGGGAGAAGCCGGATGAAGCAGGAGAAAATATCGGAGGCGGTCGTGCGGCGGCTGCCGGTATATTTGAGGTTTCTGAACGAGCTCAGCCTATCCGACGTCCAAACGGTATCGTCTCAGGATCTCGGCGAGAAGCTGGACCTCAATCCCGCGCAAATCCGCAAAGATTTGGCCTATTTCGGGGAATTCGGACGCAAAGGCGTCGGTTACAACGTGGCCTATTTGATCGAGAAGATCCGCCACATCCTCAAATTGGACAAAACGCTCAACGTGGCCCTCGTCGGCACCGGCAACCTGGGGCGCGCGTTGTGCAATTACAACATGTACACGAAAGACAACATGAAAATCGTCGCCGTTTTCGACGCCGATGCAGGCAAAACGGGCACGAAAATCAACCAGATGACCGTGCAGCCGATGTCGGAGCTCAGCGAGACGGTGGACAGGCTCGGCATCGCGATCGGGATCATCACCGTTCCGGCCATCGAGGCGCAGAACGTGGCGGACCGGTTCGTAGCCGCGGGAATCAAGGGCATCCTGAATTTCGCGCCGTCCGTCTTGAAAGTGCCCGCAGGCGTTCGGATCCACTACGCCGACTTTACGGCGGAACTGCTCAGCTTGGCCTATTACATGGATTATGAAAAGCGAAAAGAACAAGGGGACGTCGAAGAATGAAAAGATGGCTGATCACGAACGGATATTTCGCGACCATGGACGATACTCGTCCGCTGTTCAAAGGCTGGATGGCGGTTGAAGGATCGCGCATCGCGGACATGGGAGAAGGGGAGGCGCCTGCGGAGTGGCTGGAGGCTGCCGCCGAAACGGTGGACGGCCAAGACTTGCTGTTCCTGCCCGGGCTGGTCAACACGCACGGACACGCCGCGATGTCCCTTCTTCGCGGCTATGCGGACGATCTGGCGCTGCAGGACTGGCTGCAGAACCATATGTGGCCGATGGAAGCCAAGTTCACCGGTGACGACGTATACTGGGGCAGCGCCTTGGCCGCGGCGGAAATGATCAAAACCGGAACGACGACGTTCCTGGATATGTACGACCACATGCACCGGGTCGGCGAAGTCGTGGACCAGTCCGGCTTGCGCGCCGTGCTGACGCGCGGCATGATCGGCATGGTGCCGGAGGACGTCCAGAAGGCGAAACTGCAGGACGCCGTCACCTTCGCCCGCGAATGGCACGGCGCCGCCGACGGGCGCATTACGGTCATGATGTGTCCGCACGCGCCTTACACGTGCCCGCCCGATTTCATCGTGAAAGTCGTGGAAGCCGCGCATGAATTGAACCTTTCCCTGCACACGCACATGTCGGAAACGAGGTTCGAAGTCGAGCAAAACGTCCGAGATTACGGGGTGCGCCCGCCGGAGCATTTGGACCGTCTCGGCTTCTTCAGCCGTCCCGCGCTCGTCGCCCACGCCGTCCATCTGACGGACGAGGAGATCGCCCTTCTGGCGGAACGGAACGTCGCCGTCTCGCATAACCCGGTCAGCAACCTGAAGCTGGCTAGCGGAGTGGCGCGCGTGCCGGAACTTCTCGCGGCTGGCGTGACCGTGGGTCTCGGGACGGACAGCGTGGCAAGCAACAACAATCTGGACCTGTTCGAGGAGATCCGCCTTGCCGCCCTGCTTCATAAAGGCGTCACCGGGGACCCGACCGTCATTCCGGCCGCGGAGGCTCTCCGCCTCGGCACGACTTACGGTGCCCGCGCGCTCGGCTTGGAAGGGCAGACCGGCATCTTGAAGCCCGGCATGAAGGCCGACTTCATCGCGGTATCGACGGCGCAAACCCATTTCGTGCCCCGCACCGACTTGATTTCCCATCTTGTTTATGCAGCGTCGGGCTCCGACGTGAAGCACGTTTGGGCGGACGGCCGGCAGCTATTGCGGGGCGGCGAGCTGCTTACGCTCGATGAGGAAAGGATTCGCTACGAAGCGCAAGCCTGCTTCGAGAGGCTCAGGGGATGAGCCTCAGCCGAACGGAAAGCAGGCGCAGGCTGACTTCCCTCTCCATGGGAAAGTGGGTCGCCGCGGGCATCGTTTTCGTCGCGCTGCTCGTCCTGGCGTTCGTCCTTTACGTCCGAACGGCGGATTCGAGTTATCGCGCGGATGAACGGAGAGCGGTCACCATCGCCAAAGTCCAAGGCGGGTTGACCGATATCGACCAGGCCGTCTGGTATACCTGGGATGACTCGCTGTGGATCGTATCCGGCCAAGACAAGGACGGCCAGTCGTGGATCCTGTGGGAACGCAGCGACGGCATCGTCAAAGAGAAGGCGTCCGACGGCTATACCGAATCGCGAATCCGGGAACGATTCGCCGCCGATCGGCCCGCGGCGGTGCCGCTTCGCGTCCAGCCGGGCTGGTTCGGCGGTATGCCGGCGTGGGAAATCCGCTATCGCAAATCGCCCGCTTCGGATCAGCAGGGCATCGATTTTTATTCGTTTAAAGAAGGTGCTTTACTGAAAGCCTACGATCTCCCCGGCAATTAAAGGGGAAAGAGGCCGTATGATGCTGAGATTGCCGCATTTCACCCTTTCGAAGGGAGCGAAATGCGGCTTTTTTGCATACGGATATGCTTGCTAACTATCTATCAAATCGTCTATCAAACTTTATAGCAAAAATGAGAATACTTTCATGACACCGGACGTTTAAGATGACGTATAATAGGTTATACAAACGATCTGCCGCCGGCCGTAACCGATATCCGCCCCTCCTTTCGACGGGGCGTTTTTCATTGGCGTTCTTGCCAAGCTTTTGATCACCAAACCGGCGGTTAAAACTGATATACTCGTTGCTATACGCTTGCGTTTCTATTCGTCATTTAACCATGATCGTACTTTCCTATAAATACAGCAAAAATATGAAGGAGGACAACGCGATATGAAAATCAAAATGGTGCCGCTTGCGATTACGGCCGCGCTGTCGGCGTCGCTCTTGTTCGGCGGATGGATCACGTACCGGCATTACGGCGTCGAGCAGCCGCTGGACCGCGTGGCGGAATCGGTTAACGGCGTCCAATCGGCCGCGGCTTCCATGACGTCCGGCCAAATCGTCCTTAACGTGAAGTTGAAACCCGACGCGGACCTCGCCGAAGTCTACCGCAAGGTCAAGGAAGAAGGCGCCGGCCAAATCGGCGGCAAAAAGCTCGAGTTCAACGTGGAATCGGAAACGTCCGATCAGCTCGAGAAAGCCTGGAGCTATTCGCTGTTCGATGTGGCGCAGGCCATGGAAACGCGCCATTATTCCGAGATTCGGGATGCCATGGACAAGCTGTCCGCACGTTTTCCGGGCGTGACCGCGACGACCGACATGGACGATGACAACGTATATATCCGGCTCGTGGACGGGAAAACGGCGAAGTTCGTCGTGCTCCCTCGCGAGGCGGCAAGTTTGGGGGTATGGCCGAATGCGTAAGCTGAAAACATACGGGAAAGAAATCGCCATCGGCTTCGTTCCCGTTTTCCTGTTATTCCTGATGTACGTCGGGGTTTCCCCGATGCCCATCATCACCTTATTGCTCGTTTCCACTGCGCTGTTCTTCCTTACGAAGGCGCGCGGAGGCATCGCCGTCGGCGCGATGAACAAGAAAAGCGCCGCCAAGGTGCCGACTTTCCTCTCCTTCGACGATATCGGCGGACAGGAACAAGCGAAGAAAGAATTGACGGAAGCGCTCGAATTCATGGTCAAACGCGAGGAAATCAAGAAGCTGGGCATCCGCCCGCTGAAGGGCATTCTGCTGACCGGGCCTCCAGGGACCGGCAAAACGCTGCTCGCGAAGGCGGCGGCGCATTTCACGAAGTCCGCGTTCGTGGCCGCATCCGGCAGCGAATTCGTTGAAATGTACGTCGGCGTCGGCGCCAGCCGGATCCGGGACCTGTTCAAGGAAGCCCGCGCCCAGGCCGCGAAGCTGAAGCTCAATTCCGCCGTCGTCTTCATTGACGAAATCGACGGCATCGGCGGCAAACGCGACGGCGGTCAGCATCGGGAATACGACCAAACGCTGAACCAGCTGCTTACCGAGATGGACGGCATCCAAGGCAACGAAAACATCCGTATTCTGCTCATCGCGGCGACGAACCGGAAAGAGCTGCTGGATCCCGCATTGCTCCGTCCCGGCCGTTTCGACCGTCATATCCAAGTCGATCTGCCGGACAAGAAAGGCCGCGAGCATATTCTGCAGCTTCATGCCCGCAACAAGCCTCTCGAAGAGGGCGTATCGCTCGACCGGGTGGCGGAGGAAACGTTCGGCTTCTCCGGCGCCCAATTGGAGAGCGTCATGAACGAAGCGGCCATCTATGCGCTGCGTGAAGAACGCGAGCAGTTGAGCCAGACGGATTTGACGCAAGCGATCGACAAAGTCATGATGGGCGAGCGGACGGACCGGGAGACGACCCGGGAAGAACGCGAGCGCGTCGCCATGCACGAGCTCGGGCACGCCATCATGGCGGAGGTTCTCCGTCCCGGCAGCGTCGCGCAAGTGTCGCTTACGCCGAGGGGCCAGGCGCTGGGCTATGTGCGCCACCACCCCCGCAAGGACAGCTACCTGTACACGAAACAGACGCTGGAGGATCAAATCATGATCGCCCTGGGCGGAGCCGCGGCCGAGGAATTGATTTACGGCGGACGCAGCACCGGCTCGAGGGGGGACTTCGAGCAGGCGACCGGCATCGTGAAGACGCTGATCGAATCCGGCATGTCGGAGCTCGGCATCATCCATCCGCAAGCGTTGACGCAGGTAGAATGGGCGAAGGAGAACGCCAACATTTTGAACGGGTTGATGGACCGTACGCGCAAGCATCTGGGAGAGAACCGCGCGAAGTTCGACCAGTTGCTGTCCATCCTTGTGAAGGAAGAGACGCTGTCGGGAGACCGGCTTCGCGAATGTTTGGCCGTCTCTCCGGCGAATCCCGTCGCCTCTTAAATTTTGCCTAAAGGGCCTTCCCAAACCGATGGGAAAGGCCCTTTTTTTCGCGGATTTCAGGTATAGTATCGAAAGGACGGCAACTTTCCCGCTTGGCATGCGTCCGAATGATTGAACCGGATCCGATTTCGGATCGTCTAAGGAATTGAGGTGCTGGGCTTTGAACTCCGAGACGAATATGGACTACTTGAAATACATGGTGGAAACGGACGACCCGAAGGCGCTGCTGGAAGAGCTGATGACCGCCTACGGCAAGGAAGTTTGGAATTACGCGTACAGCATCACCCGCAAATGGGATATGGCCGACGACATCAGCCAGGAAGTGTTCATCAAGGTTTACCGGCACATTCACGCTTTCCGGCGGGACGCCTCCGTCAAAACTTGGCTGCTTACGATAACGCGCAATACCGCGATCGATTTTCAGCGTTCCGCATTTTTACGCAAGGTGACGTTATCCGATTGGCTGGAGGAGAGGGGAGAGAACCGTTCGGTCGAGCAGGAATCGATGGAAAAATGGGCCATGAGCGAAATGTGGGACATGGTGCTTCAACTTCCGGCGAAATACCGGGAAGCGATCATCCTGTTCGCCCACCATCAACTTTCCATGAAGGAAATGGCCGACGTTCTCGGAGTCACGGAAGGAACCGTTAAATCCCGGTTGTTCCACGCCCGCCAAAAACTAGCCAAGATGAAGGAGCAGAGCGAACATGGACCTAAGTGACAAGGAACTGAAGGAACAGCTGGGACGTGACCCGTTCGCGCGGGCCGGATTCGATGAAGAGCTGAAAAAGAAGATCCGGGAGCGCATCGACGCGGAACGGGGCGGACGAAGGTCTCCGCGCCGGTTCGCTTGGCGCCTGCCCGCGGCGGCATTCGCATCGTTCGCTTTGATCCTTCTCGGGATTTGGCTGTGGAACGGCCCGTTGGAGCGGGGGCGGCAGTCGGAAGAAGCGATCGCGTCGCCGGTACAGGCAAGCACGCCGGTGCCTACTGCGCTCGCGTCGCCCAAAGCTACGCCATATGCTCTCCTCATCGGACTTCGGACCGACCGCAAGGAATCGGGGTCCTTCCCGACGAGCCGCTACCGGACGGTGCTGGTGGCCCCGAAGGGCAGCGATCCCGACGAGCTTGGCTTGATGGCGAACACCGCCGGATTGTACATGCCGTATGGGCAAAATTTTTGGCATATCGCCGCGGTGGAATCGGCGGACGGCCGGCAAACGCTGCAAGCGACCCAGGCAACGAACCGGAAATCGACCAAGCTCGATGCCGCGGTCGCGGTGCCCGATTATCTGCTCTCCGAACGGGTTCTCTACGCCGGCAACGCCTACTTGGCCGTGGAATCTACCGTCAAAGACGGACAGGGAGCACCCGCCGTCAACTGGTGGGTCAAACATATCAACCAGATCAACTTGAAGGCGAAGACGGCTGCTTCGGAACCGCATACCGCCCTCCGCGACTTGTTTCCGAATGCCGAGCCTTCGGTCGCCGGCGTTCAGCAATGGAGCGTGAGCAGGAATCCGGGACAATGGGTAGCGGTATCCAAGACGGTCGACGGTCTGCCCTCGGCATTGCCGTCGCAGCTTGTCCAGCACGACGTGCTTACGATGTCCTGGGAGGATATCCAGGCGATCGAGCCCGGCGCACAGGACGCGTTCACTTACGGCAACGTGCTGGGCGTCGTGACGGGCCGTGAAATCCGCGTTCATGCCGTGCGGGAAGGGAAGTCCGTTTCGCCGGACACGGTCAGCATTCCTCTCGGGGCAGGAGAATCCGTAGTGATGGTCCAGTGGGCGCAAGACGGGTACGTCCAGCGCTGGATTACCTACATGAGAGGGCTTTAGGTCCATCATTTCGCATGTCAAAGAATCGTCCGGGGCTTGCTTGGCCTCCGGACGATTTTTGTCGTTGAACCGCCGCGCGCTCCATTACCGTGTGACTTCCCGTTATGATAAGATGGGAATATCCCGTTTACGGAATGGTTTAACGTCGCAGGGGGAGGACGAACAACATGTTTCGCACGATCGGAGTCGTAGGCGCGGGCACGATGGGCCGGAGCATCGCCGAGATGCTGGCCGTCAAGGGATTGGACGTGCTTCTCGTCGAGAAGTCCCAGGAGCATCTGGAATCGGCGCTGGAGATGCTGGAAGCGAGCCTGGACCGCCAAATGGAAAGATGGGCGATCACGGCCGCGGAGAAGAAGCTGATCCTGAACCGCATACATAAGCAAAAATCTCTGCAGGATCTCGGAGAATGCGATCTGGTCATCGAGACCGTCAGCGAGGATTTGGATCTGAAAAAACAAGTGTTCGAAGAGCTCGACCGCTTTTTGCCGGAGACGTCGGTGCTCGCCAGCAACACGTCGACGCTTAGTTTAACGGAGCTGGCCGGCGTCACGCAGCATCCCGAGCGGGTCATCGGCATGCATTTCGTCTATCCGGCGTTCCGGGTCGACGTGGTGGAAATCATCCGGGGGCTGCAAACGTCGGACGACACGTTCGACAGAACGAAAAGCTTTACCGAAATGGTCCTCGACAAAAAAGGGGTCATGGTGTACGAGTCCCCGGGCTTCGTCACGACCCGGCTCATCTGTCTGTTGATCAACGAAGCGCTGCATCTGATGGAGGAAGGCGTCGCGTCGCCGGAAGACATCGACACCGCGATGCGGATCGGCTATCAGTTCGAGCGCGGCCCGCTCGAGATGGCGGACCGGTTCGGCCTTGATTCCGTTTTGGCCGCGCTGGAACGGATGTTCCGGGAATACGGGGAGCTCAAATACCGTCCGTCATTCCTGCTTAAGAAGAAGGTGCGCGCCGGCCAGCTCGGCGTCAAAACCGGGGTCGGCTTTTTCCAATACGGCAAGGACGGTGACAGGCTCCCATGAAGGTATTGGTCATCAACTCGGGAAGCTCCTCCTTGAAATACCAGCTCTATGACATGGAAGACGAGTCCGTCATGGCGAAGGGCCGGGTGGAACGGATCGGCATGGAATCGTCCATCTTGTCCCACGAGGTGGAGAACAAGCCGGAGATCCGCGAAGTCAGCGAAATCCTCGACCACACGACGGCCGTCCGGAAAGTGCTCGACATGCTGACGCACCGGGATTTCGGCGTGCTCGGTTCGATCCGCGAAATCCAAGCCGTCGGGCACCGGGTCGTGCACGGAGGCGAGTCGTTCGGCGAGTCGGCATTGGTGACGCAGGAAGTGAAGCTGGAGATCCGCCGGCTGTTCGATTTGGCGCCGCTGCACAATCCGGCTCACATGACGGGGATCACCGCCGTTGAGGCGAACCTCCCGGACGTCCCTCAGGCCGTCGTATTCGATACGGCGTTTCACCAATCGATGCCGCCGACCTCGTATTTGTACGCGATCCCCACGGTACTCTACAGGAAGCACAAAATCCGCCGTTACGGCTTCCACGGCACCTCCGTGGATTACGTCGTCCGAGGCGCGGCGGAGCTGCTCGGCCGGCCGCTCGCGGACCTGAAGCTGGTCGTCTGCCACATCGGCAACGGCGCCAGCTGCACGGCCGTGCTCCACGGCAAATCGTACGACACGAGCATGGGCATGACGCCGCTTGAAGGCTTGATGATGGGGACCCGCAGCGGCGACCTGGATCCGGCCGTCGTTCCGTTCACGATCAACAAGGAAGACCTGACGCTGAACGAAGTGAATTCGATGCTGAACAAGCACAGCGGCCTGCTCGCGGTTTCCGGCGTCAGCAGCGACATGCGCGAGGTCGTGCAGGCGATGAACGAAGGCAACGAGAGTGCGAGGCTCGCCTTCGAGATGTACGCCTACCGCATTCGCAAATACATCGGCGCATACGCCGCCGCCATGAACGGCTTGGACGCCGTCGTGTTTACCGCGGGCGTCGGGGAAAATTCCGACGTGCTCCGCAAGCGGGTATGCGAAGGCCTGTCTTTCTTCGGTCTCGCGCTCGACGAACAGCGCAATGCGGAACGTTCCGGCGAGCCGAGGAAGATCACGACCGATGACTCTAAGGTGGCTGCGCTGGTCGTGCCCACGAACGAGGAACTGCTGATCGCCCGCGACACCTACCGTCTGGTGCGGCAATCCTGAGGCGGTTTCGCGAAACGACATTACGGGAAGGGGAAAATGAATATGCAAAATAAAGTCACGATTTCGGAAGTCGGCCAACACGTCGGAGAATCGGTGACGTTCGGCGGCTGGCTGACGCGCCGGCGGTCCAGCGGCAAAATCCAGTTTTTGCAGCTTCGCGACGGAACCGGCTTCATCCAGGGCGTTCTGGTCAAAGAAGAGGTATCCGAGGAAGCCTGGGAGAACGCGGGCAAGCTGACGCAGGAAAGCTCCCTGTACGTGACCGGCGTTGTCCGCGAAGATCCGCGGAGCAAATCCGGGTACGAGCTGTCCGTCACGGGAATCGAAATCATCCAGATCACGCAGGATTATCCGATTACGCCCAAGGAGCACGGCGTCGATTTCCTGATGGACCATCGCCACCTGTGGCTGCGCGCGCCGAGGCAGCGGGCGATCATGCGCATCCGCGCCCAAATCATTTCCGCCATTCAGGAGTTTTTCGACCGGAATGGCTTCACGCTCGTCGATCCGCCGATTCTGACGCCATCGTCTGCGGAAGGGACGACCGAGCTGTTCCATATCAAATATTTCGACGAGGACGCCTACCTGACGCAGAGCGGCCAGCTTTACATGGAAGCCGCGGCGATGGCGCTCGGCAAGGTGTATTCGTTCGGCCCGACGTTCCGCGCGGAAAAGTCCAAAACCCGCCGCCACTTGATCGAGTTTTGGATGATCGAACCGGAAATGGCTTTCGTGGACCACGAAGAGAACTTGAGGGTGCAGGAGCAGTTCGTCTCGCACGTGGTCGGCAAGGTGCTCGAGAACTGCCGTCCCGAGCTGGAGACGCTGGAGCGGGACATCTCCGCGCTCGAACGCGTGAAGCCGCCGTTCCCCCGCATCACGTACGACGAAGCGATCAAGATGCTCGGGGAGCTCGGCATGGAGCTGCCTTGGGGCGAAGATTTCGGCGCGCCGCACGAAACGGCGCTGGCCGAGAAATTCGACCGGCCGCTCTTCATCACGCACTATCCGACGGGCATCAAGGCGTTCTATATGAAGCCCGATCCGTCCAGGCCGGAAGTGGTCCTGTGCGCCGACATGATCGCGCCCGAAGGCTACGGGGAAATCATCGGAGGCTCGCAGCGGATCGACGATCCGGGATTGATGGAGGAACGCTTCAAGGAGCATGAACTGTCTCCGGAAGCCTACCAATGGTATTTGGACCTGCGCCGTTACGGCACCGTGCCGCACTCCGGATTCGGATTGGGCTTGGAAAGAACCGTATCCTGGATTTGCGGCTTGGAGCACGTGCGGGAAACGATCGCGTTTCCTCGGATGCTTTACCGCTTGTATCCGTAATAAATTCCCAACGAACACGAATAAGACAAAGGAGGCGGAACAATGGACGATCGGGGAGGTATCGCGCGCGGCTTGGCCGAAGCCTATATGGACGGCGCGGCCAGCATTCCGTATGCGCTGCTCAGGACATACCGGGCTCTCAAACTGAGCGACACGGAAGTGATGCTGCTGATTCAGCTCCTGGCTTTCCGCCAATTGGAGCAGATCGAATTTCCGACGATGGAACAGCTGCAGGAGCGTCTCGGATCCTCGCCGTCCGTCGTCGGCCAAGCGATGCAGAAGCTCGTGAAACAAGGGCTCGTCGGCATCGACGAAATGGTCGACCCGGTGACAGGCGTCCAGTCCGACCGCTATAACCTGTCCGGCCTGTTCCAGAAGATCGGCGCGCTCCTCGCGGCGGGAGAGTTCCCGCTGCGTACGGGCGGGGGCGACGCCTCCGCGTCGCCGGATTCTCTTGATGCCCGCCATGCCGCGCGTCCTCCCGTGTCGAAGACATCCGTCTTCGGGGGAGCGACGAACCTGTTCGCGGTGTTCGAGCAGGAATTCGGCCGGCCGTTGTCGCCAATGGAGGTCGAGACGATCAACGGGTGGCTGGACAAGGACGGCTACGACGAAGATCTGGTGCTGTTCGCGCTGAAAGAATCGGTGTTCGCCGGCAAGCTCCATTTTCGGTATATCGACCGGATTTTGCTGGAATGGAGCCGCAACCGCGTCTCCAACGTCGAGGAAGCCCGCGCCCATACGCAGAAATTCAGAACGGGCAAATAAGCCCTCAGACAACGAATTCCTTGCTCCGAGCGAGCAAGGAATTTTTTTGCGGGACGGACGTAACATTTGGACGGGTGCGTCGTATTTATTGTAAGAGGATTCCAACTCAAGGCGAAAGAGGCGGGTGGGCGCATGTTCGGTAACGATCCGGGTTTCGGCGGCTTTGACGGCGGTTTCGGAGCGATGGGGACGATCATTCCTTTGTTTTTCATTGTCGTGCTCGGGATTATCGCGTTCAGCGCGATCCGGGGAATCGCCCAGTGGAACCGGAATAACGCGCAGCCGGTGTTGACCGTGGATGCCCGATTGGTCAGCAAAAGGACGCATGTGTCCCATCACCACCATAGCGACGGAAACGATTCCTTTCAGCATTCGACGACCTCCAGCACGACGTACTACGCGACGTTCGAAGTGCAGAGCGGGGACCGTATGGAATTCCGCATAAACGGAGCCGAGTTCGGCATGCTGGCCGAAGGCGACAACGGCAAGCTTTCGTTTCAGGGAACGCGTTATCTGGGGTTCAGCCGAGCGCAGCGAAGCGAAGCCTATTGAAATGTAAATGAAAAAACCGCCCTTTCGCCATGCGGCGAGGGGCGGTTTCGTTGTTTTACAGGGCTTTGCCGGATTTCAGCAGCTCCCAGCGGTACGCATACTCGAACAGGAACTCGAACGCTTCGAGATGGCGTTTGGCGGCGAAGGCGTCTTCGCCCCAGGCGTAGATCCCGTGTTTGCGCAGGAGAATGCCGGGAATCCGCGGATCGAGCTTTTCGGTGATTTCGGGTACGATGCGGGGAACGTCCGCGAAGTTGCTGACGATCGGTATCTGGATGACGGCTTCTTCGTCCCAAATGTTGAACGCCTTGATCAGCTCGACACCTTCCACGGGCACGTGGCGGCGTTCCCAGAACCATTCGGAGACGAGGTTGTTGAACACCGTGTGCGTATGGAAAATGGCGCCGCAGCCCGTTTTGCGGTAAATCTCGCAATGGATGACCGTTTCCGCGGACGGCTTCAGGCGCGTCGTCTCGCAAGGCTTGCCTGCCTGGTCGACGAACAGGAAATCTTCCGGCGTCGACTTTGATTTGTCTTTGCCGCTGGCGGTGACGGCGAAATGGAACGCGTCCGGGCGGTATTCGCCGACGCGCATCGACAGGTTGCCGCTCGTGCCGGCGAACCAGCCGCGGGAGGCGAAGTCGGCCTTGATGGCCGACAATTCGCCGATCACGCGCTGCTTCTCTTCGAGCGGGATGTCCGCGAAGCTCATGAGGACAGGCCTCCTTGGTCCAAATGTCGGATGATGTCGTGGAACGTTTCGAACGCGATATGCGGAAGGCCCAGTTCGCGGCACTTCTCCGTCAGGTGCGAACGCGAGAAGACGAGATCCGCCAGCTTCGCGCCGGCGAAATCGGTAATGCTGTCGCCGATGAGGATCCGGTAGTACTCATCCCGCGGGAACCGGCGGATGACCGTCGTTTTGCACATGCCGCAGTCGTTAGCGCATTCGTCGTCGCACGCGTGCGGCCACAGGATTTCGATATTATCGCCTTCGAAGCTGCTGCCGTTGCAATAAATGTGGTCCGCCGGAATGCCGAACGGCTCCAGCAGCGGATACACGAAGAAGTCGATGCCGCCGCTCGTCACGTAGAAGGGCACGTCGTGCTCCTTGCACCAGGCCAGCAGCTCGGGAAATCCGGGACGGATGCCCGCCGTCTCGAGGACGAAGGAACGGATTTCCTCTTTCTTGGAGGAGGGCAGCAGGGCGAACATTTCCCCGACACCTTGGCGGATGGACTTGGTCCCGCTGACGATGTCGTCGATGATGGGCTTCACCCCGGGCGGTTCGAACTTCTGCATGATCGCGACGATGTTGTCGCTTAACGTGATCGTGCCGTCGAAATCGCAAAATAAGACCGGCGGGCGGGGGAACAAGGTGATCTTCGATGTCGATCCGTTCAAGATGTGCGTACCCCCCAGCGCTCGATGGCGGCTTTCAGTTCCTCATGGCCGGTTTCGGCCGCATAATCTTCGAGCGAGGTTCCGCGCAAGACGGCGTCGACCGCCTGCCGGAACGCTTTGCCTCCCGCGGCCGCGCCGCCGGGATGGCCGTGCACGCCGCCTCCGGCATTCACGACGACCTCCGGTCCGAAGTCCTTCAGGATGAGAGGGACGAGACCCGGATGGATGCCCGCGGACGGAACCGGGAACGCCTTCTTATGCGGAAGCTTGTCGCTGAGCAGGGCGTCGCGAACGGCCAGGTTTTCTTCCTTCGGCATGACGACGGAGCCGTAGGGCGAAGGGAAGAGGGATAAGTCCGCTCCCGCCATGCGTACCAATTTGCCGAGCAGCAGAGGCGCGGAGATGCCGTAATGCGGCGACGGATACATGGCGCCGGCCATCGCCGGATGCGCGGCGATCGGCACGGGAATGTCCGGATCGGCGGCCAGTCCCGCGAGCGCGTCGAAGCCGTAGGCGAGCACGTTGAACAGAAGGCCGTTGGCCCCGGCTTCGACGGCCCGTTTGGCGTTGTCGCGCAGTTCGTACGTCGGTCCCGTAAGGTTCGTGAAGTAGATGAGCTTCTGGCCGGTTTGCTGCTCCGCTTCACTCGCGGCGCCGATACAGGCGGGAACGCGTTTCTCCAGCGGGGACAGCGGGTTCTCGAACAGGATTTCGTCGTCCTTGATCAGATCGACGCCGCCGAGCGCTTGCTGCAGGAATTGCTCCCGCAGGTTGGGCAGGTCGTATCCGATGACGGATTTGAAAATGCTCATGACGAGCGGCCGGTCATGGACGCCGAGGAGGTCCCGGACGCCGGCCGCGCCGAATTTCGGTCCCGGCAGCGCCTGCAGGAATTCGGCGGACGGCTGCACGTCGAGCAGCTTGATCCGTCCGTCCATCGACAGCTTGCCGAAGACGGTCACGAGAAACGCCGGCAGGTCGCGGCTGAAATTCAGGTCAGGGTAAGCGATCGTGATGTCCGCATAACGCGTGCCCGGTTCGCCGCTGCCGTCATGAACGTCCACGGAGACGACTTTGCCGAGATACTTCTCCATTTGCTGCTTCGCGACTTCCGGCAATTCGGTCCAGCTGCCGACCGTCAGGCCGACGGCGATGCCCGTCGCTTTCTTGTCGAAATCGGCCTTATCGTCATACAGACGGTAGGTCGCGGTGCTGTAAGCACTGTTGCTCATCGGAATCCCTGCTTTCTTATTCGCTGCGGGCGAGGGGGAGGGCGGCTTCCATGCGGATCGCTTCGCCCATTTCTTTGGCCCTTTCCGCGCAGCGGAGAATGGCGGCATTCATGCCTTCCTGATAATGGAACCGTTCCAGCGTTTCGATGGCGGCTTGGGTCGTGCCGCCGGGCGAGGTGACCTTCCGGCGCAGGTCCGCCGGGTTTTCCCCGGTGCGGCGCACCATTTCCGCGGCGCCGAGCACGGTTTGCACCGTCAACTCTTTGGCGGCTTCCGCGGTAAGACCCAGATCGATTCCGGCGTCAATCATCGCTTCCATCAGATAATACACGTACGCGGGGCCGCTGCCCGATACGCCGTTGACGGCCTCGATCAGCGGTTCCTCCACGACGGCGGTAATGCCGATCGCTTCGAACATGGCGAGCGCGAGCTCTCGCTGGTCCGCCGTAACGGCGGGGGAGAAGCTGATTCCCGTGGCGCCGAGGCTGATCATGCTCGACGTGTTCGGCATCGTACGGACGATAGCCCTGCTGCCGCCGAGCAGCGATTCCATCGTGCCGATCGACAGTCCGGCGATGGCGGATACGATCAGCTGCTCCGGCCGGAGCAGCGGGGCGAGCGCGCGCAGGGCATTCGCCGAGTCTTTCGGCTTCATGCCGAGCACGATGACGTCGGCGTTATGCAGGGCGTCATGTTTCGCCTGCTCCTGCACGGCCGGAATCACGCCGTAACGGCGATGAAGCTCCTGGAGCCGCTCCGCGTTTTGGCGGTTCATGACGGTGATGCGGTCCGGGCTCGCGAGGCGGGCCTCCGTCAATCCGCGAAGGATCGCTTCGGCCATGGAGCCGGCTCCGTAGAAACACAGGTTTACGTTCCCCAGCGGGGAGGCGGAAGTTCCGTTCAATTTGTCCAATCTCCTTAGTTGCGGATCTGGCCGTTGCCCACGATCCGGTACTTGGTCGAAGTCAGCGCCGGCAAGCCCATCGGACCGCGGACGTGAAGCTTCTGCGTGCTGATGCCGATCTCGGCCCCGAAGCCGAATTCGAAGCCGTCGGTGAAGCGGGTCGAGACGTTATGGTAGACGGCCGCCGCGTCGACTTCCTGCAGGAAGCGTTCGGCGTTCGCCTTCGTTTCGGTGACGATGCATTCCGAATGTTTCGTGCCGAACCGGCGGATGTGGGCGAGAGCTTCTTCCAGGCCGTTCACGATTTTAACGTTCAGGATGTAGTCGTTGTATTCCGTGGCGTAGTCTTGCTCGGTCGCTTCGGCGATGCCCGGCACAAGCTCGCGCGTCTTGTCGCAGCCGCGCAGCTCGGCTCCGGCATCCCGGAACTTGGCGGCGAGCGAAGGAAGATGGTCGCGGGCGAAGGTTTCGTGCACGAGCAGCGTCTCCATGGAATTGCAGACGGACGGGCGCTGCATTTTGGCGTTCAGCGAGATCGCTTCCGACATGGCGGGCTCGGCCGTATCGTCCAGGAACGTGTGGCAAATGCCCGCTCCCGTCTCGATCACGGGCACCGTCGCGTTCTGTACGACGTTCTGGATGAGGGAAGCGCCGCCTCTCGGAATGACGACGTCGAGCAGACCGTTCAGCTTCAGCATTTCGTCCACGGAGCTGCGGTTCGGGTCCTCGATCAGTTGGACCGCGTCCGAAGGGATCTCGGTTTTCTCCAGCGTCTCCCGCATGATCCGTACGATGCTGCGGTTGGAGGAGAGGGCGGAGGAGCCGCCGCGCAGCACGACCGTATTGCCGGTTTTCAGGCACAGGGCGGCGGCGTCGACCGTGACGTTCGGGCGGGCTTCGTAGATCATGCCGACGACTCCGAGCGGAACGCGCCGTTTCTCGATCTGCATGCCGTTCGGCCGGTCGAAGCTTTCGAGCACGTCGCCGACCGGATCCGGCAGCGCGATCACTTGGCGTACGCCTTCCGCGATGCCGGCGATTCGCTCCTCCGTCAGCTTGAGCCGATCGAGCAGCGAAGCGGAGGTGCCTTGCTCGCGGCCGCGGGCCAAATCTTCCTCGTTGCTCTCTATGATCTCCCGAGAGCGGGCAATCAGCGCATCGGCGATTGCGGCGAGAGCTTCGTTTTTCGCCTCGGTGGTCAAACGGGCCAGTGCGGCCGCCGTATCTTGCGCCGCCTGCGCTTTGGTACGGACTTCACTCATGGGAACCAGCCTCCTTCAAAATAGGGGTCGCGACCCATTCGTCGCGGTGGATGACTTCCACGCGGGTCACCTCGACCCGCTTCATCGCTTCTTCGGTGCCCAGCCGGGCGACCGCGGTAATTTGCCAAGCGGCGTAGTGCGTGACGCCCCGCCCGAGCGTGCGGCCGTCCGGGCCCGCGACCTCGACGACGTCGCCCGGATGGAAGTCGCCTTCGACGCCGACGATGCCGGCGGGGAGCAAGCTCTTCCCGCCTCGGAGCAAAGCCGTTTGGGCGCCTTCGTCGACGATGATCCGACCTTGGGGCACGGAGAGGAACCCGATCCAGTGCTTCTTCGCCGAGAGCGAGTGCAGGGAAGAGGAGAAATACGTGCCTTTGCCATCCCCGCGGACGGCTGCGGCCAGGTCGCCCGGCTCGGCGACTTTGCCGACGAACGTCGGGATGCCGCCTTGCATGGCGATCCTCGCGGCTTCGATTTTGGAACGCATGCCGCCGGTGCCGACGGAGGAGCCCGCTCCGCTCGCGATGCGGTAAAGTTCGTCGGAAATGACGTCGACCCGGCCGATTTTGACCGCGTCCGGCGCTTTCCGGGGATCCGCGGAATACAGGCCGTCCATATCCGTCAGGATATACAGCCCGTCGGCCTTCACGAGATTCGCGACGAGCGCGGACAGCGTGTCGTTCTCTCCGAATTTGAGTTCGTCCACGGCGACCGTGTCGTTTTCGTTGAAAATCGGAATCACGCGCTGTTTCAGGAGCTCCTCGATCGTCCGCTGGGCGTTTTGCGCCCGGCCCCGGTTGCCGAAATCCGGCCGGGTGAGGAGAATTTGAGCTACCGAGATGTCTTGCTTGCCGAAAGCTTCGTGGTAGGCTTGCATCAGCAAGGCTTGACCGACGGCGGCCGCCGCTTGTTTCTCGTGCACGAGCTTCGGCCGCGCCGCGTAGCCGATTCGCCGGAACCCGGCTGCTACTGCGCCCGAAGTGACGAGCAGCACATGGTGTCCCGCCTCATGCAACGCTGCCAGCTCAT
The DNA here is from genome assembly GCF_003713065.1 of Cohnella candidum. NCBI lineage: Bacteria > Bacillati > Bacillota > Bacilli > Caryophanales > Paenibacillaceae > Cohnella > Cohnella candida. The sequence continues at coordinate 1,895,298 of NZ_CP033433.1, read as the reverse complement.
CCGCGAGAAAGCGGACCTTGCCGTTTTCCAATCCGCCTTCTTCGGCCGTCAGCGAGCTGCTTCCGATTTTGACCACGATCCGTTGCCCCATAACCGTAAACCGCCTTCCGTCAGACAATATAAAAAGCCCCCGTCCGATAAAGGACGGAAGCTCGGCTTCCGCGGTACCACCTTCATTGACGGCCGGCGCGATCCGCGCGCGTAAAGCCGTCCTCTCGAACCCTGGTAACAGCAGGGACTGTCCGGTTTATCGCCGGCCGCTCGGGGGTGGGGGAGGCGGGGGTCAACGTAAATTCTCTCAGCCTTCGGAATTTACTCTCTGATTTTGCCCGGATCCGCTTGTTGGTCCCGTCAACGCGTTTTCCTCAGAATACCATGCGCCGCAAGCCTTGTAAAGAAACAGGCTGGCCTATTGCGTTGACGGCATTCCATCCTGCTTAATTTACGAATATCTTGTAGAGTTTTGTCTAAAGAAATCAAGTATAATTCGATAATAAATGGTTTTATGAAGCGAGGCCCTGATGGAATCCATGAAAAAATACCAGGATGCGTTATTCCGAAACATAGAAACTCAACTTGCCGAGTGGTTGGAGAGGGACGGCGGTACCGCGGCGGGTACGGAAGTGAGGCGGTTCCTCCATTCGGTGGCGGGGACCGCCGGCACGATCGGGCTGCCGGAATTGTCCGAGACGGCGGCGGCCCTGATGCGCCAATGCGAGGAAGAGGACCGGGAAGTTTGGCCCCCCTCGCAGCTCCGGCCTTTTTTAAGGGCAATCGCCGAGTTCGTCTATCGTGCCCGGGAAGCGGAGGATACGGCCGATTCGTCGGACGGCAAGCCTTCGAAGCCGTTGGACCCGGACGCTCCCCTTGTCTTGGTTCTGGACGACGATTATGCCTTCGTCGCCTTCCTGAAAGACGGGCTGGAGCAGCAAGGTTACATGGTCATGAACGCCTCCCGCTCGGAGGAAGCCGTCCGCTGCATGCATCAATATCAGCCGGACGCCTTGATCGTGGATCTTCACCTTCGGGAGGGGAGCGGCTTCGAGGTGCTTCGGGAGCTGGAAGAGAAGATTTCTTCCCTGTTCATCCCGGTCACGGTCGTCAGCGCGGACGATACGCGGTCGAACCGTCTGGAAGCTTTCCGGCTCGGAGCCGACGATTTCGTGGCCAAGCCTTTGGATTTCGAAGAGTTGACCGGACGGCTATCGCGTCAACTCAAAAAGAAAGCCGCCATCGATCGCCTTGCCGTTCGGGACGAATTGACGGGAGCTTACCGCCGGGCCGAAGCGGAAAATATCTACCGGGAATTTCTCGAAGAAGCGATAAACCGTTCCGGCACGTTTCAACTGGCGGTCTTGGACATCGTCGGTTTGGGGCAAATCAACGCGGAAAGCGGGTTCCGGCAAGGAGACCGGCTTCTGGCTTCGTTGTCGGACATGCTGTTCTCCCGCTTGAGCAGCCGGGACCGGCTGATCCGTTACGGAGGAGGAAGGTTTCTCGTCGTATTCGACGGATCCGCCGAGCGGGGACAACCGTTCGAACCGGAAAGCTGGCTGAGGGATTTCGAGAGAGGGAGCGAGATTCCCGTGCGGTTAGCTTCCGGCCGGATGACCGTTACCCAAGCGGACGCATCCTTTGAGAGGTCCGTTACGGAAGCGATGAGGATCATGCAAGCAGCCCAGTCGGAAAGGATTCCGGCAGGCGAAGGCCATCCCGGGAGCGGCCTTGGTGCGCATGCGTCAGCCGTCAGGGCGGTGATCGTGGACGATGACGCGATCGTCCGTACGATGCTGGCGGAACACGTCAAGCCTTGCTTTCCGCCGGAACTGACCGTGGACATCCGCGTGTTCAAGGACGGGGAGGAATTCATGAACGACCCTTGGTCCAGGGATTCCGTGCCGTGTTTGGTCATTCTGGACCGCATGATGCCGAGAATGGACGGCATCGAAGTCCTGCAGCGGCTGCGGCAGTCTCCGGACTCCGGCCGTTTCACCGTTCTTATGCTCACGAACAGGAAGTCGGATTCCGATATCGTCCGCGCCCTCGAGCTCGGGGCCGACGACTACGTTACGAAACCGTTCAGCCTGAAAGAATTGGAGGCGAGAATCCGGCGTCTCTCGGGGAGGATGGTTTCCAGATGAACCTCACCGTCGCTTTGCTTCTTCGGGCAGTCCTTTTCCTAGCGGCATTGCTCCTCCTGACCTTCGGGTATCTGGTGGTAAGGAAAGTGTTCGAGAACTTCAAGGCGAAAAGGATTGCCGAAATGAAAGAAACCTACATGCAGCCCGTTTACGGCTATATACGGACCGGAAACGAGTCGAGGATGGTCCATTTCAACGGCGGACGCTGGAAAGAGGAAGCCATCGAGGAGATTCTCCTGCAATGTTCGAGGTTATTCCGCGATGAGGAAACCGGAGACCGCATTCGGGAGTACGCGGAACTGCATTTGATGCGGCGTTACGCCAAACGCTTGTCGAGCCGGCTCTGGAGTCATCGCGTCAATACGCTTCACCGGCTCGAGAGATTCGATTTGAAATCCTCCGCGCCCGTACTGACGGACATGTACCTCCTGCCTCGCACGACGATGCAAGAAAAATACGCGATTTTGAAATTGTTGGCCTGCTGGGGAGTGGAAGGAACGGTTGACTTGCTTGGGAGACTTGACGGTAAACTTCCCGATTTCGAGCAGCGGCTGATCCTCTCGCGAATGTCGGATCGCCTGTTCCGACAGACGGTTTTAAGGCTGGGCGAGCTGCCCGTTTCCTGGAGATACACGGCGATTGACGTGATCGGGTTATTCCGGAGAACGGAATACGGACCGGAATTGGACGGGTTCGCGGATTCGGCGGACGGGGAAACGAGAGTCCGGGCGCTGAAGGCGTTGAGCCAATTCGACGTCATCCGGCCGAAAAAAGAATATTTGATCCATGCGGCTGCCGAAAGCTGGCAGGAGAGAATGATGGCGGCCAAGCTGTTCGGAGCCATCCGAAACCGGCAGTTCGAGGACGTCCTCGTCGGTCTGATGGGGGATCCCGTTTGGTTCGTGAGATCGCAGGCCGCGCAATCCCTCGCTTCTTATCCGCAGGGGGCTGAGGTATTGAGGGAAACCGCGGCGTCTTCGGACGATCGGTTCGCCCGCGAGATGGCGCTGGAGTGGCTTGAGAGGGGAGGAGACCGAGGGTGAGCTGGGGAAACGCGCTCAGGGATTTGGTGGTCTTTTCCGGTTATGTCGTCATGATTTATATGGCGGTCGTATTGTTGTGCTATACGGCGTTTTTCGCGATTTCCTTCTTCCATCTTCTTCGGATCCGCCACTTGGACGAGAGCATGGCCTATGAGGAGATGCTGAACCTGAGTTATACCCGTCCGGTTTCCATCCTCGTACCGGCGTACAATGAGGAAGCCGGCATCTACGGCAGCGTTCGTTCGCTGCTCGGAATCGAATATCCGGAATTCGAGATCATCGTCATCAACGACGGCTCCAAAGACGGCACTTTACAAACGATGATCGAGGGTTTCCGGATGGAACCCGTACACCGGGCCGTCCGCATGAGACTGCAGACGGAGAAAGTCCGGGCCGTCTACCGCTCCGCGCTGTACGACAATTTGTATTTGATCGATAAGGACAACGGCGGGAAGGCGGATGCCCTCAACGCGGGAATCAATTATGGTTCCTATCCGTATTTTTGTTCCCTGGACGGCGATTCCGTTCTCGAACGGCACTCTTTCTTGAAAGTCATGAAGCCGATCCTCGAATCCGGAGAGGAAGTGATCGCGTCCGGAGGCAGCATCCGCATCGCCAACGGCTGCAAAATCGAAAGCGGCGAGGTCGTCGAGGTCGGCCTCTCCAATCGACCGCTGGTCGTGATGCAGGTCATCGAGTATCTCCGGGCGTTTCTGCTGGGACGGATCGGCATGAGCCGCCACAATCTCCTGCTCATCATTTCGGGGGCGTTCGGCGTTTTCAATAAGCATTGGGTCATCGAGGCCGGAGGTTACCGGCGGCATACCGTCGGCGAGGATATGGAACTGATCATCCGGCTTCACCGGTTGAATAAAGACCGGAAGCTGAACAAGCAAATCATTTACGTGCCGGATCCGGTGTGCTGGACGGAAGCGCCGGAATCGGCCACGTACTTGAGGAGACAGAGAAATCGTTGGCATCGCGGACTTCTGGAAAGCTTGCTGCTGCACAAAAGCATGCTGTTCAATCCGAAATACGGCATGGTCGGCTGGTTTTCTTTGCCGTATTTCCTTTTCGTCGAGCTGCTGGGGCCGATCGTGGAGGCGCTCGCTTACGTCGTGCTGGTCGTGACCTTGTTCATTTCGGAAGTGTACTGGGAGTTTACGGCTCTTCTGTTGCTGCTCGCGTTGTTGTATGGGTCCATGTTCTCGATGGGGGCGGTTCTGATGGAAGAGTGGAGCTTGCGCAAATATCCGAAAGTGCGCGATTTGCTTCGTCTCTTCCTGTATGCGGTGACCGAATCGTTCTGGTACCGTCCGCTGACGGTCTGGTGGCGGTGCGAAGGCTTGTTCCAGTGGGCGGTCGGCCGAAGAGGATGGGGTGACATGAAGAGGAAAGGGGTGTCCTCATGAGAGCTTCCCGGCCCAAGGGGGTCCGATTGCGGTTTCGCTATCTCATCCTGGCGGCAGTCGCGGCCGGTGCGGTCGCGATACTTGCGATTGTTTGGTGGCTTGCCTTTCCGTCGGGAAAAGGACAAATCGCCGAAATCTGGAGTGACGGACACGTCAAGATGCCGGCCCGTGCCGATAAAGATTATTTGCAGGTTTACCGTCAGGGGAAGTGGGAGAATTTCCTGATCAAGGGCGTGAACATGGGCATCTCCAAACCCGGTTATTTTCCCGGGGAAGCAGCGATCACCAGAGAAGAATACGCCAGGTGGTTCGAACAAATCGGCTCCATGCACGCCAATACCATCCGGGTGTATACGATCCATCCGCCGGATTTTTACGAAGCACTCGCAGCCTATAACCGAAAAGCGAAGGAACCGCTCTACTTACTGCAAGGCGTTTGGACGGAAGAAGAAGCGTTGGCCGCATCCGGCGACGCTTTCGATGCCAAAGTCCAGGAAGATTTCCACGCGGAAATCAAACGGACCGTTGATCTTATTCACGGAAACGCGGACCTGCCGGCGCGTCCCGGACATGCTTCCGGAGCTTACCGGGCGGACGTGTCGGCCTACGTGCTCGGTTGGGTGCTGGGGGTGGAATGGGATCCGGACATGGTCGCTTCGACGGATGACAGCCATGTGAGCGCGGAGCCTTATCAGGGACGTTATTTCCGCACGGAGAACGCAACGGCTTTCGAACGCTGGCTGGCGGACGCGATGGAAACGACCGCTGCCTACGAGAAAGACCGATACGGCTGGGAACGGCCGATCAGCTTCACGAATTGGGTGACCACGGATTTGTTGAAGCATCCGTCCGAACCTTCTCCCCATGAGGATATGGTTTCCGTCGATCCGAACCACATCGAATCGATGCCGGCTTTTGCCGCAGGGGAATTCGCTTCCTATCACGTCTATCCTTATTATCCCGATTTTTTCAATTTCGACCGAACCCTGAACGCTTACGTCGATTTCAGGGGAGAGAAGAACGGTTATGCAGGGTATCTGAACCGACTTCGGAAGGCACATGGAATGCCGGTTTTGATCGCCGAATTCGGAGTTCCTTCCTCGCGCGGAATGACCCACCGCAACGTGAACGGCCTGAACCAGGGGTTTCTGAACGAAAAGGAACAGGGCGAAATCGACGCCCGGTTATGGCAGGACATCGTCCATGAACGCATGGCCGGGGGACTCGTATTCACTTGGCAGGACGAGTGGTTCAAACGGACTTGGAACACGATGGATCTGGACGATCCGGACCGAAGGCCGTTCTGGTCCAATGCCCAAACGAGCGAGCAGCAATACGGACTGATGGCGTTCGATCCGGGCGAAGAGCCGGCTATCGTGTTGGATGGGGACTCATCGGAGTGGAAGAAAGCGGGGATCCCTTCCTACCCGGCTGGGGGAAACGACCGCGGGGTCCAAAGCTTCTCGGTAACGAGCGACGAGCGGTATGTCTACTTCTTGCTGAATTTCAATCCTGAAGCCGCGGGCAAAGCCGATGCCGCCATTTTGATCGATTCCGTCGCTGGACAGGGACAGAACGTATTGCCGAACGGCAGCGCCCTTTGGCCGGATGCGGGTATCGATTTCGCCATCGATATCCGGCAGGCGGGCGAAAGCCGTGTATGGGTCGACAGCTATTATGATCCGTTCGAATACCAATACGGCCATCTGCTCCATCTGATCGACGAACCCAAGGATGCCGGCCAACCCGGTAACGGGAGGTGGAACCCGATCCGCTTGGCCTTGAACAAACCTCTCGAAATCCCGGACCGCGAAGGCACCGACCGATATGTCCCGTTCGAAGCCTATGAAACCGGCAAGCTGAGATTCGGAAACGGAGATCCGAATGGCGCGGACTACGACTCGCTCGCGGACATTGCCGTCCGAGGCGGCACCATGGAAGTCCGGATTCCTTGGCAACTTCTGAACGTGAAGGATCCGAGTACGCGGCTGGTCATGGCGGATTTATGGAAAGAGGGGCTGGAAGGCAGCCGGAAGACGGACGGTTTCCGATTGGCGGTGGTGGACGGGAATGAGGTGCCGGCTGAGCGGAAGCCTGTCCTGTACCGTTGGGATACATGGGAACAGCCCCGGTACCATGAAAGATTGAAAACGTCTTACGGCATCCTGAAGGGCGAATTCGAAAGATCCGAAGCGGGGGAATGAAAGATGGCGAAATTGCTTGTAGCGGAAGACGAGCCCGTGCTGAGAATGCTGATCTTGGACACGCTGGAGGACGAAGGACACGACATCGATGTGGCCCATGACGGTCAGGAAGCGCTGGACAAACTCCTAGCGTCGGCTTACGATCTTGTCATTCTGGACAACATGATGCCGATCATGACCGGCATGGAGGTAATCGAACATCTTCGGGCACAGCCGGCCGGTTCCTCCACGCGAGTGCTGATGCTGTCCGCCAAAAATCAGGTAAGCGATAGAGAAAGAGTGTTATCCGCGGGAGCCGACGGTTTCATGCCGAAGCCGTTCAGCCCGATGGATCTAATCTCGAAGGTGGAGGAGCTGCTGGATGGCTAGCCTGTACCGTTGGATCCGGCAAAAAATCAACCGGCGGATCCAGGCGCTTTCTTATACGGGGATCGGATTGATCCTGATCGGGGCCGTCATGGCGCTGTGGAACACCTACCACACTTACAGCAGTTACGATTCGAAGATCCGGGATATCCGCGAGAGGCTTTCCCTGATGACGGAATTGGCTGCGGACTCGGAAGAAATCATCCTGCATTCCCGGGGTTATTACGTCTACCTCGATCCCAAGGAATACGACGCGATTTTCCAGTCCCGCACCCGGATGGAGCAAGACTTGGCTGGGTTGGAAAGCAAGAACCTTACGCCTGCGGAAGCCGATGCGGCAGCCCGGGTAAAGGCTTTTTTCAATAACTATTTTAAAGACACGCTGCCGCGGGCGGCGGAGTTCGCCCAGAATAGGGATTTCGAAGCCATAAAGAATCTGATTTATGCCAGCGGTTCCAATCCGGTCAACGAAATCTTGATGAGCGTCAAAAGTGCCCAAAACGCGTCTGAAACGCTGCTGGCTTCCGAAAGCGACAAACTGATGCGGCAGCTTGTCGACCAAGGCATTTTCCTGATCGCGTTCATTTTGTTGATTTTGGTGCTTTTGATCCTCGGCTCCCGGCAGCTGGGCAAGGATATCAGCCGTCCCTTGGCGGCTTTGTCCCAAGTGGCGGTACGGCATTCGGACGGTTCCGACATTCCCGATCCGCTGATCCGCAGAATGGATGAAATCGGCTCCCTCTCGCGCGTCCTGAAGGAGATGCTCCATCAAAACCGCGAGAACGAAGAGGAGTTAACGGCCCAGAACGAGGAGCTTTCCGCGCAGCAGGACGAACTTCAAGCCCAGCAATCGGAGCTGCAGGACGCGATTTCGAAAATGCAAGAGAACGAGGCATTCCTTCGCAAGTTGAACCGGTTTACCCGTTCCTTGTCCCAATCGTTCGACAAAAAAGAACTGTTGGCCAACATCATTCGCCAGCTAACCCAGTTGACCGGCATGGAGAAAGGTTTATTCGTGTCCATGGACGGCTCGGGTTCCTACGCCTCGTTCGGCATGGACGAAGAAGACGCGGAGTCGGCCGCACGGAAAGCGGCTTCCGGAGGTTTGGCACGTGCGTTCGAGACCAAGCTTCCTTACGCCAGGGAAAGGGATGCGCTGGAAGAGGAGCGGATTTCGCACAAGGGGCGGATGATCAGCTGCGATCTGTTTCTGCCGATCCTGAACGAGGAAAACGAGCCCGCAGCCGGCATCGTATTGACTCGGGTCGGGCGGGTCATCGAACCGAAGGAAATCGAGGATTTCATCGGTTATGCCACGCAAATCGCGCTCTCTTTAAGCAATCTGGCGTTGTATGAAACGGCTGAAGGGCAGCGGCGGATGATCAACAACATCCTCGATACGATCCATGAGGGCGTGCAAGTGATGGATGTATCCGGCAAAATCGTGCAAATCAACGCGACGATGTGCGAGCTGTTCGGCGTGAATCCGGCTGAAGTGGACTTGTCGACTTCCACGCCGGATACCTATCGGGCTTTCTTGTCGCGTCACGTGGAAGATCCGGATGCCCTTATCGGTTTTATCAGACAGGCTGCGGCGGGAGCCACGCCGGAGAAGTCGACGCGATACCGGATACTCGGCGAGCCCGGCAAGATCATCGAAATCTATGGCGAAAATCTGGTTCGCGGCGGCCGCATGACGGGGACGTTGTTCGTGCATCGGGACATTACCAAAGAGTACGAAGTCGACCGGATGAAATCGGAGTTCGTCAGCACGGTCAGCCATGAACTGCGGACCCCGCTCGCCGGCATACTCGGGTTCGCGGAGCTGATGCTTCACCGGGAGTTGAGCCCGGATCGGCAGCGGAAGTACGTCTCGACCATACACCTGGAAGCGCAGCGGCTTACGGATCTGATTAACGACTTCCTGGATTTGCAGAGGATTGAATCCGGCAAACAGGTTTATGACATGAAGCCCGTCGATTTGCCCGACCTTCTGAATGAAATCGTCCAAGTTCAGCAGGCATTGACGGATAAACACCGGCTGTCGTTCCGGGAGTCGGGCGGCACGGCTTTGGTGTCGGGGGACGCGGATAAGCTTCGCCAGGCGTTCGTCAATCTGGTCGGCAACGCGGTGAAATATTCGCCGGATGGCGGGTCCGTCGAAGTCTCGTGCCTCAGGCAGGGGAGCAGCGTCCGGGTGACCGTCCGCGACGAAGGCTTGGGAATCCCCGAGGAAGCGAAAGCGGACTTGTTCGCCAAGTTTTTCCGCGTGGACAACAGCGACCGGAGAAAAATCGGAGGGACCGGACTCGGATTGGCCATCGTGAAGGAGATCGTCGACGGGCACGGCGGCAAGGTGGAGGTCGAATCCGTCTTGGGCGAAGGAAGCACGTTCGCCGTAACGCTTCCCGCGGTATCGTGACATGAAAAAAGCTCCGCGCATTCAGAAAGAATGCGGCGGAGCTTTTATTTTAACGAGTGAACAGGCCTAACCGGCCGATGCGGGCAACTGCTTCTTGGAGTCTTTCCTCCGGCGCGAGAAGGCCCAGGCGAACGTAACCTTCGCCGCTCGAACCGAAGCCGGAGCCCGGGGCGACGACGACGTCCGCTTCCTCGAGCAGCAGGTTGGCGAACGACACGGAAGTGTAGCCTTCCGGTACGGGGAGCCAGCAGAAGAAGGAGCCGGCCGGCTTCTCCGCGCGCCAGCCGATCCGGTCGAGGGCCGCGTACAGGGCGTCCCGGCGACGCTCGTAGGTCGCCACCAGTTCTTTGACCGGCTGCTGGGTGCCTGTCAGCGCTTCGGCCGCCGCTTCCTGGATGCCGCCGAACAGGCTGCAGTAGTAATGGTCCTGGATCAGGTTCAGCATTTCGACGACCGCGGCGTTGCCGAGCGCGAAGCCGACGCGCCATCCCGCCATGTTGTACGTTTTCGAAGCGGTGTAGAACTCGACTCCGACTTCCTTGGCGCCCGGCGTTTCGAGGAAACTGACGGGCCGCTTGCCGTCGAAGCCGATCGCGCCATAGGCGAAATCGCTTGCGACTACGATGCCGTGTTTGCGTGCGAACGCCACCGTTTCTTCATAGAACTCGGGCGTCGCCGTCGCGGCTGTCGGATTGTTCGGGTAGTTGAGGAACATGAGCTTGGCGCGGCGAAGCGTCTCGGCATCCAGTAGTCCGTAGTCGGGCAGGAAACGGTTGGCCGCGGTCAGCGGCATGAACGCCATTTCGGCTTCGGCCAGCGCGACGCCGGACCAGTAATCGGGATATCCCGGATCGGGGACGAGGCAGACGTCGCCGGGGTTGAGCAGGCATTGGCTGATCTCGACGAGGCCGGTTTTGCCGCCGAAGAGAACGGCGACTTCCGTTGCCGGGTCGAGCTTCACGCCGTAATCTTCTTCATAGCGTTTCGCGACGGCTTCCTTGAGAAAAGGAAAGCCCCGGAACGGCGGGTATTTGTGATAAGCCGGATTGGCTGCGGCTTTCTGCAGCGTCTCCACGATGTGGGGCGGCGTCGGCAGGTCGGGATTGCCTTGACCGAGGTTAATGACGTCGCGGCCTTGCGCGATGCGCGCGTTCGCTCTGCCTACGAGAGCGGCGAAAAATTGTTCGGGCAGCGTCCGGAGACGGTCTGCCGGCTGAATGCGGAAAGACATGGGATGAAGTCACGCTCCGTTTGAACAGGTAATAGGTTGACTGTAGCATAACGGGTCCGGCGAGGGCAATGGATGCGTATTGCCGATCCGGTCCCGATGGGGTAGGATGTTAACATCTCAAGAAGTGTGACGGAGGGATGCGCAATGTCCGCAAACATACGTCTGGCGTTGATCCAGATGAACATAGAAGCGGGGAACCCGGAAGAAAATTTCGCCCGCATGGAGCGGTGGATGAAAGAGGCGGTCTCCCGCATGCCGAAGCCGGACGTGCTCGTGCTGCCGGAAATGTGGAACACCGGTTACGCGCTCGATCGGATCGGGGAGCTGGCCGACCCTTCGGGCGAACGGACGAAGGCCTTCTTTTCGGCGTTTTGCCGCGAGCATCAAGTGAACGTGCTGGCGGGATCCGTGGCCGAAAAACGCGGAGACGGGGTCACGAACACGATCCATGTGTTTGGACGGGATGGGGCGGAGCTCGGGGAGTATTCGAAAATCCACCTTTTCCAGCTCATGGACGAGCACCTGCATCTCCAAGCGGGCGATCAGCCCGGCCGGTTTGAGCTCGAAGGGATTCCGGCCGCCGCGATGATCTGCTACGACATCCGGTTCCCGGAGCTGGCTCGCAAGCTCGCGCTCGGCGGGGCCAAAATTCTGTTCGTGCCGGCGGAATGGCCGCATCCCCGCCTTCACCATTGGCGGACGCTGCTGCAGGCGCGGGCGATCGAAAACCAAATGTTCGTCGTATCCTGCAATACGGTGGGGATGAGCGGCGGCTCCTCGTTTTTCGGTCATTCGATGGTCATCGATCCATGGGGCGAAGTGCTGGCCGAAGCGGGGGAAGAGGAGACGATCCTGGAAGCCGAAATCGCGCTGGGTCTCGCCGACGAAGTGCGCGGACGCATTCCCGTATTCGCCGACCGCCGGCCGCATCTGTACGAGTAAAACAAAGCTGCCCATCGCCGTCGTTACGGCGGGGGCAGCTTTTTTGTGACACCCAGTATCGCTATTCGCCTCGACGCCGCCTTAGTCCAGCCAACCGTTGCGCTCCGCGATGCCGATCGCGTCGATCCGGTTTTTGGCCTCCAGTTTCTGGATCGCTTCCGACAAATAGTTGCGCACCGTGCCCGCCGACAAGTAGAGGCGCCCCGCGATTTCCCCGGCCGGCAAGCCTTCCCTCGCCAGCTTGAGCACTTCCTTCTCCCGTTCGGTCAAAGGGTTCTCGGAATTATAGAAAGAGAGGGCGAGCTCCGGACTGATCGCGCGTTTGCCGGCAAACACGCTGCGGAGGGACGCCGCCAATTCGTCGATCGGCGAGTCTTTCAGCAGGAAGCCTTTGACGCCGGCCTTCACGGCTCGCTGAAAGTAGCCGGCCCGCGAAAACGTGGTCAAAATCACGACGCGGCACGGGTTGCCGTCCGCCTTTAATTGCTCGGCGACGTCCAGTCCGGACATGAGCGGCATCTCGATATCCATCACGCACAGATCCGGCTGCAGCGTCCGAATCAGATGCAGCGCCTGTTCGCCGTTTTCCGCCTGGCCGACCACCTCGATGTCGTCCTCCAAGTCCAGAAGCGCGCTAAGCGCACCTCGCAGCATGCCTTGATCTTCCGCCAAAATCACTCTCATTGGACCGCACTCTCCTTTCCCGTGTTTTTCTCCACCCTTGGCACGGTAATACGCACCTCGGTGCCCTTGCCCGTAACGGCGGTCACCGTCACCTCTCCGTCCACCAGACGCAGCCGGTTCCGCATGCCTTGGATGCCGTTTTTCGTGCCGTCCCCGGCCAGAGCCGCAGAGGCTGCGCCGATTCCGTCATCCTTCACCGATAATAAATACCCATGGGGCGTTTCGCCCCACCCGATCGCGCAAGAATGGGCTCGACTGTGCTTGACCACGTTCGTCACCGCTTCCCGGAGGCACATGCCGAGCAGGTTGTCCACCAAGGGGGCCGGTGCCGGCACTTCCGTGTCTGCTCCAGTTTTCGCATCCAGCTCCAACTCGATGCCCGCAGCCGCGAGAATCTGCTTGGCGTGGCTGATTTCGTCCCGGACCGTGACCGCGCTCATGCCGGAGACGAGCTCCCGGACTTGCCGCAGCGCCGCCCGTGAGGTCATCTGCACGTCCCGGATTTCCTGCGCCGCCCGATCCGGGTTTTTCGCGATCAGCTTTTCCGCCAATTCGCTTTTCAGCGTGATGAGCGAAAGCGTATGTCCGAGCGTATCGTGCAAATCCCGGGAAATCCGTTCGCGCTCCTCGTTTTTGGACAGACGCGCGATTTCTTCGTTGGCGAGCACGAGTTTGTCCTTGAGCTCCCTGGAACGCCGGCCGAATCTCATGAGGAAGGGCATCATCAGCATGATCAGCATGGCCGGAGCCAACTGCAGCAATCCGTAAGAGTCGTTCCACAAGGCCGCGTGCCAGATAACGGCGGCGAACACGACCAGCATCCCCGTGATCGCGGCGGCCAACTGCCGCGAGTCCCGGAGCATGCCGATCATCGGGGACGGATAGAAGGTCAAATACAGGTAGCCGGGATCATATCGGAAAGAGTAATAGACGATGAGGGCGAACAGGACGAAGATCGCGAACAACCGGATTTTAGGACGAACGTATCCTACGACGTAAATGACGGCGAATCCGAGCAAAATCGGGAATCCCACCATCTGTTCTTGGAGGGGACGTTCGATCAGATCGCCGATCGGAAATGCCAAGTAAACGAGCCACACGAACGAAAACGCCAAAGGCGGCCCCTCCTGGGACCGCTTGAACAGTGAACGAAACATCAAACCGCTTCCTGTCTCTTCATGATATAGGACGATACTGCCATAAACACGATCACGTACGCAACCAGGATGCCGACGCCGGCCCAATCGATCGTCCCGCCGCCGACCAGGTTCCATGCTCCTTGACCCAGCCGGTACGTCGGGGTGAATTTCGCGATCGTCTGCATCGTGGACGACATGGAGCTGGACGGGAACCACAGGCCGCCGATGATCGAGAGCGACATGTACACGATCATGGCCAGTACCTGAACCGCGTCCGGGTTGCGCATCGAGCCGATCAGCGAACCGAGCGCCATGAAGGCGAAGCCGCCGATCCAAATCCACAGGCCGCTTTCGATCCACGTGGAAGCCGGCAAGTGGATTCCTTTGCCGAAGCCGCCCACGATGAACACGAGCAGGATGATGAAGAAGTTGATCAGACCTTGCGCCGCGATTTTAGAGACTACGTATGACCAGGAAGGAAGGGGAGTGATGCGAAGGAGGCGGATCCAGCCTTGGGAGCGTTCCTTCGAAATGCGTTGGGCGAACGAGGTCAGGCTGGCGCCGACAACGCCGTACACCGTCATGGACATCAAATAGTAGGCGGGCCAACTGACGTTTCCGATTTGCACGTCGTCGCCTACCGTGCTGGAGAAGATGAAGAAAAAGGCGACCGGCATGATGACCGAGAAAAACACGAAACGCCGGTTGCGGATCGTCCGCATGAGTTCGGCTTTGCATTGGGCCCAAGTGGCCGTCATCGTCGTATTCATCGTTTAACCGCTCCTTTTAAGCCGTTTGGGAGGATTGGACGAGCGCCTGGAAGGCATCCTCCAAACCGCCGCTTTGGATTTCGATATCCCGCATGTCGACGCCGCGCTCGATCAAGGTGCGGATCAGCCGGTCCGTATCTCCGCTGAAAAGCTTTACTCTGCGGCCGTTCCACTCCTGGTCCGCTATGCCTGGAAGGTTCCTCAGCGATTCTGCCGTCACTCCGGCACCGGCCGTGAAAGAAATGACGCGGCCCGTCGTGCTTGCCTTGATCTCGGCGGGCGTTCCGTCGGCGATCAGTTTGCCGTGGTTGATCACGACGATCCGGTCGGCCAGGCTGTCGGCTTCCTCGAGATAGTGGGTCGTCAGCACGACCGTTTTGCCCCGGGCGGCCATCGCGCGGATCGTGTCCCAGAACAGCTGCCGGGACGTGACGTCCATGCCGACGGTTGGTTCATCCAGGAAAATGATGTCCGGGTCACCCGCAGCAGCCATGGCGAAACCGAGCCTGCGCTGCTGGCCTCCGGAAAGGGCGGTTGCCATTTTATCCTTCTCGCCCGTCAGCCCGGAAATGAGCAGCAGCTGCTCGAGCGGGAGCGGTTTGCTGTAATAGCTTCTGAAAAGGTCGATCGTTTCCGACACTTTGAGGTTGTCGATGACGCTGATGTCCTGCAGCATGGCGCCGATCCGGTCTCTCACTCGGGCGTCGCGGGGCGAGCCGCCCAGCATCGTGACCTTGCCGCTCGTCGGCTGCTGCAAGCCGAGGATCATCGAGATCGTCGTCGTTTTGCCGGCCCCGTTCGGGCCGAGCAGCGCCAGCACCGTGCCGGCTTCCACCGTCAGCGACAGGTCGTCGACGGCTTTTTTTCCTTTGTACGTTTTGGTGACGCGTTCCAGTTGAATCGCTGTTTTCATCCGTTTCCACTCTCCGATTCGTTTTGCCGACCGGCGATTTCGTTTTCGATCTGAACTCATCATACCGCGCGTTCGGAATCGGCCATACCGATGAATGTAATCGGATCGGGATGATAAATGTCATGCATTTTATCAGGGATGGATTTTCGCAAGCGTTCGCGTGAACGTTTCGATGAAAGCTTCGGCCGCGTTGGACAGATACCGGCCTTTGCGGTAGGCGATGACTAGCGTGCGCGTCGGCTTGCCTTCGAGAGAGAGATAGACGGGCGCGCGTCCTTTCCAGTCGTTCCTCGTAATCATTCGGGGCACGAAGGCGATCCCCATGCCCGCCGCGACGAGCGCCTGAACCGTCTCGATATTGCCGCTCTCGAAGACGACGCGCGGATCGAAGCCGGCTTCCGCGCACAGCCGATGGGCGATGGCGCGGAAGCCTTGTCCTTTCTTCAATAAAATGAAGGGCTCGTCTTTCAAATCGGCGATCGGGATGGTGCGCCGCCCTCCGGCCTTTGCCGCGAACGGATGGTCCGGCGGCACCGCGAGACAGATTTCCTCTTCGATGACGGGCTGGTAGGCGAGGGCGGGATCGTCGATCGGCAAGGACATCAGGCAGACGTCGGTGCTTCCGTTTACGGTAAGCTCTTCGAGCTTTTTGCTCGTTTCCTCGATCAGCACCACTTCGATATCCGGATATGCGGCCCGGAACGCCGGAAGTACGTCGGGCAGGACATGGGCGCCGGTGACGGGAACGCTGCCGACGACAACGCGGCCTTTGCGCAGGTCGGCCAAATCCTCCATTTCGCGGCGCAGCTGCTCGGTCATGTCGACGATTTGCTGCGCGCGGCTCACGAACAACGAACCGGCGTGCGTCAGCTCGACCGAGTTCGTGCTGCGCTTGAACAGCAGGACGCCGAGCTCCTTCTCGAGCTTGGAGAGCTGCTGGCTCAGCGAGGGCTGGGCGATATGGAGCTTTTCCGCGGCGCGCGAAAAGTTGCGTTCGGCGGCGATTTGGATCGCATACATCAGTTGACGGAATTCCATAAGGGACAAAACCTCCGAATCATAGGTTGGGACTATTAACCTTATAGATATTATATCTTGGAACAATGAACAAGGAAATGCTATGATAGGTTCAATCTAAGAGATAACCTTATCGGGGTGAATTCACATGAGCAAACAAACGATGTTCGAAAAAATTTGGAACAACCACGTCATCGTGGCGGAAGAGGGCAAGCCGAGCATTTTGTACATCGACCTGCATCTCGTCCATGAAGTTACTTCTCCTCAAGCGTTCGAAGGCCTGCGCCTGAGCGGCCGCAAGGTTCGCCGTCCGGACCTCACGTTCGCGACGATGGACCATAACGTGCCGACGAAGGACCGCTTCAATATCGCGGATCCGATCTCCAAGCAGCAAGTCGACACGCTGACGAAGAACGCGAACGAATTCGGCGTCAAGCTGTACGACCTGAACACGATCGACCAAGGCGTCGTGCACGTCATGGGGCCGGAGCTGGGCCTTACGCATCCGGGCAAAACGATCGTGTGCGGCGACAGCCACACGTCGACCCACGGCGCATTCGGCGCGCTGGCGTTCGGCATCGGCACGAGCGAAGTCGAGCACGTACTGGCTACCCAGTGCCTGCAGCAAGCCAAGCCGAAAACGATGGAAGTCCGTTTCGTCGGCAAACGCCGCCCCGGCATTACGGCGAAGGACTTGATCCTCGGCCTCATCGCGAAATACGGAACGGATTTCGGTACCGGATATGTCATGGAGTACACGGGCGAAGCGATCCGCAGCCTTTCCATGGAAGAACGCATGACCGTCTGCAACATGTCGATCGAAGCGGGCGCCCGCGCCGGCCTCATCGCGCCGGACCAAACGACGTACGAATACCTGCGCGGCCGCGAATACGCGCCGCAAGGCGCCGATTTCGACCGCGCCGTCGAGCGCTGGTCGGCGCTGCTCACCGATGAGGGCGCGGTTTACGACAAAGTCGTCGAGTTCAACGTCGACACGCTCGTACCGCAAGTCACTTGGGGCACGAGCCCGGGCATGGGCACGGACATCACGTCCTCCGTCCCGGTACCGGAGCAGCTCCCTACCGAAAACGAGCGCAAAGCCGCTGCCGCGGCTCTCGATTACATGGGCCTGAAGCCGGGAACGCCGATGACGGAAATCCCGATCGACTACGTCTTCATCGGCTCCTGCACGAACGGACGCATCGAAGACCTTCGCGCCGCCGCTTCCGTTGCCAAAGGCTACAAAGTCAGCCCTAACGTCACGGCCATCGTCGTGCCGGGCTCCGGCCGCGTCAAGCTCCAAGCGGAGAAAGAAGGCCTCGACAAAATCTTCGTCGAAGCCGGATTCGAATGGCGCGACGCCGGCTGCAGCATGTGCCTCGCGATGAACCCCGACGTGCTTCAGCCGGGACAGCGCTGCGCCTCGACGTCCAACCGGAACTTCGAAGGCCGCCAAGGCCGCGGAGGACGCACGCACCTCGTGTCGCCCGAAATGGCGGCAGCCGCAGCGATCGAAGGACGTTTCGTCGACGTTCGCGATTGGAAAATCAAGTCCGAAGTGACGGCATAAGCGAGAGGAGAGACGAACATGCAACCATTCATCAAAATGACGGGTCTCGTCGCGCCGGTTGACCGGGTGAACGTAGACACCGATGCCATCATCCCTAAACAATTCCTCAAGCGCATCGAACGCAGCGGCTTCGGCCAATTCCTGTTCTTCGAATGGCGCTGGGACGAGAAGGGGAACGTCATTCCCGAGTTCAGCCTGAACCAGCCCCGCTACCAAGGCGCGTCCGTGCTGATCTCCCGCGCCAACTTCGGCTGCGGCTCCTCCCGCGAGCATGCGCCGTGGGCGATTCTGGACTACGGATTCCGCTGCGTCATCGCGCCGTCGTTCGCCGACATTTTCTACAACAACTGCTTCAAAAACGGCATCCTGCCGATCAAGCTCAGCGAAGAGCAGGTCGAAGAGCTGTTCCAGCGTACGGCCGCGAATGCCGGCTACGAGCTGACGATCGACCTGGAGAACAAGACGATCACGGACGGTGCCGGCCTGAACATCGCGTTCGACCTGGACGAACACCGCCGTCAATTCCTGCTGCAGGGTCTGGACGATATCGGCCTGACGCTGAAGCACGAAGACGCGATCACCGCGTACGAAGCGAAGCGCGCAGCCGCCGGCATCTAAGGCGCAGCCGTTTCGATTCGCGCAAACCGGGTACAAAACCGGGCCTTTTGACCCCGAAACGCCAAATTTCGGGTCAAAGGGCCTTTTTTCGTGCGAAAGTCGCAACTTTTGAAGATTAAAAACGTCTAATGGGACGTGGGACAAGCTGGAAAGGCGCCTCATTTCCCGGCAACGTCCGCGCCACACAAATTCACACCGAGGTGAAGCATGAAGAAGTGGATTTCCTTGTTGTTTGTCGCTGTCCTCGTGCTGTGCGTGAACGTCGGTTTCACGAGCGCAGCGGCCAAATCGACGTCGGCTGCGACTGCGGTGGTACCGAAATTGTTTCTGGACGGGAAGGCACTTGAGGCGAAAGCGCCGCCCGCCCTGGTCCACGCTTCGGTGCTCGTGCCGATTCGGACGGTCGCGGAAAATTTGGGCTACAAAGTGGGATGGGAAACCAAGACGAAATTGGTGACCGTCGAGCAAGGCGCGACGAAAATCCAGATGACGGTGAACAGTCAGAAAGCGACGGTCAACGGCAAATCAATTACCTTGACCGAGGCGCCGGTGCTGCAATCGGACACGACGCTGATTCCGCTCCGTTTCGTGGGCGAATCGCTAGGCCTGCAGGTGTTGTGGGACAACGCGAACAAGTCGGTATTCTTGTTCACGGATTCGTCGCAAGGCACGGTGAACAACAGCGGCGGCACAGGCTCGAATGCCGGCAACGGAACCGGCTCCGGTACGGGCGGCGATTCGGGTACGGAAACCGGGAACGGTACCGGAACGAACGGCGGCTCCCAGCCGGGAAGCGTTCCGGATGACGGAGGATTGATCGGCGTCGTCGACGGACCGGGCGGCAACGGCTCGGGAACGGTTGACGGAAGCGTCGGCTCGGGTACGACAAATGGAAGCGGTAACGGAAACACGGGAGACACGAACGGTAACGGCACGTCCGGTCCGGTCGCGGCAACCGCGTTATTGCACCAAATCCGTTATGAGCCGGACGCGTTGGTGGTTACATACGAAGGCGCGACCGCTCCGACGGCCACCGTGCTAAGCGGCCCGGACCGGATCGTCGTCGACATTCCGAAAGCGGATTTCGCTTCGGATTTCGCGGCAGGGACTTCACCCGGCGTCATCCCGGATTTCACGGTGGTGAACGCCGCAGCTCCGCTCTCCGGACAAATCGCGGAACTTCCCGCGATCGGTCATGAAGCGCTCGCGAAGGTGCGGTATTCCATGTATTCGGACAATCCGAAGACGGTCCGCATCGTGCTGGATTTGAGCCAGCCCTGGGGCTATGAACTGCAGAACACCGCTTCCATCGGTGAACTTCGGATCCAATTGAAGAAACCGACGACTCCCGTGAAATCGGGATACACGGTCGTTCTGGACGCCGGACACGGCGGCAGCGATCCCGGCGCGGGCAGCGTCACCGGCAAGTGGGAGAAGGAATTCACGCTGGCCGTGGTGCTGAAGGTTCAGGCGATCCTCGCTTCGGAAACCAAAATCAATCTGGTGCTGACGCGTTCGGGAGATACCTACCCGACGCTGGACGACCGCGTGAACCTGGCGAATTCGCTGAATGCGGATCTCTTCCTGTCCGTACACGGCAACAGCTACACGCCGTCTACCAATGGCACGGAAACGTATTACACGCGCGCCAACAGCCTCGCTTTCGCCAAGCTTCTGCACAAGAACGCCGTGGCGGCGACGGGCTTCAAGGACAACGGCGTACGCACCGCGAACTACAGGGTCATCAAGGCGACGACGATGCCGGCGGCTTTGCTGGAAGTCGGTTATCTGTCCAACGCCTCCAACGGCAAAGCGATGTATGACGATGAGTTCCAGAATCGGGTCGCGGCGGCGATCGCGGCTTCGATCAAGCAATATTTCAATTTACCGTAATATCCAACCGGCCCTCTTCGGGGGGCCGGCATGTCCGTATTAGGGGAGAGGAATGTTGATGGCAAAGAAACCTCGCATCAAACAATGCGTCTCGGCCGTCGCGCTGACGGCGCTCGTGTGGACGGGGTCGATCTGGACGACCGGAACCGCATTCGCGGCCACCAATCCGTTCAACGACGTCAAAACCGGACATTGGGCGGAGAAGCACGTATCGAAATTGTTTTTGCAAGGAATCATTTCCGGCAAAGGCGAAGGGAAGTTCGACCCCAGCGGCAACATCCGGCGCGAAGACGCGGTCATCGTCGCCCTGCGTTTTTTGGGATTGGCGGACCAGATCGACAAGAACGGATCCATCGCGTTCCCCAGTACGTTCCAAGTCGACGACTATGCCAAGCCCTATGTCATGGAAGCCTTTAAACGCAAAATTTTGCTGACCAACGAAGAATACGACCTCGCCAACTCGGAGAAGGGGAAGTCCTGGGGACAAGCGAACGCGAGCCGCGAATGGGTTGCCCGCCTGCTCGTCCGGGCGATCGGGAAGGAAGCCGCGGCGACGGAAAACTCCGGCAAGACGACGGCTTTCTCGGATGACGGTAAAATCGAATCCGATCTCAAGCCGTAC
The DNA here is from genome assembly GCF_003713065.1 of Cohnella candidum. NCBI lineage: Bacteria > Bacillati > Bacillota > Bacilli > Caryophanales > Paenibacillaceae > Cohnella > Cohnella candida. The sequence continues at coordinate 1,874,311 of NZ_CP033433.1, read as the reverse complement.
GTCGTGACGGCCGTCAATGAAAAGCTCGTTTCCGGCGTCACCACGACCACGTTCGAACCGAAATCCCCGATCAACCGGGCATCGCTCGCGACTTTGTTCAGCAAAGCGGAATCCAAAGTGAACGTCGCTTACAACGGTCAAGTCAGCGGCGTCCTGTTGGCGATCGCCGCGGACAAGCTGACCGTGCTTCATGAGGACGGTTCGCTGCATGATTATCCGGTGTCGGCGAATACGATGTTCGCCCGGTTCGATTCGGACAAGCCCGGCACGCTCGCTTCCTTGAAGCTATACGGCAAGGCGACGCTGATCCATGGCGCAGACGGCAACATCTCCTACGTGGAACAGACGGACGACAATACCTACATCAAAACCGTCGACGGCGCGTTCAGCAAAGTCAATACGACGGACGGAAAAATTTGGCTGGACCTCGGGGACAGCATCGCATCCTACGACTACGACAAGTCCGTGGCGCCGGTCGTGACCGACGCAAACGGCAATACGGCTGCGCTGAAGGACATTCCGGTCGGAACCGCCATCAGCCTGAAAGTGGACACCATCCGCACGACGGGCAAAGTCGTGGCGATTACGATCAAGCAATCCGTCGTCAATAAAACCGGCCATGCCGTAGTGACCGCATGGAATCCCGCTTCTAACGCGCTGACGGTGAGCGACGTGTCGACGGGCGCTTCCGAGCAGCTCAGCGTTTCGCCGACGGCGACGTTCAAGCAAAGCGGCGTTTTCGTGACGCCGGACGTGCTGAAGGTCGGCTACACGGTGGATTACGAGGTGAAAGCCGGCGTCGTGACGAGCCTCTCGTTCGCCAAGCCGGCGTTGACGACCGTCGCGGGGAAATTCCTCGCGGTGGACAAGAGCAATAAGACGATTCAATACTATGTGGGCAGCGATCTGATGGTGAAGCTGTACACCGACAACGTCAAGGTGAAAATCGACGGCATGACCGACGCGACCTTGGACGACCTGCAGAAGAACGACGATCTCACGCTGACGCTGGACGGCACCGACCGCGTTTCGCAAATCGTCGTTAACGGACGCAGCGTGCAGTATTTGACCGGCGTGTCCGTGGCGGGCTACCTCGCAGCGAATAAAACATTATCGCTTTACGATTCCGCGAATAAAGCTTATAACTTCGTTTTGAACGACAACGTCCGTTACGACATGAACGGCGTGCGTCTTGACGCGGCGCAGGCGGTCGCGCAGCTGACGGCGGGCAAGAAGGTCACGCTCGCCTACAGCGGTTCGAACGTCATTACGGTCTACTTCGTCGCCAAGTATTCCGGTACGGTGCTGGAAAACAATACGACGGCGACCACGAAGACGCTGAAGGTCCAAGTGGACCCGACTAACGTCGTTTCCGTGCCGTATAACTTCCCGTTCGTCGAGGTTTACGGATCGACCACGGCGACGTTCGCCGACGTGAAGGCCGGCGACCTCGTCACCGTTATCCTGAACGCGAACCAAGATCAAGTCCAAACGATCCAGGTTCATAAAACGGCGCAGCTCGAAGTGGCTTCGGTCGACATCGCGACTTCGAAAATCCGCTTCAAAAAGGCGGGAACGACGGCGACGGACGACTGGACGGTGACCTCTTCGACGGCGCTTCAGGATGCGAACGGCGCAACGGTTCCGCTGTCGCAATTCACGGCCGGCACGCTCGTCAACGCCACGTTCGCGGGTAAAACTTCGATTCTTAAAGTGAAAGCCGTCACGACGACGTACGGCCGGGTCGTTTCGGTAAACACGGCCAATGCCTCGGTGGACATCAGCCTGCCGAACGGCACGACCGTGACCCAAAACGTCGGAACGTCGCCCGTCATCGTGCGCGGAACGGCAACTTCCAGCGCGTTGTCCACGCTGCTTCCGGACGAGCGCGTCTGGGTTCGTCAGGACGAGAACGACCGGACCGTCATCGAAGTCGTTCCGGCGCTGAAGAAGGAGTTCTGGCAATACAGCGCCGCGCTGAACGCGATCCAGGTGTTCCATTCCACGACGACGGAAGAATACACCTACCCGGTGGATGCCCAGACATTCATCCATCAGGGCACGACGATTTTGAAGCCGAATCAGTTCGCCAACGGGGATTCGATCTCCATCTATATCCTCAAAGGTAAAGTCGTCGAAGTTTCCAAATAAGCGATTTTCCTGGGAGGCCGCCTGCGGGCGGCCTTCTTTGCGTTTTGCTCGCCGGCGGTTTCATAGGCGCAATGGTTATTGCGGGGAGGGAGAAGTTTCGGTACACTTGGGAGGAATTTGACGATGGGAGAGCTGGAACATGAATGCCGCCGCCATGAGGCAGACATTGGATACGATCGCCGAAATGTTTCCGGACGCGCGCTGCGAGCTGAATCACCGGAACCCGTTCGAGCTCGTGATCGCCGTCCTGTTATCGGCGCAGTGCACGGACGAAACGGTGAACAAGGTCACCGCGTCGCTGTTCGAAAAATATAAAACGCCGCAAGACTATTTGAACGTTCCGCTGGAAGAGTTGGAGAACGACATCCGCCGGATCGGCCTGTTCCGCAATAAAGCGGCGAACATCCAGAAGCTGTGCCGCATCCTCATCGACCAGTACGGCGGGGAGGTGCCGCGCGGCCACGAGCAGTTGACCGGACTTCCAGGCGTCGGCCGCAAAACGGCCAACGTCGTCGTGTCCAACGCGTTCGACGTGCCGGCGATCGCCGTGGATACGCACGTCGAGCGCGTTTCCAAACGGCTGGGCGCCGCGAAGCCGGACGATTCCGTGCTGGAAGTGGAGAAAAAGCTGATGAAGCTCGTTCCGCGGGACGAGTGGACGATTACGCATCACCGCCTCATCTTCTTCGGGAGATACCACTGCAAAGCGCAAAATCCGAAGTGCGAGGTATGCCCGCTGCTGGAACGGTGCAAGGAAGGCAAAGCCCGAATGAAAGCCGCCCTCCGCAAACCGCCGGCGAATAAGACGAAGAGGAGCGCTGCAACGTGACCCCACTCCAAGTGAATTCGGATCCGGACGCGAAAACCGGACGCACGGAACTCATCCATTTACGCGAGGCGTTCTCCCAAATGTCCCGATTCGCCCTCGCGTCGCAAGATCCCGAGCAAAGCGGCAAATTCTCCGAGCTCGCCGCAAAGCTGGATAAGGGCTGCCTGACGATCGCGTTCTGCGGCCATTTCTCGGCCGGGAAGTCGACGCTCGTCAACGCGATTTGCGGAACGAACCTGCTGCCGTCTTCGCCGATCCCGACCAGCGCGAACGTGGTGACCATCCGGAACGGCGAGCCTTCCGCTCGCATGACGTTCCGTGACGCAAGCGGCCATCAATCGCAGGAACGCGACATTCCGATCGAAGAGCTGCACGGCTTTGCCGTAGATGGCGAAGGCGTTGCTTCCATAGAAGTGTCGTATCCGATTCCGCTCCTCGGGGAGCGCCTGGCAATCGTTGACACGCCGGGAGTCGATTCCACCGATTCGGCCCACCGTGCCGCGACCGAATCCGCCCTTCATCTGGCGGATGCGGTTTTCTACGTGACGGACTACAATCACGTGCTGTCCGACGTCAACTTCCGCTTTTTGCGGAGCTTGGCGGAATGGGGCAAACCGACCTACGTCATCGTCAACCAAATCGATAAGCACCGCGAAAGCGAAGTTTCGTTCGAGGCGTTCCGAGACGGGATCGAGCATGCTTTGGCCGCTTGGAAAATCCATCCGGCAGGCCTGCTGTTCCTGTCTCTTCGCGTGCCCGGCCATCCGCTCAGCCAGTGGGAAGAGCTGAAGTCGATCCTCACGCGGCTGCAGCCGTTGCGTGAGGAGCTCATGGTCCGTTCCGCGGAGCGGTCGGCCCGTTATTTGGCGGATCGATTCCGTGAGACGCTTCGTACCGCGCACCGCGAGGAAAGGGAACGGCTGCAGGAGCGGATCGGCGAGACGGAGGAAGGCACGCCGGTATCGCTGGAAGAGTGGCGCCGCCGGCTGACGGGCGAAAAGGAAGCTTTCCGGGCGGCGCAGCAAGGGCATAAAGACGTGCTGCGCACCGAGCTGGACCGGCTGCTGGCGAACGCCAACCTGACGCCCGCAGAAACGAGGGAGAAGGCTGCCGATGTCCTGGAAGCCATGCAGCCCGGCTTTAAGGTTGGCTGGTTCGCGGGAGCGGCCAAAACCGAGGCGGAACGGGAACGTCGATTGGAAGTGCTGACCGACGATTTCAACCGGCAGTTGACCGCACATCTGAGCGGCCACGTCCGCGAGCTGCTTCGCCGCACCGCCCGGGAAACCGGCTGGGAAGGCGATGAGGTCGAATCCTCCCTTGAAGGATTATTCCGGACGGTAACGGCGGAATGGCTGCGTGCCCGCGTGAAGCCGGGCATCGGGGCGAACGGCCAAGCGGTGTTAACCTACGCGGCGGAGATCAGTGCCGACCTCAAAGGGCAATATCGGAAAGAAGCTCTCCAATGGTACGAAGAGCGGCTGGAACCGCGGCGCGCTCCCGATCGAGAGCGGGAAGAGCAGCGTCTGGAAGCCGAAATGGCGGAGCTTCGGGAACGCGAAGCCGCTGCCGCTGAATTGGCGGAGTTGGATCGTGCGGAGCAGGCCGAGCAGGAACGGCTTCTTGCGCTGCTGCCCGAAGGGATCGGCGGCGAAGCGTTGGCGCTGCCCGCGCCGAAGGAAGTAGACGGCGTGCCGCAAGCGCAGTTGGAACCGGCGGCCGATGAGGCAGCGCATACCGCGGAGCCTCAGCATGTGCACGAGGAAGGACGTGAAGCGGCGCTGCAAGAGCCAGAGCTGACGCTTGGCGCCACCGGCCCTGCGGCCGAATGGCTGGAGCGCGCGGCCGGCGCGCTGCGTGAGGTGCCCGCGCTCGCGAAAACCGCGGAAGGGCTGGCTGCGAAAGCGGCCCGCTTCCGCGAGCGGCGCTTCACGATCGCGCTGTTCGGCGCGTTCAGCGCCGGCAAGTCCTCGTTCGCGAACGCGTTCATCGGCCAGCCCGCGCTTCCGGTGTCGCCGAACCCGACCACGGCGACCATCAACCGGGTTGTCGCCCCGACGGCCGAGCAGCCGGACGGCACGGCCTTGATTACGATGAAGACGCCGGAAGCGATGCTGGGCGATCTCAAGCACTCGCTCCGGAGACTCGGCATCTCCGCATCGGAGATCGACAAGGCGGGAGATTCCGCCCAGTCGCTCCTGGCCATGGCCGAGCGATCCATCTCGGAAGAAGAAGTCCATCCGCGGGGAAAACCGCACCTCGCGTTCCTGCGCGCAGCCGCCGCGGGCTGGTCGGCATACGGAAACTTGCTCGGCACGCGTTTCACGGCGGCGGGGCAAGACTACCGCCGCTACGCCGCCGACGAGCAAGCCTCCTGCTTCGTGGCGGAAATCGACCTCGCGGTCGATGCGCCGCTCACCCGCGCGGGCGCCGTGCTGGTCGACACGCCTGGCGCGGACTCGATCAACGCGCGCCATACCGGCGTCGCGTTCGAATACATTAAAAACGCGGACGCGGTTCTGTTCGTCACGTACTACAACCATGCGTTTACGGAAGCGGACCGCCAATTCCTGAACCAGCTCGGAAGCGTCAAGGACGTGTTCGAGCTCGACAAAATGTTTTTCCTGATTAACGCGTCCGACCTGGCGTCCTCGGAAAGCGAGCTGGCGGCCGTGAAGGACCATGTCGCCGGCCAGCTGCTGAAGCACGGCATCCGCCATCCGAGACTGTTCGCCGTCTCAAGCCTCAACGGCTTGTCCGCGAAACGGGCGGGCGATTCCGATTTGTTGGCGTCTTCGGGCGTGGCGGCGTTCGAGGCCTCGTTCCGGCGTTTCGCCGAGCAGGAACTGGGCGAGATCGCTGGCGCTTCCGCTCGCAAAGAGCTCGAGCGTGCGGGACGCCAGCTGGAAAGCTGGCTGCAAGCCGTCACCGCGGACGCGGCGAGCCGGGAGGCCGAAGCGAAACGGCTGCTCGCGCAAGCGAAGGATTGGCGGGAGCAAGGCGCGGAGAATGCAGCAGCCGCGGCCATTCAGCCGCTGCTGCAGGAAATATCCGAGCAGATGTATCATTTGCGCCAGCGGGTATATTACCGGTTCAGCGAGCATTTTCAGATGGCGTTCCATCCTTCCGTCCTGCAAGACGACGGGCGGGACTTGAAAAAGCTGCTGACCGCCTGCTGGGAGGACCTGAAACGGAGCTTAGGCGAAGATTTGCAGCAGGAGCTGCGTTCCGCGGGTTTGCGGATCGAGGTGGCGCTGCAGAAAAGCGTGGACGACCGTATGGCCGCCGCTGCCGCGTCGCTCTCGTCGGAGGGCTTCTCGGCCGAGCCGGCTTCGCGGCCGGAGCTGGATTTCCCGTTGTCGGATCCTTTCGCAGACGGCCCGATCATGGAAAGCAAACAGCTATGGCAGGCCTTTAAGTCGCCGAAGCAGTTTTTCGAGAACGACGGGAGAACCGCGCTGCGGGACACTTCATCCGAGCTGCTGTTCCGATCCGCCGACGTTTGGCTCGCACGATCAAAAGAGCAATGGGACACCGTGGCGTCGCAGGGCTGCCGCAGCTCGCTCCGCGAAGCTTTCGCGGGTCTCGCAGCCGAGTTGGAAGCTTACGCCACCCACCTCGGCGCCGCGTCTCAGCCGGAAGGGCGCGAGCGCCTGGAGGGCCTGCGCGGATTTTGGCGCGAACTGATGGAAAGCGCGAACGAGCAAGAAGCGGCTGCGCGCTGAAAATACCCCTTTTTATCCTTTTAAGCGGATAAAAAGGGGTATTTACTTTGGAAAAATCCACCATGCGCCTGAATCGTTTGGAAATGGGGGGATTCGGGTACCATTTTCGATCATTTAAGAGATTACATGGGATCGTGTGGGAATAACCCCCTAATCTTCCGCCTGAACCCTCCATAACGAACCAGAACGAAATTGCCGCGCCTTCCGAATCGGGTTAAACTTCCGTGGTAACCAAATGAAGGAGGTTGGGTTTTGGACATCTTCCGAAGTCTGAAGGCTTACTACTGGCAAGACAAACCGTTTCTGCTCGGATCGATTTTGGGACTGGCGGCCGCGACGGCGCTCGGACTCGTCTATCCTTTGCTGCTCCGCAGGCTGATCGACGACATGATCCTTCCCGGTAAATATGAAGGCGTTCTCGCGCTTGCGCTGCTGGCGGTCGGAATCGTAGCGGTAAAAGCCAGTTGTCAATATATTCACGGATTTTGCGGAGGGCGCCTGGGCAACCGTTTAGCCTACCGCATGCGGAACGGCTGCTACGCCAAGCTGCAGGAATTGTCTTTCTCCTATTATGACACGGCCCGCACCGGAGATTTAATGTCGCGTTTGACGGCCGATATCGAGGGGATCCGCAACTTCATCGGCTTCGGCATGGCCCAGCTCATGAACACGACGTTCCTCGTCCTATTCGGGTTTACCGTCATGTTCTTCCTGGATTGGCAGTTGACGCTCGTGACGCTGTCGGTCATCCCGGTGCTCGGGTTCGTCGCGATCCGGTTCGAGCAGCAGATCCACCCGGTGTTCCGCGCCATCCGTTCGGCGATCGGCCGGTTGACGGTGAGCGTTCAGGAGAACGTGACCGGCGTTCGCACGGTGAAATCGTTCGCGCGGGAGCCTTTCGAAGTGAAGAAGTTTTCCGGCAACAACGAGGAGTACCGCGAGAAAAACCTGGAGATCGCTGGCGTCTGGGCCCGTTATTTTCCGGCCATGGAATTCATCGCGAACTTCAGCGTGGCGCTGCTGCTGCTCGTCGGCGGATGGCGGGTCATCCACCATCATATGACGCTGGGCGATCTCGTGGCCATGTCGAGCATGTTGGGCATCATCGTAGCCCCGCTGTGGACGCTCGGCTTCCAGATCAACGGCTACACGCAATCCAAAGCCGCGGGCGAACGCCTGCTCGAACTGCTGAACCAGCCGATCGCGGTACGCAATGCCGATCGCTGTCTCGAACTCGACCTATCGACAGGCGAAGGCCATATCCGCTATGATGACGTGAATTTCCGATACGCTTCGGGCGACAATCATCCGGCCGCGTTGAGCGGTTTCAATCTCGACGTTCCTCCGGGCTCGGTCATCGGCCTGCTCGGCGGAACCGGATCCGGCAAGTCGACCGCGGTCAGCCTGCTCCTCCGCGCCTATGACGTCACTTCCGGTTCGATCACGCTGGACGGCGTCGATATCCGCCACATCGATTTGGAAAGCCTGCGGCAACATACGGCGATCGTTTTCCAGGAATCGTTCCTGTTCTCGACGACGATCAAGGAAAACATCGCTTACGGCTGCCCGGACGCTTCGATGGAAGAGATCGAAGAAGCGGCGCGACTGGCCAAGGCGGACGGGTTCATCCGCGAGCTTCCGGAAGGTTACGAGACGGTCGTCGGAGAGAGGGGCATGGGGCTGTCCGGCGGCCAGAAGCAGCGGATCGCCATCGCGCGGGCCTTCCTCCGGAAGCCGAAGGTGCTCATCCTCGACGACTCCACCAGTGCGCTGGACATGGAGACGGAACAGGAAATCCAGCAGTCGCTGCGGGAAGTGATGAAAGGCCGTACGACGTTCATCATCGCGCACCGGATATCCTCGCTCATGCACGCGGACGAAATCGTCGTGCTGGACCGCGGCCATGTCGTGCAGCGCGGCAAACACGACAAGCTGCTTCGTCAGCCGGGCTTATACCGGGAAACGTATAAAATCCAGTTCGCCGATCGCCCGGAGGAATTGGACCGGCTCCCGATCGATTCGGCATCCGTGCTGGGAAGGAAGGTGACGGGATGAGCCGGAAATTCGTTTACCAGGATGACGAACTGATCGCGAAGCCGTTCAACTGGAAGCAGATGGCCCGCATCCTCGGCTTCATCAAGCCGTACCGTTTCGATGTCGCCAAAGTCGCCGTCGTCATGACCGTGTTCGGCATGATGACGCGGCTGGCGATCCCGCTGCTGTTAAGCACGGCGATCGACCGGGCGATCCGGCCGGCGAACGGGGAGGGCAGCGTGTCGCTGCTCTTCGCCCTTGCGGCCGCGATGCTGGTCCTGTACGGGCTCAGATGGTGGTCGACGCATTACACGATCAACCTGACCAATACGATCGGGCAGAAAGTCATATTCGACCTGCGTTCCGCGCTGTTCCGCCATATCCAGTCGCTCTCGTTCCGCTTTTTCGATAAAAGGCCGGCGGGCTCCGTTCTCGTGCGGGTCACGAACGACGTCAACTCGCTTCAGGATATGCTTTCGAACGGCGTCGTCAACTCGATCATCGACATTTTGCAGTTGATCGGCATTACGATTATCCTGCTCGTGCTGAACTTCAAGCTGGGTCTTGCGGTTATGATTACCGTGCCGATCATGTTTTTCGTGTCCAGTTCGCTGCGGAAGCGGATCCGGCACGCCTGGCAGGTCGTGCGGATCAAACAGTCGCGGATCAACTCCCATCTGAACGAGTCGATCCAGGGCATCAAGGTGACGCAGGCGTTCGCGCAGGAGAACGAGAACAAAGCGTTTTTCGACGACATGAACAAAAGCAACATCCGGTCCTGGAACTACGCATCCGCGCTCAACCAGCTGTTCGGCCCGGTCATCGAAGTGACATCGGCGATCGGAACGCTGATTCTTCTGCTCTACGGCACGCACTTGATCCAATCCGGCGCGATGACGGTCGGCGTGCTCGTCGCGTTCGTCTCCTACGTCGGCAGCTTCTGGGAGCCGATCACGCGACTGGGCATGATGTATTCGCAGCTGCTCATTTCCATGTCCTCGGTGGAACGGATTTTCGAGTACATGGACGAGAAACCGGCCGTGCCGGAACGCGAAGACGCGATCCGAATGCCGCCGCTGGAAGGCGGAGTCCGTTTCGAAAACGTCTCTTTCGGTTATGAAGCCGACCGGCTCGCGCTACGCGGAATCGACCTCGACGTAAAGCCGGGCACTTCGGTCGCGTTGGTCGGGCATACGGGGTCCGGCAAGAGCACGATCGTCAACTTGCTATGCCGGTTCTACGACGTGACGGACGGCAGCGTCAAACTGGACGGCGTGGACGTCCGGGACGTGACCCTCGAAAGCTTGCGTTCGCAAGTCGGCATCGTGCTTCAGGACACGTTCATTTTCTCGGGCACGATCCGGGATAACATCCGCTACGGGCGTCCCGACGCGACGGACGCGGAAGTCGAAGCCGCCGCGCGTTCGGTGCTCGCTCACGATTTCATCTCTCAACTGCCCGACGGGTACGACACGCAGGTGCAGGAACGCGGGAGCGCCTTGTCCGTCGGACAGCGGCAGCTGCTGTCCTTCGCGAGAGCGCTGCTCGCGGACCCCAAAATCCTCATTCTCGACGAGGCGACCGCCAGCATCGACACCGAGACCGAGCTTCGCATCCAAGAAGCGCTCGGCACGCTGCTGCAGGGCAGAACGTCATTCATCGTGGCGCATCGCCTGTCGACGATTCGCCATGCCGACAACATCGTCGTGCTGGATCATGGCGTGATCGTAGAGCAGGGCAACCACGAAGAACTCATGAAACGTCCGGGACATTACCGGAATCTCGTGGACGCGCAGTACCGCTTTTTGACGGCCTAATGGAACAGTAACAAGTGCAAAAGTCCGTCCGACGACAATGTCGGGCGGGCTTCTTGATTTGAAAAATAATCCGGGAACCGTTATCGTGAAGACAAGCGGAATCGTTGGGTTCGATCGGACAGAGAGACGGAGAGGAAGAGGCGTATGAAGTCGACTTCGTGGTTATGGCGGTTCATCGGGACGGCAGCGCTGGCTTGCCTGATCGTGTTATTGGCCGGCTTCGGCTGGGCGTTGAAGGACCAATGGTATCCTTCGTCGGGGATGGCGGTTCCGGAGGCCTCTTTGCCGCCTGAGGCGAGCGGAGGATCCATAGAATCCAAACCTTCTCTGACGGTCGTGGCGCTCGGCGATTCCTTGACGGTCGGGACGGGTGACGCCACCGGGACGGGTTACGTCAAACGGACGGCGGACGAGCTGGCGAAAGCGATGGATAAACCCGTCCGCGTACTTAATAATTTGGCGATCGGCGGGCTGAGGGCCGACCAGCTTCTCCAAAGGCTCGGCGACAAAGGCTTCGTGAACGCGATCCGGCAAGCGGACATCGTGCTGCTCACGATCGGAGGCAACGATTTGTTCCAATTCGCTTCCGACAACGGTTCGATGGCGCAGGGAAGCGATATCGATCCTGCTTTGCTGAAGCTGCGGCTGCCGGAAGCGGAGAAACGCCTGCAAGGCGTGCTGGCTCAAATCCGCCGCGAGAACGGCAACGCGCGAATCGTTTACGTCGGGCTTTACAACCCGTTTTACGATTTGACGGATATACGCGCCGACGCGAGCGCCATCGTCCAGAGCTGGAACGAGTTCGCGCACGGGCTGGCGGTCGCCGACGGCAACGCGACGGTCGTGCCGACGTACGACCTGTTCGAGTCCGACATCGGCAAGTACTTGTCTTCGGACCATTTTCATCCGAACGAAGCGGGTTACGAGCGTATGGCGGATCGGATCGTGCAGGCATTACGATGACGGGCGGGAGGAGGCTCCATCATGGCGATCGGGAAACGGAATGACAACCGCGCGGCCGCGGACGATGGCGAAATCGTTCTGTCCGTGCAGGGCTTGAAAAAGAATATCGGCCGCAAGGAAATCATCCGGAACGTGACGTTCGACGTGCGTCCGGGCGAGATTTTCGGCTTCCTCGGCCCGAACGGCTCCGGGAAAACGACGACGATCCGCATGCTCGTCGATTTGATCAAACCGACGGCCGGCCGCATCCTTGTCTGCGGAGACGATGTCAACCGCGATCCGGAGCTCGCTCTTCGGCACGTCGGCTGCATCGTCGAAAACCCGGAAATGTACAGCTACATGACCGGCTGGGAAAACCTCGAGCACTTCGCCCGTATGCAGGCCGGCATCACGCCGGAGCGGATCGCGGAAGTGGTCGAGATCGTCGGCATGGACAAGCGCATTCACGACAAAGTGAAAACCTATTCGCTCGGCATGCGGCAGCGGCTCGGCATTGCGCAGGCGCTGCTCGGCAGGCCGAAGCTGCTCATTCTCGACGAGCCGACGAACGGCCTCGATCCGCTCGGCATTAAGGAGCTGAGGGAGTTCATCCGGCGGTTGGCCGACGGGGGGATGAGTTTGTTCATTTCGAGCCATTTGCTCAGCGAAATCCAGCTGATGTGCGACCGCGTCGCCATTATCGCGCGGGGAGAGGTCATCGCGGTCGGCGACGTCGATGAGCTCGTCTCGCAGGCGGATACGTACACGCTATGGCTGCTGGATCGGCCGGAGGAAGGGCGAGCCATGCTCGAGGCCGTGCCGGATATCCGGTTGGTCGACGAAAGCGGGCATCGCATCGACGAAGTCCATATCGCGGCGTTGCCGGGGGCGATCGTGACCGTCATGGACGAGGAGCGGATACCCGCGATGGTGGCCGGCCTCGTGGAAGCGGGCATCGGCGTGAAAGCCGTGCAGCGGGTCGCTCCGTCGCTCGAAGAGCTGTTCCTGGGATTAACGGAAGGGGAGGGGATCCGCTGACATGCTGCCCCTCATTCAGAACGAGACGATCAAAGTATGGAAGAAAAAACGTTTCGCCGTCGTCCTCCTCATTTTGCTGATACTCATCCCCGTTTTCGTCTACGCCCAGATGAAAATCGCGCAAAACAGCGCGGAGAAGTTCAAGGGAGATTGGCGGGCCGAGCTGCAGAACCGGATTACCGACAATACGCGGGCGCTCGGCAGCGACCGGATTCCGGAAGAATGGAAAAAATGGCGGCGCGCGCTCGTCCAGCAGCTGCAATATTATCTGGATCACGACATTAACCCGCAAAGCCCGAACGCCGTGACGTTCACGCGCGGTTTCATGGACAACGCGGTGACGATGTTCATCCCGCTCATGGTGCTGGCGATCGCTTCGGACCTCGTATCCGGAGAGCGTTCGACCGGGACGATCAAAATGCTGTTGACGAGGCCCGTGAAGCGATGGCGCATTCTCGCGTCCAAACTGGTTACGCTTACGTTATACGTTTCTTTGATCATCGTCTGTACGATCGCGCTTTGCTACCTCATTTCGGGGCTCGTGTTCGGCTACAAAGGGTGGGGCGAGCCGATCTTCGTCGGATTCCAGGTGAGCGGCGCGAACGTCTATACCGCGACCGTGCATGCGGTTCCGCAGTACCTGTACTTGCTCATGCAAGGCGGCTTGATCTGGTTCGCATCCATGGTGGTGGCGATCCTGGCCTTGATGGTATCCGTGCTCGTGCGCAGCACCGCGGCGAGCTTCGTCACGATGATGGCCGCGATCATCGCGGGCGCGATCCTCACGAACATGGCTTCCTCGTGGCACAGCGCCAAGTACCTGTTTAACGTCAACCTCGAACTGACGAGTTATTTGCAGGGAACGCCGCCGCCGATCGAAGGCATGACGCTCGGATTTTCCCTTGCCGTTCTAGGGATCTGGGCGCTTGCCGCACTCGGCGTGTCGTTTGCCGTCTTTACGAAGCAAGACATCTTGAATTAAAATGAGTCGAAGGTTAAGACAGTAGGGGGGCCCATCGGTGACCGAACAACTGGACCTGTTCGCGGAAAGCGCGGCGCAGGCGGGCACGGAATACGGAGCGGACGAGATTCAAATCCTCGAAGGTTTGACCGCGGTCCGTAAAAGGCCGGGGATGTACATCGGCAGCACGACATCCTCCGGCTTGCACCACCTGGTATGGGAAATCGTCGACAACGCGGTGGACGAGCATTTGGCGAAACACTGTTCCCGCATCGACGTTACCGTCCATTCGGACAATTCCGTCACCGTGGCGGACAACGGGCGGGGCATTCCGACCGGCATGCACAAAACGGGCGTGCCGACGCCCCAGGTCGTATTCACGATCCTCCACGCGGGCGGCAAGTTCGGCGGCGGCGGATACAAGAAGTCCGGCGGCTTGCACGGCGTAGGCGCTTCCGTCACGAACGCTTTGTCGGAATGGCTGGAAGTGGAGATATACCGCGAAGGCAAGATACATAAAATGCGCTTCGAAACCTGGATCGACGCCGAAGGCAAAGAACACGTCGGACAGCCAGTAACCGGACTGGAAGTGACCGGCAACACGAACCGGACCGGCACGAAAGTGACTTTCAAACCCGATCCCAAAGTGTTCCACGGCAATATCAGCTTGAGCCACGATACGCTGGCCGAACGGCTTCAAGAGATCGCGTTCCTGAACTCGGGGCTGCGCGTGACGCTGACGGACAAACGGTCCGGCAAGCAGGACGAATTCCACTACGAGGGCGGCGCGAGCCAGTTCGTCCAATATTTGAACGAAGACAAAACGGTGCTGCACGACGTCGTCCATTTCACGGCGGAAAAGGACGACATCGAAGTCGAGGTGGCGCTTCAATATAATGACGGGTACACGGAAACGCTGGCATCGTTCGTCAACGCGATCCCGACGCGCGGAGGCGGCACGCACGAGACCGGCTTCAAAACCGCGTACACGCGCGTCATGAACGAATACGCCCGCAAAACGGGGCAGTTGAAGGAAAAAGAGAAAAACCTCGAGGGCAACGACCTGCGGGAAGGCATGATGGCCGTCATCAACATCAAGATGTCGGACGTCGAATTCGTCGGGCAGACGAAGGACCAGCTCGGCAGCGCGTCGGCCCGGAGCGCCGTGGACGCCGTCGTCGCGGAGAAGATGGCCGTGTTCCTGGAGGAGAACCCCCAGGTCGGCGGCATGTTGATCCGTAAAGCGGTGCAAGCCTCCAAGGCGCGCGAAGCGGCCCGCAAAGCACGCGAAGAGGTGCGCAGCGGCAAGAAACGGAGCGAAAGCCCGAGCCTCGGCGGCAAGCTTTCTCCCGCGCAGTCGAAGGATTATACGAAGAACGAGCTGTTCATCGTGGAAGGCGATTCCGCGGGCGGCTCGGCCAAGCAGGGCCGGGATTCGAAGCACCAGGCGATTTTGCCGCTGAAGGGCAAACCGATGAACCCGGAGAAAGCGAAGCTGCTCGACATCCTGAAGAACGAGGAGTACAAAGCGATCATCTCCGCGATCGGAGCGGGCATCGGCTCGGAGTTCGACGTGGAGGAGTGCAATTACTCCAAAATCATCATCATGACCGACGCGGACACGGACGGCGCGCACATTCAGGTGCTGCTGCTGACGTTCTTCTATCGTTACATGAAGCCTTTGATCGACGCCGGCCGCGTGTTCATCGCGCAGCCGCCGCTGTACAAGATCACGCGCAAATCCGGCAAGCTCGAAACCGTCCGGTACGCCTGGACCGACGACCAGCTGCAAAGCTACATGAAGGAAATCGGCAAAAACGCCGAGTTGCAGCGGTATAAGGGACTCGGAGAGATGAACCCGGAGCAGCTGTGGGAGACGACGATGAACTACGAGTCGCGCACGCTGCTGCAGGTGCAGATCGAGGACGCAGCCAAAGCGGAGCGCCGCGTGTCGACGCTCATGGGCGACAAGGTCGATCCCCGCAAGCGGTGGATCATCGAGAATGTGGACTTCACGGAATATGAAGAGTGATCTCTTCGACTCCCATTTGAATGAATTCAAACCCATTTCCGCCTACCCCCTAAGTCCCCCTTCCCCGGAAGGGGGATTCCGAGGCGCTGCGCCCTCTGGACACCCGCTCTTTGGCTTTTGGAGCGTTGCTGGGGGAGCGCGGATTGGTGGGACTTAGAGCACAGAAACATATAACCACTTTAGTTCCGCTATTTCAGCTAAAATGGCGTGTCGAGAACGAATAACGGATCTCAGTTTCGCTAAAGTTACGCCGAAGCGTCGAAGGTTTAATTTAGTGACATGCAGTATCGTTATTTCATCGAAAGTACGGGGCAAAGTGGAAATAGTGACATGCAGTATCGTTATTTTGGCCGTTGAGCGTGTTTAGGCAAAAATAGTGATATCCAGTATCGCTAATGAGACATAAATGCGGGACTTTGAGAAAATAACGATACTCCGTATCGCTAATTCGGCGGAAGTCCGGGATTACGAGCAAGTCGCATGATTAACGTGAACGGTTGGTATGATGGGTCGCGAGGAGGTACGTGCTTTTGAGCATTCTTGAAAATTTCTTGCCCGCTTTCCTCGAGGAAGTCGTCGGGGACCGGTTCGGGCGGTATTCCAAATACATCATCCAGGACCGGGCGATTCCCGACGTCCGCGACGGCCTGAAGCCGGTGCAGCGCAGGATCCTGTACGCGATGTACGATGCCGGCAACACGCCGGACAAACCGTACCGCAAGTCGGCGAAAACGGTCGGGGACGTCATGGGTAACTACCATCCCCACGGGGATGCGTCGATCTACGAGGGCATGGTGCGGATGGCGCAGCCTTGGAAAATGGCGCATCCGCTCGTCGACGGCCACGGCAACTGGGGCTCGATGGACGACGACCCGGCGGCGGCCATGCGCTACACGGAAGCGCGCCTGTCGGCCATCGCGATGGAGCTCTTGCGCGACATCGAGAAACGCACGGTGCTGTTCAAGGACAACTTCGACAACTCGACCAAGGAACCGGTCGTGCTGCCTTCGCGTTATCCGAACCTGCTCGTGAACGGCGTCAGCGGCATTTCGTCCGGCTTCGCCACGGAAATCCCGACGCACAACCTGCGCGAAATCATCGATGCCTGTATCGCCGTCATGGGCAACCCCGCGATCACCGTTCCGGAGCTCATGGGCATCGTCAAAGGCCCCGATTTTCCGACCGGCGGCATCATCATGGGCGAGGACGGCATCCGCGAAGCGTATGAGACCGGCAAAGGCCGCATCTACGTCCGCGCGAAGACGGCCATCGAAGACGTCCGAGGCGGCAAGCAGCAAATCGTTATCACGCAAATTCCCTATCAGGTCGTCAAATCCAAGCTTGCGGTGTCCATCGACAACCTGCGTTTGGAGAAGAAGGTCGACGGCATCGCCGAGGTTCGCGACGAAAGCGGCCGCCAAGGCCTGCGCATCGTCGTCGAGCTGAAGAAGGACGCGGACGCCGAGGGGATTCTCGCCTTCCTGTTCAAGAAAACGGACCTGCAAGTAGCGTACAACTTCAACATGGTCGCCATCGTGAACAAGGCCCCACGCCAGCTCGGCATCAAAGCGATGCTGGAAGCCTATATCGAGCACCAGAAGGAAGTCGTCACGTTCCGCACGAAATATGACCTGGAAAAGGCCGAGGACCGCGCTCACGTGGTGGAAGGGCTCGTCAAGGCGCTGAACATCCTGGACGCCGTCATCGAGACGATCCGAGCCTCCAAGAACCGGCAAAACGCGCAGGACAACCTGACGGAGAAGTTCGGGTTCTCCGAGCGCCAAGCCGACGCCATCTTGACCTTGCAGCTGTACCGCTTGACCAACCTGGAAATTACGCAGCTGCAAAAGGAACTGGACGAAACGAACAAGAAAATCGCCCAGCTGCGATCGATCCTCGAAAATCCGCGCAAGCTGATGAAGGTCATCCAGGACGAGCTGACCGAGATCCGGGACAAATACGGGATCGATCGCCGTTCGGTCATCCAGGGCGAAGTCGAAGAGATCAAGGTGAATCTCGAAGTAACCGTGCCGGCAGAGGATGTGCTCGTGTCGATCAGCCGCGGCGGTTACGTGAAACGGACGAGCCTGCTGTCGTTCACGCGTTCGGGCGGCGAGATCGGAAGCGCCGGCGTCAAGGAAGGCGACGTCATCCGTTGGAGCCTGGGCGTCAGCACGGTGGATCCGCTGCTGCTGTTTACGCAGAAAGGGCAGTACTTCCTGCTTCCGGTCCATCAGATTCCGGAGTTTAAGTGGAAGGATACCGGAACGGCGATCGTGAACGTGCTTCCGTTGTCCAAAGACGATCGGATCGTCAGCGTCATCCCGGTGAAGCCTTCCGAGCTTGTCCCGCCGCCGGAAGGGCAGCCGGCAGACGCCGGCCCCGTACTCGTCTTCGTGACGAAGCGGGGACAAGTAAAACGTACGCCGCTTATCGAATACGCGACAACCCGTAACATGGCCATCGCGGCCTGCAAGGTGGGCGACGGCGACGAAGTACTGACCGTATTCCGTTCGGATGCGCCGGAAGACCTTCTTTTGGTTTCGGAGCAGGGGATGAGCATCCGGTTCGCCGAAAACGAAGTCAGCCTGCAAGGCCGGGTTGCCGGCGGGGTGCGCGGCATCAACCTGAAAGAAGACGACGCCCTGGCCGACGCCATCCCGGTGTCGGGTGACGAAGGAGAAATCCTGGTGCTTTCCGACCACGGTTATGCAAAACGAACGCTGCTGCTCGATTACCCGCTGCAAGGACGCGGCGGCAAGGGCATCCAGACGTTCGAGTTCAAGGAAGGCAAACGCGTCAAGCCGAACGGAACGCGCCTCATCGCCGCTTTCCTCGTGAAAGAAGCCGTCACGCTATTAACCGTGACGGCGGGAAGCGCGACCGCCGAGTTCCTGTCGGAAACGGCGCCGATCGACGACCGCAGGGCCCAAGGCAAAAACGTCGTGCCGACGGACAAGTCGGACGCCCTCGCGGAAGCCTTCAAAAAGCCTTTGCAGAGCCCCGAGCGCAAGGATTAATCAAAGGGGCCGTTCTGCGGATCCATCCGGTCGATCCACCGGAGAAGCATATCCAATACGACCCACAGAGGCACCGGCTCCTCCAGCCGGCCCAGCCACTGTGGGTCTTCGATTAAACCGGCGTCCAAAGCCATCTGGCCGATCATTTTGATTCGTTCATCGGGTTTTGACATGGCTGCCTCCTTGACCATCGGGTTACGATTTTCACCATGTTTTGCCACCAGTATATGTGATGGGCTGTCGCCTGGTTCGACTTTTTGCGGATTCATGTCGTAAATATTTAATTGCATTAAACTATCTTTCGACAATGCCCCTGAGTATAATAAAAGAGAAGGCAAGGTTCGGGAGGAGTGAGACGTTTCGATGGACACGGCGGCGGAATTTGTGAAAATCTGGATGAAGCTCACGAAAGAATGGAGCGCCCAGCTGGAGGAAGAGCTGGCTCCGCAATTGACGGCCGGGCAGCTGGAGGTGCTCGAGCTGCTGCTGGCGAAGGAGCCGATGAAGCCATCGGAGCTGCTGCCTTTTTTGGAAACGACGCCGGCGGCGATTACGACGCTGCTGGACCGGATGGAACGCGCGGGACTGGTCGAACGGAGACGCGACGAGGGCGATCGCCGCATCGTCTGGATCCATATGACGGCGCTCGGCCGCTCGGAAGTGGAACGCGGCTTGCGCGTAAGAGCGGGCGTCGCGGGACGTTCGCTGGAACGGATATCCGCTCATAACCGGCAGCTTCTCGTCTATTTGATCGGGAAAGTCGCAGGTACGAGGGAATCGGGAACGCCCTCGGCGGAGAAAGCCGGCGAGAAAAGCCAGGAAGCCGGCAAAGAAAAAGGCGCCTAATGCCTTGCGTCTCATCCATATAGATGAAAGCCCCGGGTAAACGCCCGGGGCTTTCATCTTATTTTGCAGAGGTTACTCGGATCCGTTCCAAGCACGCAAGAATCGCTTCCATGACGACGGAAGGCTCCGTTAATTGGGGGAAGTGCCCGCTTTTCGAAGCGATGACGTGCTCGCCGAAACGGGACAGCACGACTAGCTCCAACTGATTCTGCATTCGGTGCCTTCGGGCTTCGGGCGGCATGAATCGGTTTTCTTTCCCGCCGGTCACTACCCATACGGGTATGTCGGGAAAGTCGCCGCTCTCCCGGATTTGTTCCGCCGTTCTTTCCACGAAATGAACCTCGCCGAATTTCTTGTGCGGAGACAACGAATCGAACAGGGAGAGCAGTCTGTTGACGGCCTTTACGCCCTTGCCTTGATAGTCTTGAAGCGCAAGGTCCCGCGGATGGCTGGCTTCGAGGAAGACGACTCCAGCCGCTTCGGCGGGATGAAGGCGGGCGAATAATTGCGCGTATAGGCCACCCAAAGAATGGCCGACCAGCAAGTACGGAGGTTTGAAGCCGGTCATCGATAAGGCTTCCCGCAATGCTTCGACAATTGCAACGCCGTCTTGGGGGGATGCGGGTTTGTCGCTGCCCGCGACGCCGAACCGGTTATACGCGAATACCGATGACGCGGCGGAAAGAGCGGGCAGGACTCGCATCCAGCCTTCGATAGGTCCGGATCCGCCGTTGATCAGGATGATCGGCGGGTCGCCGGTTCCCGAGACGTGAATTTGTAACGATCCTTGTGAGGTCTTGATTTTGGATTTGGAAAAGGACATTGGCGGCACCCCTCAGCGAAACGTGATAACCCGTCATACGTGCTAGCTGATGAGCGGTTCCATTTCATGTAAAAAACGGCGGAGGACGAAGACATGAATGCCTGTCTTCATCCTCCGCCGTTTCGGAGGGATAATCGTTTTTTCATTGCTCGTAAGTGTGCAGATGCTGCTCGATGCCGGCCAGTTTCGCTTTCAAGTCCGCATAGTCGGCTTCCGTTAGGCTGGCGTCCTTACGTTCATCGAGCGTCTGTCGAATAGGAAGTACGGTATAATGGCGCTTGCTGCCGGAATTCTCGATATGCACAGCGGTCGGCGTTAGGCCGATCCGATCCCAGGTGGTCAATGAGGATCCGTCGGGCTGTCGTTTTTTAACGACATGCACGGAGAAGATGAGGCCGACGTCTTTCCAATCTCCGGATTGGTTGGAGACGAAGTTGCCGAGCGAGTAGATGACGACGCCTTTCCGGTTTTGTTTCAAGCCGCTTTCCGATGCGGGAACGCTCACGACGTCGTAAGGCTGCACGACATGGGGGTGGGAACCCAGAATGATGTCCGCCCCGGATCCGATGGCGGAGCGGACGATTTTGCGCTGCTGGTCGTTCGGCAGCCGCTCGTATTCCGTTCCGAAATGAAGCGATACCGTGACGACGTCCGCGCCGGCTTTTCTTAACTTCGCGATATCGCCGGCCATTCGTTTCGGATCGATGAGATTGACGGAGTAGGCTTTATCCTTGGAGATCGGAATACCGTTCGTGCCGTATGTGTAAGCCAGGAAGCCCATCCGGATGCCTCCGCGGTCAACGATCGCCGTCCGTTCGGCGTCCTTCGGCGACTCTGCGGTGCCGACCGGGATCAATCCGGCTTTGCGGACGTTGCGCAGCGTGCGCTGCACGCCGGCAAAGCCCCGGTCCATCGCGTGGTTGTTCGCCGTAGACACGAGATCGAAGCCGGCTTCGCGCAGGTCAACCGCTAACTGCTCCGGCGCGTTGAATTTCGGATAACCGGTAAATTTCAGATCGGCCCCGGCCAGCGGCGTCTCGAGGTTCCCGATGACCCAATCGCCCTCTTGGAATAAAGGAGAGACCCGTTCGAACCAACCTGAGAAATCGTACCGCTTGGTTGCGGCGTCCAAGTAGCCGGGAAGCTGCGGAGAGTGGACCATGATATCGCCGACGGCCATCAGGGTCGCTTCCTGCGTCGGCGGATCGGAAGCGAGCGAAGCTTGGCGTGCTGCGCGGTCCGGCGGGGAAGCGGACGTGAACGCCCCGGGAAGCGAAACGTTCAGGCACGCCGTCAGCAGGAGGACGCAAACGAGCGTAAGGAGCGCCGGAGTTCGGCGCAACGTTCGGCGTCCGTTTTTAAGCATTGCTCTCCCAACGGCCGAAGATCCCGCAAGGGAGAACCATGCCGCTGTTCGTGATGGGAAGCCCGATTTCCCCGCAATTCAAGCTTCCGCCGTGCTTACGCCGAAAAGCCATATGCAGCAGGTTGTTCAGGACCGTAGGCGAAATGCCCGTCGTGTAGGAATTCACGAGAACGAACAGAGGACGATCCGACAAGATGGAAGTACAGGATTCCAGGAACGGATACAGGCTTTCTTCCAGCTTCCAGACTTCTCCGCCAGGTCCGCGGCCGTAGGATGGAGGGTCCATGATGATCGCTTCGTACTGGCGGCCGCGCCGCTGCTCCCGTTCGACGAACTTGAATACGTCGTCCGTGATGTAGCGGATCGGGGCCTCCCCCAGGCCGGACAATTGGGCATTCTCTTTGGCCCATTGGACCATGCCCTTGGCGGCGTCCACGTGGCAAACTTCGGCGCCGGCCGCCGCGGAAGCGAGCGTAGCGCCTCCGGTGTACGCAAACAGGTTGAGCACGCGGATCGGCCGGCCGGCTCCGCGGATTTTGTCCATCATCCAGCTCCAATTGAACGCCTGCTCCGGGAAGAGACCGGTGTGCTTGAAGTTGGTCGGTTTGATGTGGAACTTCAGCGGTCCGTAGGAGATCTGCCAGCGTTCCGGAAGCGTGCGTTTAAACGTCCAGTTTCCGCCGCCCGACGAGCTGCGGTGATAATGTCCGTCCGCTTGCCGCCACATGCCGGTCTCGGCTTGAAGCGGCCAAATGATTTGCGGGTCGGGACGGCGCAGGACGATGTCGCCCCAGCGCTCCAGCTTCTCGCCGCCGCCGGTGTCGATCAATTCGTAGTCCTGCCAATCTTTTGCCATCTGGATCAAAGAGGTTTCATCCTTTTTACATTTATATAGGTTGCTTTATTTCTTGCTCCGAGCCGATTCCGCCGTCCGGACAGAACCGGTAGCCGAATCCGCGCACGGTTTGAATCCATAGAGGACGGGAAGGATCGTCTTCGACCTTCTTGCGCAGGTTGCTGACGTGCACCATCAAGGTCCGCGTGTCCCCCATGCTGTCGGATTGCCAGACGCGGCGGTACAGCTCGTCGAGCGGGAAGACGCGGTTCGGCTGTTTGGCCATGACGGCCAGCAATTCGAATTCCTTGACGGATAAAGGGATCCGCTCGCCGTTGCGCCGGACTTCCAAGCTTCGAAAGTCGATTTCCAAGCCGGGGAACGCAAGCGTCGGCAGTTGTTCGTCCTGGTTTTTCCCGTTCATCCTGCGCCGGCGGATATGCGCCCGGACGCGGGCGACGAGCTGGCTGGGACTGAACGGCTTGGTGATGTAATCGTCTCCGCCCTCGGAGAGTCCGGTGATAATGTCGTTGTCTTCGCCTTTGGCGCTCACGAACAGGATCGGGACGTCGGCGCATGTACCTGCGCGCAATGACCGGCACACTTCGATGCCGTCCGGTTTACCGAGCAGCACGTCGAGGATGATCAAATCGGGCGACAGGTCTTCGGCCATCCGGATGGCGTCGCGCCCGTTATCCGCCGTATGTACCGCATAACCATCTCTCTCCAAGTAAAGTTTGATCAATTCGGTAATTTCCGTTTCATCGTCCACAACCAGAATATCGGCTGTCGGCCCATTCACGTCGGTTTCCCCCAAACGATGGCTTTAAGCTCATGCTCTCAAGCTTCATCCCATTATAACGAAAGCGTTGACGTCGAATCAATGCGCCGTTACAATGACGTTCGAAAACAAAAAACGCGCGGAAGCGGCACGGAGCGGGAGGGAGTCACGGCCATGAGGCTGCAGTCGGGATGGAAAGCGAAATGGGGAGGACTGCTGCTGGCCGTCGTGTTGATTCTCCTGCTGGTGGACAGCTGCTCCGTTCGCGTCGATCGGCAGGCGCCGAAGGCCGAGGACGGCGTCTTAGACCTCTCAACCTGGGATTGGAGCCGCGATGGTGCGGTTTCCCTCGCCGGAACGTGGGATTTCGAGTGGCTGGGCTCGAACGGCGGCGGAGGGAAGAATGCGAAAACCTCTCTGGAAGTGCCCGGCATGTGGAGAGATAGGCGCGCCGGCGACGGAAGCCGGATTCCCGATGTCGGTTACGGGGAGTATCATTTGAAAATCCTGCATCCGGATTCGCCCGACTTGCTTGCCATCCGCGTACCGAACATTTCCACCGCCTATCAAATGTATATCAACGGAAAGCTCGTCCTATCCCGAGGACATGTCGGCCCCGATTCGACTCACACGACTCCTTACCAATTGCCGGGCACCGCTTATGTCACGGATCCGGGTCCAACGACGGACATCCGCCTCGTCGTCGCCAACTATCATCATCGGCTCGGAGGCATCCGCACGGACCTCATCATGGGGAGCGCGGAGCAGATCGACCGCCTGCAGTCCCGCAACGCCGCGCAGGAATTCATCGTGTTCGGCTGCCTGCTGATGATCGGACTTTACCATATCGGTTTGTTCGCGCTGAGGAGGTCGGAATCGGCGAACTTGTTTTTCGCGATGCTTTGCCTGCTTGTGGCACTCCGGATGGGGGTCATCGGGGAAGGGTTCCTCGTCCGCTGGTTCGATATCCTCGATTGGCAAACGTCGGTCCGGCTCGAGTATGCCGCCTTCGTGCTGAGCGGCTGGGCGGGACTGGCATACTACCATAAAATGTACCCGGACGAACTGCGCGGCAGGTGGGTCGCGGTGTCCGGCGCGTTCGCGGCCGTGTTGGCGGTTAGCGCTGCACTGCTGCAGACGATCGTGTTCACGTCATGGCTCGCGGTCTACCAAGTTTATTTGCTGACGAACTGCATCATCATCCTCGCGGGCTTGGTGCTGAGCGGATACCGGAAACGCGAAGGGGCCAAGCTGGCGCTCGTGGGCGTGGCCGGCATGGTGGCGGCGATCGTCAACGACATGCTGTTCTACAACGGCTGGTGGCGGTCCGTCGACCTCGTGCCGTTCGGGCTGTTGTTCCTGATCATCATGAACTCGTTCATTATCGCGATGCGGTCCTCCCGGACTTTCGAACGCGCGGAGCAGATGTCGGCCGAGCTGAAGGAATGGAACGACCGTCTGGAAGAGAGAATCGCGGAGCGGACGGAAGAGCTGAGTAAATCGTATGAAACGCTCGAAGAAACGAAAACGGGCCTGGAGCGGATGGAGCAATCCCGGCGCCAGCTCGTCAGCAACATCTCGCACGACCTGCGGACGCCCATTACGCTGCTGCAAGGGTATTTGGAAGCTTTAAGGGACGGCGTTATCAGCGACGACGCCCAGAGGGATTCGACGATCCGGCTGATGCTGGGGAAAGTGGAGGGGTTAAACGGTCTGATCCACGACCTGTTTGAGCTGTCGGTGC
This sequence comes from Cohnella candidum, assembly GCF_003713065.1. Taxonomy (NCBI): domain Bacteria; kingdom Bacillati; phylum Bacillota; class Bacilli; order Caryophanales; family Paenibacillaceae; genus Cohnella; species Cohnella candida. The sequence continues at coordinate 1,849,367 of NZ_CP033433.1, read as the reverse complement.
TGGAAGCCCGCCGCGTGGAGCTGTCCTGTATCAGCGTGACGCTGGAGGAGTGGAAGGAGCGGTTGAACGAACTTTATGAGTTGGATATGAAGGAGAAGGGCATGATCTTCTCCTGCGCGCTGGATGCGGAGGAAGACGCTTGCGCCAAGGTGCTGATCGACGCCCAGCGGATGGACCGCGTGTTCGCCAACCTGCTGTTCAACGCCGTCCGCTATACGCCGCAAGGCGGCCTCATCCGGATCGTCCTGCGCCGATTGCCGGATTTGGGGATGGCGGAAATCTCCGTGGAAGACAGCGGCTCCGGCATCGACCCCGACGATCTTCCGTTCATTTTCGACCGGTTCTACAAAAAAGACAAGTCCCGTCATTCCTCTTCCGGCGGAAGCGGACTGGGGCTTGCCATTTCTCGCGAGATCGTGGAACTGCACGGAGGGACGATCGGGGCTTTCAACCGGCCGGAGGGCGGGGGCGCTTTCCGAATCCGGCTTCCGATGTGGGAATCGCGGGGCGCCAAAATCCCTTCCTGACGGAAGGGATCGGCCGGGCTAACCGCCGCCGCTTCGTTCTTGGGGTTCTTGGCGGATCAAATCGCTCATTAACCGGATGGACTTTCTTCGTTGTTCCTGGTCCATGTGTTGGAGAAGGGACATGATTTCGCGGGTGTCTTGAGTGTCCGAAGTCTCGGATTTATGCTTGGAGGAGGTGCCTCCGATCATATAATCCAGCGAAACGTCGAAAAAAGCGGCCAATTTGATCAGCGTCTCGTACACGGGCTGGCGGTTATTGATCTCATAGTGGCTGTACGCCGACCGCGTAATGCCGATATGGCGAGCCACCTCTTCCTGAGAGATATTCCGCCGGAGTCGAAGTTCCCTCAGGCGTTCTCCCATGTTCATGTTCATGAGCATAACCCCTTGACACGAATTCAGGTTAACCCTATTTGTAATGTATGATACAAATTGTATCATGTCAAGCTTTTCGATACAAAATGTTTACGCTTACGTGACAATGCATGCCTGCGCGTGAGCCGAAGAAGAGTATAATGAAGCTAAACGCACAACGGACGGAGGACATGAGATGACGGTCGGTTCCGAAAACGATCTGATCGCGCTGAGGCGCATAGGTAAAATCGTTGCGATGGCGCGGGAGGAAATGCTGAAAAACGCGAGAGCGGGAATCACGACGGCCGAGCTGGACGAAATCGGCAAACGGGTGTTGGACCGGCACGGCGCGAAGTCCGCGCCGAATCAGGTGTACGGGTTTCCCGGGACGACCTGCATCAGCCTCAATCAAGTTGCGGCGCACGGCATCCCCGGAACGGCCAAGCTCCGGGAGGGCGACGTCGTCAACGTCGACGTGTCCGCCGAGCTGGACGGCTACTACGCGGATACGGGCGCGACGATCGTCGTGCCGCCCAGCCGTTCGGCACTGAAAGAGAAGCTGTGCGCGAGTTCGAAGCGGGCGCTCTTGAAAGCGATCGGGCAAGCGAAGGCCGGGACGAAAGTGAATCAGATCGGCCGGATCATCGAACAGGAGGCTCGCTCGGACGGATTCCACGTCATCCGCAACCTGTCGGGCCACGGCATCGGCAAAGCGCTGCACGAAGCGCCGGACAACATATTGAATTTTCGCGATCCGCGTGATAACCGGCTGCTGACCAATGGGCTGGTGCTGGCCGTGGAAACGTTCCTGACGACGGGCGCGGAGCTCGTCGATGAAGCCGACGACGGTTGGGGGTTGGTATGTTCCGACGGAAGCTTCGTCGCCCAGTTCGAGCATACGATCGTGGTGACGCGGGGAGAGCCTTTGATTCTGACGGCGATTTGATCAAGGAGGAAGACGCAATGAACGCGAAGATAACGAGCGCGGAGATGGCTTACAACGAGAGGGACGGTTATTTCGGCCGCGTCCGTTTCGAGGTGGAAGGACATAAGCAGCCGTACGAATTGACGCTGCAGAGCGACAAACGGATGGACGACTGGAACTATTCGTTGAATTTCCTCAGCGAATCGGGCGTCGAACAGCAAATCGAGGCGGTGGAACAGGCGATCGAAGAGAACGACGACTTTTTCGACGACCTGGTGGAAGCGGCCGTAAACGCAATGGAAGCCTGAACGGGGAGTTCAGGCTTCCTTCGTGCCGGATGGCTTGCCGCGTGCTCGCGGTCACCGTCCGTTGTTGATCCGTTGATGCAGTTCATGGATGACTTTCCGCCGGGGTTCGGGTTCGGGGGCGTGCCCGCGAGTCAATTCGAGCGCCCATAGGATGGCGCCGGCGGCCGGAGGCACATCCAAGATCGAATAGCGGCAGCTGTGCGTGGTCCATTGGGCCACGTATTTTTTGTATCGGTCGAGCAGAAGCGGGGTTTCGGCCTTCACCCACACCGATCCGGCCAGCACGATATCCACTTCTTCGCCGAAGTCCAAGCTGTTCATGCAGCCCGCGGTGGATCGGGCGAGCTGCTCGGCGGAACGGTCGACGATTTCCAGCGCCGCTCCGTCGCCGGCGTCGGCGGCAGCGAACAGGATCCGCATCAGCTCCGTGTTGGGAAGCGTCCGATTCACCACGCCGTCCAGCGCCGTCTCGAGGAAAATCTCTTGATCCTGAATGCCAAGCAGTGTCATTACCGATCCCGTCATCCCGGTTTTGGGTCCGAGCCGATAGAAAGAATCGTAAACGGCCCGAAGCACTTTTCGCGCCAAGAAATAGCCGCCTGCTTCATCGCCCGACAGTTCGCTGCCGACGCCGCCCACTTGGAGGCGCCTGCCGCTCGGGGAGATGCCCCCGGTGACGGTGCCGGAACCGTTGATGGAGCAAATCCCGCTTCCTGTCGGGCAACCCGCTTTAATGCCGAGGAATGAGTCGTTATCGACGGCGTAGAGGTTGAAGCCGATGCGCTCCAAGATCTCGCTCAGCCGTTTTTTCTGAGAAGGCACATCCGCGCCGGCCAATCCGAACGCGGCGGCTTTCACGTCTTCGATCGCAAGGCCGTTGCGTCCGAGCAGTTCCGAAATGTTCTCGTTCATGACGCGGTGCGCGCTGACGTAGCCGTCCGGAAACCTTTCGTGGCTGCACGTCCCGGCACGGATATGATCAATGAAGTTTCCTTTGATGTCGAATAAGAAGTAGTCGGTTTTGCTGTTGCCGCCGTCAACGCCGATGACGCAGTTTGGGTTCGCCATCTGCTTAGCGGGACGCCGAGTCGAAAAACTGGGGCAAATAAGCCTTGTGGGCTTCCTTCAATTCATGGAAACATGCGTACGCCGCATCGTAGTCGCCGACGAGCGGATTCATGAGCAGCGCGCGCATCGCCGCTTCCTCGCTGCCGGTAACGGCCGCGGCGACGGTTTCGCGTTCATACGCTTTGACCATGCGCATGTAGTCGATGATGTGCCGGTTGCGGAAATCGTTCACTTTGATCGGTTTGGCGCCGTTCTTGCCGACGACCGCGCAAACCTCGACGGCGTCGGTGTCTTCCATGAAATCCAGCGCGCCTTGGTTCAGGAGATTCACCACGTGAACCTCTTGTTTGTCGTTGTAGATGGCGTCGACCAGGCTGATCGCCACTTCGGAATAGTTGGCGCCGCCGCGGGAGGACAGCAGCTCCGGCTTGACGTGGAGTTCCGAGTCCGAATAGATTTTCAGAAGGTCTTCCTCGATCTGCATGCATTTTTCGCCTCGGGAAAGCTCAGCCTCTCGGACCATCTTCAGCTTCTTCTCTTTAAAATAGTAATATTCCAAATAGGAGGAGGGAATCGCCCCGACGAGCTGGATCAGCTCCTTGCTGAAGCCGCTGGACGGAATGTTCTTCATGGCCTCGCTGTTCAGACCCATTTGCAGCGCCTGCTGCAGATAATCCGTGCCGTCCTGTTCGATCGACGTAATCCAGCTGAGGTGGTTCAAGCCGACATAGGTGAAGTTAGCTCGTGGAAGCGATAGCGTTTCGCGGATGCTTTTAAACATGTTATACGGAACGTTGCAGAGGCCCATCATCTTGATGCCCCCGTGGTTGAGCAGGGCTTCCGTGTTGATGCCGGCCGGGTTCGAGAAGTTGATCAGCCAGGCGTCCGGACAAAGAGCCTTCATCCGTTCGGCGATATGGAGCATCACGGGGATGGTGCGCATCGCTTTGAAGAAGCCGCCGATGCCGCACGTTTCTTGGCCGATCAGCCCGTATTTCAGCGGGATTTTCTCGTCCAGTACCCGGGCCGGAAGCTTGCCGACGCGGATTTGGCCGAGTACGAAGTCGGCGCCCGCGAGCGCCTCGTCCAAGTCCTGGGTCATCGTCACGCGGCAGGGCACGTTCTCCGCCCGGATCATCCGCTCGCTCAGCCGGCCGACGACATCCAGCTTTCTGGCGTCGATATCCATCAATACCAGCTCGCGGATGGGCAGTACTTCCTTGCGTCTCAGGATGCCTTCGATCAGTTCGGGCGTATAGGTGCTGCCGGAGCCGATGATCGCGATTTTCAATTCCTTGTTCATGTGGGCCACCTTCCGTAGGATAAGCTGGGGGAAACCTTCTGAATTTGTCGCTATTATAGCACGCGCGGAGAAGGGGCAACAATAATATGCAGAAATAATATTTCAGTATGACGTAAATGCTTCGAAATAAAATTTCTAACTTATTGTCGCCAATCCACAAAAGCAAGCTTGTATTTTCGAGCGAATGGGCTTACTATTTAGGAAAAACGAGGATAAGTAGGGGAACGGCATGGCTATACATGACAATATCCTGATTAAAATCCGGGAGATGAAGGACAGCCTCACTCCCGTCGAGAGAATGGTCGCCGAATGCATCCTCGCCAACCTCGACGAAGTTCCCCATCTTTCGATCAAAAGCCTGGCTCAGCTCAGCAAGACGAGCGACGCGTCCGTGCTGCGGTTCTGCAAGACGATGGGCTACAGCGGCTACCGAAGCTTCATCGTCAGCATCTCGGCTTCCCTCGGTTCGAGGGAGGAAGAGCAGAAGGAGACGTACACGGACATCCAGCCGGGGGACGACCTCTCGATCATCGTCTCGAACATTTCCCGCAATAATATGAAGTCGATCGAAGATACCCTGAGCATCATCGACCGGAACGAAATCGCCAAAGCGGTGAAGGTGCTGCGCTCCAGCAACCGGATCGTGTTTTTCGGCATCGGGGCGTCCGGGCTCGTCTGCATGGACGCGGAACAGAAGTTCTCCCGCATCAATAAACTGTGCCACTCCTATACCGACGGCCACAGCCAGTTAACGGCCGCGACTTTGCTCGGCAGAGGGGACGTCGCGTTCTTCGTGTCCAACTCCGGCGATACCGTCGAAATTCTGGACGCGCTCGAGATCGCCAAGAGGAACGGCGCCACTTGCATCGCGCTGACCAAATACACGAAAAGCGAGCTGGCGGACAAGTCGAACATTCTTCTCAGCATTTCCACGCCGGAGCTGACGATCCGAAGCGGGGCGATGGGATCGAGGATCGCGATGCTGACGGTCATCGACATGCTGTTCGCGGGCGTCGCCAGCGCCGAATACCAGAACGTAAAAAAATATCTGTCGAAAACCCACAACATCCTGGCCGCGAAACATCGGAAATAAAGCGGCATCGACATCGGCCCGTTTGTCGGCCGGTGTTTTTTTGTGACTTTTCATGAAAATAAAAAACAGCAATAAGTTTTATAGTGAAATTTTATTTCAGAAACTATTGACGGGTGCGGCGGCGAAGCTTTAAGATAACTTCCAGAGAGAGATGAGACCATCTGTTGAAAGAAGGGTCGCAACCAAACACAGGGTAGGGGAATCGACATGAACGAATATCTCGCGGGATTGACGACGGAGGAGATCAATCAGGATACCCGGATGATCGACGAATGCTCCACGGAACAGATGCTGCAGCTGCTCAATCGCGAAGATGCTCAAGTTCCCGCCGCGGTTGCCCAAGAAATTCCGCAAATCGCGAAAGCGGTAGACGTCCTGCATCACGTGCTGAAGAACGGCGGCCGCATGTTCTACATCGGAGCCGGCACGTCCGGCCGGATCGGCGTCCTGGACGCTTCCGAATGCCCGCCCACGTTCGGCACGGATCCTTTGCTCGTGCAGGGACACATTGCCGGGGGAGACACGGCGCTTCGGGTGGCGGTGGAAGGATTCGAAGACAACGCGGAGGAGGGGATCGCTTTAATCGACAGATGCGGGGTGACGGACAAGGACGCCGTTATCGGCATTTCCGCCAGCGGCAGCGCCGCTTTCGTCATCGCAGGATTGAAGAGGGCTTCCGAAATCGGAGCCAGCACCATCGGAGTCGTGAACAACAAGAATTCCAAGCTGGAAGCCGTCTGCGACATCTGCATCGCCCCGGTCGTCGGACCGGAAGTCATCATGGGCTCCACCCGGCTCAAAGCGGGGTCCGCCCAGAAGCTCGTGCTGAACATGCTGTCTACGAGCACGATGGTGAAGCTCGGCAAGACCTACAACAATCTGATGGTCGACTTGAAAGCGAGCAACCAGAAGCTGCACGATCGCTCCTTGCGGATTATCAGAGCCGCGACGGGCGTGGATTTCGACACCGCCGCAGACTTCCTTGAAAGGGCTTCCACGAATTGCAAGCTCGCCATCATGATGATCAAAACGGGCCTAGAAGCACCGCAAGCAGAGCAAGCGCTGGATCAATGCGACGGCAACCTCAAAGCGGCAATAAATTCCTTTATGAAAGTTATTTAATCCGCTTGGCCGATCGCATCCCATACAATGAATTTGAGGAGGATCTTCATGAAAAGAAAAATGCGCGTAGCATCGCTCATTCTCGCCTTAACGCTCTCCGCCGGTTCGCTCGCCGCGTGTTCGTCCAAGAACGACGGTGGAACCGCTTCCCCTGCCGCTTCGGGCGCTTCGTCCAGCGCGGCAAGCGACGCGAAAGACACGATTACGGCACTGCTTCCTCCGGTTTCTCCTACTTACCAAGACAACTTCAAGCAAATGGAAGCCGATTTCAATAAGCAGTATCCGAACTTGACCCTCAAAATCGAGCCGGCCAGCTGGGAAGACATGACGCAAAAGCTCGACACGCAAGTCAACGCGGGCAGCCCGCCGGACATCGCCTTCATCGGCTCCGACGGAATATCGAAATACGCTCAGCAAGGCATGCTCATGGACATTACGGACTCGGCAACGACCGACATGGTCGAGGACTACGACAAAGCGCCGCTCGAATACATGAAGAACGGCAAAGGTCTCTACGGCTTCCCGGCTTACATGGAAGTGCACGCCCTCGGCGGAAACAAGCAATTCCTCGAAGCAGCGGGCATCGATTGGAAATCGATCCAGAAAAACGGCTGGACGTACGACCAGTTCCGCGAAGCGATCAAAAAAGGCGTCGTGAAAGACGGCGACAACTACAAGCGCTACGGCTTCGTATTCGCGACAGCGGGCGTTACCGGCAAAGACTACCTGAACATTCTCGCCAAGAGCGCGGGCATGCCGTCGGTGTTCACCCAAGACCTGAAATACGCTTACACCAGCAAAAACTTCCTTGAGCTTCTGAAAGACGTCCGTCAGCTGATCGACGACGGCTCCATGCCGAAAGAACTGAGCTCCATCGACGGCGGCAAACGCTGGAACATGTTCCTGACCGGCCAGACGATGATCACCGGCAAAGGCCTTGCGACCTTCGAAAACTCCGCGAAGAAGAACAACGCGAAGCTGGACGCCAAAGACGCCAGCGCCGTCAAGGACAGCATCAAAGTCGACTACATCGTGCTGCCGGTTCCGACGTTCTTCGGTCAGCCTGCGGTGTCCTACACCGTCGTTGACGGCTACGTTACCTTCCGCGGCAAGAAAGAGCCGACGGCCGAGCATAAAGCGAACGTCGTCAAAGCGGCTTACTTCCTGGCCAGCGGCAAAGTAGCGGCCACGACGAACAACGACCTGTTCGCCGCCCACATCACGAAGAGCGCCAAGAAAGAAGCCGAAAGCATGAAGATCGACCGCATGCCGGAAAACGTCGAAGCCGTTCAAACGATGCTGTCGCATGCAGCGCCTGCGCGTCCCGACATCCCGGTAGAGCTCGGCGCCAAAGCGACGAAGATCGAAACCGAAGTCATCGTACCGAAGCTGCAAGCGCTTCTGGCGAACGAAATTTCGCCGGACGACATGTACAAAGCGGTGAAAGACGCAGCTGTCGAAGCCTTCGGCGAAGACGGAATCGTGAAAGACTGATCGGCCGTCATTTTCGGATAGCCGCGTGCCCGGCATGCGGCTATCCGATATCTTTATAAGCACGCAAACCAACGGGGGAAGGAGGCCGGCAAGATGGCACAGCCAGCAGCGCAAGGAAAGAAGCTCAAAATGAAAGGCGACGGGGCATGGGGTTATGCTTTCATCGCCGTCGCCTTGGTCATTTACGCCCTATTCACGGCATACCCGGTCGTGAAGGCGTTTCTCGTCAGTTTTCAGGAATACAAACCGCTGGGCTCCACCTACGTTGGGTTCGACAATTACGTTTCGTCGTTTCACAGCGCGCTTTTTTGGAAAGCGATCCGGAATACCGTCGTGTATACGGTGCTGACCGTTCCGGTGGCCCTGGTGTTGTCCTTCGCCATCGCGATCATGATTCTCCCGCTGCGCAAATCGATGCAGACCGCGTTCAAAGCGATCTATTATCTTCCGGTCGTCGCTTCCGGCGTCGCTTTGTCGGTCGTCTGGCTGTGGATCTACGATCCGCTGCCCGCGGGCATTTTCAACCAACTGATCCATCTGTTCGGGGCGCATAACCAGAACTGGCTCGGCTCCAGCGCCACCTCGATGCTGTCGCTCGTCATCATGTCCTGGCTGTCCAGCCACGGCGCGAGCATCATCATCTACCTGGCCGCGCTGCTCGGCATCGACGAGAGCTATTACGAGGCCGCGGATATCGATGGAGCGACATTCTGGCAGAAGCTTTGGCACATCGTCATTCCTTGCTTGAAGCCGACGACGCTGTTCCTGCTCGTCACCGGCGTCATCGGATCGTTCCAGGTGTTCCAGAACGCGTACCTGATGACCGGCGGCGGTCCGGACCACGCGACGACGATGGTCGGCCTGCTCATTTTCGACAACGCCTTCAAATACTTCGAATTCGGCAAAGCCGCGGCACAATCGCTCGTGCTCGCGTTCATTATCGCCATCATCTCCTTGATCCAGTTTAAGTTCCTGGGCAAAGACGTGGAATATTGAGGGGAGGGGAGACACGGCTATGGCTCTTTACAACAACCACGCAGGCAATCGTTCGTACAAAAGGAATCTGCGCAACGGCATCATCATGGCACTGCTGCTCGTGTTCGCCTTGGCGACGTTGTTCCCGATCTATTTCATGGTGATTTCCACGTTCGGCGATCCCGTAGAGGCAGGCGCCGTGAGCTATTCGCTGTGGCCTGCGAAGTTCACTTTCGCTTCTTACAAGTTCTTTTTCGATTACAGCGAATATTCTTTCCGGTGGATCTGGAACTCGCTCATCGTCGCGGGCAGCGTCATGGTGTTCAACGTCATTTTCGCCACCATGGCCGGCTTCGCGTTTTCCAAATTGCGTTTTAAAGGCCGTTCCCTTCTGTTCACGATGCTTCTCGTCGCCATGATGATTCCGTACCAAGTGACGCAGGTGCCCCTCTACATCCTGATCGTCAACATTTTCGACATCCAGAATACGTACGGCGCGCTCATCCTGCCGGGTCTCGTGACCGTGTACAACATCTTTTTGGCGAAGCAGTTCATGAGCTCCATTCCGAACGAGATTCTGGAAAGCGCCAAGGTGGAAGGGGCGAACCAATTCCAGATTTATTGGAAGATCATCATGCCCCTGTCCAAAACGGTCATGGCGGTCATGGCCATCCTGACGTTTATGGACAGCTGGAATACGTTCTTCTGGCCGTTCCTCGTGACCAACACGATGGACATGCAAACGATCCAGGTCGGTTTGAAAAATTTCCGCTTCGCCAACACGACGTATTTCTCGCCGATGATGGCGGGAGCGACCGTATCGGCCTTGCCGATGTTCATTCTGTTCTTCAGCTTGCAAAAGTACTTCCTCGAAGGCGTCACCGTCGGCGCGGTCAAAGGTTGAAATGGGGACCGCGAACGTACGCCGGGAGGGCAGCCGATATGCCGTAGGGTTGATGTCGGGTACGTCCGTGGACGGGATCGATGCGGCTTTGGTCGAGATCGTCGGGAAGCCCGGCGCCCCGGACGGCGTGAAGCTGATCGCGTTCGTAAACACGCCGTTTCCGCCGGACGTCCGGCAGGAGATCTTTAAGCTGTTCGAACCGTCTTACGCGACAGTAGACCGGATCGGACGGATGAACGTGACGCTCGGCAAGCTTTACGCGGACGCCGCGTTGTCCGTGATCGGGCAGGGCGGGCTCGCGCCGGTTGACGTCTCGTTGATCGGCTCGCACGGCCAGACGATCTACCATGCCCCGGAAGATCGGTATACGGTCCAGATTGGGGAAGGGGCCGTCATCGCGGCCGAGACGGGCATTCCTTGCGTCTCCGATTTCCGCGTCGCCGATATCGCGGCCGGAGGGCAAGGGGCGCCTTTAGTTCCGTTTACCGAATATTTGCTTTATCGGGAAACGGCGAGGACGCTGCTGCTGCAGAACATCGGAGGCATCGGCAACGTGACGGTCATCCCCGCCGGATGCGTACCCGAGGACGTCTATGCGTTCGACACCGGACCCGGCAACATGTTGATCGACGGGGTCGTGTCTCGGCTTACGGACGGCGCAATGTCGATGGATGCCGGCGGGGCGATTGCCGCCAAAGGCACCGTGGATGATACGCTGTTCGAACGCCTGCGGCAAGACGCGTACTACGCGTTGCCGCTTCCCAAGTCGACGGGCCGTGAACGGTTCGGATCCGCTTACGTGGAAGAGTTGCTCCGTTATCGGAACGAGTCTGGCCTGTCTGCGGAAGATCTGGTTGCCACGGTCACTCGACTGACGGCATGGTCCATCGGAGACGCGTACGTCCGCTTCATCCGGAACCGGCAAGCCGCGGACGCCATGATCGTAGGCGGGGGCGGCAGTTACAATCCGATTTTGATGAGCTTTTTGAAGCAAGAGATGGAGCCGCACGGCGTGCAAGTGTTGACGCAGGAAGAAACGGGAGGCAACAGCGACGCCAAGGAGGCGGTGGCATTCGCTTTGCTGGCCGATTGCACGATGTCCGGCGTCCCGAACAATCTTCCTTCGGCCACGGGAGCGCGGCGGCAGGCGGTTCTCGGTAAAATTTCATACTGACGCGAATACCGGCGGAGGTGACGCAGCTATGTTGTCGACTTGGAAAGACGATTACCTGGGCGATGTAATTGAACTGTGGAACCGGGAAGCCGTGCGAGAGGGCTATAAAGAGATGACGGAAGAAAGCTTTCGCCGCGTCTTTTTATCCAGCCCTTATTTTGATTCCGCCAATACGTTCGTATGGACGGACGGGGAAGGCGGACCCGTGCAAGGCTTCGCCTGCGGCTGCTCGGGAGACGACCTGCCGCTCGGGGCAGACGCGGGATACGTCACGTGCGCCTTTCTCGAGGGTGAGGCCGGAACCGAAGAAAATTACGCGATCCTGCTGGACGCGATCGAGGCGCGTTTCCGGGAACTGGGGAAGAAGCAGGCGGAGGTCCTTTTCTTTAACCCGATGATGCTGCCTTGGTACATACCGGGCACGCCGAAGCACGAACACAACAACGCCCCCGGCGTGCCGGAAGGCAGTGAGCTTCACCGGGTACTGTTGAACCGGGGTTATGCGCAGCGGGCGACGCAGCACGCCATGTATTTGCCTTTGGACGGCTTCGCTATTCCCGAAGAGATCCGCGTCAAAGAAGGTAAAGCGCGGTCTGAGGGATATACGGTGGCGTTGCATGATCCGGAGCGGGTCCGCGGCGTGGAGCCGATGCTTGACGCGCTCGGCAATCCTCTCTGGTCGAGGGAAATCTCTCAGAGCGTGGCCGCCGGCATCCCCGTGGTGATGGCGGACTTCCGCGGCGAGGCGGTCGGCTTTGCCGGACCCGTCATCCGCCAGGAGAGCGGCAGGGGCTATTTCGCCGGGATCGGCGTCCGGCCCGAGCACGAAGGCCACGGCCTCGGCAGCATCCTTTTCTTCAAGCTGTGCGAAGCCTTCCGGAATATCGGAACCGAATACATGTCCTTATATACGGGAAGCACGAACCCGGCGATCAAAATTTACGAGAAAGCGTGCTTCCGAACCGTCAAAAAATTCGCCATCATGCGAAAGGAGTTTTAACTATGAGCGACAAGAAACTGACGATATTGGCGATCGGCGGACACGTAGGCGACGCCGAATTGACCGCGGGCGGCGTGTTGGCCAGCCATTCCCTGAAGGGGGACCGCATCGTAACGCTGGCACTGACGCCAGGCGAACGCGGCGTTCCGGCCGGACAGGACATGGGGGAATATAAGGCGCAAAAAATCCGCGAGGCGCATGCCTTCGCCGAGATGCTCGGCGGAGAAGCGATCGTGTTCGACGACAACGCGGACGGCGAGCTGCCGGACGACCAGGACATCCGCTTCCGCGTCGCCGACGTCATCCGCCGCGTGAAAGCCGACGTCCTGATCACGCATTGGAAGAACAGCATGCACAAGGATCACATGACGACCCATCGGATCGTCAACGACGCCCGCTTTTTCGCGGGTTTGGCTTCCTTCCAGAGGGAGCTGCCCGCATATTTCGCGTCCAAGCTGTACTACGCGGAAAATTGGGAGGACGCCGTCGATTACCGCCCGTACGTCTACGTGGACTTCGACCAGGAAGCGTTCGACCTGTGGGTTCGCGCCGTATCGCAGCATTGGTTCGTCACCGGCAGCAAATCGTTCCCGTACCTCGAGTACTATAAACATTTGGCCCGGGTCCGCGGCATCGAGGCCCGCAAGCAGTATGCCGAAACCTTCATGATCCCGGAAGAGACGATGCGTCTCCGCCAGACTTCGTTATGGTTCTGAACGGAGTCGACAATCTCGATCGGCACGCGTCGCTTTTTCAGGGGAAGAGGATTGGCCTCATTACTTCGCCGACGGGGCTGACGCGCGATTTCCGGTCCACGATCGAAGTGCTGCACGAACGATTTCACCTGGCTGCGATGTTCTCGCCCGAACACGGCGTCCGCGGCGACCAGGAAGCGGGTGGGCTCGTCGAAACGTACGGCGACCCGATTACCGGCGTGCCGGTGTACAGCTTGTACCGGAAAGACTCGAAACGGCTGACCAGCGAAATGCTGGAGCAAGTGGATATGGTCGTCTACGATATCCAAGACGTCGGCGTGCGCTACTATACGTTCATCTATACGATGCTGTATGCTTTGGAGGATTGCGCGAAAGCCGGAAAACCGTTCGTCGTGCTCGATCGCGCCAATCCGCTGGACGGCGTGACCGTCGAAGGCAACGTGCTGAAGCCGGGTTATCAATCTTTCGTCGGGAATTACCCGCTGGCAGTGCGATACGGCCTTACGGCCGGCGAAGTGGCCATGATGGCGAACGACGAAATGAACTGGAACGCCGAGCTGCACGTGATCCGCTGCGAAGGATGGGAACGAGGCATGCTGTTCCCGGGAACAGGCCGTTTGTGGGTTCATCCTTCGATGGGCATTCCGCGGTTCGAAACGGCGCTGCTGTATCCCGGAACTTGCCTGTTCGAGGGAACCAACCTTTCGGAAGGCCGAGGCACGACGTTCCCATTCGAGATGATCGGTGCTCCGTTCATCCGGGCGGATAGACTGGCGGAGGAAATGAACCGCAAACGGCTGCCGGGGGTGACGTTCCGCCCGGTTTACTTCAAACCGACGTTCTCCAAGTTCCAGGGCGAAGTTTGCGCAGGCGTGCAAATTTACGTCACGGATATCCGCGCCGTTCGTCCCGTAGAGACGGGAGTCACTTTACTTTATGCCATTAAAGATCTGCACGAACCGTTCGCCTTCTTGCCCCCGGTGAAGGAAGGCTCCCGGCCTTTCATCGACTTGCTGGGCGGCGACAACGTTTACAGACGGTCGGAGTCGTCGGACGTGCCGGCGATGCTCGAAGCTTTCCGCGAAGAAAGCCGGGCGTTCGCCGATCGGAAACGGCCATACCATTTATATCGGTAAGCGGAAGCTTAATAAGGAAGGGATCGAAGCATGAGATTCGTAGCCGGCTTGGACGGAGGCGGGACGAAGACCGCCGTGAAGGTGGCGGACGAGCAAGGGAACGTCGTCCACGAATTAACGCTGGGCTCGCTGAACTATAACGGCCAAGACGAGGAGACGATCCGGCGGACGATCCGCAACGTCTTCGAAAACATCGCCGGCGCGATCGGAGGCTTGGAACGGTGCGCGCATGTTTGCATCGGCGCCGCGGGCATCAGCAATCCGACGGTCGCGTCGAGGCTGGAGACAAGCGTTCGGGCCTGCGGTTATGAGGGGGCTTTGACGATAACGGGCGACCATGAAACCGCACTCGTAGGCGCGTTGGACGGCGGCTTCGGCATGATCCTGATCGCGGGAACCGGCTCGATCTGCCATGGACGCAACGCGGCAGGGGAAACGCATCGGACCGGCGGCTTCGGCTATCTGATCGACGACGAAGGCAGCGGCTACAGCATCGGGCGCGACTTATTATCGGCGCTGGTGCGGGCGGGCGACGGTCGGATCCCTCCGACGCCCATCACCGAATTGGTTTATGCTCAGCTGGGGATGGACAAAGTCCGCCAGGTCATCGGTTTCGTCTACGATCCCAAGACGGGCAAGAAAGAGATCGCGGCGCTCGCGCCATTGTTGACGGAGGCTTGTAAGATGGGCGACGCGGCGGCACTGGGCATCGCGCGAAAAAACGCGGCCTCCCTCGCGGAATTGGTCGCGCCCGCGGCGGAAAGGCTGTCCTTGCAGCGCGGAAATCTCGCGATCGCGGGCAGCGTGCTGCTGGGCAATCCTTATGTGCAATCCGCTTTCCTGGAGGCGCTCTCGAACCTTTATCCGGAGATGAACGTTTTCCCGGCCAAGAAGGATGCCGCCGGCGGCGCCGTACTGATGGCGCTGGAACGTCTGCATCATTCTTCGCCGAAATGACGCAAAAAGAGGGATACCGCAACGAAGGTTGCCGCATCCCTCTTTTTTAATGCCATTAAATATGATTTACATTTGAAATTCGCCGCTGTCGAGGTTGAATTGCCAGCCGACGCCGAATTTATCCGTCAAATTGCCGTAGCACTTGCTCCAGAACGTTTCTTGGATTTCCATGCCGACTTTGCCGCCTTCCTTCAGCTGGTTGAACCAGGAGACGAGCTCGTCCTTGTCTTTGCTGCTGACCGAAAGGCTGATGTTGTTGCCGATCGTGAACGTCATGCCCGGGAACGTGTCAGAGAACATCAGATTGCTTCCCGCGACGGAAAGCCGCGCGTGAATCACCAAATTCTTCGCTTCTTCCGGCAGCGGATGGTTCGGATCGGAAGGGGCATCCCCGAACGTCATGATATTCGGTTCGGTTCCGAATACCTTCGCGTAGTACTCCACGGCTTCCCGGCAATTTCCTTGGAAGTTCAGATAAGCTTCGACGGCCATGCGAACACTCTCCTTTTTTTACCAAAGTACAGGCCCATTTTATCATGCAGCCATCTCCCTGATCAATTCGCCGAGCGGGCAGCGGAAGGATTTCGGCCGTTCGTCGGGAATTCATGAATGGAGCAGATGCAGGCGTGATCCTGAAATAGGGAGGCTGGCAAAATGAAATTCGAAGCTGTCTTGGAATTGCACGGTAAAACCGCAACGGGGATCGAAGTGCCGCAAGAAGTTATGGCTGCGCTGGGGACATCCAAAAAACCTGCGGTTCGCGTCACGATCGGCGAATATGCTTATCGTACGACGATCGGCGTGATGGGAGGCCGTTATCTGATTCCCGTCAGCGCCGAACATCGTGCCGCGGCGGGTATCGCCGCGGGCGAAAAGGTTAAAGTGCAGCTCGAGCTCGATACCGAACCGCGCGAGCTTACCTTGCCGGACGACTTTTCAGACGCGCTTCATCGTGAGGAAAATGCCGAACGCTTCTTCAACGGGTTGTCTAACAGCAACAAAAGACGTTTCGTGCTTCCGATTGAGGACGCCAAGACGGCTGATACACGCCAAAAACGAATCGACAAAGCCATTCGACTGCTGAATGAAGGAAAACTCCAATAAATCTGCTGACATACAAGGAGAACAATGGGGATATCTCGCGAGCTTCAGCCCGCGGGGTATCCCCCTATTTGCTTTCCGCTTTTTAACCGGGTTGACGGATGGCGAACGGATGGTTAATATGATATTGCAATTAGTAGTTTAGTAAATTAGTAAATAAGTAAAACGAGAATGGAGCATGAAAATCATGAATATCCCTACGACCCTCAAACATAAACCCGTGATCGTATCCGAAAATTATGAGCAAGTGGACGGCCGTTATGCGCGGAACACGGATGCTAAGGGCTTATCCTTGGGATTGGCTCAATGGAACGATCGTGGCAAAGTCGATATCTCGGCCAAAGTATGGAGACACACCGGAGAGAAGTGGTCCAGACAGTCGGAGGAGCTGCCGATGCACCGCGTGCTGGACCTCGCGATTTTGATCTGCAGAAGCAATCTATATTTTCAGGATGCGTACCGTTTTCCGAAAATGTACGATCCCGACCACACGACGATCGATCGTATCGGGCTGCAAGGAGATGCCATGACCGTAGCCGTCTGCACGGAAAATCCGATGATCGACCATGACATTCAGCTTTTCTCCCAAGCGCTGAGCGACGACGGAGAAATGATTGGAGAACGGCTCCGCGTATTGTCCCGGCTGCTGAAGGAAATGGGTTATTAATGGCGTTAAAGAGGCGAATGAGATGAATGAATGGGAAGAGTACCGGCTGTCTTCCGGAAGACAGTTAACGGAGCAAGAAAAAAAGCTGGTTTGGACAAAACCGTTGTCCCATAAAGTAAGCGAGGAAGAATGGCGGATCTGCCGAGAGGTTAAACGCAACTGGAATCGCGGGGAAATGAAAATCGCCAATATCCTGTTGGAAGGCGACGCGGGCTCCGGTAAAACGCAGCTCGCGAAAGCATTGTCCGCGGACTTCGGATTGCCCTATACGAAGGTGACCTGCTTTGCGGATATGGACAAAACGGATGTGATCGGGGCGATTTTGCCGGTGATTTCACCGGAACGGTTGGAGAAAATGGAGCCCGCGGACGCCATCGTTTGGAAAGCTTTATACGAGAGCGACGGGTTCCGCAGCGCGACGGAAATCTTGACGGCAACGCTTGGGTTGACGCCGGAGCAGGCATCTCTGAAATTGAAGCAATTGGTGAACAAGGTGGAGCAAAAATCGGCGGACGAAGCGGTGGAGTATCGGTTTTACCCCTCCGAAATCGTGAGAGCTTATCAAAACGGCTACCTGCTGGAAATCCAGGAGCCGACCGTCATTCGGGATGCGGCGGTGTTAATGGCCCTCAATTCCGCGTTGGAGCCGGACGGCAGCATCAACCTTCCGACGGAAATCGTGCGAAGGCACCCGGACTTCATTGCGGTGATTACGACGAACCGCGGCTACGCGGGGACGAGACCGCTCAATGAGGCGTTACGCGACAGAGTACAGCATACGGAGAAGATGGACCTGCCGGCCAAAGAAACGATGATCGAACGCGCGATCGCCAAAACCGGTTATCAGGACGCCAAAGTGTTGGATCTTTTAGCGGATATGATCATCCTGTTGGACAAAACGGCACGTGCGCACGCGATCAAGGGCGTGGCGGGCATGCGTTCGTTTTTCTACTGGACCGACGCGGTATCGGCAGGAGCTTCCGCCAAGGAATCCCTCTACCATAAGGTCATCTACAAAATCACGACCGATCCGGACGAAATCAAAATATTGGAAGAAGCGCTGCAAAAACACGGATTGTTCGCAGGCTTGGATGACGTAGAGGCGGAAACGCTAAAAAAAAACGGATTTTTGATGCGGTAGAACTCAAAACATGGGGGCAAATCGACGAGCCCGACGTTGAACCGACCGACCCGGCCGAACATCCCGGCATCGTTCTGAAGAAATCGGCGGAGAGTGACGAAAGCTCTTCCAACGTCATGGACGATTCCACGAAAATGGAGAGTTCGGATTCTGGAGAGTACGGCACGGCCAAATACCATCAGGCGAATCCGGAAACCGTGCCGGAGGAAGCCAAACGCGAAGAGCGGGAGTTCCGCAAAAAGCTGAATTGGGACGCGCGATCCTTGGTGTCCGATTCCATCCACAAAGGCGTTAAACTCGTCGTTCATCGTCCGGATTTCGATGCCGAACATGAGCGGGAATACGATCGCCTGAGCCGTGATTTAATGACCGTCGTGCGGGAAATTGCCAGAAAGACGTTGCCGCTGTTGGAGCATGAAATTTCGTCGGAATTTACGAGAAATCAATATTGCGGAAGCAAATTTCAAGCGGACAGCGTGGTCAACCGAGACTTGCGGTATTTCACTAAGAAACGGCCGCCGACGGAGTCGCCCTCCCTAGCGGTCGGCCTGAGAGTAGACGAATGGCCTCCATGGCGGCTTTCGGGAGATTGGAGGCGGCCAAACGCGCCGTCATCGCGGTCTACGAGTTTTGCCGAATGTGCCATATTCCGATCCTGATCTACGGGGACACGGCGGACGTCTCCCCTTTGGAGCAAATGTCTATTTACGCCTATACCGACTGCGAGCGTATGGATGCCAACGATCGATTCCGATTGATGGGGATCCGCGCGAGAAGCAACAACCGGGACGGAATGGCGCTTCGAATCCTGGCGGACCGGTTATCGGCTTCGCCGCAGCACACGAAGCTGCTCATCAGCATCAGCGACGGGCAGCCCAAAGCGATGCCGGATTATACCGGCAACTACGCAAACGAAGACTTGAAACGCACGATCGCCGATTATGAAAGGAAAGGTGTCACGTTTCTTGCTGCCGCCATCGGGCAGGATAGGGAGGTTATCCAATCGATTTACGGAGGCGAAAGATTTCTGGATATCGCGGACCTTGACGGTTTTCCGGCGAAACTGGTTCGGTTGATCGCACGATACTTGTGAACCATGAAAAAACGTCGACCCCATTGGGAGTCGACGTTTTGCGTTCGTGTTGCATTAATGAGAGATATCCGCCCAAATCTCATCCTCCACGTCGAGCGTAATTTGGGAAGGGAAGACGCGCTGGCCATATTCGGTTTCCATATAGCGCACGATCGCTTCTTTCAAGTTCGCTTCGATCAGATAGCGGCTTCTTCCTTGTACCCATACCTCGGCGGAAAAGCCGGTGTCTTCGTCGTAGAGAAGCTCCACTTGGATCGACTCGACCGGCACCTGCTGCCGATCGGCGAGGTTAAGGCAGACGGCGTTGACGATTTCATCCATGGAAAGTCTGGTCATCGGACATTACCAGCGGCGCTCGTTCGGATAGTCCGTACGGTTCGGCGGATTGCGGCGCCTGCGCAGCGCGTCGAACACGGCCCGGATGATGGCGAACAGGACGACGATCGCGATCAGGTTGACCATGAAGCCGAAAATGTTGCCCATGAAGCCCATGCCGCCGAACATGCCGCCGAAGAGCATGCCGGCGAGGCCGCCGATCATCATGCCTTTCAGGAAACTGCCGCCGCTGAAAAAGCCGCGATTCGCCGTCGAAGCCGCGGCGCTTGTCGTACCGGTTTTGGACGTGGTGCCGCTATTGACCGAGCTCTGGGATTTGGAAGGCGTCTTCGTGAACGACTTCGTCCCGGAGCGGAACGAACGGGGTTTGGCATCCGCCGTATGATACAGCGGCGCGGTCACCGCCAGCGTGAACGTGAACAGACTGAATAGGAGCAAAGCTTTTTTCCACATGAACGTTGTTCCCCCTGTAGGAAGGTAATGTGATTGGATCTACCCGGTAATACGGACGTCCCTCGATCAGGTTTCATCGAAATTTCGGGATGCCGGTGCGGCGGATTTGCGTTATGCTGAATACGAACGGCAACCGACTTCCGAGGAGCTTTGGAATTCATGAACAGTATCGACCATTATCCCGAGTCTTATCTGGCGTATTTAGCCGAGTATTACGGCTCACGCGATTTCTTCGAGTGCCATGAAATCATGGAAGAATATTGGAAGGAACAAACCGGCTCCCGCTATGAAGGCTGCTGGCTGGTTTTCATCCGCATCGCCGTAGCCTGCTATCATGCCCGACGGGGAAACTGGGCCGGAGCCCGCAAAATGATGGCCAAAGCCGCGGCCGAAGCCGATCCCGTGCGGATGGAGGAGCTCGGCATGAACGGAGCGGAGCTGAAAGAACGGCTGCGAAAAACGGCGTCCGCATGGAACGCCGAGCAACCGCCTTCGTATACGGATTTCGAGTTTCCGATCGCCGATCCGTGGCTGCTCCAGCTCAGCCAACAGGCTTGCCTGGAACAAGGGTGGGAGTGGGGGACGCCTTTGGACCGACTCGGTCCCGATATCGTGAACCGCCACTTGACGCGAGACCGCACGCACGTCGTGGAGGCCCGCCGGCTGTCCGCGGAGCGCAAACGGCAGGCCAAAGAAAAGGAGTGAACCCGAGGGTTCACTCCTTTTCGCTTTTTGCACTTTATACGCGGGCAGTTTCGTTCAGGTGCTGAAACCCGTCGACGACGAGATCGAGTTTTCCCGTTTCCGGGTGGATGATCAAGCCGTGTACCGGCGTGCCGGGAGGAAGCAGCGGATGGTTGCGGACGATGTCCACGCTGTTCTCGACGCTTTCCCGCACGCTGTCGAAGCCTTGGAGCCAGCGGGTGAAGTTGACGCCGGAATGCCGCAGCGTATGGATGACGTCCTCGGAGACGCCGTGTCCGACCATTTTGCTCACGACGCCTTCGGGATCGATGCCCGTCATCCCGCACTCGTGGTGGCCGATGATCATGACTTCTTCGGCGTCCAGCTCATAGAGAGCCACGATGATACTCCGCATGATGTTGCCGAATGGAGCGGTGATGATCGCGCCGGCGTTTTTGATGATTTTGGCGTCGCCGTTTTTGAGGTTCATCGCTTTCGGCAGCAACTCGGTCAAACGGGTGTCCATGCAGGTGACGATGACGAGCTTCTTGTTGGGAAACCGCGTTGTCTTGTACTGCTCGTACTCTTTGTTTTCCACGAACTCTTGATTAAAGTTTAAAATTTCGTCGAGCTTCCGCATAGGGATTCCTCCTGACTTTTTGCGGCTTCCCGCCTTGCGGCGATTTACCGTCTATGGTCTTCCAAAACTAAGCGGGTCGTGTAGGTCTGGCTGTCGCTGGACAGCCGGAAGCTTTGCCGGTCGGGCAAGAAGGCGACGCGAAGCACTTCGTCGAAAAACACTTCGTGTTTCGGATCGTGCCACAAAGTGAGCGGCTCGCTGTCCGCCGCGACGTCGTCCGGTCCGGGTCCGTCGGAAGCCCATAACGCCGGCACGCCGTTCACGGCGCAGCCGCAGCCTTCCGTATCGTACACCAAGCGGAATCCTCGTATGTCCTGTCCGAATTTTTCCCGAAGCTTCTCTACCGATTCGGCGCTCCATTGTATTTTCATGTTGATAACCTCCCGGCTTCGCAGTCCTTCCGCTCCCGCGTCAAGTAAGTTGATTATAGATTTTACGGAAGGTATGATCAAGGGGAGGAACCAGTTGAAGGAAAGGGCGGATCCACTTGACGGAACCACAAACGCAGGCACAAGACGCGTTGAAGCGCTTCCGGAATTTGACCGGAAAAATCAAGCATTACGAGGAAATTCTCGGCGTCGCCTTCTGGGACATGAGAACCGGGGCGCCCCGCAAGGGCATCGACCTTCGCTCCGAGGCTTACGGCGATTTGGCCTCCGAATCGTTCCGCCTTTCGACTTCGGACGAGATGGGCGAGCTGCTGGCGCAGCTGACGCAGCCCGACACGCTGAACGGGCTCGGCAGGGTCGACCGCAGACTCGTCGAAGAAACGCAGAAGGAATACGAAAGAAACCGCAAGCTGCCGACTGAACTGTACCGCGAGTACGTCGTCCTGACCTCCCAATCCGAATCCGCGTGGGAGGGAGCGAAAGCGGACAACGATTTCCAGGGCTTCGTTCCTTATTTGGAAAAAATCATCGGTTATAACCGCCGCTTCATCGAGCTTTGGGGCGCGAAAGACACGCCTTACGATACGCTGCTCGACCTCTACGAGCCGGGCATGTTCACCGCAGACTTGGACCGATTGTTCGGGGAGCTCCGCACCCGTCTCGTTCCGCTCGCGGAAGCGATCTCGAGAGAGGGCGACCGGCCGGACACCTCGTTCCTGGTCGGGACGTTCGATAAGGAAGCGCAGAAAGCGTTCAGCAAGTTCATACTGAACGAGATGGGCTACGATTTCGATGCCGGCCGTCTCGACGAAAGCGTCCATCCGTTCATGACCGGTCTCAATCCGGGCGACGTACGCATCACCACCCGGTACTTGCCGGACGATATCATGAGCGCGCTGTTCGGTACGATCCATGAAGGCGGCCACGCGCTTTACGAGCAAAATCTCGATCCCGAGCTGTACGGCACGCCGCTGTGCACCGGAACCTCGAACGGCATCCACGAGTCGCAGTCGCGCCTGTGGGAGAACATGGTCGGGCGCAGCCGCGAGTTTTGGCATCGGTACTTCCCCGAACTGAAGAAGCATTTTCCCGGCAAGTTCGAGAACGTATCCGCTGAAGCGTTCTACCGGGCCATCAACGTGGTGGAGCCTTCCTTGATCCGCATCGAAGCGGACGAATTGACCTATAATCTCCATATCATGATCCGCTATGAGATCGAGAAGATGCTATTCAACGAAGGGCTGTCCGCCCGAGACCTGCCGGAAGTTTGGAATGCCAAATACAAGGAAGCGCTCGGCGTCGTGCCGCCGAACGACTCCCAAGGCGTGCTGCAGGACGTGCATTGGTCGGGCGGGGCGTTCGGTTACTTCCCGTCTTACTCCTTGGGCAATATGTACGCCGCGCAGATCATGGACGTGGCGCGCGTCAAGCTGCCTTCCCTCGACGAGCAGATCGGAGCGGGCCAGCTGCACCCGCTCAAAGGGTGGTTGACGGAACAGGTCTACCGTTACGGCAAGTCGCTGCGGCCGGCCGAGATCATCCGGAACATCAGCGGGCAAGAGCTTCAATCCTCTTACCTGTGCGATTATCTGGAACGGAAGTACAAAGACATCTACAGATTGAAATAAGGCTGCGCCTTCTGATGAAACGCCTGCTTCGGCAGGCGTTTTTTTGATTGCGCTGAAACCGCTTAAAAAAGTCGCGTTTTAGGACTAAAGATAGAAGGGGAATGTTGGAAAGTGTCGAATATTACGGTAGATCACTAAAGACAACAAGAATGGGGATGCATCGATGACTGGTCAAACACAGCAAGAAAGCACATCGTTTTTCAAGAGAAGGCCTTATGCATCGCTAACACCGAAAGAGCAAGATCTCCATCGCAGGAATTTCGTCGTTCTGATCGCGATGGCCATAACCACGCTGCTGATCGTGGCGAGCATGGCGACGATGACGACGGAGAAGATGGAAGCGGGTTCGCTGCTCGTCCTGATTTATCAGCCCGTTACGATGTTGATTTTCGCGGGAATTTTCTACTTGCGCAAATTCATTCCGGCTATGAGCTATTATGCGGTCGTCGTTTCGATTGTTTCCACGTTCAGCACGATCCTTATGACCCCGAATTTGAACAACGTGTTTACGATTTACTACCTGCTCGTGCTCTGCCTGATTTTCATGAACTTGCCGCTCCTGCTGATCGGTACCGGCGTCGGTCTCGTGCAGTTGATCACGATCCTGTTCGTACAGAAAGACAAGCTGCAAATCCCGGACGAAACGGTCACGACCTACATCATTTATTACATACTCATCTCCATGTTGTTCTTCTGCCTGTATGCCGTGTCGAGGCAAATGCTGAAAGGCATGATGCAGGCGCGAAGCGAATCGGAGAAGCTGCTCGAGCAGCAAAGCGCGCAAAAGCAAGCCATCTTGGCCAACGTCGCGTCGATCACCGAAGTGATGAACGGCATCGCCAATACGAGCGAAGAAAATAACGCTTCTTTCGACGAGATGAACACGGCGTTCCAGGAGATCGCCTCCGGCGCCGGCTCTCAGGCGGACGCCACCGTATCGATCAGCGAGTCCATCTCCCGCATGAACGGCCTGGTGGACAAGGTTGCCCGCTCGAACGAGACGCTGCTGGCGAAAGCCGAAGAGACGTCCTCGCTATCGGGCGAAGGCGAGAAGAGAATGGATCAGCTGTCGGAGTTCAACCAAGGCTTCAAGGCGGAAATGCAAGGGATGCTCTCCGAGTTCACCGAATTGATCGGCCGCCTGGAGGAGACGGGGAAGTTCAGCGACACCATTCAGGAGATCGCCAACCAGACGAACTTACTGTCGCTTAACGCGAGCATCGAAGCCGCCCGTGCCGGCGAGCACGGCAAAGGCTTCGCCGTCGTGGCCAGCGAAATCCGCAAACTCGCGGACATGACCGCGCGCTCCGCCGAGCAGATCTCCGCCCAGCTCGCGGAGTTCCGCGACCAAACCGGCCTGACGCGCGGCAAGATGAGCGCCACCGCCGAGCGCATGGTGCAGACGGAAGAAATGACCGGACTGACGATCCAAGCGTTCAAATCGATTTCGGACGCGGTGCTGCAGCTTCGGGAGCTGACCTCTTCCCAGAGTGCCGTCATGGAAGAAATCCACGATTCGTCGGGAAAAATCGGCGATTCCACCAACCATTTGGCGTCCGTGAGCGAACAGGCTTCCGCGACGTTGGAACAGCTGTCCGCGACTTTGCAGACGTTGTCCGATTCCAACCGGGCCAGCCTGGGAGGCATACTCGAAGCGAAAACGTCGCTCGCGAAAATCGCCGAATGAACCGTACCGCCGCAGCTCTCCGTACCCGGGGAAAAGCGGCGGTTTTCTTTTTGACGGGCGGAGGAGGAATTGTTACGATTTGGAAGACGTCGGATGGGGGTGTGTGCGATGGAAAGTCGGATACGGGGTTATTTGGGTTTCCGCGTGATCAAAACCGCCGCGGCGGCGCTCGCCGCAATCGTGACGGCGACGGCGCTCGCGGTCGACAATCCGCTGTCCGCCGGTCTTCTCGCGATATTGGGCGTGGAGACGACGAGGTGGAGAGGGCTGCGGATCGTGTTCGCGAGATTCGCGGCTTCGCTGGTGGGACTGCTGCTGGCCATGGTCTTGTTCCGGCTGATCGGTTTCCATATTTGGGTCCTATCCCTTTATATCCTGATCGGGTTTCCGCTGCTCGGCCGTTTCGGCTTGAAGGACGGCATCGTGACCGGATCGGTGATCGTGTTCCACCTGTTCGCGAAGAAGGAAGTGAGCCTCCAGGCTTTCGCCGGAGAGCTTTGGCTGCTGCTGATCGGACTTGGCTGGGCGACCGTCTTCAACCTTGCTTATATGCCGAAAGAAAGCAAGAGGCTCTCCGAGCTGCGCCTGCTGACGGAGGAGTCGATGGCGGCCATTTTCGCCCAATTGGCCCGGCATTTGCGCGACCCGCAGACCGTGTGGGCGGGGACGGAGCTGATCGAGGCGGACAACGCGATCGAGCGGGGAATCGAGACGTCCGCAAGAGCACGCGAAAACAGGCTCATTCCGCAGGACGAGCCTTGGCAGCTGTATTTCCATATGCGCCGCGACCAGTTGGACTCGGTCAAGCTGATGATGGAGTCGGTCGCTTTCGTTTCCAGCAAGGTGCCGCAGGCGGAAATGATCGCCCGGCTGTTCGACCGGCTGTCCCAAGACGTGAAATCGGAATTTTACGAGGGAGAGACGGAGAGGATGCTGGACGAGCTTGAAGCCAGCTTCCGCGGCATGGCGCTTCCCGCGACGCGGGACGAATTCGAAACGCGCGCCGCCCTGCTCCAGCTTTCAAGGGAACTAAGGCGCTGCCTGGCGATCGCCAAACGCGCCAAAAGGCCGAAGTCTTCTTCCGCTCCGGCGATCATACAATGAAGCTTGAGGGATTCGTGCACGGATACATTTTTGTCACTCTAGACGAATGTCCTGCATAGACTTTAAGTGAATTGATCGCATGGAGGAGGTCTATCGAATGGCGCTTGCGGATAGACGGCTGCAGCGGAGGGAAATCATCACGAAAGCGGTTTGCGGCAAAGGCCGGAAGTATTCGACGGTTACCCACACTGTCAAGCCGCCGCACCATCCTTCCAGCATTCTGGGGGCATGGCTCATCAATCACCAGTACGAAGCGGTAAGATCGGGGGACGGCATCGAAGTCATCGGGTCCTACGATATTAACATCTGGTATTCGTACAACAAAAACTCCCAAACGGACGTGGCGAAGGAGACGGTTTCCTACGTCGAACTCGTGCCGCTTTCGTATGTGGATCCCAAGCACCGCCATGCCACGGAAGAGGTCTCCGCGGAAGCCACCCAGGAGCCCAATTGCGTGGAAGCGACCATCGGCAGCGGCGGATCGACCGTCATCATCCGCGTCGAACGCGAGTTCGCGGTGGAAATGGTGGCGGAAACCAAAGTGAACGTCCTGGTGGATCCGACCGCGTACGACGACGACAAGGACCATGATTTCGGACTGGGTGACGGGGATTTCGAGGATCTCGATTCCGACTTGTTGGAAGACGATCTGTAACCCGCCGTCCGGGCCGGTACTTAAGCTTATGTCGAAGCGGGTGCGAAGTCGAGGGCGGATGCCCTTTGGGGACGTCGGGAACGGCCCATTTTTCGCGGAGCCTGCCGCAAATGGGATTCCGTTCGGGATGCAAAAAGGGAAGGGTCATTCGGCTTCGGCGTACAACCGCCGGCGGGACGGCCCTTCCCGTGTTTTTCTGCGGGGGTGGTGCAATGGAAGGGACCGTGCGGGCGGGCGTTAAGGACGGGCTGACCGCGGGCGAAATCGCGAGGCGGCTGGATCGGGAGGGCATCCCGGCATTCAGCGCGCGGGACGATGGGGACAAACGCAGGTTTTCGGTCACCGCGTATGACTTGGAGGTAACCGACGTTCGGCGAATCTGGCCGTCGGCGGGCGGGCGCACGGAAGCCCGGCGTTTCGAGCCGGATGACCGACTTCGGCGGATCGTCGCGCGCGCCGCCGTAAAGGCGCTGTACGTGCTCGGGCTGGATTTCGGACAAGTGGAAGTTTCGGCGGACGGAAGCGGACGGCCTTCGATAGAGGCGGTTACCGGCGTCATGCGACCGACTCCGGGCGAAGGGGCGGAGCGGACCTCTCGTATCCGGGCGGATAAATCGGCGCGGGAAGCGGAAGAGAGGGCCGGCGGCGTAAGCGTCCTGCTGGGAGCGGACCCCGAATTCTTGCTGCTCGCGCCGAACGGCAAAGTCGTGCCCGCTTCCCGGTACCTGCCGACGGAGGGGCTCGCCGGCTGCGATTCGGTCGTGCGGCGAGGCATCCGGCTGTGGCCGCTCGTCGAGCTGCGCCCGGATCCGGCGGGAGAGCCGGCGGCCCTGACGGAGTCGATCCGCCGGCTGTTGGCCGCGGCGAACCGGAAATTCGGCCGCGAGCCGCTCACATGGCTGGCCGGCGCCTGGCCGGTGCCGGGGCTCCCGCTCGGCGGCCACATCCATATCAGCGGCGCAGCGCCGACGGGCGAGCGGCTGCGGGCGCTCGACAATGCCGTGGCGCTGCCGCTACGGCTGCTCGAGCCGGACGGCGCCGCGGCGAGAAGGCCGCGGTACGGGGCGCTGGGCGATTTCCGCAAGCAGCCGCACGGCGGCTTCGAATACAGGACTCCGCCCAGCTGGCTGGTGTCCCGGCGTTTGGCGCGCGGCGTGCTTTCGCTGGCCAAAATCGCGGCGGAGCACGCGCGCGAGTTGGCCGATCGCCGGCCTTTGGACGATGAAGCGCTTCGGGACGCGTTTTACGGCCCGGACCGGGATTTTCGCCTGAGAGAAGCGGCCTTGCGCTTTTACGGGGAAATCCGGCGCACGGCGGGGTACGGGAAATTCGCCTCGGACGTGGACTTCGTGTTCGGCGCCGTGGTCGAAGGACGCCGCTGGGACGAGACCGCCGACCTCCGCCCGAAGTGGGGGATCGCGCGGCGCTGATTCTAGCAATCCGTGCCGCTGCCCTTTATTTTTTGCTATAATGGTCGATGTCATCCCTGACAATCTTTCTTCCTCAATCGGAGGCTCGACATGGCCGGATATACCCCCATGATGGAACAATACTTATCCGTTAAGGCGGAAGCGCGGGACGCGCTGCTTTTTTTCCGTCTCGGCGATTTCTACGAAATGTTTTTCGAAGACGCGCTGACCGCTTCGCGGGAGCTCGAAATCACGCTTACCGGGCGCGGAGCCGGGATGGAAGAGCGGGTGCCGATGTGCGGCGTCCCCTATCATTCCGCGGAAGGATACATAGCGAGGCTGATCGAAAAAGGCTACAAAGTCGCGATTTGCGAGCAAGTGGAGGATCCGAAGGCGGCCAAAGGCGTCGTGCGCCGAGAGATCGTTCGCATCGTGACGCCCGGCACCGTCATGGATACGAAGGCCGCGCAGGAGGCGGCGAACAACTTCATCGTCGGGGCCGCCGAATCCGGAGGCCGGTTCGGCCTCGCCGCCTGCGATCTGACGACGGGCGAACTTTACGTCACTTCGTTCGCCGCCGCGCGCGAAGCGGTGAAAAACGCGCTCAACGTCTATAAACCGGCGGAAGCCGTCGGAGACGAAGCGGCCGTCCGGCTGATCCGCGAGGAGTCCGCCGCATCGGGCCGCACGATTTTGTGTACGGAACGGAGCGATTACGACGCCGCCTTGCTGGCGAACCAATTTCCGAACGAGCGGTGGGCCGCGCACGAGGACGTCCGGAAAGCCGCGGTCGCACGGTTGATCGGTTACCTGGGCGAAACGCAGAAGCGCTCGCTCGGCCACCTGCGGACCGTGAAAGCCTACGAGCCGGAATCCTACATGGCGCTGGACGCGTTTACGAGGCGCAACCTGGAGCTGACGGAAACGGTCCGCGACCGCTCGCGCAAAGGGTCGCTGCTCTGGCTGCTGGACCGCACGCGCACGGCAATGGGCGCCCGACTCCTCAAACGTTGGGTCGACCAGCCTCTGCTCGACCGGGATGCGGTCGACCGCAGGCTCGACGCCGTCGAAGCGCTTCACCGCGATTGGATGCGGCGGGAGGGGATCCGAGAAGAGCTTCGGGAAGTGTACGACCTGGAGCGGCTCGTCGGCCGGATCGCCTACGGCACGGCCAACGCTCGGGACCTTAACGCATTGAGGGCGACGCTGGAACGGGTGCCGGCCCTTCAGAGTCTGTGCCGCGACTCGGGCGCGTCTCCGCTCGCCGCGATCGCCGACCGAATGGACGCCTGCGCGGACGTCGCGGAAGCGATCGGATCGGCCATCGCCGACGAGCCGCCCGTTTCCGTCCGCGAGGGCGGACTCATCCGGCCCGGCTTCGATCCGAAGCTGGACACGCTGCGGGAAGCCAGCCAGAACGGCAAGCGATGGATCGCCGAATTGGAACGGCAGGAGCGGGAAGCGACCGGCATCAAGTCGCTCAAGATCGGCTTCAACAAAGTGTTCGGCTATTATCTGGAAGTGACGCGGGCGAACCTCGGCGCGCTCCCCGAAGGCCGTTACGAACGCAAGCAAACGCTGGCCAACGCCGAGCGGTTCGTCACGCCCGAGCTGAAAGAGAAGGAAGCGCTCATTCTCGAAGCGGAAGAGAGCATGGTCGACCTCGAATACGAGACGTTCGTCCGTCTTCGCGACGGCATCGCCGCGCAAATCCCGCGGCTGCAGCAGCTCGCGGAAGGGCTTTCCGCCCTGGACGCCTTGCAATCGCTCGCCGAAGTGTCCGCAGAGCGCAGGTATACCCGTCCTTCCTGGAGCGAGGGATACGACCTTCACATCGAAGACGGCCGCCATCCCGTCGTCGAAGCGGTGTCCGAGAGCGGCAGCTTCATCGCCAACCACTCCGCTTTGACGCGGGACAACTCGATCCTGCTCATCACCGGTCCCAATATGGCCGGCAAAAGCACCTACATGCGGCAAGTGGCGGTCATCTGCATCATGGCGCAAATCGGCTGCTTCGTTCCGGCCAAAAGCGCGTCCCTGCCGCTCGTGGACCGTATTTTCACGCGGATCGGCGCGGCGGATGACCTCGTCGGAGGTCAAAGCACGTTCATGGTCGAGATGAAGGATATTCAAGTCATGACGGAGCAGGCGACGGAACGCAGCCTCGTCATCATCGACGAGCTCGGCAGGGGAACCTCGACCGAAGAAGGCATGGCCATCGCGCAAGCGGTGATCGAATACGTTCATGATCACATCCGCTGCAAAGCGCTCGTCTCGACGCATTTCCACGAGCTCGCCCATTTGGAAAACTCGCTCCGCTCGCTCAGCAACGGCTGTATGGCCGTGAAGGAAAGCCAAGGCGGCGTGACGTTCCTCCGCAAGCTGGTGCCGGGAGCCGCCGATTCGAGCTACGGCATCTATTGCGCGCAGCTCGCCGGCTTGCCGGACACGATCGTCAGCCGCGCGTACTCGCTGATCGAGAGCGCGCAGCGGCCGGCCGCCGCAACCGTCTGTGAGACGGCAGCCGCTTTCTCGCCCGTGCCCAATCCGGAAGCGGCGGTCGTACAGCTGTCGATGTTCGCGGAATCGCCGGCCCCGGAGAAACCGAAAAAAAGCAACTCTCCGGCGCAGGACAAAGTGCTCGAGAAGCTCCGGCGTCTCGACATTATGCGGATGACGCCTCTGCAAGCGATGGAATGGTTGAACGACGCCAAAAACTTATTAACGGAGAGCGGGGAACCTTCATGATTCGCGGGAGAACGATCCGCCGCGCGATCGCGGCGCTGCTGGCCGCCCTCTTACTGTCCGGGGCATGGGCGCCGTCCGTCTCCTGGGCCGAAACGAAGGAGCAGTTGAACGAAGTCCGGCAGATTCTTGAGGAATACCATCTCAGCAAGCCGGACGACAAAGACCTGAACCAGACCGAAATCGACAAGATGGTCGAGTCCCTGCACGATCCGTATACGCAATACTTCGACGATGAGGAATGGAAAAGCTTCGCCTCCGACTTGGAACAGAATTTCACGGGCATCGGCATCGTGCTCGTCCAGGAGAACGGGCGCATCTATATCGAAGAAGTCATTGCGGGCAGCCCGGCGGAAAAGGCCGGCTTCCAGGCCGGCGACGTGATTTCGTCGGTGAACGGGAAATCCGCGAAAGGCTTGTCGATCTCCGACCTGCAGGGCAAGCTGCGGGGTATCGCCGGAACCTCCGTCACGGTAGGCGTCGACCGGAACGGCAAGATGCTGACGCTCACGGCGGTGCGCCAAGCGCTGCAGCTG
Organism: Cohnella candidum; assembly: GCF_003713065.1. Taxonomy (NCBI): domain Bacteria; kingdom Bacillati; phylum Bacillota; class Bacilli; order Caryophanales; family Paenibacillaceae; genus Cohnella; species Cohnella candida. Next base: position 1,818,043 of record NZ_CP033433.1, on the reverse strand, counting down.
CCGGCGGCTTCCGGGCAGATGATGGGAGAAGGCGTCGGGTATCTGGCCTTGACCGGTTTCACGACCGATGCCGGCACGCAATTCGCGAAGCAGCTGGATAAGCTGGAGAAATCGGGCATGACTTCGCTCGTGATCGACTTGCGCAACAACGGAGGCGGCTACGTCACCGCGGCGCAGAAAATCGCCAGCTTATTCGTCAAAAACGGGGTGCTGGCCCATTTGAAGGACCGGGACGGCAACGACGACCCGCTTCCGCTGAGCGGCGGCGGCAAGCCGTATCCCGTGACGATCCTGGTCAACGGATACTCGGCCAGCGCTTCCGAGCTGCTTGCCGGAGCGCTGCAGGATTACGGGGTCGCGAAGCTGGTCGGCACGAAAACCTACGGCAAAGGCGTCGTCCAGTCCATCATTCCGCTGCAGAGCGGCGGCGTGATCAAAGTGACGGTACAGGAATATTTCACGCCCAAAGGTCGCAAGGTCGATAAAACGGGGCTCCAGCCCGACCAAGTCGTCGAAGGGGCGGAAGAGCAACTGATCGAGGCTTATCGCGATTCCGGCGGCACGCAGTTGTCGGCCAGCGTGGGCAAAGGGACCGTCGTCATCAACGGCGTACGGACTACGCACCCTTATGCGGCCGTACAGCAAGGAAACCGCTGGTATGTCAGCTTGCGGCTGGCTGCGGCCCTGACCGGCGCCAGCGTGGGTTATGAGGCGAAAACGAAAAGCGTGACAGTCAGCCGAGACGGGAAAGCATTTCCGTTGAAAAACGGCGACGGCCGTCTGATAAACAAGAACGGTTGGAATTTGGTCGATTTGTCCGTCATGGAGCAATGGTTCCCTAGCCTGACCGGGGGCGCCGTAGACGGCGTATTGAAGCTTTCCGTCCGCTGAGCGCAGCACAGAAAGGAGATCCGCGAAGATGGGTATCATCCGTCCGTTAGACGAACATTTGGCGAACCAAATCGCGGCGGGAGAAGTCGTGGAGAGGCCGGCGTCCGTGTTGAAGGAATTGGTGGAAAACGCCGTCGACGCCGGCAGCGCCCGCATCGAGATCACGGCGGAGGAAGGCGGCCTGACGCTTCTGCGGATCCAGGACGACGGCGCGGGCATCCAGCCGGACGACATGCTGACGGCTTTCCAACGCCACGCGACGAGCAAAATCGCGAGCGCCAAGGACCTGTTCCAGATCGAAACGCTCGGGTTCCGCGGCGAAGCGCTTCCCAGCATCGCGGCCGTCGCCAAGGTCCGTTGCGTCAGCGCCACGGACGACGGCGGGCTGGCGCGCTTCCTCGAGATCGAAGGAGGAGCCGTCAAAGCCGAAGGAGAGACGAACGCGAACCGCGGTACGGAAATGACCGTGCGCGATCTGTTTTACAACACGCCCGCCAGGTTGAAATACATGAAGACGATCCAGACCGAACTGGGGCATCTGTCCGACGTCGTATACCGGCAAGCGCTGGCCCGCCCGGACATCGCCTTCACGTTCCGCCACAACGGAACCGTGCTGCTGCGGACGTCGGGCACCGGCGATCTGAAGCAGGTCGTCGCCGCCATCTACGGTACGGCCGCGGCGAAGGCGATGGTCGAGCTTCATTCCGACGATCCGGACTATTCGCTGACCGGCCTTACGGCGATGCCGGTGGAAACGCGGGCGAACCGCAACGCCGTCACGATCCTGGTCAACGGGCGCTACGTCCGCAGCCAGGCGGTCGTGCAGCCGCTGCTTCAGGCGTACCACACGCTGCTGCCGCTGCACCGGTATCCGCTCGCCGTATTAAACTTGCGCATGCATCCCGGCTTGGTCGACGTCAACGTGCATCCGGCCAAGCTGGAAGTGCGTTTCAGCAAAGAAGCCGAGCTCAGGGCCTTCATCGAGGAGACGGTGAAGCGGGCGGTCAGCGGCCAAGCCTATATCCCGTCCGGCACGTCCGTGCGCACGGCGAAGCCTTCGCCTGCCTGGGTACAGGATCAAATCCGCTTCCAGCTGCCTCCGACGGATACGGAGCCTGAGTCGCGCGGATCGGCATCAGCCACGGCGCCTTCGCCGACTGGGGCGCCTTCTTCCGCAGGGTGGCCGGCCAAGGAGTCGAAGGCGGCTTACGAGCCTTCGGTTCGTCAACCGGCGGCTTCTTCGGCACAGGCCTTCTCGCAAACGGCGGCGACGAAATCCGAGTCTTACTCTTCCTCCGGGAAGGGCGGCGGCTTCGCCGCTCCTTCACAGTCCGCGTCACCCGCCTCGGAGAAAATTCCCGAGTCCGTGTGGCAGGCCGCGTTCGCATCGCCGGAAACGCCGGACCAACGGGAAGCGAAACCCGAGTTTCCCGAGTTGAGCTGGATCGGGCAGCTGCACGGCACGTACATCGTGGCGCAGAACGAGAACGGCTTGTACCTGATCGACCAGCATGCCGCCCACGAGCGTATCCATTACGAATTTTATTACGATAAATTCGGCCGGCCGGAGGAAGCGAGCCAAGAGCTGCTTTTCCCCGTGACGATGGAATTCGCGCCGGACGAATTCGCGCTGCTGCGGGACAGGCTGCCCGCCTTCGCGAGCGCGGGCGTATATTTGGAAGAGTTCGGTGGCAATACCTTTATCATACGCGCGGTGCCCCACTGGTTTCCGGATGGAGACGAGGCGGACGTTGCGCGGGAAATCGCGGAGTGGGTGCTGCAGGAGCGCAAGATCGATCTGCACGCCCTCCGGGAAAAAGCGGCGATCCTATGCTCCTGCAAGGCTTCGATCAAAGCAAACCAGGCGCTGACGCGGGAATCCGGGGAAAAGCTGCTCCAGCGGCTCGGACAATGCCGCCAGCCTTACACCTGTCCGCACGGCAGGCCGATCGTCGTCAGCTTCAGCACCTATGAATTGGAGAAAATGTTCAAGCGGGTGATGTCTTGATCGTCACGACCGCCGAAAAACCGGCCTCCGGTTTGACGGAGAGGGCTCTGCTGCTCGCGAAGGAGCTTGGCGCGTCTTGCGTGCCCCGGCGCAGGGACACGCTGCGCGGCTTGCTTCGGAAGCATGGCGCCGATGGCGTGCTGGTCGTGTCCGCGGACGGGCTTCGATACGTCTCCGGGGACCAGCCGCCGCTGTTCTTTCATCCGAGCATGGGCCTGATCCGCGTCAAACGGCTGCTCGCGGGCGAGTCCGACGCGATGGTCTCCGTCTCCGGCGCGGCACCGGGCGATTCCGTACTGGACTGCACGGCGGGACTCGCCTCGGACGCTCTCGTGTTCAGCCATGCCGTGGGTGCCGAAGGACGGGTTACGGCGATCGAGGCCTCGCGGCTTTTGTACGTCATCGTCCGGGAAGGGCTGAACGCCGCGGACACGGGCGTGCCGGAAGCCGACGAAGCGTGCCGCCGCGTCGAGCTCCGGCACGGGAACCACGCGGAAATGCTGCTCGGCATGCCCGACCGTAGCGTGGACATCGTTTATTTCGACCCGATGTTCGAGCGGCCCGTCGAAACTTCCGCGTCCCTGCAGCCCCTGCGATCCCATGCGTTTCACGAGCCGCTCTCCGAGGAGACGGTGCGGGAAGCGAAGAGGGTGGCGCGGAAATCGGTCGTCCTGAAAAACACGAGCGGCAGCGCCGAATTTGCGCGCCTCGGGTTCGCCCCGGCGCGCGTTTCCACGTCTGCCGTTTCCTATGGAGTGATAAGGATATGACGCTGCCGGAAACAGATAACCGGCCGCCGCTGCTCGTGCTCGTGGGCCCGACCGCCGTCGGCAAAACCGAGCTCAGCCTGCGGATCGCCAAAGCCGCCGGCTGCGAGATCATCAGCGGCGACTCCATGCAGGTATACCGCGGCATGGATATCGGAACGGCGAAGCTCCCGTTGGAGGAGCGGGAGGGCATCCCGCACCATCTCATCGACATCCTCGATCCCGAGGAGCCTTTCTCCGCGTCGATTTTCCAGCGGCTTTGCGAGGAGAAAATCCGCGAGATCGTCTCCCGCGGCAAAATCCCCTTCATCGTCGGCGGCACCGGTCTCTACGTGGAGTCGGTCTGCTACGGGTTCACGTTCCAGGGCGAGTCCGGGGATGAGGCGTTTCGCGCCCGGATGCAGGCGTTCGCCGATGAACACGGAGCCGAAGCGCTCCATGCCCGGCTCGCCCAAGTCGACCCGGGTTCCGCGGCCCGGATCCATCCGAACGACGAGCGCCGGGTGATCCGCGCCCTCGAGGTGTACGAGACGACCGGACAAACGCTGAGCGAGACGCAGGAGCAGACGCGCGGCGCGCGCAAGGAATCCCCGTACCGGCTTTGCCTGATCGGATTGACGATGGACAGGGCGGAACTCTACCGCCGCATCAACGCGCGGGTTGACGCCATGATCGAAGAAGGACTCGTCGGCGAAGTCAAGAAGCTCATGGAAGCCGGCGTTCCCCGGTCGGCCGTTTCGATGCAGGGGCTCGGCTACAAGGAGATCGCGGCTTACCTGGCAGGAGAGACGGACCTGCCGGCTGCCGTAGAGCTTCTGAAGAGGGATACGCGCCATTTTGCCAAACGCCAGCTGTCCTGGTTCCGCCACATGCAGGACCTCGTTTGGGTGGAGAAGGACGCGGAGGGAAAAAACTCCGATCTTTTCAATTCGATTTGTGCTATAATAGCAGGAAAGTTTCTTCTCGATCTTGAATATATTCGTTGAGGAAATCTTTATCCGGCAATTCCATATAACGCGATTTTCACTATGGCGATGGGGGTTTTGAACCGATGAACAAATCCATCAACATCCAGGACACCTTCTTAAATCAACTTCGCAAAGACAGCATCCCGGTCACCGTTTACTTGACCAACGGGTTTCAAATCCGCGGCGTCGTCCGCGCTTTCGACAACTTCACCATCGTCATCGACAGCGAAGGGCGGCAGCAGATGGTTTACAAACACGCCATCAGCACGTTCATGCCGCAGCGCAACGTATCCTTGATGCAGCAGGAAACGACCGCCGAGGCTTGATCCCTCGGGCGCGTCGGGCGGGAATCGCGAAACCTTTTACCCTCGCCATTCGTTTAACAGAATAGAGACCGGCCGGAGCAACCCTCGTGAGCGGGTTGTTCTCTTTTTGCCGGGACCTTTTTAGGCTTGGGGTTTCAGGGTATGTTAGCTAGAGAGAGAGTAAGTGGAGCAGAAGGGGGAAACTACCATGCAGGAAAAACCTTCAACGAGCCGAGCCCCCAGGAGCGGCGGCCAGGAAGGAAACCGGGGAGGCGGCAATGCCAAGCGTCCTCCGCGCAAGCGCAGCAAGAAAAGAGCTCTGATCTGGCTGTTCTTCGTCGTGCTGCTGGGCATCGTTTGCGCCGTCGTGGGCTATTTGCTTATTATTTTGAACGGCGAGCGCATCTTGAGCCAGAACCTCAATAAGTTGAATCTGGACTCCGCTTCCGTCATCGTGGATAAGAATGACAAACAGGTCGCCAAGCTCTACGTTTCGGAAGGCAACCGCGAATTCGTCGCCATCAACGATATTCCGAAAATGGTGAAGGACGCCTTCGTCGCGACGGAGGATAAACGGTTTTATGAGCACGGCGGGGTCGATTTGTTCGGTATCGGGCGCGCTTTGGTCAAGGACGTCGTCTCCAGAAGCGCCGTGGAGGGCGCGAGCACGATTACCCAGCAGGTCGCCAAGAACATTTTCCTGAATTCGGACAAGACGCTGTTCCGCAAAGGAACGGAAGCCTCGATCGCGCTCGCGCTGGAGCGCCATAAGAGCAAAGACGAAATTTTGGAGCTGTACCTGAACCGGATTTATTTCGGCAAAGGCCAGTACGGGATCAAAACCGCGGCCAAGTACTACTTCAATAAGGACATCACGAGCAAGGATCCGAAGCAGCAGCTGGAGCCGTGGGAAATCGCCACGCTGGCGGGGATCCCGAAAGCTCCGGGCACCTACAACCCGATCTCGAACCCGGAGAAGTCCAAGGAGCGGCGGGCCGTCGTTCTCTCGCTCATGCAGGATCAGGGACTCATTACCGCGGAACAGGCGGAGGCGGCGAAGAAGGTCGATTACAATCCCGACGTGGTGCCGAAAAGCAAGCAGCAGTACCAATCGTATATCGATTACGTCGTGGACGAAGCCAAAGCCGTTACCGACCTGAGCGAGGAAGAGCTTCTGAGCGGCGGCTACACGATCAAGACGACTATCGACACGAAAGCGCAGAAAGCGATGGAAGACGTCTACAAGGACGACAGCAACTTCGAGAAGAGCAAGGACGAAATCAAAATCCAGAGCTCGATGGTCATCATGGACCAGCACGACGGCTCGCTGATCGCGATGATCGGCGGACGGGATTACGAGAAACAAGGCTGGAACCGCGTCACCAAGCAGCGGCAGCCGGGCTCCTCGTTCAAGCCGATCTCCACGTACGGTCCGGCGATCGAGACCGGCGACTACTTCCCGTGGTCCATCCTGCGGGACGACAAGACTTGCTATAACGACGGCAAGTACTGTCCGACGGACTCCAATAAGACGAAATACATCGGCCCGGTCGCGATGACCCAAGCCGTCAAGGAATCCCGTAACCAACCGGCCGTTTGGCTGCTTAACCAGATCGGCGTCAAAAAAGGCCTTGATTTCGCCTCGAAGCTCGGCATCGATCTCGACAGCAAACAGGACCGGAACCTGGCGATCGCGCTCGGGGGCCTCACGCACGGCGCATCGCCTCTGGAGATGGCGCGGGCGTACAGCGCGTTCGCGAACGGCGGGACGCTGATGGACCCGCATTCCATCCTGTCGATCACGAACAGCCGCGGGGAAGTCGTGTACGAATTCAGTCCCCCGAAAGCGAAGCGGGTCATGTCGCCCCAAACGGCTTATTACGTGACCCAGGTTCTGCAAGGGGTCACGCAGACGGGCGGAACGGGCGTTCGCGCCCAAATTCCCGGACGCACCGTCGTCGGCAAAACCGGCACGACGCAGCACGGCATCAAGGGGCTGCCGGTCAATGCAGGGGGCAACCGCGACGTATGGTTCGTGGGCTACACGCCGGAATTGACGGCCGCCGTTTGGGTGGGATACGACAACACGGATAAGAACCATCTCGTGCAGCAGAGCAGCGGCCAGGCGGCCGCCTTGTTCTCCAAGGTCATGTCCAAAGCGCTCGAAGGGAAGAAAAAGCAGTCGTTCCCGAAACCGGAAGGCGTCATCGACGGGAAACCGCTGGCTGCCGTCACGGGATTGACGGCAGCTTACAACCCGGACACCGTGTCCGTCTCGCTCAACTGGAGCGCGCCGAATGCTCCGGAAGGCACGACATTCCGGGTGTACCGGAAGTCTCAGGCTGACGCCGATTTCGCGAAGCTCGCCGAAACGGCCGATCCCGCGTTCGACGATTTGGCGCTGTTGCCGGATCAGACCTACACGTATTACGTCACGGCTTACGATCCGAAGTCGCAGCAGGAAAGCGAGCCTTCCGAACAGGTGACGGTCAAGGTCGTCTCCGGAGCGGAGACCCCATCTCCTTCGCCTTCGGAATCGCCCACGCCCGGCGGAGATACGGGTCAAGACGGCACCGGCGGAACCGACGAGGGCGGCGGGGGTGGCGGGGGTGGCCAGGAATCGCCAAGCCCTTCGCCTTCCCAGAGCCCGTCGCCATCGCCGAGTCCATCGCAATCGCCGTCGCCGTCGCCTTCCGAGACGCCGGCCGACAATCCTTCTCCGTCGCCGAGCACGAAGACGGCCGGGACGCTGCCCGACAGCCCGGAGCCAAGCGCATCCGCCAGCCCGTCGTCCAGTCCGTCCGCCAGCCCCTCCTCAAGCTCGGCTTCGGACCCGGAGATCCTTCCGTCTTCTTCACCCGAATGAAACCCAGCAGAACCCGGCATCTCGGATGCCGGGTTTTTCGTTTTGCTGCGATGGCGGTTGGCGTGCGGCTGCCGCGCCAAGCCGCGGAAATCGGCAAACTGGTGGGCGGCGTCAGATTGTGGTAAGCTTTGGTTATATGTCGAGACTGACCGGCGCACCTTTCCCGCTCGCGGGATTCCGCCGGACGGAAAGGAACGTCCTCCCATGAAACGTAAATTCTCGGACCGGGCCAATTGGCGCCGCATTTTGAAGAAGAACTACGCCTGTTTTCCGATGGACGATCCGCACTTCCGCGGTTTCGTGACGCTGTACCGGATCCAGGAGCTCCGCGACCCGCTGTGGAAGGAATACAACGGCCGGAGGATGTGCCTCGCGGACAGGGGCTACTTGTGGATGCAGCATTTTCCGAAAGGCGAGCATTTCGTCGTCACGACGATGTTCGACCCGCAAGGCAACGTGGTCCAGTGGTACATCGATATTTGCAAAACGCAGGGGCTGACCGACCAGCAGGTCCCATGGTTCGACGATCTCTATCTCGATATCGTCATGCTGCCGACGGGAGAGCTGCTGCTTCTGGACGAAGACGAGCTGGAGGAAGCGCTGGACGACGGCATCATTTCGCAGAAGGATTCCGACATGGCCCAGCGTACGGCGAACCGGCTGCTGGAATTGATCCGGAACAAGAAGTTCCCTTATTTCGATATGAGCATCCGCCATCGCAAAATGCTGCTGGAAAAGCTGGGATGGGAGAAAGGGACCTCCATCGGATGATGTTTCCCGCGAAAGGCAAGGCGTTTTCCATGTTGGACAAACGTCCCCGGAGACGTCCGCTGCGCATCGCCTTATGGGCGGCGTGCGCGGTTGCCGCGCTGCTTCTGTTGTGGTGTGCGGGCTTGTACCGGCAGATCGTGACGTTCGAAGGCGTTGACGCGGCCGGACTGGGGAAACGGGCGGATGTCGGAGTCGTGCTCGGCGCTTCTTTGTGGCAAAATAAGCCGAGCCCCGGTTTACGGGAGCGGCTGGATTATGCGATCAGCCTTTACGATGCCGGCGTCTACTCCCGGATCATCGTGACCGGCGGGCTTGACGCGGGCGGTGCGACGATCACGGAAGCCGAGGGCATGAGGGATTACCTGGTGGAGCAGGGCGTTCCGGAAAAAGCAATTCGTCTGGACGCAACCTCCCGCAGCACGTACGAAAACCTGGTGAACGCGAAAGCCATCATGGCGGCCGAGGGCTGGCACACGGCAGTGATCGTTACGCATTCCTATCACGGGGCGAGAGCCCGTGATATCGCCGACACGCTTGGCATGTCCGCGATCGTCAGCGTCACGGATTCCAAAGTCATGAACATGGCGTACCATGAGACGAGGGAAACGCTGGCGTTCGTGAAATGGCAGCTGACGAAGCTCCGGCTCGCGATCGGATGACTAGGCGGCCCGTACCCGGAATACATTGGTTAGGGCGGAGGCATGAACGGTTCATGCGCACCGACTACGGCCTTCCGGGGTGAACGCGATGAACGCGAGGGCGGGTAAAGAAAACGTGAGGGAAGCGGGGTCCGCCGCGATGCGGCCCTCCAGGCAAATCAACATTATCCTTCGCAAAACCGAATCGGACGGCGGGGCTGCGGCCCAGGCTTCCGGCTCTTATGCGGACGGCGCCGGGGCCTTGAAGGCGCTGCCCCAGAACGGTCCATGGGCCGAATGGCAGCGAGAGCTCGAACGCATGGTCGGCTTGGAGAACGTCAAGGAGCTCGTGTACGAAATCTACGCGCTTCTTCAAGTTACGCAGCTCCGCCACGAAGCGGGCCTTCAGGCACATTCGCACGTATACCATATGATTTTCAAAGGAAACCCCGGCACCGGGAAAACGACGGTCGCGCGGCTGCTCGCCCGGCTGTTTCAGGGGATGGGACTGCTTGCCAAAGGGCATCTCGTCGAAGTCGAGCGCGCCGATCTGGTCGGGGAATACATCGGGCATACCGCGCAGAAAACGCGCGACCTGGTCAAAAAAGCGCTCGGCGGCGTCCTGTTCGTCGACGAGGCTTACAGCTTGGCCCGGGGCGGGGAGAAGGATTTCGGCAAAGAAGCGATCGATACGCTCGTTAAAGCGATGGAAGATTATAAAAACCAATTCGTCCTCATCCTGGCCGGGTATACTTTGGAGATCGAGGGCTTTTTGCTGACGAATCCCGGGCTGCCGTCGCGTTTCCCGATCCAGATGGAATTCCCGGATTATTCCGTGGACCAATTGATCCAGATCGCGGAGGGCATGGCCAAAGATCGGGACTACGCCTTGCTTCCCCAGACGCTGTTCAAGCTCAGGGAGCTGCTGGTGCAGGAAAAAGCCGAATCGATCTACCATTTTAGCAACGCCAGATACGTCCGCAACGTGATCGAACGCGCCATCCGCTACCAGGCGGTTCGGCTGCTGTCGCAATATCCCTCGGGTTCCCCCGGGAAACAGGAGCTCATGTCCCTGCGGCCGGAGGACGTGCGGGGTTTGTAAAGCGTTGACGGGCGAAAGGCAGCGAAGAGAGGAATGCGCATTGAGACAGAACGGCTACGACACGGGCGCCGGCGAAGCCGAAAAGGCGATCGTCGTCAGCCTCGTGACCGATATCGTCAAACGGTCCGGAGGAGATCCGGGCCACTCGCTGCAGGAATTGATCTCCTTGGCCGAGACGGCGGGCGTGGAAGTGGTCGCCACTTTAACGCAGAACCGCGACGTGCCGGATTCCAAATGGTTCGTCGGCAAAGGCAAAGCCCAGGAAATCAAAGCCGCTGCCGCGGAGACCGGGGCCGTAACGGCGATATTCGACCAGGAGCTGTCCGGCGCCCAGGTTCGGAACCTGGAGGAAGAGCTGGATCTGAAGATCATCGACCGGACGCAATTGATTCTCGATATTTTCGCGGGACGCGCCAAAACGCGGGAAGGAATCCTGCAGGTCGAGCTGGCGCAGCTGTCCTATCTGCTTCCGAGGCTGTCGGGACAGGGCATCAACCTGTCGCGCCTCGGCGGCGGCATCGGGACGCGAGGTCCCGGGGAGACCAAGCTGGAGACCGACCGGCGGCACGTCCGCAACCGGATTTCCGAGCTGAAACGGCAGCTTGAAGCCGTTATGCAGCACCGTACCCTGCACCGGGAGCGCCGGCGCAAAAGCGGCGTCGTGCAGGTGGCGCTCGTCGGCTACACGAACGCAGGCAAATCGACGCTGCTTCGGCAGTTGACGCTCGCGGACGTCCTGGCGGAGGACAAACTGTTCGCGACGCTGGATCCGACCTCGCGCGCGCTTCGCCTGCCGAGCGGCAAGGAAGTCGTGCTGACCGACACGGTCGGCTTCATTCAGCACCTTCCTCACGATCTCGTCGCCGCTTTCCGGGCGACGCTCGAGGAAGCGAACGAGGCCGATTTGCTGCTTCACGTCATGGACGCGTCCTCGCCGATGAGAGACCGCCAGAAACAGGTCGTGGAGGAAGTGTTGGAGGAGCTTGGCGCGGCGGGCAAACCGATGCTGAACATATGGAATAAAATCGATAAGGTATCCGCCGCTTCAATGTCCTTGCTGGCCGGAGGGCCGGATACGATCCGCATGAGCGCGTTCAGCGAGCGGGATTTGGCCCGCTTGCTCGAGGCGATCGAGGACAAACTGCTTGGCGACTGGTGCACGCTCCGCATTCCGGCATCACGCGGGGACTTGGCCTCTCTCGCTTACCGCGTCGGAGAGGTCACGGAATCGCAAGCCGACGAAGATTGGCTTCTGCTCACGGTTCGGCTCAATCAGGCCGACATGGAGAAGTGGGGATATCCTTTGGAGCCTTACCGGATGGAAGAATCCGGCGGGCTGGAACTTTAACCGCAACGAGAGGGAGCTGCAACGGTTGATGACGGGGTTGGAAGCGCAATGGGAGCGATGGGCGGCGAAAGCGGAAGAGACGGCCGGCGAACGCCTGCGGTCCGTCGACGCGATCGTCGAGAAAAACCAGGAGAAGGTTATCCGGGCTTTTCAGAAACAGAAGGTGAGCGATTACCATTTCGCCGGCTCGACCGGATACGGATATAACGACCGGGGCCGCGAGGTGCTGGATCTCGTCTACGCCGACGTTTTCGGGGCGGAGGCGGCGATCGTGCGCCCGCATCTCGTGTCGGGGACGCATACGATTTCGGCGGCTTTGTTCGGCTGTCTGCGGCCGGGCGACGAGCTGCTGTTCGTCACGGGCAGCCCGTACGACACGCTGCACAAGGTCATCGGCAAGCCGGGCGACGGAACGGGTTCGTTGTCGGATTGGGGTATCGCATGCAAAACGGTTCCTTTGCAGAATGACGGTTCCATGGACTGGGACGGCGTCGCCTCGGCGGTCTCCGAGAAAACGAAGGTATTCGCCATTCAGCGTTCCAGGGGATACGATTGGCGGCCTTCCTTTACCGTCGCTCAGATCGGGGATATGGTCCGCCGGATCAAATCGATCTCGCCGCACGGCATCGTTTTCGTCGATAACTGCTACGGGGAATTTACGGAGGACAAGGAGCCGCCGGAAGTCGGGGCGGACCTGATCGCCGGCTCGCTGATCAAAAATCCGGGCGGGGGCCTGGCTCCCAGCGGAGGTTACATTGCGGGCCGCGCCGATCTGGTCGAACTGGCGGCGTACCGGATCACGGCGCCCGGCATCGGCGGGGAAGTGGGCGCGATGCTCGGGACGACACGTTCGCTCTATCAAGGGCTGTTCCTCGCGCCGCTGCTCGTCGGACAAGCGGTCAAAGGGAGCATTTTCGCGGCCGCCGTGTTCGAGCAATTGGGCTTCGAGACGCATCCGCGCTGGCAGGACGAGCGGACGGATTTGATCCAGGCGATCCGGTTCCCGGCCGCCGAGCCGCTTATCGCGTTCGTGCAGGCGGTGCAGAAAGCGGCTGCGGTCGACGCGCACGTCGTGCCGGAGCCGTGGGACATGCCCGGGTACGAGCATCCGGTCATCATGGCGGCGGGCACGTTCATCCAAGGGGGCAGCCTTGAGCTGTCCGCGGACGCGCCGATCCGCGAACCCTATATCGCTTATATGCAAGGCGGGCTCACCTATGCCCATGTGAAGCTGGCGGTACGCCAAGCGTGCTTCGATCTGGCTGCCAAAGGGTATGTGAAAGGGTAGCCCGACGTTCGGAAATCGACAAACACCGCCGAGTCAGTCCGTTAAATAACCTTACATTCCTTGACACGTTTATGTAGGAAGGCTAAAATGAAAGTGATTTCAAATCCTACAAAGTCCCCATGGAAGGTTGATACGACATGGCTGGCGATGAAATACGCAGGAATATGGCGCTGTTTCCGATCGGGATCGTCATGAAACTGACGGACCTGACGGCTCGCCAAATCCGCTATTACGAGCAGCATGAACTGATCCAACCCGCTCGGACCGCGGGCAACCAAAGGCTCTTTTCCTTTAACGACGTAGAGAGGCTGCTGGAGATCAAAGCGCTGATCGAGAAGGGCGTGAACATCGCCGGCATCAAGCAGGTGATGAACCCCGTCGGAGACGGTTCGGACGAACCGACCGTGATCAACGAGCAATCCGAGGTCAAACGCAGGGAAATGACCGATTCCCAGCTGCACCGCATGCTGAAGCAGCAACTGATGACCGGCAAGCGGCCGGGCCAGGTATCGTTGATCCAAGGGGAGCTTTCCCGTTTCTTCAAGAGCAAGTAATAACGGCCGTGCCGTAAATCAAGGAGGCAGTCATGACCACCTTTACACGCGAAGACATTTTGCGCAACGCGAAGGAACAGAACGTTCGTTTCATCCGCCTTCAGTTCACCGATCTGCTGGGCACGATCAAGAACGTGGAAATCCCCCTGAGCCAGTTGGAAAAAGCGCTCGACAACAAAATGATGTTCGACGGTTCTTCCATTGAAGGCTATGTCCGGATCGAAGAATCCGATATGTACCTGTATCCGGACCTGAGCACCTGGGTCGTATTCCCGTGGGTGACGGAAGACCGGATCGCCCGGTTGATTTGCGACATTTACATGCCGGACGGCACGCCGTTCGCGGGCGACCCGCGCGGCATTCTGAAGCGCGCGCTGCAGGAAGCCGAAGAGATGGGCTTCACGGCCATGAACGTCGGTCCGGAGCCGGAATTTTTCCTGTTCAAAACGGACGACAAAGGCAATCCGACCACGGAGCTGAACGACCAGGGCGGATACTTCGACCTGGCGCCGACGGACCTGGGCGAGAACTGCCGCCGCGATATCGTGCTTACGCTCGAAGAAATGGGCTTCGAAATCGAAGCCTCCCACCACGAAGTGGCGCCGGGCCAGCACGAGATCGACTTCAAATACGCGTCGGCCATCAAGGCTGCCGACCAAATCCAAACGTTCAAGCTCGTCGTCAAGACGATTGCCCGCCAGCATGGTCTTCATGCGACGTTTATGCCGAAGCCGCTCTTCGGCGTGAACGGTTCCGGCATGCACTGCCACCAATCGCTGTTCCGCGGCAACGAGAACGCGTTCTTCGACGCGAACGACAAGCTGGGCCTGAGCACGACCGCCCGCCACTATATGGCCGGCATCCTCGCGCACGCCCGCGGCTTCGCTGCGATCACGAACCCGACGGTCAACTCCTATAAGCGGCTCGTTCCGGGCTACGAAGCGCCGTCCTACGTCGCTTGGTCCGCGAGCAACCGCAGCCCGATGATCCGCATCCCGGCTTCGCGCGGGCTCAGCACCCGCATCGAAGCGCGCAACCCGGATCCGGCAGCGAATCCGTACCTGGCGCTCGCGGTCATGTTGAAAGCCGGCCTCGACGGCATCAAGAACAAGCTGCCTCTCCCGGCACCGGTAGATCGCAACATCTACGTGATGAGCGACGACGAGCTGGCCGATTCCGGCATTTCGAGCCTGCCGTCCAACCTCATCGAAGCGCTCAAGGAAATGCTGCGCGACGACGTCGTGTGCGAAGCGCTCGGCGACCACGCTTTGAGCCACTTCTACGAGCTCAAGGAAATCGAGTGGGACATGTACCGGACGCAAGTCCACCAGTGGGAACGCGACCAGTATTTGACGATGTATTAATGGCATGAAAAATCCCTTGGCGCTCGAGCGCCAAGGGATTTTTGTTTGTTCGGGTGCTGTGGTGATGGCTCTGCTCCTAGGTTGAGGCGGCGAACGCTTGTTCGGGTGTTCGTATTCGCCTCGAAATAGCTTGCCACGTCCACTATTTCAGTCGTTTGACCGAGATTCCATCGATATATCCTCCCACGTCCACTATTTGAGTCGTTGTACCGCGAATCCCGTCAAAATAGCCTCCGCACGTGATGTTCATGCGGACGGTGGGGATAGGGAGCGGATGGTTACTAAACTGCGTGGGAGTACGTGCTGATCGCGGAATTATGCTACGCAGAGGTACTTAACGACGATCGAACAAAAATTGCGAAAAGCGAACATACGTTCAATCGTCGTTATACATGCCCCTAATCAAGACAAAACAAAGGTAACACACCGAAATAGAAATAACGCGGCACACGCGCTAATCAAGACAAAACCGAGGTAGCAAGCCGAAATAGCGCGCCACACGCGCTAATCAAGACAAATCCTAGGTAGACCGCTAAAATAGCGCGCCACGCGCGCTAATCAAACCAAAAACCGAGATAGACCGTCAAATTGCGCGCCACCCGCGCTAACTCACATACCCTATAGAACGAAAACTCCCGGCCGGCAACCCGGTCGGGAGTTTTCATTTGTAGGATGTAAGAAGCGGCCCGTCACATGAAGGAACGTATTAAGCCGATGACCTTGCCGAGGATGCTTACATGCTTCAGGCGAATCGGTTCCATGGTGGAGTTCTCCGGCTGCAGACGGATGTGGTCCCGTTCTTTATAGAACGTCTTGACGGTCGCTTCGTTCTCTTCCGTCATGGCGACGACGATCTCGCCGTTGTTGGCCGTCTGCTGTTGGCGCACGATGACGTAGTCGCCGTCATGGATGCCGGCTTCGATCATGCTTTCGCCCATGACGGAGAGCATGAACACGGGCTGGTCGCCAACCATCGTGACCGGCAGCGGGAAGTACTCTTCAATATTCTCCGTAGCGGTAATCGGTACGCCCGCGGTGACTTTACCGACGAGCGGGATCTGGCGGACGGTAGAGGTGAAGCCGAACACGGTTTCGTCATCGTCCAATATCTCGATCGCGCGGGGTTTGGTCGGGTCCCGGCGGATCAGGCCTTTCTTCTCCAGCCGGTCCAGATGGCCGTGAACGGTAGAGCTGGAAGCCAGTCCGACGGCTTCGCCGATTTCGCGCACGGAAGGGGGATAACCTTTCTCGCGGACTTCGTTCTTAATGAATTCGAGAATCGCATTCTGGCGATTGGACATCTTGGACACGTGTGCCCCTCCCTAAGACAAGTACATGATGACAAATTATAACACAGAACTCGAGTTCGCACAAACATTCGTTCTTCCGAACAAATGTTCCGAAAAAGCGTTGACTCAAACGTATGTTCGTGTTACGATCATACCAGAACAAACGTTTGGGGTGGAGATCATGGTACAATCTTGGGCATTGGGTTCACATACATCTTCCGTTACGGCCGTTCGCCGTTCGTCTTCTTCTAATCGGGGACAAGCTTCTTCTCGTCAAGGTTCCGGCCAACGCTGGCGCTTGGCCAGAATGATGTTCTTCGTACTGGCGTTCGCCATTTTGTTCAGCGGTTTCGCATTGGTGAAGACGTTCGCCTCCGAAGAGAACGTACAGCCGGCTTCGACCGCGGAGAAAGTGGTTTACGCCGACAGCGGCGATACGCTCTGGCACCTGGCGGCTACCTTAAAGAAGGATTCGATGGATACGCGCAAAGCCGTACGGCTGCTGATGGAACGCAACGACCTGCATGATCCCTCCCTGAAGAACGGACAAATGTTAATCGTTCCGAATGAAATGCTCCCTTAAGCGATGACGCGACAAGGCCGGCATGGGATATTCCCGTGCCGGTTTTTGCATTTTGTTCACCTTGACAGAGGGGGACGTCAGTGGCAAAGTAGAAGGGATACAGGAGAGGAGGGTTCCCATGGAAAAATTGATCGCCAGGATCAACGAACTGTCACGTAAACACAAAACGGTCGGGCTGAACGAATCGGAGCTCGCCGAGCGGGATCGTCTTCGTAAGGAATATTTGCAAGTTTTCAAGAACAATTTTAAACAACAGCTGGACAGCATCGAGTGGACGGATGAGAAACCGTCGCTGCCCCACTGACGTATAGAAGCTTGAGAAGATGATATAGGTAGGCAGGCTTCGGTCGAGAAGACCTGCGAACAGGAGGAACGTCATGTCCCGCTCTTGGGAACGAATGGTTCAACGCAATGCTAAGAAAGTGGATAAACGCCGCAAAAAAGAAGGCAAGCCGTCTCTGTCGTCGAAAACCGCGCAAGTGGAGAAATTTTCGGGCCGCAACTTCATTTTTCCCGCGCTGCTCATCTTGTTGATGGTATTCTACGTCGTCGTGTTCGCTCCTTGGGCGACTGACGTAAAGCAAGACACCACGATGTTCTGGGTGACGTTGGGCTGTTATGCGCTGCTGGCGCTTTTCTATTTTATGCGCCGCCCGTACCTGGGCGTGACCCGAGATACGTTGGAGACCCGCAAGTTCACGGGTTATCGGACGCTTCGTCCGGGCGACATCCGCAAGATCGTCCTGTCCCCGGGTTACGTCGTGATCGAGCCGGCCAAAGGCACGAACTGGGTTTTCTCGAAGTTCATCAACAGGTTCCCGATCGATACGATGGGAGAGCGCCTGAAGTCGTTCGCTGAAGCGAACCGCGTGGAGTTGGAAGTCAAGCAAAAGTGAGGAGTCGGAAAGATGACGGTTAAAGCCGTTCTGTTTGATTTGGACGATACGCTTCTATGGGATGAGAGAAGCGTCAAAGAAACGTTTGAAGCGGTGTGCTCCGAAGCGGCCAAGCAGGTACCGGCCATTCATCCCCAAGAGCTGGAAGAAGCGGTTCGGCGCGAAGCCCGCGCCTTGTACCAATCCTATGAGACGTTCCCGTTTACGCAAATGATCGGGATTAATCCTTTTGAAGGACTCTGGGCCCGCTTTACGGGCGGCAAGCAGGAAGAGTTCCGCAAGCTGGAGCGCCTGGCTCCGGGATACCGGACGGAAGCGTGGACGAGAGGGCTGAGCGCGCTCGGAGTGGACAACCCTGAGCTCGGATTCCGACTGGGGGAAATGTTCTTCTCCGAACGCCGGAACCGGCCGATCGTTTACGAAGAAACGTTCAGCGTGCTGGACAGGCTGAAAGGGAAGTACAAGCTGCTCTTGTTGACGAACGGTTCGCCCGATCTCCAGCAAGAAAAGATGGACGGCGTACCGGAGCTGGCCGGTTACTTCGACCATATCGTCATTTCCGGGGATTTCGGGGAAGGAAAACCGGCACCGTCGATTTTCCGGCACGCCATGGAACTGCTCGGTATCGAAACGCATGAAGGCATCATGGTAGGGGACAAGCTCACGACCGACATTCTCGGCTCCAACCGGGTCGGCATGAAAAATTTGTGGCTGAACCGCCACGGCGTCAGCCGCGACGACAGCATCGTGCCTGCTTATGAAGCCGCGGACCTGGAGCCCTTATTCCGCATCATCGAATCCTAAGCGAACATAAAAAAGGTTGAGCGATCGAGAGCGCTAACGCTCCGGCTCAACCTTTTCGTTTGTTTAATGACGTTAATCGTTAAGCTTTCACGAACGAAGGATCGTCATAAGGCTCCGCGATCCAGCCGTCTTTCTCAATGAAGAGGCGTACGGCGACGATTTTGCGGTTATCCATGAGCGTGAAGAAGTGCGGCTTGTTTTCCGGCACCGAAATGACGTCGCCGGCGGTCAGTTCGACATCGAAATAGCCGACGTCGTCTTTGCCCTTGATGATGAAGATGCCGCGCCCTGCCGTGATGGCGCGGATTTCGTCCTCGGTGTGCGTGTGCACGGCTTCGAACTTTTTGAGCAGCTCTTCGATGTTCGGAGTCGCCTCCGACAGCGTGATGATGTCCCAAATTTGATAGCCGCGGCGAGCCGCGAGATCCCGGATTTCAGAATCGTAAGTTGCCAAAATTTCGGCTTTCTCTTCATCGGTCAACGTGAACTTCTCCCGAAGCGGCTCCGGAAGTTTGTCCGTGTCCCAGTGTTCGTAAAGCACTTCTTGGCTTTCCAGGAAAGCCTTCACTTGCTCTTCGCCCGCAATGCGTTCGTTCGTGTTGCGAATCCGAACCTCTGCCATCGTGATCCCTGCTTTCGTTTTGGAATCGGCTTATTCGCCGTTCGGTCTTGCCCGCAACCTTGATTATAGTGGAAATCCGCCGCCTTGTCGACATCAATTCCTAGGTGTTCAGTAGGAATTAAGATCGTTTTTCTTTTCAAGCATTTTCAATTCTGATACACTAAAACGAAACCATTCGGATGGATGCTGGCTCGGCAGGAAAGGACGAACCCGGAACATGCGCAAAACCCCTTTGAAAGATCTTTTGCAAGAGCGGATTCTCATCTTGGACGGTGCGATGGGCACCATGATTCAACAGGCGGATCTTACGGCTGAGGATTTCGGCGGCGAGGCGCTGGAAGGCTGTAACGAAATGCTCGTGCTCACCCGTCCGGACGTCATTACCGGTATTCACGAGGCCTATTTGGCCGCGGGTTCCGATATCATCGAAACGAATACGTTCGGCGCGACCAGCGTCGTGCTGGCCGAATACGACATACCCGAAAAAGCGAGAGAGCTGAACTTGGAGGCCGCCCGTTTGGCGCGGGAAGCCTGCGATAAATTTTCGACCCCGGATAAGCCGCGCTACGCGGCAGGCGCCCTTGGCCCGACAACCAAAACGCTGTCGGTTACCGGCGGCGTTACTTTCGACGAGCTGGTGCGCAGCTACCATGAGCAGGTCATCGCCTTGATCGAAGGCGGCGTCGATTGCATCCTGATCGAAACGAGCCAGGATACGCTCAACGTAAAGGCGGCCAGCATCGGCGTCCGCAACGCGTTCGCGGAAACGGGCCGCGAGCTGCCGATCATGATCAGCGGCACGATCGAGCCGATGGGCACGACGCTCGCCGGACAGAATATCGAGTCTTTCTACATTTCTCTCGAGCACTTGAACCCGGTATCCGTCGGTCTGAACTGCGCCACGGGACCCGAATTCATGCGCGACCATATCCGCACGTTGTCCGGCATCGCGAAATCGGCGGTCAGCTGTTATCCGAACGCCGGATTGCCCGACGAGAACGGCCAGTATCACGAATCGCCGGAATCGCTCGCCCGCAAGCTGCGGGGATTCGCGGAGCAAGGATGGATTAACGTCGCCGGCGGCTGCTGCGGCACGACGCCCGCACACATCGCAGCGATGGCGGAAGCGATGAAGGACGTGACTCCGCGCCGGATTGAAGGAGAGCATCCGCCGGCCGTGTCCGGCATCGAGACCGTCTACATCGAAGACGCCAACCGGCCTTACATGGTCGGCGAGCGGACGAACGTGCTCGGCTCCCGCAAATTCAAACGGCTCATCGCCGAAGGCAAATACGAGGAAGCGTCCGAAATCGCCCGCGCCCAGGTCAAGAACGGAGCGCATGTCATCGACGTTTGCTTGCAGGACCCGGACCGGGACGAAACGTCGGACATGAAAGAATTCCTGGCCTTCGTCACCAAGAAGGTCAAAGTCCCGCTCATGATCGACTCGACGGATCCCAATGTCGTGGAAATGTCGCTGAAATACATTCAGGGCAAATCGATCATCAACTCGATTAACCTGGAGGACGGGGAAGAGAAGTTCGAACGCGTCGTTCCGGTGCTGCACCGGTATGGAGCGGCCGTCGTCGTCGGAACGATCGACGAACGCGGCCAGGCGATCACCCGGCAAGACAAGCTCGAGGTCGCCATCCGTTCGCATGACCTGCTCGTGAACAAATACGGCCTGCAGCCGGAGGACATCATTTTCGATCCGCTCGTGTTTCCTGTCGGCACCGGCGACGAGCAGTACATCGGCTCCGCGAAGGAAACGGTCGAAGGCATCCGGCTCATTAAACAAGCGCTGCCCAAGTGCCAGACGATCCTCGGCATCAGCAACATCTCGTTCGGCTTGCCCGAAGCCGGCCGCGAAGTGCTGAACTCCGTTTTCCTCTACGAGTGTACGAAGGCCGGGCTGGACTACGCGATCGTCAACACCGAGAAGCTGGAGCGGTACGCTTCGATTCCGGAAGAAGAGCGCCGTTTGTCCGAGGAACTGCTCTACAACACGAACGACGGGACGCTGGCGGAATTCGTCGCGGCTTTCCGCGAGAAGAAAGTCGAGAAGAAGCAGAAGGCCGTGAACCTGCCGCTCGAAGAGCGGTTGGCCAGCTATGTAGTGGAAGGCAGCAAGGAAGGGCTCATTCCCGACTTGGATGAGGCGCTCGGCAAGTATCCGCCGCTCGAAATCATCAACGGGCCACTGATGGCGGGCATGACCGAAGTGGGACGGTTGTTCAACAACAACGAGCTCATCGTGGCCGAAGTGCTACAGAGCGCCGAAGTCATGAAGGCTTCCGTCGCCCATCTCGAGCCCCACATGGAGAAATCCGATTCCGCGCTGAAAGGCTCCATCATGCTCGCCACCGTCAAAGGCGACGTACACGACATCGGCAAAAATCTCGTCGAGATCATCCTCTCCAACAACGGATACAAGATCATCAACCTGGGCATCAAAGTGCCTCCGGAGCAATTGATCGAAGCTTACCGCGCGGAGAAGCCGGACGCGATCGGGCTTTCCGGCCTGCTCGTCAAATCGGCGCAGCAAATGGTCGTGACCGCGCAGGATTTGCGAGCCGCGGGGATCGACGCACCGATTCTCGTCGGCGGCGCCGCGCTAACCCGCAAGTTCACGAAAACGAGAATCTCGCCGGAATACGACGGCGTCGTCTTGTACGCGAAGGACGCCATGGACGGCCTTGACCTGGCGAACAAGCTCAATGATCCCGAGCAGCGTTCCAAGATCGAAGAGGAGCATCGAGCCGCGCTCGCCAAGCTGGCGGAAGAGGAAGAGAAGCCGAAGGAATTGCCGGAAGCGACGCGCACCCGGCGTTCGAACATTTCGCAGGATGCCCCGGTATTCACGCCGCCGGATTTCGAGCGGCACGTCCTGCGGAACTATCCGCTCGCGCACGTGCTGCCCTACGTGAACTTGCAAATGCTCATGGGGCACCATCTCGGGCTCAAAGGCAACGTGGAAGAGCTGCTGGCGGCAGGGGACGAGAAAGCCGTACAGCTGAAGGAATCGATCGACGGCATCCTTAGGGAAGCGGAAGGCAACAGCTGGCTGAAGCCTCAGGCGATGTACCGATTCTTCCCGGCGCAGTCGGAAGGCAACGACGTCATCGTGTACGACCCTCAGGATACGACCAAAGTGCTCAAGCGGTTCAGCTTCCCTCGCCAACAGGTGGAACCGTTCCTGTGCCTTGCCGATTTCCTCAAATCCGTGGAGAGCGGCGTCATGGACACGGTAGGATTCCTCGTGGTCACCGCCGGCCAAGGCGCAAGGGGGCAGGCGGAGACGTGGAAACAAAACGGCGATTATCTCCGTTCCCACGTGCTGCTGGCGACGGCGCTTGAAACGGCGGAAGGCCTCGCGGAGCGCGTCCATCAGATCATGCGCGACAATTGGGGCTTCCCCGATCCGGCCGACATGACGATGAAGCAGCGTTTCGGCGCGCGTTACCAGGGCATTCGCGTTTCGTTCGGTTATCCGGCATGCCCTGACCTCGAAATGCAAGGCCCGCTGTTCGAGCTCATGCATCCCGAGGATATCGGGGTCGAACTGACGGAAGGCTTCATGATGGACCCGGAAGCTTCCGTATCCGCCATGGTGTTCGCGCACCCGGAAGCCCAGTACTTCAACGTGGATAAGTCCTGATCGGCGAATCGCCCGACGCGATAAATAAAGGGATGCCCCTCGGGGGCATCCCTTTCGCCGTATTACTGCCCTTCGTGCTGCGCTTCGTCTTGAATTTCGCTGCGGAAGCCTTCGATGCTTTCGCGTCTGTTATCGTTGTTTTGCTCGATCGCTTCGCGTTCCTGGGGTGCGATCTCTTCCGCATGCTCATCGAGGTAATCTTCGGATTCCTCGAGGTTGTCGATCGTGTTCTGCACCATTTCCTGCAGCTTTTCCACGTTGTCCGAACGGTCGTCCGGCTTGGCCATGTTCGATCTCTCCTTGTCGCCCTATCGGGATGCGTGTATTGACCCGTGCATAGGGTGGCAAATCCGCTTCGCCTTTATGCGCGGCGGGAAAACTTTTCCCGGGAAAGCGCAGGAACAGACACGGAATGTCAAGCGAAGGTGATTTCGGGCGAATCCGGGGAAACGGGGTACCGAAAACCGGACTCTTTGTCGAAAATAAGGAGCTTTCCCGCATTGCTGGGCGAACATATATTCTGTACAATAAAGAAACCAGTTTGTAAGGAGGCGGGGAAATTGAACCGCTTAACGGGAAAAACCGAATCGATGGAGGAGTGGCTCGCGCATCTGCGGACTCGGCAGGACATCATGGAGAACGTGACGTACTGGCACACGCAGCCGGCGCGGCCGTCCCGGACCGTCCTCCTGCCGGACGAAATCCATCCTAAACTCTCGCAGGCGCTTGCCTCGAAAGGCATCCGCGAGCTCTATACGCACCAAGCGAACGCGTTCCGAAGCGTGGCCGCCGGAAAGAACGTCGTAACCGTAACGCCTACGGCTTCGGGGAAGACGCTCTGCTACAACTTGCCGGTCCTTCAGACGCTGCTGCACGATGACAGCGCCCGGGCCCTGTACCTGTTTCCGACGAAGGCGCTCGCGCAGGACCAGGTCGCCGAGCTGCAGGAACTGGCCAACCTGATGGAAGTCGACATCAAGACGCATACATACGACGGGGACACCCCGCCGACGGTCCGGCAAGCGATCCGCAACGCCGGGCATATCGTCGTGACGAACCCGGACATGCTGCATTCCGCCATTCTTCCGCATCATACGAAATGGGTAAAACTTTTCGAGAATATCCGCTATATCGTCATCGACGAGCTGCATGCCTACCGAGGTGTGTTCGGGAGCCACGTGGCGAATGTCATTCGCAGGCTGAAGCGGATTTGCAAGTTTTACGGAAGCAACCCGCTGTTCCTGTGCGCTTCCGCGACGATCCGCAATCCGCGAGAGCATGCCGAACGGCTCGTGGGCGAATCCGTCGACCTGAACGACGACAACGGCGCGCCGGCGGGGGAGAAGCACCTCGTCTTCTATAACCCTCCGGTCGTGAACAAGCAGCTCGGCATCCGCCGCAGCAGCGTACTCGAATCGCAGAAGCTGGCCGGTTCCTTGCTGAAGGACGGCATCCAAACGATCGTGTTCGCGCGCAGCCGCGTACGGGTCGAAATCCTGCTCACGTATTTGCAGGAGCTGGTGAAGCGGGAGCTCGGCACCAAATCGATCCGGGGCTACCGGGGCGGATATCTGCCGAAGCTGCGGCGGGAAATCGAACGCGGGCTGCGCAGCGGGGAAATCCGCGGCGTCGTCAGCACGAACGCGCTGGAGCTCGGCATCGACATTGGGCAGCTGCAAGCGTGCGTGCTGAACGGCTATCCCGGCTCCATCGCGAGCACCTGGCAGCAGTCCGGCCGGGCGGGACGCCGGCATGGCAGCTCCGTGACGTTCCTCGTGGCGAGCTCGAACCCGCTGGACCAATACTTGATCCAAAATCCGGATTACTTCCTCGGAAGGCCGCCGGAAGAAGCCCGGATCCATCCCGACAACCTGCTCATCCTTCTGGATCACGTCAAATGCGCGGCTTACGAGCTGCCTTTCGAGCAAGGCGACAAATTCGGCGAAGAGAAGCTGTCGGACCTGCTGGAGTTTTTGGCCGAAGAGAAGGTGCTGCATCGCGTCGGCACGCGCTGGTACTGGATGGAGCAGGGCTTTCCCGCCCATAACATTTCGCTCCGGTCCGCCGCGCAGGAAAACTTCGTCATCATCGACATGACGGAAGGGCACCGCGTCATCGGCGAAGTGGACCGTTTCGGCGCGCCGACGCTGATCCATGAGGAAGCGATTTACTTGCACGAAGGGGTACAATACCAGGTGGAGAAGCTGGACTACCCCGAGAAGAAGGCGTACGTCCGCGAGGTCAACGTCGACTACTTCACCGACGCCAACCTGGCGACCGAGCTGAAGGTGCTTCACGTGGACCAAGAGAAGACGTCCGGCCCGCTGATGCGCCAGTACGGCGAAGTGATGGTGACGGCCAAACCGACCATTTTCAAAAAGATCCGCCTGCGCACGCACGAGAACATCGGATCGGGTCCCATCCATCTTCCGGAAGAGGAGCTGCACACGAGCGGCTACTGGTTCTCCTTCTCGGAAGAGGAGACCGCCAAACGCTCCGCCAACGACATGCAGATGGCGCTGCTCGGTCTGGCCAACGTGCTCGTGCATTTGGCTCCCCTGCACCTGATGTGCGATCCGCAGGACATTCGCGTCGTGCCCCAGGTGAAGGATGTCCACAACAAACGTCCGACGATCTACTTCTACGACCGTTACCCGGGCGGCATCGGCCTCAGCCAGCGCCTGTACGAGCTGCATGACGAGCTGCTGAAGGAAGCGGGTCATCTCATTCGGGGCTGCGGCTGCCTGAGCGGCTGTCCCGCCTGCGTCGGGCCGATCGAAGAGGTCGGTCTGCTGGGCAAGGATTTGGCCTTGTCGCTGTTGGAAGGGCTCGGGACGCCGTCATGAGCGGGCTGAAGGAGAGGCTGGAGCGGCTTCGCGCCGCGGCGAAGGCGGAGGAGAGCGAGGCCCCGAAGGAGGAACCGGCGGCAGCCGCCGTGTCCGATGAAGAGCCAGGCCTTCATCCGGCTTTCCGAAGGCTCGGCGTCGAAGAAGTGACCAACGAAGCCGGTTCCTTCCTGCTTCGGAGGATCGTTTACCCGTTTCCATACCGGCATGGCCGGTATGGCCTTGAGGAGCTGGCCGGCTGCGCTCCGTTCCTGCATCCTGTCGCATGCCGGCAGAACGGGAAAACCCGGGGAGCCCGGCGCCGGGTGGAATTATCGCCCGACGTGCCGGTTCCGGAGGCGAAGGGACTGCTGTTCCTCGATACCGAAACGACCGGACTCGGCGTGGGCACGGGCAACGTTCCGTTCATGATCGGAATCGGCCGCTGCACGGACCGCGCATTCGTGGTGGAGCAGACCCTCATCCGTCACCCCGGCGAAGAAAGGGCCATGCTGACCTGGCTCACGAGCCAATTCGCCGGCGTCACGCATCTGGTGACGTACAACGGAAGATCGTTCGACTGGCCGGTGCTCGTCGGCCGGTTCATTCTGAACGGATGGAGAAGAAGCGGGCCCGAGCCCGGGCATCTGGACTTCCTGCACCCGTCGCGCGCGTTATGGAAAAACACGCTGCCCAGTTGCCGCCTCGGAACGATCGAGGAGGAACGGCTCGGCATCGTGCGCGGCTTCGACGTGGCCGGCGCCTTAGCGCCGGAGCTGTACATGCGCTTTTTGCGGGACGGAGATCCGGAGCACTTGGCGGGCGTATACGTCCATAACGAGAAAGACGTGCTGACGCTGGTCTCCCTGGCCGTCCATTTCGGGCATTTGCTCGGCGGCGGCCTCGGCGGTGCGGCTCCCGATCCGATCGATGCCGAGGAGCGCTTTCGCACCGGAGCTTGGCTGGAGCAGCACGGGCAAACCGAGGAGGCACGCCGCTTATACGATCTGCTGGCCGCTCTGCAGGAAAAGGATGCAGGCGACGATGCCGGCTGGCGGCTGGGGCTTGCGGCGAAATATAAGCGGCTCGGCCATTGGGAACGGGCGATTCCGATGTGGGAGCAGGCGGCCGCGCTCGCCGAAAAGTCGCGGCTGCCGAAGATCGAAGCCCATCTCGAGCTC
Organism: Cohnella candidum; assembly: GCF_003713065.1. NCBI lineage: Bacteria > Bacillati > Bacillota > Bacilli > Caryophanales > Paenibacillaceae > Cohnella > Cohnella candida. The sequence goes on along the minus strand of NZ_CP033433.1, from coordinate 1,791,315 downwards.
GCGATCCATTTCGAACACCGGGTTAAGGATTACGATACGGCATTGCGATACGCGGAGTCGGCGCTGGCGCTGACCAATCGCAGATTGTCTTTGCTCCGGCCGACGCCGGCGGCCCGTGAAGAAAGGCAGCGCCTGGAGAAGCGCATCGAAAGGCTGCAACGCAAGCTGTTTCGGGCGGCTTTCGGGCAAGTGGCCGGAGAGAAACGGTCGCGAAACACCGCAGAGGACACGGGAGGCTGGCTGGATGATTGAAGAACGACCGGGGGACGGCCCCTTGGCCCAACATCGGGAATTGCCGGAACCCAAGGCGCTCCTGTTCGATTTGGACGGGACCCTGTACCGGGGAGGAGAAAGGGTGCCTGGGGCGGACGGATTGATCCGGCGGCTCGCGGCGGCCGGCATCCCTTGCTGGTTCGTGACCAACAACTCCTCCCGCACGCCGGAGGATGTGGCGGCACATCTCCGGAAGATGGAGATTCCCGCGGAGCCGGGGCAAGTGATCACTTCCGCGCTGGCGGCGGCGGATTACGCGAGCCGGCTGCGGCCGGGCGGACGTGCTTTCGTCATCGGGGAGGCCGGCTTGAATCAAGCGCTGACCGAATCCGGCATCCGGATCGTGGACGAAGGCGATGAGGGTCCCGCAGATATGGTGGTGCAGGGGATCGACCGAAAATTCTCTTACGAAAAGCTGGCTGCTGCCGTTCGGCATATGCTGGAGGGAGCCGCATATTTGCTCACGAACCCGGACCGGCTGCTGCCGACGGACGGCGGGCTGATGCCCGGAGCGGGAAGCTTGGGCGCGTCGCTATCGGCCGCTTCCGGCAAGGAACCGGTCGTGATCGGCAAGCCGTCCGCCATTTTAATGGATTTCGCCTTGAAACGGGCCGGCGTGGAGCCGATAGAGGCTTGGGTGGTCGGCGATAATCCGTTCACGGATATCGCGGCTGCCGTAAACGCCGGATGCCCGTCCGTCCTGACGTTAACCGGACTCTGTTCGGCCGACGATTGGGAAGACAAGTGCAGGGCCGCCGGCGTCCGACCGGACGCGGTATGCGCCGGATTGGAACAGCTCGAACGGATGCTGCCGACATCGAAGCGAAGCGAATAGAGAGGAAGATTGCCATGCCGGAATGGCCGGAAATGGAAACATACCGCAAGCTGCTGGGCGAGCGTTTGGCGGGACAGAAAATCGTCAGCGTCGCCGTGAATCGCGACAAGTCGGTGAACGAGCCGGAAGATGAGTTCCGGCGGGCTTTGACGGACCGCCGCATCCTGTTCGTGGAGCGCAGGGGCAAACAATTGATCTTTCATCTCGACGACGGATTCCGTTTGGTGCTTCATCTCATGCTGGGCGGATGGATGGCCTACGGGGTGGATGGGCCGAAGGAAGACGGCGAATTCCAGGTGATCCTCGGGTTCGAGAACGGCAACCGGTTGTTTTTCGGCGGGCTCCGGCTCGGTTATTTGCACCGCCTGAGCGCGAAGCAGGTGAACGAGCAACTGAGAAGCCTGGGACCGGATCCTTTCGATCCGCGGCTGACGCCGGAATCGTTCCGGGGTCGGCTGAAACCGAGAAAAGGCAAGCTCAAGTCGGCGCTTACGGACCAGAAGTTTCTGGCCGGCATCGGCAATTGCTACAGCGACGAAATCTGCTTCGACGCGTGTATTCACCCCGAGACGCCGATTCCCTCGCTCGACCGGGAGGCGACGGACCGCCTGTTCGCGTCGATGCGCAAAGTGCTGGCGGAAGCGGCGGAATACGGCGGCTACATGGACCGCCCGCTGACCCCGGAGGATACCCTGACCGGAGGTTTCGACGACGGTGCCGGGTATATGATAGGGAAGGGGAGCCCTGCGTCCGGTGCGGGACCGACATCGAAAAGGGAGAAACGGCCGGACGCAAAATGTTCTATTGTCCCCATTGCCAAAAGGTGGGATAATGCATGCGGATCGGTTCTCACGTCAGCACGAGGGACGGCTACCGCGGCGCGGCGGTACAGGCGGCCGCGATCGGCGGAAACGCCTTTCAGTATTTTCCGAAAAACCCGCGCAGCCTGCACGTCAAGCCGTTTGATCGGCGCGACGCCGCCGCCTGCGCGGAATGGTGCAGGGAGAACGCCGTTTCCTCGATCGCCCACGGCCCATATCCGGTCAATCCGGCGGCCGAAGGTGAAGCGGCGGAGACGATGGCGTTGTCCACGCTGAATGATCTGGACATCGCGAATACGTGCGGATCGATCGGCGTTGTCGTGCACTTTGGCGTTTATAAAGGGACCGACCCGTTGCAAGGGTATCGGAATATCATCCAGTGGCTGAACGCCGTCACTTCCGCATGGACGGGCGACGCCAAAATCCTGCTCGAAAACCAGGCAGGCGACCACGGCATATTCGGCACGACGCCGGAAGAGCTTGTCCAAATCCGAAGCCTGTGCGCGGAGCCCGGAAAGATCGGGTTCTGCCTGGATACGTGCCATCTTTTCGCCAGCGGCGAATGGAAACCGGGCAAATGGGAAGCTTTCGCGGAAAGGGCGAGGTCTCTCGGTTATTGGGATGCGCTCGAGGCGGTTCATCTGAACGACTCCAAATATGAGTCCGGTTCCCGCAGGGACCGGCATGCCGTTCTCGGCAAAGGCTTTATCGGGGAGGATGGCTTCCGCGAAATGCTGTCCACGCCGGAAATCCGCCGCGTCCCTCTTCTGTTGGAGACGCCGGAGGAGACGGGCGGAACGCACCGCGAACAATTGGCGCTCGCGAAAAGATGGAACGGGGAGGAACCGACATGATCCACGTCTATTTGGACGATTTGCGTCCTTGCCCGCCGGGCTTTGTCCTCGCACGATCCGCGGAGGAATGTTTGCTGCTGCTCGCGGAGAGCGAGGTCGGCATCCTCTCGCTGGACTATGAGCTTGGATACGGGCAGCCCAACGGCGCGGCGGTCGTGAAAGGGATCATCGTCAGCGGGAAATATCCGAAAGAAGTTTACGTGCATTCTTCCAGCCCCATGGGCCGTGCGCACATGGTGAAGCTGCTGAGGGATGCCGAACCGCCCGGCGTCGCCATCCATGACGGCCCGATGCCGGAGAGCGTGCTTCGGGAAGCCGCTTTGCGTGCGGGAGGGGGCGGCGGCGGTGCGTGAATGGGAGCCTTCGGAATGGCGGCGGGAATGGACCGCCGCTCCGGGACCGCTCGCCGTATTCGTACATACGCCGCTATGCGGGACATGTAAAGCCGCCCGCCGGATGATGGACGTCGTCATAGAGATGATGCCGGAGCTTCCGATAGCCGCGGCCAATTTGAACGCAATGCCGGACCTGGCGCAAACGTTCCGAATCGAAAGCGTGCCGTGCCTGCTCATCAAGCGGCCCGACGGAGGCGTCAAAAAACGCTACCGGTTCGGGTCGGTTACCGAGCTGGTGGAGCGATTGAGAGCGGCGGATTTGAAGGGGAGGACCAAGCTGCCATGATTGAACTGAACGCATTGACCCTGCGCCGCGGGGAGAAAGAAATATTGAAGGGCGTCGATTTGCACGTCAAAGCGGGAGAGCGGTGGACGCTGCTCGGACGCAACGGGTGCGGGAAGACGACGGTCCTGGAAATGATCACGGGATATCTGTTCCCAACGACGGGAACCGTGGATGTGCTCGGCAACCGGTACGGACAGGTAGACGTCCGCGAAGTCCGCAAGAAAATCGGATACATCAGCCCTTCGCTCATGGAGAAATTCACGCTGCGCGATCCCGTTTGGGAGATCGTCGCGGGCGGGGCCTACGCTTTCCTGCGGATTTACCAGGAAGTGCCCGAAGAAATCAAGGAACGCTCGCTGCGGGAACTGGAACGGACCGGCCTGCTCGGGACGGCGAACCAGCCTTTCGGTACGCTGTCGCAGGGTGAACGCAAAAAAGTGCTGCTCGCCCGCACGATGATGGCGTCGCCGGAGCTGCTCATCTTGGACGAGCCTTGCGCGGGGCTGGACCTGTACGAACGCGAGAAGTTTCTGGATACGTTGTCCGGATTCGTTTCCCCGGATTTGTCCATGTTATACGTCACGCATCATATCGAAGAAATCGTCCCTTTCTTTACTCACGTCGCTTTGATGGCCGAAGGCCGGATGGCCGCCCAAGGGCCGAAAGAGGACGTGCTCACGCCGGAACTGCTGCAGCAAGCTTACGATCTGCCGCTGCAGGTGGACTGGTCGGAAGGACGTCCGTGGATTCGGGTCGGAGGTGGACGATGACGTCTGTTACATTCATCGGAACGGCAAATCCGGGATTCGCTCCCTATGCGATGGAAGAATTGCGCCGCCGTTTTCCCGGCTCCTCCGTGTCCGGGCTTTCGGGCGAGACGTTCCGATTTTCGCCCGGCGTATCGGATACGGAGGAATGGCTGAAGGAAATCCGCCGCGACGAGCCCGTGTTCCTTCGCCATCTGTTTCCCCTCGACGCCGAGGTTCCGTTAACAGACGATCCCGGAAGTACGGCAGATGCCATCGTGGCTTATGCGCGCACGCTGGCAGACAAGGTGAACGGCCGGAAAGTGGCCGTACAGGTCCGCAAGGCCGTTAACAGTCCGTTTCCGTTCACGTCGGCGGAAGCGCGGGATATCGCGGCGGGCGTCGTCCGGGAAGCGGGCGGAGAGCCCGTGCTGCAGGACGCGGATTGGATCGTGTCGCTGTACGCTTCGCCCAAGACGCTGTTGTTCGGCTGCTCGGAGCCCCGAAACAACCTGTCGGACTGGCCGGGCGGCGCGATTCGCTTTCGCCGGGAGGAAGGCTTGCTATCCCGTGCTGCGTTCAAGCTGCTGGAAGCGGAACGAGCCTTTCGGCTGCCGCTCGACCGGTTCAATAACGCGCTCGATCTGGGCGCGGCTCCCGGCGGCTGGTCATCGGTGCTGCTGGATCGGGGGCTGAAAGTAACGGCGGTGGATCCGGCGGAAATGGATCCTTCGCTGAAGGGCCATCCAAGGCTTCACCATCTCAAGAAGAACGCGGCGGAATTGTCGTTTCCGCCGGGGACGTTCGATTTGCTCGTCTGCGACATGAGCTGGGATCCGCATCGGACGTGCCGGCTTGTCTCCGCCTTGTCGCCCGCCTTGTCGGCGGGAGGCTCCGGGATCATCACGCTCAAGCTGATGTACCGCAAGCCGTTCCAGACCCTCCGGGAGCTTACGGAAGCCTATTCCGAGCATTTCGACGTCCGCAGGGTCAAGCAGTTGTTTCACAATCGCGAAGAAGTTACAATGTGGGTACGCAGGAAGCCTTGACTTCTTTTAGGCAACAGTATGGCACATCGGATCGGGAAAGCATCCCGCTCCCGGCACCGGTTTTCCCCGCAAGGGGTACCGGCCGCCGGCGGCGGGATTTTTGCGTTTACAGGCAATGGTGAGCTGGCCGAATAGCGTGAAAATAAGGAGGGGAAAGCGATGGAAGCGCAGCGAAGGGCGATACCGGCGTTGGCTGCAGGCTTGGTGTGGGGTGATCGCTACAGAATCGTCGGCCAGATCGGCCGGGGCGGCATGGGCAGCGTATATTTGGCCGAAGATCTTCGCTTGAACGGCAAGCTGAGGGCGCTCAAGCTGACGTGCACCCTGACCTCAGAGAGTGAGGCTTTCATCCGGGAAGCCCGAATTCTGGCCGACCTGCAGCATCCGAATCTGCCGGACATCGTGGATTACTTTCCGCCGGACGAAAGCGGGTGGGCTGTACTCGTCATGGAGTACGTGCCCGGGGACACGCTTGGCGACGTCTTTGCCCGGAGCGGCGGCAGGCTTCCTTACGCCAGAGTACTCCGTTACTTGGAGCAGTTGTGCGGTTTGCTCTGCTATTTGCATGGCAGGCAGCCGCCGATCGTATTCCGCGATTTGAAGCCTTCCAACGTGCTGATCGATTCCCTCGACCGGGCAGTGTTGGTCGATTTCGGCATCGCGCGGGCGTACCGGCCGGAAGCCGCAGCAGATACGGAGCGGCTGGGCACCCCCGCGTTCGCCGCGCCGGAGCAGCTTCGCGGCCTGCAAACCGACGCCCGTTCGGACTTATACGGCTGGGGTGCGCTCGCTTATTACCTATTATCCGGAGGCCGTTCAGCCTATCAGAGGACCGGCTCACTGCGGAGCGAGCTCCAGCCGGAGGTGCCGGCCGGCTTCCTTGATTTGCTGGATGAGCTGCTCTCGGACAACCCCGGTATGCGTCCGCAGAACGCGGAGACATTGAAGCGGCGCATTCGGGAGCTCGAGGAGGGATGGAACCGCTGCGAAGCGGATTGGGTACATACGCCGAAACCTACGGAAGCAGCGCACGATGGCGTGACGATAGCGGCCGTCCTGTCGGCGTATCCCGGCGCAGGCGCCACCTTCTCCACGCTGGGTTTGTCCGCCTTCTTGTCCTCCCGCGGAATCGCCCACGCCGTCGTCGAATTCCCGGCCGGAGAGCCGGAACTGCACGCCCTGCTGGACGGCGCGCGCCGAATGCCCCGTCATGCGGCGTTCGCCGATCCTTCCGGCAGGGGGCCGGCCTTACCCGCCTGGAGAGAAGCGAAGGCGAGCCTATACCCGGCGAATCCTCAAGGGGTAAGTCCCTTGCAGCCGGACCCCGCCTTCGGCGAATGGCTTCGCAGGCTCGGCGTGCCGCTTGTCCTGCTGGACGTATCGAGCCGCTGGGAGCAGGGCGGCACGGCGGAATGGCTCGAGCGGTCCGGTATCCAATCGCTGTGGTGGGTGGCGGACAGCCATCCCGCCAAATGGACGCCACGCAGGCAAGCTGCAGCGGAAGCGATCCGGGAGCGGGCGGCGCGAAACGGCATCCTGAGCGGATGGATCGCCAATCGGGATCATTCCTTTCCGGAACGCTCCGAGTGGCTCGCATGTTTTCCGACGCCCCCGATCTCTAAGCTTCACCGGGTGCCGGGGGAATGCGTTTCCCGAACCGTCTGGACGGGCGAAGGGTATCCGGCAGGCAAAGCCGGTTTGGAGACAAGCGGCCGTGCGTTTCAAACATGGGCGGAGGAGGTTATGGGAAGGCAAGGAAGCGAGCGCGTTTTTCAGACCTTCGCGAAACGTGCTACAATGGGGACATGAGACAAGAGAGCGAAATCGCGAGCCAAGCGGCGGCGCCCGTCCGAACGGGCGGCTGGATCGAGACGGGGCTGACCGCCCTGAAGCTGGGACTCACCTCGTTCGGAGGACCCGTCGCGCATATCGGCTATTTTCGGGAAACCTACGTGCGCCGCAAGCGCTGGCTGGACGAGTCGGCCTTCGCCGACTTGACCGCCATGTGCCAGTTCCTGCCCGGCCCGGCGAGCAGCCAGCTCGGCATGGCGATCGCCATGCGCCGGGCGGGAATACCGGGTGCGTTAGCCGCGTGGGCCGGATTCACGCTTCCTTCGGCGGTTTTGATGGTTTTGTTCGCATACGGTTTCGCTGCGGTGAACGAGTCCGCTTCCGGCTTGATCCATGGGCTCCAGCTGGCCGCCGTCGCCGTGGTCGCGCAGGCCGTTTGGAGCATGGGGCGGACGCTGATTCCCGATTTGGCTCGTGCCTGTATGGCTCTCATCACGGCAGCGGCAGTCCTGGCGTTTCCGGGTACGGCCGGCCAACTCGTGCCGCTCGCGCTGTGCGGGGTCGCCGGATGGCTGTTGCTGCGGAGCCAGGTTCCCGGAGATCGGCAGCGGCAGCTTCAAGATCAGGCTGAACCGTCGACCGTTCCGGTCAGCCGCAAGTTCCGGTTCGCTCCGGTCGCTTTTCTGTCGCTGTTCGGCTTGCTGCTGTTCTTGCTGCCTTGGCTGGCGCAGATGACGCAAACGCCGCTAACCCGAATCGCCGACATCGGCTACCGGGCCGGATCGCTCGTCTTCGGCGGCGGACACGTCGTGCTTCCGATGCTGGAGCACGAATCGGTCAAAGCGGGCTTGCTGGACGAACGCCAGTTCATGGCGGGATACGGCGCGGCCCAGGCCGTCCCGGGCCCGCTGTTCACGTTCGCCGCGTTCGTGGGCGCAGCGTCGTCCCAAGGCTTCACGGGCATCGTCCGCGCCGCGGCGATGCTGGCGTCCGTGTTCCTGCCTTCGTTCCTGCTTGTGGCGGGCGTCATGCCTTATTGGGAACGTTTGCGGAACAACCGGTCGGCACGTGCGGTGCTGGCCGGGGTCAACGCGTCGGTCGTCGGGCTTCTGGGCGCTGCGTTATACGATCCGGTGTGGACGTCCGCGGTGCATCATCCGGCCGATATCGCCGTCGCAGGCGCCGCTTTCGCCATATTATTTTACAAGAAGATACCGCCTTTGCTCATCGTGGCCGCCTGCGCGGCGGCCGGATGGATCATCGAGTCTATGACATAAGGAGGGGTACCCCGTGAAAGACAAAGAGAACATCCTGATCATCGAAGACGAGGACGGAATCGCAAGGATCCTGCAGCTTGAATTGGAGCACGAGGGATACGAGGTGGGGCGCGCCGCGGACGGAAGGACGGGTCTCGAAATGGCCCAATCCGGCGACTGGCACCTCATCCTGCTGGACGTCATGCTGCCCGAGCTGAACGGCATCGAGGTGCTGCGCCGCCTTCGCCAGGGTAATTCCACCGTCCCCGTCATCTTGCTGACGGCTCGGGACACGGTTCCCGACAAAGTCAGCGGCTTTGAGCACGGGGCCAACGACTACATCACGAAGCCGTTCGCCATGGAAGAACTGCTCGCGAGGGTGCGGAACATTTTGCGTATTTTCAAGGCTTCCCGCGAAGGGGAGAGCGAGGACTCGCTGAAAATCGGGGATTTGACGATCGAGCTCATCAGCCGCAAGGTGTACCGCAAAGACCATTCCATCGACTTGACGCCGCGGGAATTCGAGCTGCTGCTTTATTTGGCCCGGCACAAAAACGAAGAGAAAACGCGCGACGAAATCTTGTCCGACGTCTGGGGCTACGAGTACATCGGCGATACGAACGTCGTCGATGTCTATATCCGCTACTTGCGGCAGAAGATGGATAAAGGCTACCGACATAAGCTTCTCCACACCGTCCGCGGTGTCGGCTATATGCTGAAGGAGCCGGACGCATGACGCTGAGAGCCCGGTTTACTCTCTTTACCGTATTCTGGCTCATCTTCATCCTGATCCTGTATAATATATTCGTCTACTTTTTCGTCATTCGGGTGACGACGCGCGGGGAGCTCCAACTGCTCGCCAACAAGGCCGATCTGGTCGTGGAGGCGCTGCGCAAGCAAGGGATGTCGCGATACGACGATCCGAAGCTGCTCACGGACATGTACAACGCCAACGAAATGCTCCGGATCGTGCTGAAAGACAAAGGCGTCGTCAATAAAGTCGGCATTGATAAAGAGCTGCTCAATCTCCCGCTCGGCAATCCGTCCGCGCTGAAGTCCGAATCCTTGCAGGTGAACGGGCAGCGGATCATTTTCTTGACCGTTCCCTTATACGAGGACGGAACGTTGGTGGGCGCCGTGGAAGGCGCGCGCAGGCTGACCGTGCTGGACAGCTACATCCAGATTCTCGTCAGCGTTCTTGCCGCCACCAGCGCCGGAGCGATCGTCGTCGCGATATTCGGTACATACTGGTTCACGTCACGCATGACGGGCCCGATTTCCCAAATGGTGCAAACGATGCGCGAGATCGACCGAAGCGGGAAGCTGCATCGCGTGAAGCTGAACGGACGGGAAGAATCCGTCGAGCTCCAGCAGCTCGTCCGGGCGTTCAACGAAATGATCGACCGGCTGGACCGGACGATCGAGCATCAGAAGCAGTTCGTGGCCGACGCTTCGCATGAGCTGAAAACCCCGCTCACCGTCATCGGCAGCTATGCCGACATGCTGAAGAGATGGGGACGCGACAACGAAGCCGTGCGCGACGAGGCGATCGAAGCGATCGGCAAGGAAACCGAACGGCTGCAAAAGCTGACGAGATCGATGCTGACGCTGGCGGAAGCGGAGCAGGACGATTGGGTGAGCGTGTCCCGGTTCAACGTGACGAGCGTGGTGAAGGAGCTGGCGGAAATGCTGGGCACGACGTTCGCCCGGGATATCCGCGTGCATTCGTCGAACCAGTCGGTCCCGATGCGAGGGGACAAGGATAAAATCCGCCAGCTGCTGCTGATCCTGATCGACAATGCGATCAAGTACAGCAAAGAGCCGATCGACGTGCGCGTTCGGCAGGACAAGACCGGCGTAAAGCTGGAAGTGACCGACTACGGGATCGGCATCCCGGAAGGGGAAATCCCGTATTTGTTCGAGCGATTCTACCGGGTCGATTCCGCGCGGCATCGATTAACCGGCGGCAGCGGCTTGGGGTTGTCCATCGCCAAGCGGATCATCGACCTGCACGAAGGCAGCGTGGACGTGTTCAGCAAGCCGAGCAGCGGCACGACGATCTCGATCCATTTTCCGCGCACTCTATAAACGGATGGCGAAGCCGATCGTTCGCCTTAGGGAGAGTACAGACCAATGAAGCTTCAAAATGGGGAAAAACTGCTTTTCATCGGGGACTCGATCACTGACGCGGAACGTCAGCGTCCGGACGGCGAGGGGCTGTTCCAAGCGCTTGGCAAAGGATACGTCTCGCTCGTGGACGCTTTCCTTCAGGCTTCGTATCCCGAGCTCGGCATCCGGGTCGTGAACATGGGCACGAGCGGGAACACGGTCAGAGACCTGGAACAGCGTTGGGAAACCGACGTGGAGCAAAGAAAGCCGGACTGGCTGTCGATCATGATCGGAACCAACGACGTATGGCGCCAATTCGATACGCCGTTCATCCGTGAATGGCATGTGCTGCCGGACGAGTATGAGGCGACCTACCGCCGTTTGGTGGAACGGACGCTCCCGCAGGTCAAGGGGCTCGTTCTCATGACTCCGTTCTACCTCGAACCCAACCCATCGGACGCCATGCGCAAGCGCATGGAGGAGTACGGCGCCATCGTCCGTAAGCTTGCGGAGGAATACGGCACGTTGTTCGTCGACACGCAGGCGGCTTTCGACCGGGTGCTGACGCATCTGTACGCCGCCACCCTGGCTTGGGACCGCGTCCATCCCGGCACGGCGGGTCATATGATCCTGGCCCGGACGTTTCTCGGGGCGATCGGCTTCGACTGGAACCGCGGGTAAAGGAACGGCATTCGGTCAACTCGGCCGGATGCCGTTTGTTTAGAACACAGAGGAGGATTTCAACCTGATGAAGATGAGAGTGTCCGCCGTCCAATTCGAGCTCCGCGACGTTTCGGGATTTGACGAATTCAGCCGGCAGGTCGTTCACTATGTGCGCAACGCGGCCGAATACGGCACGCAATTCCTGCTGTTTCCGGAGTTCGTCACGACGCCTTTGCTGTCCGCAGGGAAAGGAGAGTCCGGCGATCCGATCGGCAAGCTGACGGATTATACCGACGATTACGTTTCCCTGTTTTCGGGGCTTGCGAAGGAATACGGCATGTACCTGATCGGCGGCACGCATGTGACGCGGCACGGAGACCAACTCCGGAACACCGCTTTCCTGTTCGGTCCGGACGGCTCCGTCCGCACGCAGGACAAATTGCACATCACGCCGACGGAGAAAGAAGAATGGCGGGTCAAGGAAGGAGACGGCGTCGAGGTGTTCGACACGCCCTTCGGCACGATCGGCGTGTTGACCTGCTATGACATCGAGTTCCCGGAAATCGTGCGGATGGTTCGGGCCAAAGGCGCGGACGTCATTTTCTGCCCGTCGTGCACCGACGACCGTCACGGCTTCTACCGGGTCCGCTATTGCTGCCACGCGCGCGCGGTGGAGAACCAAATCTACATCGTCACGACCGGCACGGTCGGTTCCCTGCGGCGCGTGGACTTCATGCGGGCCAATTACGGCCAAGCCGCCGTCATCACGCCGAACGACATTCCGTTCCCGCCGCGCGGCATCCTCTGCGAAGGGGAGATCAACGCGGACATGCTGATCACCGCCGATCTGGACCTGTCTTTGCTTGAGGACGTCCGCAAGGCAGGCTCGGTGACGACTTGGCGGGACCGCAGGACGGACCTGTATCCTGACTGGAAATAGGTGATCGCGTTGTACAAACGATTGAGGGTAACGGACGGCAGCCGAATGCTGCCCGCAGTCATCCGGAATTACGGGAAGGAAGATTTCGGCGGACTCATCGAGGTTCAAGCGCTCAGCTTTCCGCCGCCGTTTCCTTCGGAATTGTGGTGGAATGCCGAGCAATTGAACGAGCATGTCACCCGTTTTCCGGAGGGAGCGTTATGCGTGGAAATCGAGGGCCGGATCGCGGGATCGATGACGGCGCTGCGAGTAAGATTAGAGGATGATAAGCCCCATGACTGGGCTTCCGTGACGGATCACGGATACATCCGCAATCACGACCCCGATGGCGACACCCTGTACGTGGTCGATATTTGCGCCGCGCCGGCCTACCGCCAATTCGGTCTGGGGCATTGGATGATGCAGTCGATGTACGAAACGGTCGTCCATTTGGGCTGCAGGCGGTTGCTCGGCGGCGGCAGAATGCCGGGTTACCGGGCTGCCAACGCCGAGTCGGGGCTCAGTCCGGAGGAATATGTGGCGCAGGTGACGGAAGGCGCCAGGAAAGATCCCGTTCTGACGTTCCTGCTCCGCTGCGGAAGATTGCCCGTCGGCGTCATGGCCGACTACCTGGAAGACGAGGATTCCTGCGGATACGCCGCCTTGATGGAATGGCGCAATCCGTTTATGACTTAGCGCAGAGGAGAAAACACGCATGGAATACGTTCGCATTCAATCGATCCAAGACCCCAATTTCGCGGAAATGCACGGCTTGATGGGCCGTATTTTCCCGCCGGAGGAAGTGCTCGTGTTCGAGCTGTGGGAGGAGCCGCTTCAGGACCCGAACATCCATGTTTACGTCGCCGTGCACGAAGGTGCCGTGGTGGGAGCGACGGAATACCGCTATCAAGCGGAGCTGAAGGTGGCGATGACCGATTTCACGATCATCGGCCAGCCCGGCCTTGGCATCGGCCGCTTCCTGTACGTGAACCGGGAGAAGGATCTCCGCCGGCTGGAAAGCGAGTCGGGCACGACTTCGATCGGCATGTTCGCGGAGATCTATGATCCGCTCGAAGCCGAAGCCCTCTCGTTCGGGCAAGTGCTGCCGATGCATCCGGCGGTCCGCCGCGAGGTGCTGTCCCATATCGGGTTCAGCAAGCTGGACATCCGGTATGTCCATCCGTCCTGGGACCACGAGGGCAAAGCCGTCACCGGGCTCGACCTTGGCTTCCGGCCGGCCGACGAGAACCGGACGTCTTTGCCGGCGTCGCTCGTCGTCGCTTTCCTGCGCTGGTACTATCAAGCGCTGCCGAACAAACCGCAGGAGTGGCTGGACATGGTGGCCGCGCTCGAAAAGCGCGATGAAATCCCTTTGAAGCCTCTTTAAACCAAGAAACGCAAGCATCAGGGAAGGGGGCAGACGGGGTTGGAAATCACGTTTTTAGGACAGGGAGATTCGCTCGGCACGCCCCGGGTGTACTGCGGCTGCGGCGTTTGCGAAGAGGCCCGGACAACGGGAGCCAATCGGAGACTCAGATCCTCGCTGTGGCTGAGAGAAGAAGGCGAGCAGCCGCTGCTGCTCGATTGCGGACCCGATTGGCGTGAGCAGATGGAATCGGTCGGCGCGCGAGGCGCGTCTAGAGCGCTCCTGACGCACGCGCATTTCGACCACATCGGGGGACTCGTCGATTGGGCGGACGCTTGCCGCTGGACGGACTCGACCGCCGACGTCCATGCGCCGCTGGAAGTGCTGGAGGAAGTGCGCGAGCGTTTCCCTTGGATCGGATCGCGCCTGAAAATGCACGCGAACGACGGCGGCATGGTTTACGGAAGGTGGAATATTCGTCCCTGGAAGGTGAATCACGGGAAAAACGGCTACGCTTACGCGTACCGCTTCCAACATCAGGATACCGGCAAGGCGTGGGCGTACTGTTCCGATTCGATCAACCTGCCGGAAACGCAAAAAGCCCCTTTGCGGGGCTTGGATTTGCTCGTGCTGGGCACGAGTTTCGTCTTGGAGCCTTATCCGATGGAAACCCGGTCGGTCTATGACATGAAGGAAGGACTGGCGCTCGCGGAAGAGGTGGGAGCGGGACGGGTGTTGTTCACGCATTTGTCCCACGACGTCGACGTTCGCCGGGATTACAATCTTCCTGCTCATGTCCGGCTCGCGGAGACGGGAATGACCGTGACGGTCTAGTCACGGCTGCGAATGATGAGCACTTGGCCGCCGCGAATCGTGACGTTGCCGATGTCCGCTTCGAGCACGTTGCTCACGCCGAGCGACCAGCCGAGCGTCAGGACCGCTTCCGTGAGCGGATAGCGGAAGCCGGTCAACGTAACGCCGGTCACCGTCTCGGTAAGCGGCAGCAACGATACGTAAGGATATCTGGGATCCGCCTCGATCCGGCATTCGCCGGTGCAGAGGCGGATTTCGTTATGTTCGTCCACGAGAAGCGCTTGTCCGCCTCTCGCGAGCGCCTGCCTGAGTAGATGGACATTGGCGAGGCTATGGTCGAACCGCGTGCCGAGCCCGCCGAGAATCCGAATGTCGGCGTACCCGCGGTCCTGAGCTTCCCGAAGCGCCAGCTCCGTATCCGTCCAATCCTTGTCCACGGCGTCAACGGCCAGGCACTCCCGTGCCGCCTCTCGGATCGCAGGCAGCCGCTCCGGCGGAACGGAGTCAAAATCGCCGAGCGCCAAGTCCGGCACGAGACCTCGCGAGACGAGAAATTCCGCTCCGCTGTCCGCGCCGATCAGGTAATCGCCTTCCCGCAGCTCGTCTAGAGCCCAATCGCCCAGCCGGCCTCCCGTTACGATCACCGCGCGCCGCCCGTTTTCGTTTTGCTCAATTTTCATTCCGGTTTCCCCCGATACGTGGTCCACATGGTCACGTACCAGTATAACCGGAAAAATTCCATTGCGGAAACTTCCGGCGAACGTCTACAATGAGGAATGTTTGCGAAACTTCGACAAAGAGGGGTTATCGGCGTTGGATTTCGACGTGTTTCACGTGTTCAGCTTGATCGGGGTCATCGCTTTCGCAGCGAGCGGAGCCGTCGTCGCCATGGAAGAGGAATACGACATTCTGGGCGTGTTCGTCCTCGGTCTGGTGACGGCTTTCGGAGGAGGCGTGATCCGCAATCTGTTGATCGGCTTGCCGGTGACGACGCTGTGGAGTCAAGGACTGTTTCTGAAAACGGCGTTTTTCTCGATCCTGGTCGTTTTTGTCATGCCGTCGAGCTTGATTACCCATTGGAAAAAAGGCGAAGCCTTCTTCGATGCGATCGGACTTTCGGCGTTCGCGATTCAGGGTGCGCTGTACGCGGTGGATGCGAAATTGCCGCTCAGCGCGATCATGGTCGCCGCCATGCTGACCGGTATCGGCGGAGGCATGATCCGCGACATCATGGCAGGCCGGAAGCCGCTTGTCCTTCGGGACGAGATTTATGCGGTATGGGCGATCCTTGCGGGTCTAGCGGTCGGCATCGGCCGGCTTTCCTCGATCTGGCAGTTGATCACGCTGTTCGCGCTCGTCGTGGTGTTCCGGATGCTGTCCGTGCATTATAATTGGAGACTCCCCCGGCGTACTTTGCCGGGCAATCATAGCAAAAGCGCAGGAGGCGGATTATGAGTTACTCCGTTTTGTTCGTCTGTCTGGGCAACATTTGCCGTTCTCCCATGGCGGAGGCGGTATTCCGCGACCGGATCCGGCGCGAAGGATTGGACGGCGTCGTCCGCGTCGCGTCGGCCGGCACGGGGGATTGGCATCTCGGCCATCCGCCGCATGAAGGAACCCGCGGCGTGCTCGACGCGCGCGGCATTTCTTATGCCGGCATGAAGGCGAAGCAATTGGCGGCGGACGACGGCTCGCGCTACGACTTGATCGTGGCGATGGATTCCCGCAACGAGCGGGACATCCGCGCGGCCTTGCATCCGAAGCCGCAGGCGGAAATCATCCGTTTCCTCAGCCTCGTGCCCGAGAAGGGGATGGCGGACGTGCCCGATCCTTATTACACCGGCAATTTCGAGGAAACGTACACTTTGGTGTCGGAAGGCTGCGAGCGGTTGCTCGCTTACGTCAAGGAAAAGCTGGGGAATCGGCCATGACCGCGCATCCTCCGGTTTCGCTCACGAACATCCGCGTCGTCACGGAACAGATGCTGGCCGACCGTTTGGAACCCGTGAAGACGCTCGCCGAAGAAGAGAACGAGGCTTATCGGGTGATGAAGGACGCCGAAACGGGCGAGCATTACCTTCATTACGCGGTACGGCACTTGAACGTCGCGGCGGGAGGACTCGAAGAGGTGTACCACCAATTGATGCCGCTCGAGCATGACGACGTCATCGCGCTGGCGCTCGGCTCGCCCGATTTCACTTATCCGGCCCATTGGAATCGCGCTTACTTGCGCAACGGCCCGAATGGCGGTTTCGTCTGGTACGATCCCGACGGTGCTTCCTCGCAGGACGGCGATTACGAAGCGATCGCCGAAGAAATCCGCAGCAGGCTCGCTTCCTTCCGCAAGGAAGGGCGGGGAGGCGAGAACGAGGTCGGCCGCCTGATGGAGGATATCGAGCGCATTTTCGATCCGGATGCCGAGAAATCCTAAGAGATCCATTGCCAAATCGTTAAACCCAGGCCCGTCGCCAGATTGAACCATCCGGCGAATCGGGCCGCTTTTTTTTCCTTCATGAGCTGCGCCATACGATATCCTTCCACGTCGATTCGGAGCAGGAACAGCCCCGTCGCGATCCAGAGAAAAATCGAATAACTGACAGTCGACCCTGTGAGCACGGTAACGCCTCCGTTTCCCGTTCGTTTATTTCGCTTTCATGCCGACCCTGCGGATTTTGAAATCGACGTCTACGTCGATAGGGACGGTATTGTACATCATCTGCCATTTTTCCATGGTCTTCACGTTCTTGTTCCAATAATTCGATTTTTTGGCTCTCACGTATTCACCGAATCCGAATATATCGGAGCCCCAGCGCTGCGTTTTATGGATGAACTCGAGATACAGCTTTTCCGTGGAAACCGCGCCGAGCTCTTCCAGCTTATTGAGGATTTGATCGTTGCTGAGAGAGACGAGCTCGTTCGTTTTTTCCTCCACGTTGATTTCGGTGCTGACCTTGACGGAGAATCGAGGCTCGCCGTCCTGCAAGTAAACGCGGATTTTGGAGCTCCTGTGCGTTGCGTAAATCGTGACGGTAGTCCCCTGCAATTGGATGACGCCTCGGTAACCACCCGGGTTGATATGCTTAATCGCCATGTAGGCGGCGATTTCGAGAGGTTCGCTCGCGCCAACCATGGTGTCGCCTCGAAAGGCCGCCAAGCCGGCCAATTCCATGTTCTGCTCACTCATCATTTTTACATAGGGGAGTAAGCCTTCTTGTCCTAACTTGGAGGAGTTGCTCCAGAAATTGCCCATAAACGACTGCGGGAATTTACCCATGCGGACCGCGTTATCCAAGGTGGAGATCAAATACATCGTCGGTACCCGTTCCAAAGGCGGATGCGTGCGGATGACTTGTTCGGCTTTTCCTTGAGAGATCATCATCCACGCCATTCGCCGGACTTCCGGATTACGCCGCAGGAAATCGTTCAAGTTCGTGATGCCCTCCCGCGCCACTTCTTCCGAAACGACGATGGCACGCAAATGCCCGAAAAATAAAAGCGAGGAGATTTGCTGCTGCAGGTTCATCATTGCGTCGTCGATCGTATGCCCCGTCACGCCGATCACCCACAGCGTTTCCGAAGGTTTTCCTCCTCCTCCGCCGCCTTCGCCGGGTCCGAGCGGGATTTTTCCGGGCAAGGCGATTTGGACCGTGACGCGGATTTTATGCTGTTCGGGTGCAGGAAAGGATCCCGGCATGTGGGTCACATCGTCTTCCGACTCGCCATTGTCCGGTTCGGCCCTATCTACCGCGACCCCGAGAATGACCGCGCGTTCTTCGAGTTCCAAACGGTCCCAGCAGCCGGTGACCAGGGGAACGAATGCCAGCAGGACGGCGAGAAGTTTACCCGTTTTTTTGCGACGTTTTCGATTCAAGCCCATCCCCCCTCACTCCCCGGATCATCGCGATCAAGAGAAGGAGCGCCGGATACCCGATCGTCAAATACAAGCCCATCATGCCGACCTGTTGGATCGTCGTGTACATTTCCACGATGCTTTGCGGCTGCATGGCGAGCATAAAGATGAACGGCAATAGAAAAACGAGAGCATCCGGTAATCCCGCAGCCGGAACAAGTTCGTGATGGAAACGATGGTCAACGTATAGGTGGAATAAAGCGTCGTGAATACAGCGGTAACCCATACGGCCAAAAATGCGGCATCCAACCTTTCCAAGACGTTGGCCGGCAAAGAAGTCGTCTTCGCAAGCTCCAGTGTCGGCCAGAGCAGCAGCTTCGTTTCCTCCGCTCCGAATACGCCGACCGTCGCTGCCACGATCGCGACGTATAATCCGCCGGCGATGAGAATGCCGAATGCGCTGGCTTTCAAGGCTTTATTCGGATTGCGCATGGCTGGGATGACGCAGGAGAGAATGAACGAACTTTGAAACAGATTACCGATCGAGAAAATGCCGGGGACCATGTTTACGATCCCAGAGCCCGTATTGGGCTGCAAATTGATGTAATCCGCGTTTTTCAAAGACAAGATGACGATAAGCACCGCGGGAACGAGCAGGAACGGCAGATAGAAATAATGGATATAGGCGAACGTCGTCATACTGTGGCGGGAAGATATGGCCGCCAGAATGAGCATGACGATGACGGTCACTTCGACGGGGGTGTTTTTCAAGACGGAGGTGATCACGACTTCCCCGAACTCCCTGGCCGCGAATGCCGTCAAAAGCCCGAAGAACAAGATGATGGCCGTACTCCCGACCCACGACGTCCACTTGCCGATAATCACTTCGCTGTATTGGACCAGGGTTTGCCTGGGGAATCTTTTGCCCAGCAGCGAGAGTAGGACCAAACCGACGAAACCCAGCAGCGAACCGAGCAAAGTGACCAACGGAGCGCCGGAGCCGGCGGCTCTGACGGCGAACAAGGGAAGGGGGAGTATGCCGACGCCGATGATCGAGCTGACGAGGATGGCCACGGTCTCCAGGAAAGTGATCTCACGGTCGGACTTCATTTGGCAGACTCCTTGTCGTTGGGGTTCAGGTTTTTCGGGTCGAGAACGTTGGTAGGCGGTTTTCGGAGCTGTTCCACCGTTTCCCGATTCACCCGATCCGGGTCGCGCGGGTTCAAGAAGGAGGGGCGTTTCTTCATCGACCATATCGGGGTGCGGAAGAGAACGTCCATCATGCCGCTGACGTTGCCCGGAACGACCGGGCTAAGGTAAGGGATGCCGAACGATTTCAAAGACAGCATGTGGTTCACGATCAGGATCAATCCGACCATGATGCCGTAAAGTCCGAAGATGCTCGCCATGATGATAAGCGGGAAGCGCAGGAGCCGCAGCGCGAGCGCGGCGTTGTACGCCGGGGTCGCGAAGGAGCCGATCGTCGTAAGCGCGATGATGACGACGGTGATGGGACTCGCGAAGCCCGCGGATACAGCCGCTTGGCCGATGACCAGGACGCCGACGATCGATAACGCACCGCCGACTTGCTGGGGAAGGCGGATCGTGGCTTCCCGCAGCACCTCCATGGAGATCTCGATGACCAGGACCTCGATGATCGCGGGAAACGGGACGCCGGCCCGGCCGCCCGCTACGGCCACGGCGAATTCCGTCGGAATCAATTCCGGATTGTAGGAAATGATGGCGACGTACAGGGAAGGGAAGATGAGGGAGAAAACGAGCGCGATGGCCCGCGCCAGCCGAATGGCGCTCATGAGCAGGAAGCGTTCGGTATAATCCTCGACCGTCTGGTAGAACTGGTTAAACACGATCGGGACCAACAGGGCGAGCGGGGAACCGTCGACGAGTATAGAGACCCGACCTTCCAGCAGATTGGCGGCGACCTTGTCCGGACGTTCCGTATATTGAATCTGCGGGAACGGGGAAATGTTGTTGTCCTCGATGTATTGCTCCAGGTAACCGGAATCGAGAATAGCGTCCGCCTTGATATTGGACAGCCGTTTCTCCACTTCTTCAACGAGCGCTGGATCCGCGATATCCTCCAAATAACAGAGCGCGACTTTGGAGTGGGTTCTCTCGCCGATTTCCATCGTGCGGATCCGCAGCGTTTTCGTCTGCAGACGGTAGCGGAGCAGAGCGATGTTCGTCCCGAGCGGTTCGATGAAGCCTTCCCTAGGACCCCGGATGACCTGTTCGGTCGCGGGCTGGTCGACGGAACGTTTGTCGATCTTCCGAGTGCCGATCACAAGCGCTTCTGAAATCCCCTCGATGGCCACGACCGAGTCTCCGCGCAATACGGCGGCGGAAACTTTCTGGTAATCCGCTTCCCATCTGCATTCGCTGTGGTAGAGCGCTTCCTGAATCAAGACGGATTTCAGTTCTTCCTCCGGACACCCCTCGCCATCAAGACGCGGCGGAGCAGTCATCAACGCTTTTAGGATTTGGGTGTTGACGATTTCTTGGTCAATCATGTTGAAGAAATAGAAGAGAACGGCCGGACGGCTTCCGAAAACGATGAAAGGGCGGACCGCGAAGTCGTCGCTTTGGCCGAGTTCGGCTTTGAAGTAAGCGATCGTTTCTTCCCGGCTTCCGCCGATCGATGGGGGAGTCAACGCGGTCACCGCCTCCGGATGCAGGATTCTCCGCAGTCTTGCGGAGATGTGTGTCATTTTTTACATCCGGAGGGGGATTTAAACAAAAATGCCCCTTTCATTGAAGGGGCATTGCGGCGTGAAGTGATTTCCTCGTTCAGTATCGGCGGGCGGGGCCGAGGAACGGCGCCAGGGCCTCGGGGAGCAGCTGCTGCCAGAAGCCCCATTTGTGCTCGCCGTCCCGTTCGGCGTAATCCACGCGGGCGCCTTTGGACACAAGCAAGCGGTGCATTTCGCGGTTAAGCGTGACGAAGTCGAACGTTCCGCGGTCCGTTTCGAACGCGGTTTCCTGCAGGCCGACCGCCATCCACAAGTTCAAGCCGGATAGATCGCCGGCGGCTTTCGCCTGCTCCATCGAGTGATCGTAATAGGCGCCGGATAAAGACAAGATTCGGTTAAACAGATCCCGGCGCTGCAGCGACAGGCTGAGGCATACGGCGGCTCCGAGCGAATCCCCCGCCAGAAGGCGATCATCAGGCGTACGGCGGACGGAAAAATGCCTTTCGACGTCCGGCACCATTTCTTCCGCGAAAAAACGGGTATATACCTCGTGACGGGATCCGCCCGGCATGTATTCCGATGTGCGAAGCCTCTTATCGACATCGACGCCGACGATGACGAAGGGTTCCCAATCTTCTTCGAGGATCAAGCCCTGTCCGATGGTCGCGATGCGGCCGAAATTAAAGAAATCCTCGCCGTCTTGACAGTATATAACCGGGTAACTGATCGTCTCCTGGTATCCCGGGGGCAGATAAATCCGAAGGCTTCGCTCGCCTTCCGGCAAGAAACGGCTGGGAACGACATGTTTGACGACGGTTCGACGGGTGACGGCAAAGTCGCTCATGCAGATCTCCTCCTGAGGTAAGGTATGGGAAATCCCGGCCATGGGAAAACCAATGAAGGATTTGGACCGGGGATTGTATCAACGTGTTACACCGATTTAAACGACCTGTTATACAAACAACATAGTGCCGAAATGCCGATAAACATAAGGATTTCTTGTATTTCTCTTTGACCAAACGACTCATACAGAAGTATAATAATTCTATAACAGAAACTCCTCTTCCACAATCTATGATGAGGTGACTTTAATGAGCAAAGTATCTTTGGAAACGCCGGAGGCGAAAACCGGCGGTTTGCCGCACGAAGTGCGCGCGAATGACGTCGCTCCGCTGCAGGTATTGTCTCCCGAGGGAGAAGTCGTCAATCCGGACTACATGCCGGAATTGTCGGACGATCAATTGAAGGAAATCATGTACCGCATGGTATTTACCCGCACGTGGGACGAGCGGGCGATTAACCTGGGCCGCCAAGGCCGTCTGGGCTTCTACGCGCCGGTTTCCGGCCAGGAAGCGACGATGGTCGGCAGCGAATACGCCCTGAACAAAGACGATTTCATCTGCCCCGGCTACCGCGACATGCCGCAGATCGTATGGCACGGCTTGCCGCTGTACCAGGCTTTCCTGTATTCCCGCGGCCACCAGCATGGCGGCCAGATCCCGGAAGGCGTCAACGTTTTGATGCCGCAAATCATCATCGGCGCCCAGATCCTGCATGCGACCGGCATCGCGATGGGCTTCAAGCTGAAAAACGAGAAACGCGTCGCCATCACGTATACCGGTGACGGCGGTTCTTCCGAAGGCGATTTCTACGAAGGCCTGAACTTCGCCGGCGCGTTCAAGCTGCCGACCATTTATTTCGTCCAAAACAACGGTTACGCGATTACGACGCCTTTCGCCAAGCAGACGGCCGCGCAATCCATCGCCCATAAGGCGCTGGCGGCGGGCATCCGCGGCGTGCAAATCGACGGCATGGACGTGCTGGCGGTTATCGCGGCCGTACGAGAAGCGGCCGAAATCGGTCGCAACGGCGGCGGCGCGACGCTGATCGAGGGCCTGACCTACCGGTTCAAGCCGCACTCGATGGCGGACGACACGACCAAATACCGCACCAAGGAAGAAGAAGCGGAGTGGAGCGAGAGGGATCCGCTCGTCCGGTTCGGCAAATTCCTGGCCAAAAAAGGACTCTGGTCCGACGAAGATACGGCTCGCGTGAAGGAAGAAGCGAAAAACGCGGTCAACGAGCATATCAAAAAAGCGGAGCAAACCGAGAAAATGACGGTGTCCGGACTGATCGACTCGATGTTCGAGCAAACGCCGCCTCACCTGGAAGAGCAAAAAGCCGATTTCCAATAACCGAGATTCGCTATCGGATCCATAGACGGGGGAGTAAAACAGCATGGCGCAAATGAATATGAAAGAAGCGATCCGCGACGCGATGAGGGTTGAGCTCAAACGCGACCCCAACGTGCTCGTGTTCGGGGAAGACGTCGGCAAGGTAGGCGGCGTGTTCCGCGCGACGGAAGGATTGCAAGGCGAATTCGGCGATACGCGCGTGTTCGACACGCCGCTGGCCGAATCCGCCATCGGCGGCCTCGCCGTCGGCCTGGGCACCCAAGGATTCCGCCCCGTGGCGGAAATCCAATTCGTCGGCTTCATTTTCGAAGCGTTGGACCAAATGTTCGTTCAGGCAGCCCGGATGCGTTACCGTTCCGGCGGCCGCTATCACTCTCCGATCGTGTTCCGCACGCCGTTCGGCGGCGGCGTCAAAGCGGCGGAGCTTCACACGGACGCCTTGGAAGGTTTGGCCATCCAAACGCCCGGCATCAAGGTCGTTATCCCTTCCAACCCGTATGATGCCAAAGGCCTGCTCATTTCGGCCATTCGAGACAACGATCCCGTTTTCTTCATGGAACACTTGAACTTGTACCATGCATTCCGCGACGAAGTGCCGGAAGGCGACTACACGGTGCCGATCGGCAAGGCGAAAGTCGTCCGCGAAGGCAAGGACGTCACGATTATCGCTTACGGCCTGATGGTCCACACCGCCCTGAAAGCGGCGGAAGAGCTGGAGAAGAACGGCGTGCAGGCGGAGGTCATTGACCTGCGCACGCTTGTGCCGCTGGATATCGACACGATCGTCGCTTCCATCCAGAAGACCAACCGCGCGATCGTCGTGCAGGAAGCGCAGAAATCGGCCGGCGCCGCCGCCGAAATCATCGCCCAGATCAACGAGAAGGCGATTCTGCACCTGGAAGCTCCCGTGCTCCGCTGCGCGCCTCCGGATACGGTGTATCCGTTCGCGCAAATCGAAGATGCTTGGTTGCCGAACGCGGCTCGCATCGTGAAAACCGTCAATCAAGTGCTGCAGTTCTAATCGAAGCAGGACAATTCGGGGTCCCCAATAAGCTGCGAAAAGGCTTCAACGCTTCACGTCGATTTTTGGGGTGTAAATAGGAGGGTGCCAGGTGGCCAGATTCGAATATCGGTTTCCCGAGCTCGGCGAAGGGCTGCATGAAGGCGAAATCGTCAAAATGCACATCGCTCCGGGCCAAACGGTAACGGACGAAGACATCATTATGGAAGTACAGAACGACAAGGCGATCGTGGAAGTGCCTTGCCCGGTGAACGGCAAAGTGCTCGAAGTGTTCGCCAAGGACGGGCAAGTCATGCACGTCGGCGAAGTCGTCGCCGTCATCGAGGCGGAAGGCGACGTGCCGGAGCAAGCTCCGGCGGCGGGCGACCACGCCCAAGCGGTGGGCGGCGCGTCCGGCAACTCCGCGGTCGGCGGCGCGGATACGAAAGGCCAGCCGGCCCAACAGCCGGCAGCTGCGGAATCCGCTCCCGCACCGGCTCCGGCTCCAGCGGCGGCACCTTCGCAACCGGCTCCCGGCGGCATCGTGCTCGCCACGCCGAGCGTGCGCAAGTTCGCCCGCGAGAAAGGCGTGAACATCGCGGAAGTGAAAGGCACCGGCAAAAACGGCCGTATCACCCGTGAGGACGTCAGCGGCTTCGCGGCAGGCGGGGCTCCTGCTGCACCAGCGGCAACGGCAGCCGCCGATGCGCCTGCCGCTGCAAATGCACCTGCGGCAGCTCGTCCGGCGGTACAAGCCGGCCCGGGCGTCGAAGAGCGCGTGCCGTTCAAAGGCATCCGCAAAGCGATCGCCAACGCGATGGTCAAGTCGGCTTACACTGCTCCGCACGTGACGATCATGGACGAAGTGGACGTCACGGCGCTCGTCGCTCTTCGCAACCGCGCGAAGCCGGTTGCCGAGAAAAAAGGCGTCAAGCTGACGTACCTTCCGTTCATCGTGAAGGCGCTCGTCGCCGCGTGCCGCGAATTCCCGGCGCTGAATGCGACGATCGACGAAGCGGCGAACGAAATCGTCTACAAGAAGTACTACAACATCGGCATCGCCGCCGACACGGATAACGGACTCGTCGTGCCCGTCGTGCATGATGCCGACCGCAAGAACGCATGGTCGATCGCCGGCGAAATCCGCGAATTGGCCGGCAAGGCGCGCGACGGCAAGCTGGCTCCGAACGAAATGAAAGGCGGCACGATCACGATCACGAACATCGGGTCTGCCGGCGGGATGTTCTTTACGCCGATCATCAACTTCCCGGAAGTCGCGATTCTCGGCACCGGCCGCATCAGCGAGAAGCCGGTCGTCAAGAACGGCGAAATCGTCGTCGCCCCGGTCATGGCGCTGTCGCTCAGCTTCGATCACCGCATCATCGACGGCGCGACCGCCCAAAACTTCATGAACTATATCAAACAGCTGCTTAGCGACCCAGAACTTCTCGTCATGGAGGTGTAAACGATGGTTGTAGGAGACGCTTCCCTAGACATCGATTTGCTGGTTATCGGCGCAGGCCCCGGCGGTTATGTGGCCGCCATCCGCGCCGCCCAGCTCGGACAGAAGGTCATCATCGCGGACAAAGCCAAGTGGGGCGGCGTCTGCCTGAACGTCGGCTGCATTCCGTCCAAAGCGCTCATCAATGCCGCGCATCATTATGAGTCGATGCAGCATGCCGAGACGTACGGGCTGAAAGCCGAGAACGTCGGCGTCGATTTCGGCAAGGTGCAAGAGTATAAAACTTCCGTCGTGAACAAAATGACGGGCGGCGTGGAAATGCTGCTCAAGGCGAACAAAGTGCAAATGTTCGCCGGAGAAGTCATGTTCATCAACGAGAACGAGGCGCGTTTGTTCAACGATCAGGAATCGCCGCGCTATCGGTTCAAGAACTGCATCATCGCGACGGGCTCGCGCCCGATCGAGTTGAAGCCGTTCCCGTTCGGCGGCCGCATCCTGTCGTCCACCGAAGCGCTGTCGCTGCCGGAAGTGCCGAAAAGCCTCGTCGTGATCGGCGGCGGCTACATCGGCATCGAGCTTGGCCAAATGTACAGCAAGTTCGGCACGAAGGTGACGATCCTCGAAGGACTCGACACCATCATGGCCGGCTTCGACAAGGACATGAGCCAGCTCGTCGCCAAGAAGATGAAGAAGGCGAACGTCGACATCATCACGGGCGCCAAAGCCCAAAGCGCCGAGCAGAACGACAAGGAAGTCACCGTCACGTACGAGGCGGGCGGAGAGACGAAAACCGTCACCGCGGACTACCTGCTCGTCACGGTCGGACGCCGCCCGAACACGGACGGCGAACTCGGCCTGGACATGCTCGGCATCAAAATGACGGACCGCGGCCTGATCGAGGTCGACGACCAATGCCGCACGAGCATCCCGCACATTTACGCCATCGGCGATATCGTGCCGGGAGCCGCGCTGGCGCATAAAGCTTCCTACGAGGCGAAAGTGGCGGCGGAAGCGATCGCGGGACTTCCTTCCAAGGTCGACTACAAGTGCATCCCGGCCGTCGCGTTCTCGGACCCCGAATGCGCAAGCGTCGGCTATACCGAGAAGGAAGCGAAGGACAAAGGCCTGAACGTCAAGAGCAGCAAGTTCCCGTTCGGCGGCAACGGCCGCGCGGTAACGCTCGGAGGCGCGGACGGCTTCATGAAGATCATCCATGAAGTCGACACCGGACTCGTGCTCGGCGCCCAGATCGCCGGCGTCGAGGCTTCCAACATGATCGCCGAGCTGGGGCTCGCGATCGAAATGGGCGCCACGATCGAAGACATCGCGTTGACGATCCACGCCCACCCGACGCTTGGGGAAATCACGATGGACACGGCCGAGCTGGCCATGGGCCATCCGATCCACACGATCGCTCCGAAGTGAACCGAATGAACTCGCAGCATCGCCAAGATCCGCGCGGAAGCGCGGATCTTTTTTTTGCCGTAATCCCTTTGCGCGCGGTCTTTCGGAGACTGACAACTTCCGAAAGAGGTAAAATATAAGTAGATGAAGCCGACGAGGAGGCGCCAACCATGACGCTGGAAAGCAAACCGATGAGCCAATCCCGCACGATCATGACCGAGCTCGTATTCCCATCCGATACGAACCATCACGGCACGATGTTCGGCGGCACGCTGATGTTGTATATCGATAAAATCGCCGCGATCGCCGCCACCCGCCATTGCCACCGGCCGGTCGTGACGGCCAGCACCGACAGCCTGGATTTCCTGTCGCCGATCCGCATCGGGGAAGCCGTCGAATTGGAGGCTTTCGTCACCTGGACGCATCGGAGCTCGATGGAAGTGTTTTGCGTCGTCCGCGCCGAAAATCTGTTTACCGGCGAACGCAGGGTGACGGTGACCGCGTTCTCGACGTTCGTGGCCGTGGACGAGAATAACCGCCCGATTCCGGTGCCTGGCGTCCATCCGGAGAACGATGACGAACGCAAACTGCACGAAAGCGCGCCTGAACGGTATCAGCACCGGATGGAACGCCGCAAGACGCGGTATTCGTCGACAGAATCGGGCGCGCAATGATAGAATAGGCGGAAACGAGTAAAGAGAGTCAGAGGTGTCATTCGTGCGCAATTATTTGGATTTGCTGCAGGACGTGCTGGATCACGGCACGGAGAAAATGGACCGGACCGGAACGGGTACGCGTTCGGTTTTCGGCCGTCAGCTCCGCTTCGATCTCAGCGAAGGCTTTCCCCTGGTCACGACGAAGAGGATCCATCTGAAGTCGGTCGTCCACGAGCTTTTGTGGTTTCTCCGCGGGGAAACGAATATTCGCTACCTGAAGGAAAACGGCGTCACCATCTGGGACGAATGGGCCGACGAGAACGGCGACCTCGGGCCGGTGTACGGGTCGCAATGGCGTTCCTGGGAGGCCCCGGACGGCCGCAAGATCGACCAAATCTCGCAATTGATCGAGGGCATCAAGCGGAATCCCGATTCCCGCAGGCATCTCGTCAGCGCTTGGAACGTCGCCGAAATCGACCGGATGAAGCTGCCGCCTTGCCATTTGTTATTCCAGTTCTACGTCGCGAACGGAAAATTGAGCTGCATGCTGACGATGCGTTCCGTGGACACGTTCCTCGGACTGCCGTTTAATATCGCGTCTTATGCGCTGCTCACGCACATGATCGCTCAGCAATGCGATCTCGACGTAGGGGAATTCGTGTTCTCCGGCGGTGACGTCCATATTTACAGCAACCATTTGGAGCAGGTGAAGCTTCAGCTGACGAGGGAACCGCTGCCGCTGCCCAAACTCATCATCAAACGGAAGCCGGACTCCATTTTCGATTATGTGTTTGAGGATTTCGAATTCGCAGGTTATGAGCACCATCCCGCGATCAAAGCTCCGGTAGCGATATGACGAAGGAATGTCCCGCACGGCCGGACCGGCTTATCTTCAGCTCGGAAAGCCCCGAGATCCAGGCGCTGATCAGAAACGACGAACGGCTGGCTTGGCTGATCGGCAGGGTGGGAGAATTGACGATTCACCTGAATCCCGATCCGTTCCAATCGCTGGCGTTGTCGATTGTCGGGCAGCAGTTGTCGGTGAAAGCCGCCGCCTCGATCAAGGAACGCGTTCTGCTGCTGGCCCCGGAGTTCACCCCGGAATCCCTGCTGGCACTAGAGCCGGAGACGCTCCGCGGTGCGGGGCTGTCCCGTGCCAAAGTGGTTTCGATCCACGATTTGGCGTCCAAAACGGCCGCACGCCAGTTGGATTTTGACCGCCTGGAGCAGATGGAGAACGAGGAGATCATCGAGATGGTGACCGACGTCAAGGGCATCGGAAGATGGACGGCCGAGATGTTCCTCATGTTCTCGCTCGGCAGGCCGGACGTGCTGTCGCTCGGCGACTTCGGCTTGCAGCGCTCCACGAAATGGCTGTTCGGCATGGAGGACCGGCCGGACAAAAAGTACTTGGAGCAGCACGGCCACAAGTGGGCACCATATCGCTCCGCTGCTTCGTTTTATTTGTGGGAAGCGATCAACCGGGGCATCATCAACGAATAGGTTTCGCCTGTCGTTCCGTCATGGAGCGGCAGGCGTTTTATTTATGTAACTTTCTTGCATAATTCTGTGTGCGGCTCGAAGATTTGGCTGAGTTATGTAACTTTCTTGCATAAAACCGTGTGCGGCTTGGAGATTCGACGGAGTTATGTGACTTTCTTGCATAAATCCGTGTGCGGCTCGGTGATTCGACGGAGTTATGTAACTTTTGCAACTAGAATAAAAAGTGGACACCTCGTTAAGAGAACACAATAATGAATGTATCTCAGGAGGTGTTCACATGGGTGAACAACGGCAGCGGTTCAATGAGGAATTTAAGAAACAGACGATCAAGCTCCTTCAGGAGCAAGCAAAAACGGTCGAGGAGATCGCCCAGGAGCTCGACATTCCAGCAAGAACATTACATTCATGGAAAGCGAAATATCGTGATTTTAAGAATGAACCCATTGCCTCACTGGATCGCATTAAAGAACTCGAACAACTCGTCAAAGAGCAGCAACGTGAACTTCACGCGAAAGATCGGAAGATCGCTGATGTCGAAGAAGAGCTAACGATTGTAAAAAAGGCAGTGCACATCTTCAGCAAGCCAAAGAACTAAGATTTCAGTTCATTGAAGATCATCGCTCCGAGTTCAATTTGGAGAAGATGTGCGAATTAATGGGGGTTTCCCGGAGCGGTTACTACAAATGGCGGTCTGCTGGTCCAAGTAATCAGGAACTACGTAAGCGTGAACTGATGGGGCGTATTACGTATCACTTTAACGACTCAGAGAAGCGCTACGGCGCTCCCAAAATCACTTTTTTACTGCGCGAGGAAGGTTATACGGTAATTGAGCGGACAGTCGGTTTGTACATGCATGAACTCGGCCTGCGTTCCTGTGTCTCGAGTAAATACAAGGTTCAAACAACCGACTCTAATCACGACTTGCCGATCGCTCCAAACATTCTGAATCAACAGTTTGAAACGCAGCGGCCCAATCAAGTTTGGGTTGCTGACATCACCTACATTCCGTGCAAAGAAGGCCGGCTGTATCTCGCGAGCGTCCTTGATCTTTGCACCCGTGAGATCGTGGGCTGGCGCCTTGAGGACCGTATGACGACCGATCTGGTGCTCGGTGCTTTGCAAGATGCCTATGCAGCCAAGAAGCCGAAGAAGGGGCTTCTCCACCATTCAGATCGCGGGAGCCAGTACGCATCCGATGACTACAAAAAGCAACTTAAAGCTTACAGAATGAAAGCAAGCATGAGTCGAAAAGGCAATTGTTATGACAATGCGTGCATTGAATCATTCCACAGCATCCTTAAAAAAGAACTTATTTACTGCAAACGATTTAGAACGAAGCAACAAGCATACAACGAGATGTTTCGGTACGTTGAGTTCTTTTATAACCGCAAACGGATCCACGGTGCACTGGGATATTTATCACCAGTTCGTTTCGCTTCCAGTTTCAGTAAGAGTAAAGCTAGTTAATTGGTGTCCACTTTCTTGACGTAGGTCCATTTCTTGCATAAAACGGTTTGCTGCACGAGGTTTCGGTGGAGTTATGTAATTTTCTAGCATAAATCCGTGAGCGGCTCGAAGATTCGGCGGAGTTATGTAACTTTCTTGCACAACCCCTGATGAGAAAAATATTTTCTAATCCCTCAAACCGTTTTTTCCCATCCGTCGTTTCCTTGGGTGAAGTTGGAAAACGGGAGGGAACGATGGGGATGAAAATCGGTAAAAAGTTATTGTCGGTATTGAGTTTGGCGATCGCGGTGACGGTCGCGCCCTTCAGCGCGTTCGCGGCGGGGGAAACGGACAGCGCGGGAAGTTCGACGAGCGTCGCAGCCGTCAGTGCGCTGCCGACGGGCCATTCGTCGGACATCGCGGCGGAGCTCGGCATTTTGCTTGGGGACGGCCACGGCGTGACGGAAGCGTACCTCGCCAAAACGACGACGAGGATGCAAGGAGCGATTATCGCGCTTCGCCTGCTGTGCAAAGAAAAAGAGGCACTTGCGTATACGGGAACGGACAATTTCGCGGACGCAGGCTCCGCGGGGTCCAGCCTGAGGCCCGTACTCGCTTATCTGAAGGCGCATCCGGAGCTCGGCTGGAGCGGCACGGGCGGCGGAAAGTTCAGCCCGAACGCGGCGATTACGGCGCAGCAAGTGTACAAGGTGATGCTGGAATCTTTGGCGTACCGGACGGGAACGGACTTCGCTTACGCCGATGCGATCGAGTTCGCCGCTTCGAAAGGCCTTAGCCGGGCGGCCGCGGCAGCGCCGTTCACGAACCGCGATTTGGCGTCGGCGCTGCTGGAAACGCTGCAAACGATACCTCAAGGCGGCGCGAAGACGCTCCTCGACATTTTGGTAGAAGGCAAAGCGTTGTCGGCGGATAAAGCCGGCTTGCTCGGCGGCAAACGCATCGACGTGCGGAAAACCGCGGACGGCTCCACTTATTTGACGGACGGCGCGGGAATGGCGCTCTATCTGTTCACGAAAGACATGGCCGACCTGAATTCCTGCACGGGCGACTGCCTGAAGGCTTGGCCGGTATTCAGCGCGGACCGGCTGCTGCTCGCCGACGGGGTCGACGGCAAAGACTTCGGCGCGTTCACCCGCACCGACGGGATGAAGCAAGTCACGTACAAAGGCTGGCCGCTCTATTACTTTGTAAAAGACGCGAAGCCCGGAGACGTGACGGGCGAGGGTGTCGGCAAAGTTTGGTATTTGATCAAGCAGCCGTTCTACACGGTGGCGCTCGGTACCGATCCGACGCTGAAAATCAACTATCTCGTCGACGCGAACGGCATGTCGCTGTACTACTTCGATAAGGATCCGAAAGGCGCCAGCGTATGCTCCGGCGATTGCCTGGCCAAGTGGCCGGCATTCCACGCCGACAAGATCACCGTGCCCAGCGGCCTGAAAGCGGAGGATTTCGGCGAAATCATCCGGCCGGACGGCGCTAAGCAGACAACTTACAAAGGCTATCCGCTCTATTATTGGGTTCAGGACGCCAAACGCGGCGACACGCTGGGCCACAACGTCGGCAAGGTTTGGTTCCTCGTCGATCCGGACAAATTCACCGGTACGACCACGCAGGATTCCCTGCCGGGCAGCGCGACGATCGAAATGAAAAACTACATGTTCTCGCAGGATACGGTCACGGTGAAAGCCGGTTCGACAATCACGTTCATCAACCGGGACAATGACTTCCACAACGCGGTGGCGGTCGACGGATCGTTCCGGATCCCGCTCATCTCTCAAGGGCAATCCGTTACCATCAAGCTGGATAAACCGGGTACTTACGCCTTCTACTGCGAACCGCACAAAGACCATATGAAAGCCACGATCATCGTCCAATGAAGAATTTCGGAACGGGATTGATCCGGTATAGCGTATGGGCGCTTCTGATCCTTTTCGCAGCCGCTTGTTCGTCCAAAGGAGGGAGCGATGCCGCTTCGACGCCGGCAGCAGCATCGCCGTCCATCGCAGCCTCGGTTGCACCGTCAGCAACAGCATCGGCATCGCCGACGGAATCCTCGGAGCCCTCGGAATCGCCTTCGGGTTCGGCTTCCGCCTCGCCGTCGTCGGCATCGCCTGAGGCTTCGCCTTCCGACTCACCATCGCCGTCGGCGAGCGCGTCTCACGACCCTTCGCCCAAACCGGAAGCTTCGCACGACGACCACGGCGGGCACTCGGCGATGCCGTCGCCGAAGCCATCGGCGAAACCTTCGCCGCAGCCTTCGAAGGAAACGGCTTCACCATCGCCTTCCCCGTCCGCCGAAGACCGGAAGAGCGAGACGGTCACCGTGGAAATCAAAAGCTTCGCGTTCCACCCGTCCGATATCGAAATCCATGTCGGCGACAAAATCAAATTCGTCAACCGCGACGACGTCGAGCATTCGGCCGTTGCGGACGACGGATCGTTCGATACGGGCATGCTGGGCAAGGACGAAGAGAAGACCGTCACGTTCGACAAAGCGGGGACGTTCACGTACTACTGCAATCCCCATACGGGAATGACGGGTAAAATCGTCGTGAAAGAAAGTTGAATTCGGGACGGACGGGAGGGGCTCCCGTCCGTCCATTTTCTGTTAAAATAGGGATGGCAAGCAATCGCGGTTCAAAAGGGGTAACGACGAGATGCCGACCCATACCGACAGCGAATTGATGCGGATGATCCGCATGAAACAAAGGGACGCCTTAGAGCTTCTATATGACCGGTACGCGAAACTGGTCTATTCCTTCGCCAGACGGGCGGCGGGAAGCGAACCGCTGGCGCGGGAAATCGTCCAGCTGGTGTTTACCCGCCTATGGACGACGAGAGCCGAATACGATGCGGCGAAAGGCTCGTTCGCCAATTGGCTCATTACGGTCACGAGGAACATCGCCGTGGACGTCCTTCGCAGGGAGAGGCGGCATGCCGCCAACGTCCCGATGGAGTGGATCGAGGAAACGAAGGAAGCTTCGGAAACGGATGACCCGGCTAGCGAGCTCGTGCGGCGTTCCGAAATATCCGAAGTGGCTGCTGCTGCCTCCCGGCTTACCGTACCGCAGCAGAGGGTCATCGAGCTTTTGTACTGGAAAGGATATACGTTGCAGCAGATCGCGGAAATGGGCGGGGAACCCGTGGGCACGGTCAAAAGCCGGCTGCACCAAGCGTTGAAATCTCTTCGCCGCCATCTCCAGGGCCTCAGGGAGGAACGTTAAGCGATGGAAAACAGGGACATGACAACGAACTGCCAAGGACTGGCGGATTATATGGCGGGCGAAATGTCGGACGTCGAGCGCAAACGCTTCGAACGCCATCTCGATACTTGCGCCGCTTGCCGGGAAGACGCCGCCGAATGGCGTCTCGTATGGGATCGGCTGTCGGAAGACGCGCCAGAGCTGGAGCTTCCCGCCGACCTGAAGGCGGAAGTGATGGACTCGATATTCGGTCAAACGGAAAGCGATAATCCCGCAGAACGACAAACGCAAACCGTCACCCCAGATACGGTCCGTTCTCGCAAGCCGATCGCAAACGTTTACCGCCGGGTGATTCTCGCAGCCGTCATTGCTGCAGCGTTTTTCGCGGGCTTCGCGGGCCGGGGTTTACTGCCTTCCGGGTCGGAGCAGGCAGCCGTTCCCGCAATGGCAGCTCCCTCGCAAATCGAGAAGCTCGTTCGGCTTTCGCCCGAAGAGGAAGTCCGTTCCTACGCGGCCGGCAAAAACGCCTACGGCGTTGCATGCATGATCAAGTCGGCAGGCGAAACGCGGCTCGTCGTCTATGTTTTCGGCACGCCAAAGACGGAAGGGGAGCAGGCCTATCACGTCTGGCTGCTGAAAGACGGCACCCGCCGCAGCGCCGGTACTTTTACCGTGGGCTCCTCCGGTATCGGCCTTCTCACGGTACCGTGGAAGGATGATTTCCCTTCCTTCGATCATGTCGGGGTCACGCTCGAGCCGGATGCCGGCACGACATCGCCCCAAGGACCGAAAATGTTCGGATCCGCTTGAAGAACGAGTCAAATTTCGTAGAATCTTAACAATTGGAAATGGATTCTGGCCGTTCGTTCGGGTAGGCAGCATCTTTCCGGTATGGTATGATAGTGAAAATATACAGTCGTCATACGTTTCCGGAAGAGGGTTCCGCATGGCCATTACCATGATATCAGCAGCCGCTTCCAACGGGGTCATCGGGATCGGCAATCGGCTGCCCTGGCGGCTCCCCGCGGACATGGCTTATTTTATCGCCCAAACCAAAGGCAAACCGGTTCTCATGGGCCGGCTCACGTTCGAATCGTTGAAGAAGCCGCTGAAAGACAGGACGAACGTCATTCTTTCCCGAACGATGGAGGAAGCGCCGGAAGGCTGCGTCGTCGTCCGAACCGTGGAAGAAGCCGTCGAAAGATTCAAAAACGAAGATTTGATGGTTATCGGGGGAGAGCAGATTTATCGTCAGCTCCTTCCTTACGCGGACCGAATTCTGCTGACCGAGATCGATCGGGAATTCGAAGGGGATGCGTATTTTCCCGCTCTGGATCCCCGCGAGTGGACGCGCGTTTCGGCCGTGCCTGGCGTGCGGGACGAGCAGAACGATTTGCCGTTTACGTTCGTCGTGTACGAACGGCAATAGACGGATAGTGCAAACAATTGTAAGGAAAGTCCATTCTGGCTGCCGAAGCGATTTGGTAGCATGTTCTAATTAAAGTTAGAGATTCGCCACGAAACAGCGAAACACCGACAGATGGGGGAAACCGAAGATGTCCACACCTACGGGATTTATGGAATATAAGCGGGAGCTGCCCCGCGACCGCGATCCGCTCGAGAGGATCAAGGACTGGAACGAATTTCACAAATTGTTTTCGGAAGAACAGCTCCGTACCCAGGGCGCGCGCTGCATGGACTGCGGCACGCCTTACTGTCACACGGGGATAGAATTGTCCGGCGCCGCTTCCGGCTGCCCGGTCAACAACCTGATTCCGGAATGGAACAACCTGGTGTACCGCGGACTTTGGAAAGAAGCTTACGAGCGTCTCATGAAGACGAACAACTTCCCGGAATTCACCGGCCGCGTTTGCCCGGCGCCTTGCGAAGGCTCCTGTACGGTAGGCCTGATCGGCGATCCGGTCACGATCAAAACGATCGAGCAAGCGATCATCGACCGCGCCTTCGAAGAAGGCTGGGTCGTGCCGCAGCCGCCCAAGTCGCGCACCGGTAAGAAAGTCGCCGTCGTCGGCTCCGGCCCGGCGGGTCTTGCAACCGCCGCCCAATTGAACAAAGCGGGCCACACGGTAACTGTTTATGAGCGCGCGGACCGCATCGGCGGTTTGCTCATGTACGGTATTCCGACGATGAAGCTGGAGAAGGAAATCGTCCAGCGCCGCGTCGACCTGCTGGCCGCCGAAGGCGTCCAATTCGTCACCAACACGGAGATCGGTAAAGACATCCAGGCTGATAAGCTGATGGAAGAATTCGACGCCGTCGTCCTGTGCGGCGGCGCGACGAAAGCCCGTCCGATCGGCAACGTGGAAGGCGCTGAGCTCAAAGGCATCTATCCCGCAATGGACTTCCTGAACAGCACGATCAAGAGTTACTTGGATAACGGCTTGCAGGAAGGCACGTATCTTTCCGCCAAAGACAAGAACGTCATCGTCATCGGCGGCGGCGATACGGGAACCGACTGCGTGGCAACCGCGCTCCGTCACGGCTGCCGCACGGTAACCCAGTTCGGCACGCACGCCAAAGCGCCGGAACGCCGCGACACGGTTAACAACCCGTGGCCGGAATACCCGAACGTATACACGCTGGATTACGCTCACGAGGAAGCGAAGGCTCTTTACGGCGAAGATCCGCGCGCATTCTCCGTCCTGACGAAGAAGTTCGTCGGCGACGAGAACGGCAATGTGAAAGAACTGCACACCGTGCAAATCCGCCGTTACGTGGATGAGCAAGGGCGCAAGATTTACGAAGAAATCCCGGGCACCGAGCAAGTATGGCCTGCGGACGTCGTTCTCGTGGCCGTCGGCTTCGAAGGTCCGGAGAGCACGCTGGTCGACCAGTTCGGTCTGGAAACCGACCGCCGCACGAACGTCAAGGCCCGCTATGGCCATTATAAAACCAACGTTGACAAAGTTTTCGCCGCCGGCGACATGAGACGCGGCCAGAGCTTGATCGTCTGGGCGATCAACGAAGGCCGTGAAGCCGCCCGCGAAGTGGATAAATATTTGATGGGAAGCAGCATGCTTCCGTAATGAACGACCGTCAAGGCCGTTCCGGCGAACGCACCGCGTTTATCTTTTCCGGAACGGCCTTTTTTTGACCGTCGGGAACGAAGGAGGATCCGAATGATCAAGTATGGGGCCGAAAGCTGGAACGATTTGATTTTCACCGCGTTTTATCCGCGCGTCGAGAAACGGGACAACCAGTGGGTTGACGTGGAAGTTCAGGTCGACACCGCATCGTCTACGCCGCTTCCCGACGATTTGATCGATTTTTCCATTCTGATCGTCTGCACCCACCGCGGGTTTCCGATGCAGATCGTGCCGCAGGACGAAGGCTGCGACTGCGAATACCAGTTGACGGCTTCGGAAAAACAGCAGATCGAAGATTACATCGCAAGCTCTCCGTTACAAGCCCGGATACGCGAAGCCGCGGAACAAGATTTGGCTTAGTTTCCGCATCACATTGGCGATAAGAGGGGGGAGAGGGGAACGTGGAAAATGCGGCCTTGCTGTCGCCGGCGGACGTAAATGTCATTCGCCGGTACGTGCAAACGAAATACGCGCCCCTCTCCGGAGCCAAGCGGGCAGAGATCGTCGCTACCGCGATTCGCCAAACGATCCAGCGGAGACTGCCGGAATTGCCCGCCGAATTCAAGGAGAGGATCGCGGACGATTTGATCCGGCGGTGCCTCGTCGTGGAGCAGCGGGAAATCCGGCCAGACGACGTGTTGGACGTTTGCGCGGAGATCGAGCTGCCCGATCCGTCCGCGGAAGCGATGTTTTTGGACCCGATTCTCCGTTGGATGAATGAGCGGGCGCCGGGGAAATGGAGTCCCGAGCTGCTGATGAACCGATTGTTACGCAAAGAACCGGCTGCCGTGCTCGCCCAAGCGGAGTTCTCCGCCGAATTCGGAACGCTGGCGGCTGAAGCGCTGCCGCTTCCGGCACTGCCCCGAACGCGGCCTGGCTGGGACATCTTCGGCAGAGTGCCGCGTCCGGCTTTGGCGATGGCCGTTCTCGTGCTGGCCGGCGGCATCGCCGCGGGCGTGCTGCTGGGGCGTCCCGCTCCGGAGACGTCGGAGCAGCCTTTGCCGTCGCCCGTCCTGCAGCTGCCCGTGCCGTCCGCGGACGTGGGCATGCCGACGCAGCTGCGGTACCGGGACATCGATACGGCCGCGGTCAAATCGTACTTGCGGAGCCGGGATTCGATGCTGGCGGACGAGCCTTATTTCAGTGCCATCGTAAACAGCGCCAAGGAGCATGACGTGAATCCGCTGCTGCTGTTCGCGGTGACCGGGCAAGAGCAGGGCTTCGTTCCGAAGTCGAACAAAAACGCCAAAAAAATCGCCAACAATCCGTTTAACGTGTTTTACAGCTGGGAAGAATTCAACACCGACATCGGCGATTCGGCCGACATTGCCGCCCGCACGCTGTCGCGGCAGGGAAGCAAACGGCCGGAGGGATACGAGCCGTTCGACTGGCTGAATCAGACCTACGCAGAGGACCCGAATTGGTCCGACGGGGTCAAGCGAATATTCGATAAGTTGAACAGCCTGCCGCCTTCATCATACAAATGAAAAACCGTCCGAGGATCACCTCAGGACGGTTTTTGTACGTTGCGGAGAGGCTCTGCGGCCTCGGAATTTCGATAAAGATATTGGTGGATCGCCGGCGGCACTTCGGGTAAAGCCTCAAGCGTCAGGAACGCGCCCTGCGGCTTCGCCTCGACCGGGACCACATTGTAGTTCCATTCGCCTTCCTGCTTCAGGTAGACGGAGTGGATGCCGCATTGCAGCGCGGGGAGCACGTCGGTTCTTAAGGAGTTGCCGATCATCCAGGTGGAGGAACGGTCGAATTTCCCATCTCGCAAAATTTGCTCCAAAGCTTCGGTATTCTTATGCTGCCGAACGTAGATGCGGTCCCCGAAATAGCGTTTCAGGTTCATGCGTTCGACTTTGTTCTGTTGGATGGAGTAGTCGCCGCCGGTATAGAGATGGAGGTCGTGTCCTTCCTCGATCAGGTGCTGAAGCGTCTCGTCCATGTACGGATAGGGTTCAACCTCGAGGTCATAGACGCTGTAGCCCAGCTTCCAGAGGAACCGCTCCTCTTCATCGGAAGCCGACCGGCCGCAAAGGTTATGGAAATAACGGTACGTATCCACGAAGGACTGCGGAAAATGTTCGCTCTTGAAGCCGAAAACCTGGACGCCCGCGATATCGATCTCCGTATGCTTCCGCAGGATTTCCTCGCGTTTGAAGCCGAACGGTTCGAGCCATTGGGTCATCTCGTCGGCGAACTGCTCCAGGATCAAGTGGAAGTACTTGTTGCAATAGATCAACGTATCGTCCAGATCAAACAACAGTGTTTGCTTCATGTGAAAGCTCCTGTTTCGTCGGGAATGTGATGTCTTTCCATTATCCCTTAGCGGGAACGGGTTTGTAAATGTCGGGAACGAGGAAAGCTATATAGAAAACCCTTCCCGGGATTTCAGGAAGGGCGGGAGGTGAGCATATGCCCCATAACAAAAGCACGAAGGCGGACGACCAACGGAACGAGTCCCGTTTCACCGCCAAAGCGCAAGGGCTGAGCCTGAACAAAATGGCGCGTTATCCGGCCAGCATGAATCGGATTAACAAAAACTTGCCGTAACGGCAAGGAGAGACGCGATTACGCGTACTTCGCGATTTTGGATTGCAGGTCCCGCTTAATGAGCGCCAGCCGCTGGCGGACATAGAAGTCGTAGCTGCCCCCGCTCAACTCGCGGGGGTTCATCATGTTGCCCGTGTCGTTGTCGATGATCTCCAATTTACCGTCGGTGTAAAATTTGAAGGTCAAGTCCCTTGACGGCCTGGATCCCTTGGAAGCTTCCATGTAACGGAAATGTTCGCTGTTCGCCATTCCATCATCCCACCTTAGAGAGCAAGTGTAGGAACATTTGTTCCTGTTTCCATTATAGCAAACATTTGTTCGTATGGAAAGGCGTTCCTGAATGAAATAAACTAGATTTATCTTGTTTCAGAAGGAGTTCGTTCGCTTCTATGATCATCATTCGAGATTTGGACCGCAGGCTTCCCGAGGGAAAAAGGATTCTGGACGGCATCGACGCAAGGCTCGATCCCGGCACATTCGTCGCGGTAGCCGGCGCAAGCGGCAGCGGCAAGTCCGCGCTCCTTCGGTGCTTGGCGCTGCGCGACCGGTGGTCGGCGGGCGAATATAAAGTGGACGGCGTCGATATCTTGAAGGCAGGATGGTCCGCGCGGATGAAGTTCCGCCGCCAAATCGCCTATCTGGAGCAGCGCCCGGTCTTGTTCGAGAAGAAAACGGCGTTGAAAAACGTGCTGATCGGCAACGCGGAGCAGACTCCGTTGTGGCGCCGGATTACGGGCATGGTCCGCAGCGACGATTACATGGGCGGCATGGACATGCTCGAGGCGGTCGGCTTGCTCGACCATGCGCACCGGCCCGTGGAGAAAATGAGCGGAGGCGAACGCCAACGCGTCGCGATTGCCAGAGCCCTCGTGCACGGGGCCCGTTACGTGTTCGCGGACGAGCCCGTTTCCGGCCTCGATCCGCATACGTCGGAAGAGTTGATGGCCACGCTCAAGAAGCTGTGTTCCGAGAAGGGGACCACGATCGTGGCCGCGCTTCACCGGCTTGAACTCGCCGAGAAATTCGCGGACGAAGTCTGGGGCCTTCAGGACGGCAAGCTGGTTCTTCAGGTGCAAGGCAGGCGCCTCACGGCAGCGGAGAAGCTTCGCCTGAACGATTAAACGTCCGCCGGATCCGGCTTGCCTTCCGGATCAGCGTCATTGGCCAGCCCGTGCAGGGAAGGCACTTTACCGTGCGGGTGCTGGGCTTGTTTTCGGGCTTTCCAGGCGCTTTCGCGGCGCCGTTTGGATGTCGTCATCGGAAAACCTCCTTTCTTGGGAGTATCTTTAGCGTGGCGAAAGTCACTTGGCCTTATACCCCATTGAGTTGTCGAGCAGGAGGAACGCATATGACCGAGAACGATACTGTCCCTTCATGGCCGATTCTTTCGGTGAATGTCGGGCGCAAGAAGACGGAATCTTTTAAAGGGAAAGAAGCCGTTTCGGGCATTTACAAGCATCCGGCGGAAGGAGCGGCGCACGTGAGTCCGGCCGGCGTGTCGGGTGACGAAGTCGCCGATCTCGTGCACCATGGCGGACCTGACAAAGCCGTTAATGTTTACAGCCACGCGCACTACCCCCATTGGGAAGACGTGCTGGGCCGTAAAATGGCGTTCGGCGCATTCGGGGAAAACCTGACGGTGGGCGGCTTGCGGGAAGAAGATGTGTGCGTAGGGGATGTTTTCCGCGCGGGTACGGCCCTGCTTCAAATCAGCCAGCCCCGCGTGCCGTGTTGGAAGCTGGCCATGAAGTGGGGGCTCGACGAACTGCCGGCGCTCGTGACCCAGAGAGGGGCGACCGGCTTTTATTTTCGGGTGCTGGAGGAAGGCGAAATCCGGGCCGGTGACGTCATGACCTTGGAACGGCGCCATCCCTCAAGCGTCACCGTGGCCGAAGCGAACCGAGTCATGCATAGGGATCGGAACGATCAGGAAGGCATCCGCGCGTTGCTCGCGCTCGAAGACGTACTCGCGACGAGTTGGAAAACGCCGCTTGCAAGCCGGCTCGCCAGACTTCAGACAGGGAGCTGAACGCAGCATGTTCGAAGGGTTGACCGTCGTGATCACGGGAGCGGCGGGCGGTATCGGACGCCATTTGTGCCGCGCATACGCCGCTAAAGGCGCCAACGTGTACGCCACGAGCCTGCACGGTGTTGAAGGAGAGGAACTTGCCGAAGAGGTTCGGCTTGCCGGTGGCCGCATTCGCTATCGACAGGCGGACTTGCGGGATGCGGCGGCCGTTCCCGCCTTGTTCGAAGAAGCGGAAGCGGAATGCGGCGGAATCGACATTCTGATCAACAACGCCGGCTACGGCGTGTGGAAATCGCCGCTCGAGCTGACGGTCGAGGAATGGGACGGCGTGCTGAACACGAATTTGCGAGGCACGTTCCTGTGTTCCCGGGAGGCCGCCATAAGAATGAAGGAGCAGGGCCGTAAAGGCGCGATCGTGAACATCGCGTCCACGCGCCACCTTCAGTCCGAACCCCACTCGGAGGCGTATGCCGCTTCCAAAGGAGGCATCGCGTCGCTGACGCACGCCCTTGCGCTTTCTCTCGGCGAATACGGCATCCGCGTCAACGCGATCAGTCCCGGCTGGATCGAGACGGGGGATTACGATGCGCTTCGCCCGGAAGATCACACGCAGCATCCCGCCGGACGGGTCGGCAAGCCGGACGACATCGTCCGGGCGTGCTTCTACCTGACCGATCCGGAGAACGATTTCGTCACGGGCATCGACCTGGTCGTGGACGGCGGCATGACGCGGAAAATGATTTACGTTCCTTGAGTTCGAAAGCAGTCTGTCCGGTACCCGGGCAGGCTGCTTTTTTGCGCTCCAACCGCTTGGCAAGGGCGGGCATCCGCCGTCATACAATGTAGAGAGGAGGCGGTGCGCGTGAACACATCGGAGAGATTGGGCTACGGCAAAGAAGAGAAGCTGCTGATCGTCAACGCCGACGACCTGGGACTGGCGAAAGCCGCGAACGACGGCGTATTCGATTTGCTTGAAGAGGGGGCGGTTTCGTCCGCCACCATCATGATGAATTGTCCTTGGTCCGCGGAAGCGGCGGAACGGATCGCCTCGATGCCGGATGTCGATATCGGCGTCCATTGGACGCTGACGAGCGAGTGGCCGCACTACCGATGGGGACCTCTCGTCCGCAATCGTGCATCCGCTACGCTGACCGGCAAGGACGGCTGGTTCCCCCAGACACCCGAAGAAACGGAGAGGCGAGCCGACCCCGAAGAGGTGCGCGGCGAATTGATCGCCCAGACCGAAGCGGCGCTCGCCGCGGGGATCGCGTTGACGCATGCGGATAACCACATGGGCAGCTTATACGGAATCGTATCCGGCAAAGATTTGCTCCACGTTGCCTACGATGTATGCGCCAAATACGGCTTGCCGTTCCGCCTTCCCCGCAAGCTGATTCCGGTCGGCGGCCGGCAAATTCCCCCGGAGGTTCAGGAAAGAGCGAAACGCCGAGCAAGAGAGGCCGAAGACCGAGGAATCGTGCTTCCCGATTATATAACCGGACCTGAGTACCGGCTTCTTCCGGGCGAGTCTTACGACGATGTGAAAGCGGAAGGAATCGGGCTGCTGCGGGCACTGCTCCCCGGCGTCACGGAGTGGATCTCCCATCCGGCACGCGTGACGGACGAATTGCGATCTTTCCACCTTCATCCCGAGAAGAGGGGGATGGAAATCCGATTTTGGCGGGACCCCGACGTCCAATCTGTGCTGCGGGAAGAACAGATCCGGATGATCGGGTGGAAGGAGCTTAAACAGCTGCAAGACAGCCTGAGAATTTAAGAGACAGGCAAGTAAGCGTTTGCCGTTTTTTACCCTTCGTTGCAGGAATTTTGCAAATTATCTCGAAATTATAAATATTTCAACCACTCTTTACACGGCATTCGACGCTCACTTTATCCGGAAAGGGGACGACAAGGCAGCATGGTGCAGTTACCCAAACTGAACGAGCTTGGCTTTTTCGAAATCCGCTTGGAGTCGATCGGAGGGCTGGGGGCCAACCTCGCCGGCAAAATGCTCGCGGAAGCGGGCGTCATGGGCGTCG
Source organism: Cohnella candidum (assembly GCF_003713065.1). NCBI lineage: Bacteria > Bacillati > Bacillota > Bacilli > Caryophanales > Paenibacillaceae > Cohnella > Cohnella candida. The sequence continues at coordinate 1,747,951 of NZ_CP033433.1, read as the reverse complement.
GCTTGAACGGCGTCAGCTTCAGTTCTTACGGTTCCGAGAAAAAAGGTTCTCCGGTCAAGGCGCACATCCGCTTCTGCGACGCGGACGCCAGGATCCGCGACACTTCCCCGGTGGAACGTCCCCACGTGGTCGGCATTTTCCACGAAAACCTGTCCAAAACGGTGAACGTCATTTCGGGCATCTACGAGGACAGCATCGTGCTCGTTAACTCGAAGAAATCTCCCGAAGAGCTGAAAGAGCAATTGAAATTGAAAGGCGGCATCATCGCCGTCGTCGACGCGACCGGCATCTCGCTCGCCGAGAACAACCGGGTCAACATGGCGATGCTCGGCGGACTGTTCCGGCTTTGCGAATTCCTCGATCCCGAATTCATGAAAGGCGTCGTCCGCAAGTCGCTGGAGAAGAAATACCCCGGCGCCGTGCAGCCGGCGCTGAACACGTTTCAGCGCGGCTACGACGAGGTCAAGTTCCAGACGTTCGCGCTGGCCGAGGGAGACAAGATGCCGGACTTCGTCCGGATGGACACGCCGGTTCTGGGATACGAGACCCAGCCGATCGGAGGCGTCATCACGAATCCCGGCAACAGCATCCTGAAAGACCTGAGCATTTCCCGGGCGGGCATGATGCCGCATTTCGACGACGACAAATGCATCCACTGCGCCGCCTGCGACAACGTCTGTCCCGACTTCTGCTTCGTCTGGGAGGAGCTGCCCGACAAGAAGGGCCGTCCCCAGATGTTCCTGCAAGGCATAGATTATCAATATTGCAAAGGCTGCCTGAAGTGCGTGCAAGCCTGTCCGACCGAAGCATTGTCCAGCGAGCTGGAGGAAGCGGGCTACGCGGAAAACCACCGGGTGGCGCATCGGTTCGATTTGGCGCTCTGATTAGATACCTGTCATGGGATGAGGAGAGGGGAAAGGCACAATGGCGATCGACATTCGCAAGGAAATGGGCTCCGCCGGCACCGTGGAGCAGCGCATCGTCTATGAATCCGGCAACGAAATGGCCGCATACGCCGCACACCAGATCAACTACCACATCATGGGTTATTTTCCGATTTCGCCGTCGACCGAGGTGGCGCAGTTCCTGGATTTGATGAAAGCGAACGGGCAGCACGACATCGTCCTGATCCCGGCCGACGGCGAGCACGGCTCGGCGGGCGTCTGCTACGGCGCTTCCACGGCGGGAGGGCGCGTGTTCAACGCGACGAGCGCGAACGGCTATCTGTACATGCTCGAACAAATGCCGGTGCAGTCCGGCACGCGTTTCCCGATGGTCATGAACCTCGTCTGCCGGTCTGTATCCGGGCCGCTCGACATTCACGGCGACCATTCCGACTTGTACTTCGCGCTCAACACCGGCTGGCCGATCGTGCTTTGCCGGGATCCGCAAGCCGTGTACGACATGAACATCATCGCGCTGAAGCTGGCGGAAGACCCGGAAGTGCGCCTGCCGGTGCTCGTCGCTTCGGACGGCTACTTTACCAGCCATCAGAAACGCCGCGTCCATACGTTCGCCAACCGCGAAGACGTGCAGAAGTTCGTGGGCGAGCATCCTCCGGAAGGCTTCGTGCACGTCCTGGACCGGAACAATCCGATTACCGTCGGCCCGTACATGAACGAACCCGATTACATCAATAACTGCTATCAGCAATCGATGGCCATGTATAACGCGGAAGCCGTCTACGACCGGATTCGCCAGGAATACGCCGAACTGACGGGACGCGATTATCCGATCCTCGACCTGTACCGGATGGAAGACGCCGAGGTCGCGGTGTTCCTGCTCAACTCGTCCGCCGAAATCATCAAGGACGTCGTCGACCAGCTGAGGGAGCAAGGGATCAAAGCCGGCTCGATCTCGCCGAACATCATTCGGCCGTTTCCGGCCAAGGCGATCGCCGAAGCGCTGCGCGGCGTGAAAGCCGTCACGGTCGGCGACCGCGCGGACTCGTACGGCGGGCACGGCGGCAACATGGTCAACGAAATCAAGGCGGCGCTGCAAACGTACCGGAACCACGACACGCTCGTGATCAGCCGCATTTACGGCCTTGGAGGCAAAGATTTCTATGCGGAAGACGGCTTGAAGCTGTTCGAATTCGCGATCGACGCCGCGGCCAAAGGCTACGTCGAGAAACCGTTCGACTATCACGGCCATACGCCGGGCGATCCGGCCAAAGCACCCAAACGCGTGATCGAACCGATGAAATACGAGGACCTGAAAACCGGCCTCATCACCGTCACGCCGGACGAGGAAACCGGCAAGCTGAACGTCCGCGTGCCTCCGCTTCGCTCCTTGACGAAGAAGCCGAAACGGATCGCGCCGGGACACGGGGCTTGTCCGGGCTGCGGCATTTTCTCGGGTTTGGAGCTGTTCTTCAAAGGAATCGAAGGCGACATCGTCGCGCTGTTCCATACCGGCTGCGCGATGGTCGTGACGACGGGGTATCCGTACTCCGCGCATAAAGCGACCTACATCCATAACCTGTTCCAAAACGGGGCGGCCACGCTGTCCGGCGTCGTGGAAATGTTCCAGGAGCGCAAGCGCCGCGGCGAGCTCGACCATCTCGGCCTGAAGGACGACTTCACGTTCGTCATGATAACCGGAGACGGCGGCATGGACATCGGCATGGGCCCGGCCATCGGGGCCGCGCTTCGGAACCACCGCATGATCATTTTGGAATACGATAACGAAGGTTACATGAACACCGGCGCCCAACTGTCGTATTCGACGCCGATGGGCCACAGAACTTCGACGTCGAACGTCGGCAAAGCGCAAGGCGGCAAGGTGTTCCACCACAAGGACACCGCGCAGATCATGGCGGCCACGAACATTCCGTACGTATTCACGGGCAGCGAGGCGAATCCGCAGGATTTGGTCCGCAAGGCGGCCAAAGCGCAGTGGTACGCGCAGAACGTCGGCATGGTCTACGGCAAAATCCTGATCACGTGCCCGCTCAACTGGCTGTCGGAAGACAAGGACGGCTCGACGATCATCGAACAGGCCGTGAATTCTTGCTTCTTCCCGCTCTACGAAGTGGAGAAAGGGATCACGACCATCACGTACAATCCGGAAGAGAAGGGCAAACGGGTCCCCGTTTCGGATTGGCTCAAAATGATGGGCAAGACGAAGCACCTGTCGAAACCGGAATACGCCGAGACCTTGCGGGAATTCGAAGGCGAGATCGAGCGCCGGTGGAGCATGCTGAAAGCCAAACACGAAAGTCCATACCTCTAAGATTGGGATGTCCGTCATGCCCTATGTGTTAAGAGAAGCGGGAACCGGCCGGCTGCTTGCGCGAGCTCAGGTCAACGGATATCGGCTGCCGTACTATGGCGTCGTTCTCTGGGATACTGTACCGACCGGCGAAGAAATCCGTGAATCGCTGGCTCAAGCGGGTGAAGCGGGAGATACCGCAGCGGCATGGGAGCCTGAGGCATTGACCGAACACCATGCCAAGATGGCGAACGTGAAGCTCCGCAACGACCCGCGACGTCAGGTGTTCTGGAACGACAATCAATTAAGCGCAAGTTTCGCGGATTCCCGCGGCGAATGAACAAACCCCCGGATCGCATGACAACGATCCGGGGGTTTGCTTATTTCGATGCGTTCAATAGTTCGGGAATATCGTCGCTTCTTTCTTGCCCGTGGTCACCGCCGCGTTGACTACTTTCTGCAGCTTTAAAAACTCATTGGGCTTGAGGTCGATTTGAAAATAGGCGTACAAATAAGCGGCGTCGTGAAAGGAGAGGCCGGGGTGACAGGCAACCTGAAGCGGAGTAAGCGGATTGTCGATCAGCACCTGCCATTCCCCGTCGCGCTCGCTTGGCGGTATGGAAGACAAAGTCTCGTTTTTGCCCTCATAAATCGCCTGGAATTCCTCCCAAACGCGATCCCAGGAAGGGCTGTACCGACCGGGATTCGGAAAATCCGCGCGAGCGCGCCGGAGAAGACCGCCGATCGCTTCGGCGTCGGCGTCTCCATACTCTCTCAAAGCAGTCCGGAAATCTTCCACGAACGCATAGAAGACGGAATAGCCCGCGGATTCCATCGCGGCGGCGAAGGCTCTGCCGCCCTCCGAAACGATGGCGCGATAGGCCTGAAAGCTGCAATCCGGCATGATTCGGCAACTCTCCTCTCGACTTATGCAAAGCGGGTTTACGGAAACATTCTCCGTTCATTATATCGCATTCGAAGGCTTCACGTCCGGCATTTTATGTTATAATGAGAACCAATGCAAAGACGCTTCAGGAGTGAAAGCTTGGGAAAGGAATGACGGAAGATGAGCCGGCGTTTTGTCATCGAGGCGGTTATGATCGCCATTTATGGGCAACTGCTTCTGCCGAAACGTTCAGTGGAATACAGGATTCCCTATTCTACGGTTATGGAGCTGTACGACCTCAAAGAAAGCGAGGAACCGATTATGCAAGACCCGGAAGACGAACGCCATGTCCGGGAAAAAATCGGGGAAATGATTGCATTCTTCGAGGATCCGTTTAATAAAAAGAAGTTGGAGCGCGCGCTGACTGCCCCGTGGAAGGAAAGTCCGCCGATGCCGATCAACGAGAACGTCACGTTCGTCGTCGTCAACGCCGTCGAAAACATGCAATACGGCGAAAATTTCGATCCGATCGAAACCGAAATCATATTGTCCTCGCTGCGGCTGCCTTGCCCGGTCCTGACCGACCACGTGGAGTTCCAGGACAAAGTCGTGCAAGGTTCCGTACCGATTCAACTGTTCGATATCGACGATTTCGAATTTGCCGTGGAAGAAGGCGCGGACACGACGGACGGTTATTCACAATAGCGAAGCTGCCGAGGAATCGGCAGCTTCGTCTACATACGGGAGGGATCCGCATGTTCCGTTCATTCTCTAGGTGGATGGCAAGCCGCATGTACCGCGCGGGGGATGGGAGCCGCGCCCTCAGGTGGTACCGTCAAGCCGGGACCGCCGGACTCAGCCCGCAGGAAACGATCGAGTTCGCCTCGCTGCTTCATGAGCACGGAGATGCGGACCGGGCGCTCGGTCTGCTGGACCGGCTGCTGGAACGGAAGCCGTATGCCGCCGCGTATGAGAGAAGGTCCCGCATCCTGCAACAGGCAGGCCGGGAAGACCAGGCGCTGGCCGACCTGGATGAAGCGATCCGAATGAACCCGGGTTCGTTCGCCCATTGGTATTCGCGCGCGATCCTGCATAACGAGCGGGGGGAACTGAACGAAGCGGTCCGGGATTTCCGGGAAGCGCTGAAACGGAAGGAAGAAGCGAAGGAATCCACGTATTTCGAGCTGGGGAACGTCCACATGCGGTTGGGTCAATTCGAAGAAGCCGAAGCGTGTTTCCGGCTTTCCGCCCAGGATGCCGACAAAGCGATTCCGCATTACTATTACCGGCAGGCTCAGGCGCTTGAAGCGATGAACATGCCGGAAGAAGCCTTGAAGGCGCTCTCGCTTGCCATCCGGCTGAACGACAGCTGGAACCTGCAAGCTGACAGAGGCGCCGCGGAGTTGAAGAAGCGAACGAGATATTCCTCCGGCGCGGTCAAAAGCTTCCTCCAGGCGGCGGATGAGGAATTCGGCTTCCGTCTGTTGCTGTCGAAAGTGTATGAAGCTCTCGGCAGGAACGCGGACGCTCTGGCGGCGGTAGAGCGGGCTTTGCGGGATTTTCCGGATGCAGCGGAGCTGCAGCTTCGGAAAGCCGCCGTCCTGCGGAACATGGGACGCCTGACGGAGTCCGAATCGCTGCTGTATGAGGTGAAAAGCCGTAATCCCGTGTGGATGCCCGTATATCTCGAGCTTTGCACGACGCTCCGGCATCAGGATAAGTACGATGAAGCGATCATGGTTCTTCAGGACGCCAAAGCGCATTTTCCCGATAACATGGTCGTGCGCTACTGGCTTTCCGACGCTTTGCGCGAAGCGGAGCGCCTAGACGAAGCGTTGGCGGAAAACCGCCTATTGACCGAACTCGAACCGAAGGATCCGCTTAATTGGCGGCAGCGCGGGGAACTCGCCATTGACGGCGACCGTTTCGAAGAAGCGGAGTCCGCCTATACGCGCGCGTTGGAATTCGAGGACAAAGCCGACGATTACATGAGACGCAGCTTCGCCCTTTATATGCAAGATCGTTACGAAGACGCGCTGCTGGACATCCAGAGCGCCGTCAAACGGGACCCCTCTCTGAAGAACGACAGCAAAACCGCGTATGCGCTCGCGGAACTGTATGTCGGGATGGAAAACTGGGACCTCGCCGAGAAGGAATATTCGCGCGCGATCGCCTCCGAGCCGGACAATCCGCAAATCTACGACCGGAGAGCCCGCTGCCGGGCCGCGGCCGAGAAGTGGGCGGAAGCGGTGGAAGACTGCAACAAGGGGCTCTCGCTCGACGCAACGAACGCCAAATTGCTGTGGCTGCGAGGCTACTTGCATTTTAAGCTGGACGAATACGATTCCGCGCTCCGCGACACGCTCACCTACGCGAAGCTGAGGCCGGAGGACCCTAAAGGGCATTACAATCTGGGCCTCGTTTACAAAAAACTGTACCGGTACGACGACGCGATCGGATCTTTCACGAAAGTGGTCGAGCTGAATCCGTTTGAGCCTCAGGCTTATCTGGAACGGGCGTCAATCTGGTACCACCATTCCTTCGACCGGATCCGTGCTGCGGACGACTTGGCGCAATGGATGATTTACGCGGGGAGCGTAAACGCGAACGGCAAGGAGCCGAAGGACAGCTTATCGCTGCTTGCCGATCTTTCCGGCTTCGACGACGAGATGAGGGAAAGGGCGCGCGAGCAGTTCCAGAGCGTGTTTTCACCCGCCCGTTATTTATCCTAAAGATTGCGCTAAGAATGGGCTTCGGCTTGGTTGCCCGTTTCCGGCTATGGTAAAATGAGGCGTACTTTTATTTAAGGAGGCGGCCTCATGCTGGTTACGACTACACCGAACGTTGAAGGCTATCGCATTACGCAGTATATGGGCATCGTAAACGGAGAGACGATCATGGGAGCGAATATCTTCCGGGACTTCCTTGCTTCGATCACCGATGTCGTCGGCGGCCGCGCCGGCTCTTACGAGAGCAAGCTGAAGGAAGCGCGCGACATCGCGATTTCGGAAATGGTCGCGCAAGCGCAGCGTCTGGGCGCCAACGCCATCGTCGGCGTGGACGTCGACTACGAAGTCGTCCGCGAAGGCATGCTGATGGTCGCGACCAGCGGGACGGCCGTTAAAGTAGAACCTTAAGGAGGGGAAACGGTGAAGTATCGGGTTTTAGGGAAAACCGGATTGCGCGTATCCGTCGTCGGAGTCGGCACGTGGCAGTTCGGCGGAGAATGGGGCCGTACATATTCGCAGCAGGAAGCGGACGCGATTTTGGGCAGGGCCAAGGAGCTCGGCATCAACCTGATCGATACCGCGGAATGCTACGGCGACCACCTGTCGGAATCGTTGATCGGCGAATCGATCAAGGGAAACCGGAGCGACTGGATTCTCGCGACGAAATTCGGCCATCATTTTCACCGCCCGTTCGAACGCACGGATTCCTTCGATCCCCAAGGCGTGGTCGCGCAGTTGGAAGCTTCGCTGAAAGCTTTGAAAACGGACTACGTCGATCTTTACCAGTTCCATTCCGGGCCTGACGCTTCTTTCGACCAGGACGCGTTGTGGGACACTTTAAACCGCCAGGTGGAGGCGGGGAAAATCCGGCACTTGGGCATCTCGATCGGCTCCAACCAGAATATCCACCAAACGTCGCAGGCCTCACAGGTCGGCGCGGAAGCGATCCAGGTCGTGTATAACCGGCTGGACCGCAAGCCGGAGGCCGAAGTGTTTCCTTCCTGTCTGGAACAAAACCTCGGCGTACTTGCCCGGGTCCCCTTGGCGAGCGGCTTCTTGAGCGGCAAATACAAGCCGGGCACTGCGTTCGACGCCAGCGACGTCCGTTCCCGCCGCAATCGGGAAGAAATCGACGAGCAGATGCGCGAAGTCGAACGGATCGGCCGCGAAGAGGTGCCGGCAGGCACGAACATGGCGGCATGGGCGCTGGCTTGGTGCTTGAAGCACCCGGCCGTGACGACCGTCATCCCAGGCTGCAAAGACGTTGCGCAGGTGGAAGCGAACGCCGCGGCGGTCGAGCTCGTGGAAGCGGGCCATCCGCAGGAAGCTTGAACAACGAAGCGATGATCGAGCGCCGCAGCCATAAGCTGCGGCGCTTTTAAATGCGAAGGAGAGTGGCGGAAATGGTGGAACGCACCGTGCCGGTGTACTTGCTGACGGGATTTCTCGGCAGCGGCAAAACGACGTTGCTCAGGCGCTTGATCGATGACGCGAACGGCCGCGGGTGGAAACCCGCCGTGCTCATGAACGAAGCGGGGGACGTGAACCTGGACGGCATGCTCGTCGGCACCGAGGTGCCGATGGCGGAAATGCTGGGCGGCTGCATTTGCTGCACGGTGCGGGCCGATCTCGGCGTGGAGTTGATGAGCCTGGTGAAGGAGCACGATCCGGACGTGATCTGGATCGAATCCACGGGCGTCGCGGAACCTTTGGAAATCATCGACGGCGTGACGGAAGCCTCCTTCTACGGCAGGATCGAGCTGAAGGGCGTCGTCACGGTCGTGGACGCCCGGCATCTTCTCGACCGGATGCGCATCGGAACCGGTAAAACCTACCGGCTCATGCAGGATCAAATCCGCGCGGCTTCGCTGGTCGTGCTGAACAAAACGGATTTGGTCGCGCCGGCGGAACGGGACGAGCTGGCGGAGCGGCTCGCGGACTGGAACGCAGGAGCGGCGATCGTGCAGACGGTGGGCGCTGAGCTCGATCCTGAACGGATTTATGGGATTCACGAGGGCCTTCCTGCGCAAACGGCCGATCAAGAACATCGGCACGAGCATCATCATGAGCATCACCATGGCCACCACCATGTCCGCGCGATGACCCGTTACCTGAAAGGCCCTGTCGACAGCCATGCATTCGAGGCTTTCGTCGGACGCCTTCCGGAAGGCGTCTACCGGGCCAAGGGCATCGTGTCGTTCCGCGATACGGCCAACCGGTATCTGTTTCAGTACGCGTACCGCCAAAGCGATTTCCTGCCAATTCGGCCGCAGAAGACGGTCCACGACGTGCTGGTGTTCATCGGGGAGGATTTCTCGGAATCCGACTTGGATGCGGAGCTGGACAAGCTGACCGCCGAAGACCGGAACTGAGCCGCTTGCCAGTCCCCGCCCACCGCATAAAGGACATGCGGAACGGCATAGGGATGGGCGAGAGGAGCGTGACGGAAATTGGAAGACATTCGGGCGGACGACGCTTTATTCGAGCACCGATTTTGGCTTCAGATCTTGGGAGATCATTCGAGGTTCATTCTGCTGACGCTGGCTCCGACGGAGACGGCGGACGTACAAAAGGCCCAAATCTTCATCGCGACCTTCGACCGTTTGCTGGCGCAAGCTCGAGCGGCGGTCCCGGCGGCGGATTTATCCGCGTTGAACCGGGAGGCTTACGGCCAGACCGCCGCTTTGCGAGCCTTCAAGCTGGATATCCTTTCCCGGCAGTTGGCCGGGAAGGTCAACGTCATGCTGCCGCCGACGTTCTTCAATCACATGGTGAACGAATTGGAGGAATATGTTCGTATTTTGCAGGCGCTGAACGCCGGTCAGCCGGTCCCGCAATTCGACCCGTTGCACCATGATTTGCTGTGGCTGACGGACGCCGCGGGCCACGCAGGCGCGATCGCCGCGGATTTGGACATGGTGGAGAAGCGGTTGATCGCGAGAAGCCGCAAGTTCATGAAGCACTTTGAAGGCCTCTACCTGAAGGCGATCGAAATGGCGGGCTACATGCGGACGAATCTCCGCGATTTTCCGGCATTCCGGCGGTTCTACGTCGACATCGATCTGGAGATGAGACTGTTCATCCAGTTCTTGTCCGAGATCGAGGAGATGGAGCTGACTTCCGAGGCGCTCGACCGGATCGCCCCGCTCATGCCGGATCATATGATGCGGGAAGAATGGTAATATTTGACGAAGCTGGCGGTCTCGGGATTGGTCCCGGCTCCGAACGGCGACCCCACGAAGCCTCGGGTGGAAGCTTGAGCTTGGTTCTCCATGGATAAGGCAGCGGAATGTCCCGCCTGTTCCCGTTGCGCGGATCGGGAGATTTCGTTATGCTGGGGAAAGCTTGTTTCGGAAAGGAAGAGGGATATGGATTGCCTCAGAGTCACGACGGAGGAAGAACTGCAACGGGCATTCTCCGTCCGCAAGGAAGTATTCGTCGAGGAACAGCAGGTTCCGCTGGATCTGGAAATGGATGAGTATGACGTGTCCGTCGACGCGTGCCGGCATTTCATTGCCGAGGCAGACGGGCGGACGGTCGGCGCCTCGAGGTGGAAGGAGTACGAGCCGGGCACGGCCAAACTCCAGCGGATCGCGGTGCTTAAATCCTACCGGGGAACGGGTGTCGGCAGGCTGCTCGTGCAAACGATGGAGAAGGACGCAGCCGCTCAGGGCTATCGTAAAGCCGTGCTGGACGCGCAAGTCAGCGCAGAGGAATTTTACAAAAAGCTCGGTTACGTCACCGAATCGACTGAGACGTTCCTGGACGCCGGGATTCCGCACGTTCGCATGAGCAAGGCATTATAACGCCGAATGACGAATGACGGCAAAACAAGAGGCAGCCCTGGGGGCTGCCTTTCGCGTTTGGCGGTCATACGCCCGGTTCCTCAACCGGCAAGAGCACCGTGAATCGGCTGCCGCGTCCGGGCTCGCTCCGGGCGGTTAGCGTTCCGCCGTGCCATTCGACGATGGCTTTGCTGATCGACAAGCCGAGTCCGGTTCCGCCGTAGGCGCGGGCCCGAGACTCGTCCACCCGGTAAAAGCGGTCGAACAGCCGCGGCAGATGGCCGGCCGGGATTCCCGAGCCGTTATCGCCGACGCTCCAAGCGATGCCCCCGGCGGCGATTTCAGTCGAAACGCGGATTTCCCCGCGCGCCGGATCCGTATGCTGAACCGCGTTCTGGAACAGATTCAGCAGCACTTGCTTGATCTTGTCCGAGTCGAGTTTCGCCGGAGGCAGCGTCCGAAGCTCGAAAATGACTTGCCGGTCCTCGGCAAGGAGCCGAAGGTGGGGTTCCATTTCCCGCAGGATACCGTTGAGGTCCGTTACGTCCGGATGCAGCTCCGGATTGCGGTCCAGCTTGGCGAGCAGCAGCAGGTCTTGAACGAGCTTGCCCATCCGTTTGGACTCCCCATGCATGCTGCGCAAGGCTTGTTCCAGCTGCTCAGGATGGGAGGCGGCTCCCCGGAGCAGAATTTCCAGAAATCCGTGAATCGAAGTGAGCGGGGTCCGCAATTCATGCGAGGCGTCGGCGACGAACCTGCGCATTCTTTCTTTGCCTTCCTGCTCCGAGCGGAATGACTGCTCTAACCTTTCGAGCATCCGGTTGGTCGAAGCCGCCAGCAGGTCGATCTCCGCTTGTCCTTGCTTCGAGGGAAGCCTTTCCCCCAGGCTGCCCGCGTCGATCCTTTCCAACGTGCGGGTGACCCGGTGCAGCGGAATCAAGGTGCGTTTAATGACGGGGCGGAACAGAAGCCAGCCCAGCATCAGCGCGAGCACGGCGATTCCGGAATAGAGCGCTAATTGACGGTAAGCGTCGGCTTTAATCGGGCCGGTGTTCGTACTGACCTGGACGATCCCGCTCATGCCGCCGAAGGAGCGCACCGCCTGCATGACGACGAGTTGTTCTACGCCTCGTTCGTTTTTGGAAATCCGATAGGAGATCCTTCCGCGTTCTCTTTCCGGCGAAGCGAGCGTTTCTTTCAGCAATTCCTCATTGAGCTTCGGGGCAGCGTCCTCATCGGCATCCGGTCCGATTTCCGTCAGATTGCCGTCCGGATCTCGATAGACGACCGAAGAAGAGGAGAGGATGAACACCGGAAATTCGCGGCCCCGGCGCATGCCCTCGGAAAACCGCTGCCAGACGTCGCCGGGAACGGACAAGATTTGCCTGCGGATGGCGTCCGCTTTGTTCCGGTAAAGGAACCGTTCCATGAACAGGTATTGCACGACCCCGACGCCGACCAAAATCGCGAGCAGCAGCAGGAGCGACCGGATGAGAAGCTGCGAGCGGAGGGAATTCATCCTCATGCCAGGTCCATCCGATAGCCGGCTCCCCGGATCGTACGGATTCTCTGATGCTCGCGATCGCCGATTTTCTCCCTCAAGGAGCGGATGTACACTTCGACGATGTTTTCTTCCCCGCCGAAATCGTAACCCCACACGCGGTCCAATATCACGCTTTTGCTGAGCACGTATCCGTTCTCCAGCAGCAGCAGCCGGAGCAGGTCGTACTCCGTCGGCGACAGCTCCAGCGGTTGATTATTCATCCGGATTTCCTTGCGGCGGTCGTCGATCCGGAACGGTCCCGCGGCGACTTCCTCCAGCAAATTCGGGAATTGGTTGCGGATCCTCGCATGGATCCGGGCTAACAGCTCTTCGAAGCTGAACGGCTTGGGCATGTAGTCGTCGGCGCCGATCGTAAGTCCGCGCACCCGATCCTCCGGCTCTTCCTTCGCCGTCAGCATGATGACGGCCACGGGTTGAATCTGCTTCATCCTGCGGCACACTTCGAAGCCGTCCAGCTGCGGCATCATGACATCCAGGATGACGATATGCGGGCAGAAGTCGCGGAAAACGGACAAGCCTTCTGCGCCGTCATTCGCGGTGCGAACCTGATAGCCCTCGTTCTTCAATCCCATCTCGAGGAATTGCAAAATGTTCGGTTCGTCATCCACGAGCAGAACCTTGATTCCTTTGTCTTGGGGCATTCGGCGAATCCTCCGTCCGATGAATTCCTATACCTCGATTGTAATGGAAACGGATGAAGCGGGAATGAGTACAAGCTGAAAATAAGCTGAAAATTTCGCTCAGCAAACTTTCAGCCGGAACTCATCTGAAACTAAGGTTCGCCTTTCATAATGGCCGATGAACAAGCCTTTTGGTGGTTGGAGGAGGAGCACGTGCGAATGAGATGGAACAAATGGTGGACGATCGGCACGGCGGCGATCGTGCTGGCCGGCGCGTTCGGCGGGTACCGTTGGTGGTCGGGCAAGGAAACAAAACCCCTGCAAGCCGCCTTGCAGACGACCCAAGTCCGCAAAGGCAATCTGGAAGTGAAGATCAGCGGGACGGGCAACATCGAAACCGCGAACCGCGAAACGCTGTCCGCCTCTTCTTCCGGAAAGATCGCGGCCGTCAAGGCCAAGGCAGGGGACAAGGTCAAAAAAGGCCAGGTGCTCGCCACGTTCGAGCAAAGCGACAACTCATCGAACACGGAAACCCAGATCCGAAGCAAGCAGCTCGACGTCAAGAAGAAAGAACTCGATCTGGAAACGATGCAAACGCAGTACAAGGAAGCTTCCGACGATGACCAACGAGCGCAGCTACTGATCAGCATCCAAAAGCAGCAGCTCGACATCGAGACGACGAAAGAAGACATCAAGACGCTGCAAGAGGATGAGTCGGATAGTCTTGATCCGATCACCGCGCCGATCGACGGAACGCTCGCCACATTTAACATCAAGGTCGGCGACACGATCGGCGGGCAAGGGGGAAGCTCCGGTTCTTCCTCCCTGGGCGAGGTCGTGGACTATGACCACTTGCAAATGGTCGTCGGCGTAGACGAATTGGACATCGACAAAGTAAAACTGAACCAGAAGGCGGATGTGCTGGTGGAGGCCGTTCCCGATCAGACGTTCACCGGCAAAGTGACGTCGATCGCCCAGGAAGGGACGGCGAGCAACGGAGTATCCACGTTCGACGTGACCGTATCGCTGGATGACGTCGGCAGTCTGAAGGCGGGCATGTCGGCGGAGGCCAGCATCTTGACGCAATCGAAAGAGAACGCGCTGTATTTGCCGATCGAGGCGGTGCAGTCATTCGGCGGACGGTATTTCGTCATGGTGCCGGACAGCACGGCGACGGTCTCGACCGGCGGCAACGCTGCAGGATCGGGATTCCGGCGTCAAGGACAGACGGGTGCCGCCGAGGGAGCAGCATCCCGCAGCGGACAAACGGGCAACGCGCAAGGAGGCACCGGAACCCAGTCGTCCGGCAACTTCCAGGGTCGCGGTAATTACTCTGGCGCCGCAGGACAAGGCACCGGACAATCCGGCACGTTCCGCCAGAATCGCCAATTTGGCGCCGGCACCGCGCAGAGCGGAGTAAGGCGCGTCTCCATCGAAGTCGGCATCCATAACGAAGATTACATCGAGGTCGTATCCGGCCTGACGGAAGGCGAAGCCGTCGTCGTTCCCACAACCGCGGGCAGCAGCACGAGCACGCAGAACCGCAACGGCGCCGTCGGCATTCCGGGACTTGGCATCGGCGGAGCCGGAGGTTTCGGCGGCGGGGGCGGCTTCACGGGTAGCGGAGGATTCCAGAGAAGCGGCAACGGCGGCAACCGGACGACCCGCACGCAAGGAGGCGGCGGGGGATGACGAACGCCGAGCTTCCGCTCATCCGCATCGAGTCTTTATCCAAGCAATATAAAATGGGGGGAGAGACGGTCCACGCGCTGGACGAAGTCTCCCTCACCGTCCGCCACGGCGATTTCGTCGCGATCATCGGGCCGTCGGGCTCGGGCAAGTCCACGCTCATGAACGTCGTGGGCTGCCTCGATACGGCATCGTCCGGCAGCTATTGGCTGGACGGGGAAGAGGTCAGCCGGCTGCGGGAGAACAAGCTGGCGGAAATCCGCAACCGCAAGATCGGCTTCATTTTCCAAGGGTTCAACCTGCTCTCCAAGCTCACCGCTTACGAAAACGTCGAACTGCCGCTCATTTACCGGGGCGTTCCTCCCAAGCAGCGGCGGGAACAGGTGATGGAAGCGCTGCGCAAGGTCGGGCTGGAAGATAGGGTCAACCATCGTCCGGTCGAATTGTCCGGCGGCCAGCAGCAACGGGTCGCGATCGCCAGAGCGCTTGCCGGAAATCCGCCGATGCTGCTCGCCGACGAACCGACCGGCGCGCTCGATACGAAGACCGGCAAAGAAGTGATGGGCCTCATCCGCGAGCTGAACGAAGCGGGACATACGATCGTTTTGATCACGCACGATCTTGAAATTTCCAAGCAGGCGAAACGCGTCGTCCGCATCCAGGACGGCCGGCTCAGCGAGGAAGAAGGTCGGACGGCATGAATTTCGCGCAAGGGATCAAAATGGCGTTCAAAAGCATCATGGCGAACAAGCTCAGGTCGCTGCTCACGATGCTCGGCATCATCATCGGGGTCACCGCGGTCATCGCGCTCGTCTCCCTCGGGCAGGGCGCCACGAAGTCGGTCACCGAACAAGTGCAGAGCCTCGGCACGAACCTGCTTACGGTCAACATTCTGGGCCGCGGCACGACCAGTACGCTGACGGCCAAAGAGGCCGACCAATTGGGCGACATCTCGGGCATTCAGTATCTTGCGCCGGCCAGCACGTCCAACGCCTCGGTCAAAAACGGCACGGAAAGCGTCAGCGTCAGCGTCGTCGGCACGAATTCCGAATACGCCGACGTGCGCGAGTACAAGGTCGCGACCGGACGATTCCTGTCCCAGATCGATTTGGACTTCTACCAGAAGGTCGCCGTGCTCGGTTCGCAGACGGCTTCCGACCTGTTCGGCTCCGGCAATCCGATCGGCCAATACGTTCAGATCAACGGGGCCCGGTATAAGGTCGTCGGCGTTCTCGCTTCCAAGGGCAGCACGACGAACGGATCGAGCGACGAGGTCGTCATGATCCCGGAAAGCTCGGCGGAGCGGCTGTTCAAGCAAAAAGGCGTCCGCACGGTTTACGTCCAGGTGCAGCAGCACGACCAAATCGACTCCGTCGTCTCGCAACTGGAAGCCGCGCTGAGCAAGAAGTTCCGGGGCAACACGGACAGCTACCGCGTGTTTAACCAAAGCGACATCTTGTCCACGCTCGACTCGGTTACGGGCACGCTGACGCTCGCTCTTGGCGGAATCGCCGGCATTTCGCTGCTCGTCGGCGGCATCGGCATCATGAACATCATGCTCGTCTCGGTGACGGAACGGACGAGGGAAATCGGCATCCGCAAAGCGATCGGCGCGAAACGTCGCGATATCCTGACCCAGTTCCTGATCGAATCGATGGCGCTTAGCGGACTCGGCGGCGTACTCGGCATCGGCATCGGGATCGGCGCGGCCAGGTTGGCGTCCACGATGCTGAAAATGCAGGTGGAATTCTCGGTCCAAATCATCCTGGTCGCCTTCGTCTTCTCCGTTCTGATCGGCGTCATTTTCGGCATGTTCCCGGCGAACAAAGCCGCGAAGCTGAAGCCGATCGATGCGCTGCGTTTCGAATAAAACCGAGAAAGGACGTGCCGCAGGTGAGCGTGACTTCAATTTATGAATCGTTGGTGGAACCTCACCTGGACGATTTGCGGAAATATTGCTTCTTCCTCACCAAATCCAAGTGGGACGGGGAGGATCTTTGCCAGGAAGCGATCTTGAAATCGATGGTTTATTTTCGGAACAAGGAAGCGTACCAAGACGTGAAGCCTTTCCTGATCCGCGTGGCGAGGAACCTGTGGATCGACGGGTGCCGTTCCCTTCAGAGGCAGCGGAGACTGCCTTTGAAGGGTTTGGCTTCCTGCTGGTACGACGCCAATTACGCGGAAGTGCGCAGCTTGATCGAGTGGGTCGGCGAACGATTGCCCGCAAGGAACATCGAAATGCTGCTGCTGTCCGATTATTTCGGCTACACGATGCAGGAAATCGCCGAAACGATGCATTCGACGGTTCCGGCCGTGAAGTCCGTGCTATTCCGCACGCGAAGCATGCTGCGGGAACAGGACGCGGAATCGCTTCGCCGGACGGATGGCGCCAAAGTCATCCCGCTCGACGTCGAAAGCTGGTCCAAGGCGATTATGCGCGACCTCCCGCCTTGTCTGTGACTGTGATATACTTTTCTCAGTTTGCTTAGACACGGGCAGAGGGAGACGCACGAAAATGAAGGGACGCATGGTGTTCGGTATTTCGTTTTTCTTGTTGGTCTATTTGCTGATTAACGCATACATCGGTTGGCAAGGATGGCTGTTCGCGGTCGAACTCGCGCCTTCGTTGCCGGCTGCGCTCTACTGGATCGTCTTCGGGATCATTGCCTTCGCCTATCTGATCGGCAGAATCCCGCTTCCGAATCCCTTGAAGCCGGCCGCCCGAATGCTGAAGGTGATCGGTTCCTACTATTTCGCGGTGATGGAATACGCTTTGCTGCTGCTCCTTGTCGCGGATCTGGCCGGCTGGTTACTGCGGCTCACCGGTGCGAAGCCCGACCATTATCCGCTAATCGCGGGATGGATCGTCATCGGCATCATCGCGCTGATCCTCGTTTGGGGCTCCCGGAACGCCTGGAGCCCGGTCATCCGGTCTTACCCGGTACAAGTGGACAAACAGGTTAAGGGCATGACGCGTCTTCGAATCGTCGTGGCGTCGGACATCCATCTCGGCAACATCGTCGGGAAGCGGCACTTGCGCAGGCTGGTCAGCCGGGTCAACGCGTTGCAGCCGGACTTGATCCTCCTGCCGGGAGACGTGATCGACGACAGCATCGAGCCTTTCGTTCGAAATCGGTTGAGCGATATCCTGCAGCTGTTAAAAGCCAAGTTCGGCGTCTATGCCGTGCTCGGCAACCACGAGTACTACGGCGGGCATGTCGAGGAGTACGTCAGCCGCATGAAGGAGATCGGCATTCCCGTCCTGAGGGACGAAGTGGTGGAGGCGGTGGACGGCTCCGTTATCGTGGCGGGGCGGAAGGACCACACGGCGGAGTCGATGGAGCCCGGCGGAAGGCTCAGCGTGGCCGAGCTGCTGGAGGGGATCGACCGCGGCAAGCCGATCATTCTGATGGATCACCAGCCGAGGCAATTCGGCTTGGCGGCGGATGCGGGAGTGGATCTGCTGCTCTGCGGGCATACGCACAGGGGGCAGTTCGCGCCCAACCATCTCGTCACGAAGCGGTTGTTCGAGCTCGATTGGGGCTATATGAGGAAAGCGGCGATGCACGTCGCCGTCTCCTCGGGCTTCGGGTCTTGGGGGCCGCCGATCCGGATCGCAAGCCGTTCCGAGATTTTGCAGATCGACATGACGTTCCAAGCTTGATCCGATAAGAAAAACCAGCCCGATGTGCGGCATTGCTGCCGACATCGGGCTGGTTTTTTAAGTAGGGATAAGAAGGATTCCGATAAGCTTTCCGCGAATGGGAAGTAAGGAATTAGTCTTTTAAATAAGATTCCAGCCGTTTAATCAGTTCCTGCGCGACTTGTTCGTAGGGTTCATCCATGTATTCGCCGATGACTTTGCTTCCCGGAAGATTCCGTTTCGT
Organism: Cohnella candidum; assembly: GCF_003713065.1. Lineage (NCBI taxonomy): Bacteria > Bacillati > Bacillota > Bacilli > Caryophanales > Paenibacillaceae > Cohnella > Cohnella candida. Next base: position 1,729,578 of record NZ_CP033433.1, on the reverse strand, counting down.
CGGAATCCCGAGGAACTCCCGTTGGCACTCCCAAATCACGACGCGGTGCGTGTCGGATTTACCGCCTTTCCGCGATACGTCCATCGTAATTCCTGAGCGGTAATAGGGCGTGAACGAGTCGTGGCCGGTGCGGTGCAGCGCGATTTCGACGTCCAATTGCTTCTCGGCGGCGATCGGACCGTATTTCAGAAGCAGCTCATCGCACAGCTTGCCGAACTTTCGCTCGGCTTCCATGATCTTGCCTTTGACGGTACGGGTCAGTTCGTGCTGTTCCAGTTTCATCTCTGAATCTCCCATCTTCAAACGGTCGTTCGATAACCATCCTAAACGTTATTCGTAGAAAGGGGAAGGGAAAACGGCATGGTAAATCTTTCATCCGGCAATGCCGGTTATTCGGGAACTCCGCTCGTGAAGAAGCTGGGATATCAAGCGGGACAACGGGTTTGCGTCGTTCATGCGCCGGATGCGTATTGGGAAACGCTGGGCGAATTGCCGGAAGGAATCGTCCGGGCTGCGGAAGGTGAGGGGGAGCTCGATCTCGTCCATCTGTTCGTGCGTTCCCGGCAGGAATGCGAGAACTGGATTCCGATTTACCGGGAGAGAATCCGGCCGAGCGGCATGATCTGGGTGTCCTGGCCGAAGAAGGCGTCCAAGGTGCCGACGGACGTGACCGAAGACGCGATCCGATCGTTCGCGCTCGAACAACGGCTGGTCGACGTGAAAGTGTGCGCGGTGGATACGGTCTGGTCCGGGTTAAAGCTGGTCATTCCCGTGGCGTTGCGAGGAAAATGAAAAACAGTCTCTCTCACGTGGAGGGAGACTGTTTTTCAGTCATTCAGAATTATAAGTTTCACACCTATGCATTTCTGAATGACCTCGATAAAAACGAGATTCTCTGCCCCAGTGGACGACGAAGTCGTTTTTACTTGCATTAAAACACTTTCGTCGTCCAGGACTCGCAGTTCCAGACGTCCGTCGCGACTTCCCGATAAAATTCGGGCTCATGGCTGATCAACAGAATGCTGCCCTTATATTGCTTCAACGCCCGCATCAATTCGTCTTTGGCGTCGACGTCGAGGTGGTTGGTCGGCTCGTCGAGCACGAGCAGGTTCGTTTCGCGGTTGATCAGCTTGCACAGCCGGACCTTGGCTTTCTCGCCGCCGCTCAGCACCGATATTTTGCTCTCGATGTGCTTCGTCGTCAGCCCGCATTTGGCGAGCGCCGCGCGTACCTCGAATTGGGAGAGAGAAGGAAAGTCCTTCCATACGGCCTCGATGCAAGTCTCGTCCGCTCCGCCTTTGACTTCCTGCTCGAAATAGCCGAGGAACTGGTTCTCTCCGCGCGTGACCGTGCCCGAGAGGGGGGCGATTTCCCCGAGAATGCTGCGCAGCAGCGTCGTTTTGCCGATGCCGTTCGCGCCGACGAGCGCGATTTTCTGGCCGCGTTCCATCAGGAGATCGAGCGGGCGGGACAACGGCTCGTCGTATCCGATCACGAGCTGCTTCGTTTCGAAGATCAGCCGGCCCGAAGTCCGTGCTTCCTTGAAGCGGAATTCCGGTTTCGGCTTTTCCTTCGCGAGTTCGATCACTTCCATATTGTCCAGCTTCTTCTGGCGGGACATCGCCATGTTGCGCGTGGATACGCGGGCCTTGTTGCGCGCGACGAAATCCTTCAGCTCCGCGATTTCCTGCTGCTGGCGCTTATAGGCGGATTCGAGCTGCTGCTTCTTCGCCTCGTGCTGCTGCACGAACGTGTCGTAATCCCCGACGTAGCGGTTCAGCTCCTGATTTTCCACGTGGTAGATCAAATTGACGACGCTATTCAGGAACGGGATGTCGTGGGAGACGAGAATGAACGCATTTTCGTATTCCTGCAAGTAACGCTTCAACCACTCGATATGCTGCTCGTCCAGGTAGTTGGTCGGCTCGTCGAGCAGCAGGATGTCCGGCTTCTCCAACAGCAGCTTGGCCAGCAGAACCTTCGTGCGCTGACCGCCGCTCAGATCGTTGACGTCCCGCTCGAGTCCGATGTCGCCCAGGCCGAGTCCGCGCGCGATTTCCTCGACCTTGGCGTCGATCAGATAGAAATCGTTGCTGTTCAGCGTATCCTGGATCGATCCGACTTCCTCCAGCAGCTGCTCCAGCTCTTCCGGCGTCACGTCGCCCATGCGTTCGTACATTTTGTTCATTTCTTCCTCAAGGTCGGTCAGATAACGGAAGGCGCTCTTCAGTACGTCGCGGATCGTCATTCCTTTGGCCAGCACGGAGTGCTGGTCGAGATAGCCGACACGGACTTTCCGGGCCCATTCGATCGAACCCGCGTCCGGTTCCAACGTGCCCGTGATGATGCTCATAAACGTCGATTTGCCTTCGCCGTTGGCGCCGATCAGGCCGACGTGCTCGCCTTTGAGCAGGCGGAAGGAGACGTCATGGAAGATCGCCCGGTCTCCGAATCCGTGGCTTAAGTTTTTAACGGTTAATATGCTCATGTTTTTGCACCTTTTGTAGAGAGGATAATGGCCGGTTTCGTCATTGAAACGCAACATTCTCCATTATAGAACGGGACCTCGAAAAAGGGAATTGTCCTGCGGTCTTTTCCGCTGGGACCCGGGAGGAGTATAATCATGGAAACGACCAACCAAGGGAGAGGTGACGCCGTTTGAAAATCCTGATCCTCGGAGGCACGCGGTTTCTCGGCTATCATCTCGTGATGTCGGCCGTCCGGGCCGGACACGAAGTGACGATATTCTCGCGGGGCCAGACGGACACGGCCGAATTGCCGGAATGCGTGGAGCGGCTGGTCGGTGACCGGGACGGACGCCTGTCCGCGCTGCAAGGACGGCAATGGGACGCCGTCATCGACACGTCCGGTTACGTGCCGCGAATCGTTCGGCAATCGGCAGAGCTGCTTGCCGGGAACGCCGGCCATTATACGTTCGTCTCGAGCATTTCCGCCTACGCCGGCCTTGACCGTTCCGGCGTTAACGAAGAGAGCCCGCTGCTCGAGCTGACGGAGCCTGGCTCGGAAGAAGTCGCTAAGCATTATGGCGCTTTGAAAGCCTTAAGCGAGAAGGAAATTCTGACCGCGTTCCCGGATCGGGCGCTGATCGTTCGTCCCGGCTTGATCGTCGGTCCTCGGGACACGACGGACCGCTTCACGTACTGGCCGTCCCGGATCAAGAGGGGAGGACAGGTGCTTGCGCCCGGACCTCGGGATGCGCGGATTCAAATCCTCGACGTCCGCGATTTGGCGGATTGGATCGTCCGGTTGGCCGAGGCACGCCAGGCCGGGATCTACAATGCGGCCGGTCCGGAAGGCATCCTCTCGATGGAAGAGCTGCTTGAAGCCTGCAGAACGGCGCTGAACCCGCAAGCCGGTCTCGTATGGGCGGACACTCCGTTTTTACTGGAACGGGGAGTGGGACCGTGGATCGAAATGCCCCTCTGGCTCCCGGGCGTCGGCGATACGGCCGAAGTCGCCGGCTTGATGGCCGCGGATAACCGCAAAGCGATCGGCGACGGCCTGACTTTCCGTCCGCTGGAGGAAACGATCCGCGACACCGCCGCTTGGGACGAATCGCGGCCGGATACGGCGGAGCGCAAAGCGGGCATGTCCCCGGAGCGAGAAGCTTCGCTGCTGGCCGAGTGGCTGGAATAGATCACGCAGAGAGGAAGTTTACGTCTTGAGCAAATTTTGGAGCCCCTTGGCCGCTTCGCTGATTCCTTATGTGCCGGGAGAACAGCCGAAGGACCAAACTTACGTCAAACTGAACACGAACGAAAACCCTTATCCGCCATCCCCGCTTGTGCTTAATGCGATCAAGGATGCCGCTAACGGCGATTTACGTTTATATCCGGATCCCACTTGCAGCGCGCTTGCGGAGAAAGCTGCCGCCTATTATGGCGTACAGCCGAACCAGGTGTTCATCGGCAACGGGTCCGACGAGATTTTGGCTTTCGCGTTCGCCGCTTTCTTCTCGCCGTCGAACCGGCCGATTTTGTTCCCCGACATTACATACAGCTTCTACAAGGTGTACGCGGCGCTGTACGGCATTCCTTACAAAACCGTCCCTTTGGACGAAGAGTTCCGGGTGCCGCTGGACGCGTTCGACGAACCGAACGGCGGCATCGTCCTGCCGAACCCGAACGCGCCGACCGCCCGTTACATCGAGACGGAGCGCTTCCGGGGCGTCCTCGATTGGAACTCGGATTCCGTGATGATTCTGGACGAGGCTTATATCGATTTCGGCGGAAAATCGGGGGTGGAGCTCGTGGCGGAGTTCCCGAACCTGCTGGTCGTCCACACGCTGTCGAAGTCGCGGTCGCTCGCCGGACTTCGGGTCGGCGTCGCGATAGGCCACCCGGACCTGATCGAGGGCTTGAACCGGGTCAAAAACTCGTTCAACTCTTACACGATCGACCGCCTCGCGCTTGCCGGCGCGGCCGCGGCTTTCGACGACAGAGCCTATTTCGAGGAAACGACGCGCAAAGTGATCGCGACGAGGGAGCGGACGGACGCCGGCTTGAAGCAGCTCGGTTTCCGGGTCATCGATTCGTCCGCGAACTTCCTGTTCGCGGAGCATCCGGACCATCCGGCCGCCGGAATCTTCCAAGGGTTGAAACAAAGAGGAGTGCTCGTCCGTTATTTCAATCAGCCCCGAATCGACAACTTCATCCGCATCAGCATCGGTACCGATGCCGAGATGGATACGTTTTTGCGGACGCTGGAGGATGTGCTTCGGCAGGATGGGGGATCCGCGGAAGCATGAATAACGAATGGAAAGCGATCGAACGGACGCCGTTCGTGGTGACGGTCGATTCGCTGGTAGAAGATTTCCGCCGTCTGGGCATCCGACCCGGCATGACGCTGCTCGTCCATTCTTCGCTCAGCGCCATTGGTTGGGTGAACGGAGGGCCGGTCGCGGTCGTGCAGGCGCTGATGGAAGCGGTGACCGAGGACGGCACCCTGGTAATGCCCACGCATTCGGGCGAATACTCCGATCCGGCGAAGTGGCAGAATCCGCCGGTGCCTGAAGCCTGGTGGGACACGATTCGCGCCACGATGCCGGCGTTCGATCCGGCCGTCGCGCCGACGAGGGGAATGGGCCGGATCGTGGAAGCGTTCCGCACTTTCCCGGGCGTCATCCGCAGCAGCCATCCCGCGCTTTCGTTCGCCGCCTGGGGAAAACTCGCACATCAGGTTACCGACGCGCACGGACTCGATTTCGGGCTTGGAGAAAGGTCGCCGCTGGCCCGTATCTATGAGCTTGACGGCTCGGTCCTGTTAATCGGCGTCGGGCACGACTCCAACACGTCGCTGCACCTGGCGGAAAATCGGGCGGTCAGACGAACGCAGCGAACCGAATACGCACCGATCCTCGAGAACGGCCAGCGGGTATGGAAGGCGTTTCAAGAAATTCAGTTTCAAACGGAGCTTTTCGAGGAAATCGGCCGCGCGTTCGAAGCGGATCGCCCCGTCGTTACGGGCGCCGTCGGCGTGGCCGAATGCCGGCTGTTCCGCCAACGCGACGCCGTCGATTTCGCCGCAGCCTGGCTGGACCGGGAAGGAAGGATGGACTCATTGTGATATCTTTAACCGTACTGCGCGTCACTTTGAATGAATTGGATCAAGCGGTGCCGTTGTTCGATCGATACCGCCAATTTTACGGACAGCCGTCCGACCAAGCCGCTGCGCGCGGTTTTCTGTCCGAACGGCTGCAGCGGCAAGAATCGGCTATCTATTTAGCGGTCGATGAGGAGACGGGCCAAGCCGTCGGTTTCATGCAGCTTTATCCGACTTTTTCTTCGATATCGATCCGCCATAGTTGGATTCTGAACGACTTGTTCGTGAGCGAGGAAGCCAGGGGCCAAGGGGCGGGACGGCTGCTGTTGAAAGCCGCGAAAAAGCTGGCTGAAGAGACGGGAGCCAAAGGATTGAGCCTGTCCACTGCCGTTGACAACGTAACCGCGCAGAAGCTTTATGAGTCTTTCGGTTTCGTAAAGGACACCGAATTTTATCACTACGATTTGAGAACGGCATCCGTATAAGAGGAGAGACGAACATGACCGAAGATTCGAGATATCCGATCGGCAAATTCGCCCAAGCAGGCGACATCACCCCTGAACAGCGCGAGGCCTGGATCCGGGACATCGAGCAAGCGCCGGAACAGCTGGCGGCCGCCTTGCAAGGGCTGAGCGACGAGCAGCTCGACACTCCTTATCGGGATGGCGGCTGGACCGTTCGCCAAGTGGCGCACCACATCGTGGACAGCCACATGAACAGCATGATCCGGTTTAAGCTTGCGCTTACGGAGCCGGAACCGACGATCAAACCTTACGACGAAAACGCCTGGGCACAGCTTGCCGATACGCGCGACGCGCCGGTCGATCTCGCGGTGGCGCAGCTCCGCGGGCTGCACGTCCGCTGGGCGATGCTGCTCCGGTCGATGAATGAGGCCGATTTCGCGAAAACGTTCTTCCACCCGGCCAATAACAGCGTATCCCGGCTGGACCGGACGCTGGGCATTTACGCTTGGCATGGCCGCCACCACGTGGCGCATATCACCGCTCTGAGAGAGCGGATGGGCTGGTAAAACGTCAACCGAATGGGGGAGGAACAGCGCTTGACGAATCATGATGCGATCCGCAATCGGCAATTGTTCGAAGACTACGTTCCGTTCGTCCGTTCCTTGGCGAATCTGACCGAGGAGCAACAGCTCAAGCGGCTGGGAGAAGGCAAATGGTCGGTGAGGGACGTTATTGCGCACATGTGGAAATGGGACGAATTTTTCGAGCGGCACGCCGTCCTGCCGCTAAGCCAAGGTCAGCCCCTGACCTATCACCATTTGGATTTCAATGCCTTCAATGAAAACGCCAAAAACGAGTGCCGCAAGCTTGATTGGAAACACGTGACCGAGCAGGCGGCTGCGACGCGGGAGCGATTGTTGAACGCCATCCGCGGCATTCCGGAAAGCGAATACGACCGCGAACACCAAGATGCCGACGGACGGCCTTTCTCGGTGACCGCCTACCTGCTGGATTTCGCCGAGCATGACGAGCATCATCGCAAACAGATCGAAAGCGCTCTAGGGACGGCACTTTGATCCGTAACGCAACTGAAGAAGCCTCTCCGGAACGAATTCCGGAGAGGCTTCTTTTCCATTAGGAGGGTAGTCCGTCGACTTCAGGTGACGGAACCGCGAAGGGGAAGGGCATCAGCTGCCTCAGGTAACGAAGCAGTTCCTCCTCCGGCATCGGCCGGCTGAACAGGAATCCCTGAGCAATGTCGCACTTCCACTGCTTCAGCCAATAGAGTTGATCGTAAGACTCCAAGCCTTCGGCGACGATGCCGTACCGCAGCTCCCGGACCCAGTCTATGATGGATTTGGTCATCCGGTCGTCCTGGCTCCGGCCGATGTCCTCGATAAAGCTGCGGTCGATCTTGATCAGATCGAAGGGAAGCCTCCTCAGATAACTGAGAGAGGAGTAACCGACTCCGAAGTCGTCGAGCGCAAGGCGAACCCCGCACTCCTTCAAACGCATGAGCTGATCGGCGGCTTTCTCGAACGATTGCACCATCGTCGTTTCGGTGAGCTCCAGCTCCAACAAACGGCCTTGCAATCCGCTTTCCCGAAGCACGACCGCTACCCGATCCGGAAAATCGGGCTCCAGCAATTGAACGGCGGAAACATTGACGGCCATCGTGGCGCCCGCTTCGTTCAGCTTCAGTTTCATGGCCATTTCGCAAGCGGTCTCGAGCACCCACTGTCCGATCGGGATGATCAGACGGGTTTGTTCCGCGAGCGGAATGAACTCGGCCGGCGAGATGGCGCCCCATTCCGGATGGTTCCAACGAATCAGCGCCTCGAAACCGCGAAGTTTCCCCGTTTCCAACTCGAATTGAGGCTGGTAGCTCAGATGGAATTGATTTCGGTCCAGCGCGAATTGCAAATCCTTCTCCAGGCTGGTGCGGTAACGGATTTGCTCCGTCAAACGGCTTTCGTAAGGCACCGTCTGGTTCGAGCCGCTTTCTCTCGCGTGCCGAAGCGCCGTTTCCGCCTGCATGAACAGATTCTGCAGCGTCTCCGCGTCTCCTTCGTATACGGCCAATCCCGTGCTGAAAGTGACGTGATAGGGACTTCCCTCAATGAGATAGGGAACGGACAACTTCTTTTTCATGTCGACGATCCAGATCAGAGACTGGAGCATGTCGTAACCGGGAAGAGAGACGGCGAAGTCCTGGCCGTTAAACCGGCTGATCAAACCGTCCTTCGGCAGGCCGGCGCCCAATCTTCCCGCGCATTCCCGCAGCAGTGCGTTGCCGCCTTCGACACCGTGGATATCATTGACGGCCCGAAGTTTTTCCACGTTCAAGATCACGAGGGAAAAAGGCTGCTTCCGGTCGATCATCCGCTGCCACTTGCCCTGCAGGCGCTCGTAACGGGGCAGCAGGGTCACTCGGTCGTATTGGGTATCGTGATAACTGACCCATTCCACCGTGACGAAATAATGGAAGATGACGGAGGACAAAGGGTATAGCGTGAGCAAAGGCAGCGTGAAATCCCGCAGCAATCCGTTCCGGATATCGGGAGGGAACCACATCGTTGCCGCGAGCTGGATGAGCGCAATGAACAAGCCGAAACAAACCGGCAGCCACCAAATCCGGCGCAGGCGCAGGCGTTTCCGGCGGAATACGAGGTTCAACGCCGAACCGGCGAGAGCTGCGGCGCCGATGCAGAGAATGCCCGGTGCCATTCCCATGCCGCCCAGATGATAACGGTAGCCGCCGATCACGACGAAAGAAACCGCGGCAGAGAGCGGACCTCCGAGCAAGCCGGACATCCCGGCGAGCACGGCTTTCAAGTCGACGGTTATGCCGGAATCGACGTGAATCGGCATATTCATCGATACGAGCCCGGCCGCGCCGAATAGAGCCCCGATCACGAGACATTGGCCGGGTTTATTCCAATGAAGCAGATAAGGATAGAGTCGATTCGCCAGCATGATGATAACGATCACCGTGGCGATATTTTGCAATAAACTCGTCATGTGGATCATGATGTTTCGGCAATCCCTCCACGTCGGACAGTCATGTGACAGTTTACATCACAAAAATTTAGAAAGTTTGCGGAGAGATGTTAAACGTTATGTAGGATTTGGAAAATTCAGCGGACGAATTTGTACCCGACGCCCCAGACGGTTTTGATATATTGCGGCTGCTTGGGATTGTCCTCCAGCTTGCGCCTTAAGTTCGTCACATGGACGTCGATGGCCCGGTCGTTCACGAAAGAGTCGATGCCGCGCACCGCGTTGATGAGCTCTTCACGGGTATAAACTTTGCCGGGATGTTCGACGAACAGTTTCATGATTTCGTATTCCGAAAACGTCGTTTCGACGGATTTGCCATCCCTCAGCAGCGTTCTCCGTTCAAGATCTAACGTGATGCCGGTGGATTCGGCTTGCCCGGCGGACGTCTCGGCCTCCTGAAGACGGCGGGGAGCGGAGGCGGCTTGCGAACGCCGAAGCACGGCACCGATGCGCACTTTGAGCTCCTGCATGCTGAAAGGCTTGACCAAGTAATCGTCGGCGCCCGCGCTGATCGCTTGGATCCGGTCCGCCACGGCGGTTTTCATCGAGATGACGATCAGCGGAAGGTCCGTCTGGCGGCGGAATTCCGCGCACAGCTCAGGTCCTTGTGCGTCCGGCAGGATGAGATCGAGCAAAATCACGTCGGGCGCAAAAGAAAACAGCGCCTGAAATCCGTCCCGGGCGGTTTCTACGCGCTGAACCGTAAATTGTTCTTCGTTTAAATACAGGGTGAGCATCTCGCCGATGATGGGGTCATCTTCGATTACGAGGATTCTCGTCAAGATCATCACCAACTTCGATAGTTGTTTAGGAAACTCATACTTTACTAACAAATTTCCGGCAAATTCATTATATCTTGTCGTTTGGCGTACGTCTAACCTCTTTTTTGTCTAAGAATGGAATCGATCGTGTCGATCAAAGCGTTTAAACGCGCATCTAACGTGCCTAATGCTTCTTCCGTCGGCTGGCTCTTGCGGAACGCCTCTTCGAGCAGCAAGGCTTCCCGGGCGACCGGAATGGCGCCCAAATGCGCGGCCGCGCCGCGGAACGAGTGGAGAAGGCGCTGAGGCACGGAAGAATCGTCGGAATCGGCGAAGTCTCGAAGCTGCTTCGGCAGATCCGCGTACTCTTGGCGGAACCGATCGAGCAGTTGGAGATAAAGGGCGGTTTTCCCGCCCAGCCGATGAAGCGCAAGCGGAATGTCCAGCGCGTCGGTGTCGGGCCATCCCGCGAGACTGTCCGACGGGGAAGGAACGCTCAAGGCCGTCGGAAGCCAGCGGGAGAGCACGGCTTTCAGGTTCTCCGGCGACACCGGTTTCCGAAGCAGGTCGATCATGCCGGCGTCCAGACAACGCTGCCTCCAATGCTCGATATCTTCTCCCGTCAGAGCGATCACGGGCAGGCTGGAGAAACGCTCTTCTCCATGGATGGCTCGCGTTGTCTCCAAGCCGTCCATGCCGGGCATCTGGAGGTCCATCAGCACGAGCTGAACCGGGCGGGACTCCAATACATGCCGGGCTTGCGTACCACTCGATGCTTCGCAGGCGACGAGGCCGAACTCTTCGACCAGACGCGCGGTGACGGTTCTGCTGATTTCGTTGTCCTCCACGACCAGCACGGTCCCGTTCAGCCGAAGGGAGGTTCGTTCCGGCTCGCGGGAAGCCGAGGAGTCCGCTGCTTCGGTTCGTTCGCACAGGGCAAGCAGAGCATGCCGGATTTGCATCGGAACCGTCGGTTTGATGAGGACGCCGGCAGGCCGCAGATCTTCTTCCATGGCCATGAGCATGTCCCTTCCCCGCAGCGTCGTGCTGCAATAAACCGCCGTTCCCTTCGCGTCGGCAGACCGTTTCCACGTTTCCCAAGTTTCCTCGCCGTGCATGTCCCCGTTTTCCATGTCGACGATCCATGCGTCCCAAGTTTCCGTGTTCAGCTTATGCTCGGCCGCAGCCCAGTCCTCTGCGGCTTCCACCTTACATCCCATCTCGACGAGTGTCTGCAGCCAATAGTCCCTCATCCGGGTACCGTCCTCGAGCACCAACACTTTCAAGCCATAGGGCAGAGGGTCTTCCAGGAATGAGCGGTTCCCTTGCGTGCCGAAAGGGATTTGGAAGGAGAAGGTGCTGCCCTCGCCAAACCCGCTGTCCACTTGAATGCGCGTACCGCCCATTCGTTGGATGAGGCTGCTGCTGATGACCAACCCCAGTCCGGTACCGCCGGAACGGTTCGCGCCTTCCGACGCCTGGGAGAAAGGTTTGAACAGCCGGGCTTGTTCCTGTGGCGTCATGCCGACCCCGGAGTCCGCCACGGCGAATCGGAGAGCGGCAGCGGACTCGTAAGCATGGACAAGCGAAATTTCAAGCGATATGAAGCCTTCGTCCGTGAATTTGATCGCGTTGTTAACCAGGTTGAGCAGGATTTGTTCCAGACGCGAAGGATCTCCGTACAGGACATCCGGCACGCCGGGCGCGATACGAAGCATCAGGTCGACGGGTTTCGCGCCCAGCAGCACGGCGAACGTTCTGCTTAACCGCTCCAATACTTCCTCCAGCCGGAATGGCACCGTTTCGATCGACAGCTTGTCCGCTTCGAGTTTGGAGTAGTCGAGCAAGTCGTTCAGGATATGGAGAAGCCCGTTGGAGGAGACCGTGATTTGCCGCAAATAGTCTCTCTGAATATCCGAAAGTTCGGTGCGTTGGAGCAGGTGAGTCAGGCCGATAATCCCGTTCAGGGGCGTGCGTATTTCATGGCTCATCCGCGCGAGAAACGCGCTTTTGGCTTCGTTCGCTTCGTCGGCGGCCTGTTTGGCGAGCCACAGTTGGCGCTCGATTTCCTTGCGTTCCGTGATGTCCCGGACGATCGTGGAGAAATAGGGCTCCTCCGCGCCTTCCGGTTGATGGGCGACAACCGTCTGCGACGTCGTGAGCACCGTTCCGTCTTCCTTGATCCACTCCGATTCATCCTGCCAATAGCCCTGCTCCTGGGCGATGCGCAGACCGGCGACGAGGCGAAGGGTGGTGGGCACGGACATGTAACGCTCCAAATAGCCGTTTTTCTCTCCGAGCGTCCGGATGCCGAGAAACTCATAGCCCGCCCGGTTCAAGTACAGGATTTTGCCTCTCAGATCGAAGGTGGCGATCATGTCATGGGCGGTTTCGGTAATCGCGAGCAGGCGCGAATTCATTTCCTCGGTGAATTGGAGGTTCCAGCCCGGCGTCGGTACCGGTTTCCACGAGCGAAACAGCTTTTTGAGCCGCGACAGAAACATGAGCTCCCTCCCGGTGCAGATGATGTCGAAAACTCATAATTTGCAAATATTCAGCCAAGAAGTCTTTTCATATTTCAAGTCTATCATATTCGATGGAGATAGAGCTCGGACAGAGAGTAGAGAGATGAGGAGGGATCGCATGTCGATCTTGATGAAAACGGCCCTATGGGAGCCGACGGGACGGGGAGATCACGACTTCGAGCCGTTGTTCGAGGCGTTCGGGGATCGATACTCGCTTACGCGGAGGGAGAAGGAAGTGCTTAGCACGCTTCTGACTTGGGGGTTGCGCAACGAGGACTTGAGCAGCACGCTTCACATTTCGGTGAAAACGGTCAAACACCATTTGGCGAGCTTGATGGAAAAAACGAGGACCCGCTCGTCCAGAGAACTGCAGGCCCTGTTTTTAAGATCTTTATTGAGCGGAAGTACCTTGACCTTGCAATGACCCTGCCGGGGGAATCGCCTCTTTCGGCAGCTCGACGCGGAACGAGGTTCCTTCGCCGGCGCGGCTGCAAGCCGACACTTCGCCGCCGTGCATGTCCACGATTTTCTTCACGATCGAAAGCCCGAGCCCGCTTCCCCCGGAGGCGCTGCTGCGGGCTTTGTCCGCTTTGAAGAACCTTTCGAAAAGGTGGGGGAGATCCTCGTCGGAGACGCCGATGCCGGTATCCGTGATTTCCGCAAGGACCCGACCGTCGCGTTCTTCCAAAGCCACGCGGATCGTGCCGCCTTCGGGCGTGAATTTCACCGCGTTATGCAGAAGGTTTTGCCAGACTTGGCTCAGCAGATCCTCGTCGGCGGAAATCGTCGTTTCCTGCAGCTCGACGTCCAGCTCCAGCCGTTTCGCACGCCATTGCGGCTCACAGGCGAGGATGGAACGACGCAGCTGGCGGTCGAGTCGGTAGGGCTTCGATTCGAAAGGATGCTTGTTCGATTCCAGAGACGTGAGCTTCAGCAGGTTATCGCTGAGCTTGGACAGCCTCGCGCTCTCGGATTCGATGATCCGAAGATAATGAAGGCGAGTCTCGGCCGGCAAATCCTCGCTGCGCAGCGCCCTCGCGAAGCCGCCGATCGACGTCAGCGGGGACTGGAATTCGTGCGAAACGTTGGAGATGAACTCCTGCCGCATTTTCTCCATTTGGCTAAGGTTGTCTGCCATTTGGTTGAAGTTGCGGACCAGAATGCCGAGCTGGCCCAGTTTGCGGGGATCCGATTCCAACGTGACGTCGAATTCCCCTTTGGCGATTTTGCGCATCGCCTCGATCCAATTCATGAATAAGGTGATCTGCTGACGGCCGGGATCGAATATGAACCGGATCATTAAAATGACGAGCCCTAACAAATTCACCATGAGAAAAGCGGTCAATAATTGCCGGCCGATGGTGTGACCGATATCGGGAAACCAGGTCCGGTAAATGAGCGACATGATCCAGTTGGCGATCAGATAGAGGACGATCAAGGTGACATGAAAAATCGCCGATCCGAACAGCACCCATCTCCATGGAGTCCGGGGACGTTTGGCCGGCTGCCTGCCGCCGTTTTGCCGCATTTGCCGGTAATATTCCTCCTGGGAGGCAAGCAGTCGGTCGTGTCTCTCCATATGGCGGCTGCGAATCCTGCCGAAAATACCGCTGCGTTCGTCCCTCATTCCGCCGCCTCCAACCTGTAGCCGAGCCCTCGGATCGTCGTGATCCGGAAGCCGTACCGCTCGTCGGGAAACCGTTCCCGCAGTCGCTTGATATGCACGTCCACCGTGCGCTCGTCGCCTTCGTAATCGTACCCCCAAATTTGCTCGATCAATTGTTCCCGCGCGAACGTGATGCCGGGATAACTCGCGAGTTTGAACAGCAGCTCGAATTCCTTCATCGGCAGGGTGAGCCGTTCTTCACCGGCAATGACGGCGTATGCTTGCCGATCCAATTGGATGCCGCCGATCGCGACCTTCTGGGAGATGGAGATTTTATACCGTTTAAGCAGCGCCTTGACGCGGGCGACCAGTTCATCCGGTTCGAACGGCTTCACCATGTAATCGTCCGTGCCGAGACGGAAGCCTTTGACTTTCTGCGACGTTTCGCCTTTGGCCGTCAGCATGAGCAGGGGAATGTCGTACCGTTCGCGCAGCTCCGTGCATAGCTCCCAGCCGTCCATTTTGGGCATCATGATGTCCAGTACGACCAAGTCGGCCGGGATTTTCTCCATCAGCTCCAGCGCTTCTTGGCCGTTTTCCGCCTGCATGATGTCGAACCCTTCCCGGGCAAGGAATAAGGAGACCAGTTCGCGGATATGGGAATCGTCGTCTACCACCATAATTCGTGTCATACGTTCAAAGCCTCCTCACGGTCATGGTCTGCGTACGCCGGTTGTTCGGCATAACGGAGCTGCTGCTCCGCGAATTCCCGGTACAGCGGATGGCTGGCGGCCAATTCCTCGTGCGTCCCGATGCCCGTCACCGAGCCTTTGTCGAGAAAAACGATCTGATCCGCGTCGACGACCGTGGAGAGGCGGTGGGCGATCACGAGCGTCGTGCGTCCTTGCATCAGATTCGCGAGCGCTTGTTGAACGACCGATTCGGATTTGCTGTCCAGGCTGGATGTCGCTTCATCGAGCATAAGCAGCTGCGGATCGCGGAGCAAGGCACGCGCGATGGCGATTCTTTGCCGCTGGCCGCCGGACAGCTTGATGCCTCGTTCGCCGACCTCCGTATCGTATTGATGAGGCAGCTCGTCGATGAAGGCGTCGGCATAAGCCATCGCGGCCGCTTGGCGAAGCTCGTCGTCGCTGACTTCGCGGTCTAACCCGTACGCGATGTTATCGCGGATCGTGCCGGACATGAGCGGACTCTCCTGCGAGACGTAGCCGATCCGTGCCCTCCATTGGGGGAGATCGTAGGTTGTGATCGGTTCGTCACCATAAAGCACGCGGCCGCCTGTAGGTTCGTAAAAGCGCTCGATCAGCGAGAACAGGGTGGTTTTGCCGCTGCCGCTGGGGCCGACGAGCGCGGTAACTTTGCCGGTCGGAATCGGGAAGCTGACCTCGTCCAGCACGGGACCGTTCCCGCCGTTGTAAGCGAACGAGACGCGGTCGAGGCGGAGGGAAAGCTCGGTCTGCGGGAGCGGCTTGCCGCCCGTGCGGATTTCTTCGGGCTTGCCCAGCGTTGCGATCATGTTCTGGGCGGCGCCCATGGCCTTCTGCAGCTGGGTGAAAAATCCCGTGATCTGACCGAGCGGCATGATGATTTGGATCAGGTACAGCAGGAAAGCCACGAGCTCGCCCGCGGACAGGGCGCCTGAAGAAACCCTTAGTCCGCCGAATCCGATGACGACGACCATCAGCGTCATGATGACCAGTCCCATCAGCGGGGCGATCAACGCTTGGACGCGGGCTTCTTTCAGGCCAAGCCGGTACAACGCTTGAATGCCGGTCATGCCTCTTGCGTATTCCGGAGCTTCGGCGCCGGAGGATTTGACCAGCCGGATCTCGGAGAGCACCTGCTGGAGGATGGACGTGAAGCCCGCCGTCTCATCCTGCATGCTGCGGGAAATCCGGTACATTTGCCGGCCGAGCGGGAACAGGATGCCCAGCGTGAGCGGCACGGCGATGAGGAGCACGAGCGTCATTTGCCAATCGAGCGTGAGCAGGATGACGACGGAGCCGATGATCGAAATGACGCCCGTGATAAAGCCGGACAGCAGCTCGGACATGACCTGCTTGATGACGCCCGTATCATTCGTGACGCGGCTGATGAGCGCGCCCGTTTCTTCTTTGTCGTAATGCGATACGGGTAGATGCAGCAGTTTGCGCCACAGGAGGCTTCGCAAGGCTTTCAGCATTTGCTGCCCGAACCGGTTGAACAGGAAGATCGAAAACGCGCCCGCGGCCGTCTGCACCAAGAAGGCGCCGCCGATGGCGGCGATCTGGGCGAAACGGATCGATTGCAGCGAGAAGCCGTCGACGAGGTTCCGCGTGAACAACGGCACGAACAGGCTGACGACCGTATTGATCAGACTAAGCGCGAAAGCGGCGGCGAACATGCCGTATGAGGGCTTGGCTTGGCGAAGCAGCGCGAAAAACGCCTTCCAATCGCCGGTCGGTTTCTTATTTGAGTTCGGATTCGGTTCGTTCGGTTTCATAGTAAAGCACCCTTTCGGTTTCCGGATCGCAAAATACGTCCGTATTTCCATTATGCGGATATGTGAACGGTTAATCTACCTCCCGTTCGGTGTCATCCTACGTCAGAATGCATCAGCAATGTGAACGGAATATGAATCGCGTGATACAATAGACGGAAATGGAAGCCGTTGGGCCAAAATAGGGAGGAATGTCGCATGCGGGGAAGATTCGCGCCCACGCCCTCCGGCTTGCTCCATCTGGGAAATGCGGGAACCGCGCTGCTGGCCTGGCTGCAAATCCGTTCCCGCGGCGGGCAGATCGTCATGCGCATGGAGGATCTGGATTTACCGAGGTGCAAGCCTGAATTCGCGGAGCGGGCGTTGGCCGACATGCGCTGGCTCGGCCTGGATTGGGATGAAGGGCCGGACGTCGGAGGGCCTTATGTTCCGTACGAACAGAGCCGGCGCGGCGAGCTTTACGATGCCGCGTTGGACAAGCTGGCGAGGGAAGGGCACTTATATCGCTGTTATTGCAGCCGGGCGGATCTGATGTCGCTGGGGAACGCACCGCATGGCTTGCATTCCGAGGGGCCGGCGTATCCGGGCACATGCCGCAGGTTGACCGAGCAGGAGCGAGAGGCGCGGGAAGCGGTGAAACCGCCGAGCTGGCGATTCGCCATGCCGGAGCATGGCGTTGAGTTTGTTGACGGCATCGCGGGTCCGATGGCTTTCGCGGCGGGAGCGGGTGGAGATTTCGTCGTCAAACGGGCGGACGGCATCGTGGGCTACCAGCTCGCGGTCGTGGTAGACGATGCAGCGATGGGCATCACGGAAGTGCTGCGCGGCTGGGACCTGCTCGACTCTACGCCGCGCCAGCTGATGCTGGCCGAAGCGCTCGGCGTGGAGCCGCCGCGATACGCGCACGCACCGTTGATGAGGGGGCCGGACGGCAACCGATTGGCGAAGCGGCACGGCGACATCGCGGTTTCCTCGCTAAGGGAATCAGGTTTGAAGCCGGAAGCGGTCGTCGGGCTGCTGGGTTGGCTGTACGGTTTGCTTGATCGACCGGAAGCGGTGTCGGCAAAGGAGCTGCTGCCTTTGTTCGATTTGGGGCGGATTCCGCAGGAATCGGTGACATTGCCGGAGGATTGGCTGGAACGTTTGGAGCGCTAGAAAGGAGCAGGGTGACTGCATGGAAACTTGGATCAATGAGAGAATGTCGGGGCAAATCGCGTTCATCGCGGAGGTTGATAAGCTGAAAGGCGTGCTGAGGCAAACCTTCATCATGGACGGAAGCCGCCGGGAAAACACGGCCGAGCACAGCTGGAATATCGCGGTGTTCGCGATGCTCATGCATGAGTATGCCGAGCCGAAGCCGGATCTGAACCGCGTCGTCCGCATGCTGCTTTTGCACGATATCGTGGAGATCGATGCAGGCGACACGTTCGCATACGACGCTGTGGGCTACGAAGATAAGGAAGAACGGGAGCAAGCGGCGGCCCGCAGGATCTATGGGCTGTTGCCTGAGGATCAGCGCGACGAATGGGTGCAGGCTTGGCGGGAGTTCGAAGAAGGCGAAACGGTCGAAGCCCGCTACGCCAACGCGATCGACCGGCTGCTTCCGCTCGTGCATAACTACTACACCGGAGGCCAGAGCTGGGTTCGGCACGGCATCAAGCGGTCGCAGGTAATCCGTCGGATCGCGCCTGTCGAGCACATTTCCCCGCCGATGTGGGAATTCGCGATGGAGCTGCTGGACCGGGCGGTGGAGAAGGGGATTTTGAAGGAAGACGAACCCGGGGAGAGGGGTTAATTTGCCGAGGCTGTACGGTTCGAAAATCATGCTGAGGGAGTACCGGATAGACGACCTGGAGCCGATGAGGCGATGGGTGAACGACGCGGATATCGTGTGCCATCTATCCGATATTTTCCTTTATCCTCATCCATTACAGGCTTCGGAACAATTTCTGGAGGAGATGCTCGAGGGGACTTCGGACAGCCGGGGATTCGTCATCGCCGATCCGGAGACCGAAGCGTACATCGGTCAAGTCAATTTGGACCGGATCGACTGGAAGAACCGCGTCGGCTCGATCGGCATCGTTATCGGTTCGCCGGAGAACTTGGGCAAAGGGTACGGCACGGAAGCTTTGCAGATGCTCGTTCGTTTCGCGTTCCTCGAACTGAATCTGAACCGCCTGGAGTTGGAGGTCTACGACTTCAACGAGCGCGCATGCCGGAGTTACCGGTCATGCGGCTTCCGCGAGGAAGGCCGGCTGCGGGAGAAGCAGTTCAAAAACGGCCGTTACGTGGACGTGATCGTCATGGGACTGCTGCGCTCGGAGTGGCTGGATGCGTTGGAGACGGGCGGTTGAGGCGCAGTCATCGTGTTCACCGACGAACATATTTAATGGCGTTAAGAATTTGAGTTCGTGGTAACTCATGCGCTCTAGCGGGACTTTTTCCCGTTCGAAAGAGAGTAACTCATGCGCTCTAACGGGACTTTTTCCCGTTGCAGGTTCGAAAGAGAGTAACTCAGACGCTCTAGCGGGACTTTTTCCCGTTGCAGGTTCGAAAGAGAGTAACTCAACTGCTCCAACGTTACTTTCTAACGTTGCAGAGGAGGAAGAGAGTAACTCAACTGCTCCAACGTTACTTTCTAGCGTTGCAGAGGAGGAAGAGAGTAACTCAGATGTTCCAACGTTACCTTCTACCGTTGCAGAGACGGAAGAGAGTAACTGAACTGCTCCAACGTTGCTTTTACCGCTGCAGAGACGGGAGAGAGTAACTGATCTGCTCCAACGTTACTTTTTACCGTTACAATTAATAGAGTGTGACACAACTCATCAATGTGTTTACATAGTAATAATTATGTAAACTTGAGATTTCACACATCAAAGAAAAAATATTTTCCGCCAATGTAGAAATCGTGCTTTTCCATCCGTCATGTTATCGAAGCGCGAATGAAGCGCTCAACAACATGCAAAGGGGATATACGAGATGCATTTTTCGTTACTGTTCTATGAAAGCCAGGAAGACTTCGCCAGTCGTTCCGACCCGGAAAAACAGCAGGAATACTTGGCCGGCTGGTCGCACTATGTGAATGCGCTTCGCAGCTCGGGGATTGTGGTCAGCGGCGCCGGGCTGTTCCCGCCCGAAACGGCCGCTACGCTTCTGCGCCAAGGCGGGGAGGTGCGCGTGCAGGACGGCCCCTTCTCCGAGGCGAAGGAACAGCTGGGTGGAATCTTCGTCATCGACGTGCCGGATCAAGAAACCGCGCTGGAGTGGGCGTCGCGCAGTCCCGTCCGGGCGGTCGAAGTGCGCCAGAACCTGCCGTCTCTTAAGTGACGGACGCACGAACCGCGATAGAGAAGGCGGCGCGCGAAGCCTACGGCCGGCTGCTTGCCTTCTTGGCCGTTCGATGGCGGAACGTGGCGGCCGCCGAGGATGCACTGGCGGATGCCTTCGTCGCAGCGTTGGAAAAATGGCTGCAGTCAGGCGTACCGGACAAGCCGGAAGCCTGGCTGTATACGGCCGCGCGCCGACGTTTAATTGACGGAGCGCGTCGGGATCGCGTGCAATCCCAAGCCGCACCGATGCTCTTAAAAATGGCAGATGAAGCCCAGAAATGGGCTTCTTCCGTCACGAATTTCCCGGACGAGAGGCTCCAAATGCTGTTCATCTGCGCCCATCCGGAAATCGATCCTTCGATTCGCACGCCGCTTATGCTCCAAATGGTTCTCGGGATCGAAGCGGCTCGCATCGCTGCGGCGTTTATCGTGAAGCCTTCTACCATGGGTCAGCGGCTGACCCGGGCGAAAGCGAAGATGAGAGAATCCGGCATCCGATTCGAACTTCCCGGTCCCGACGAATGGCCGGAACGGCTCGGTGCCGTGCTCGAGGCGATCTACGCCGCTTACGGCAGCGGTTGGAACGATGCGGACGGATTCGATCAGCGGAAACAGGGAATGGCGGAAGAAGCGATCTACTTGGGAAAATTGCTTCTGCGGTTTATGCCGGAAGAGCCGGAAGTTCTCGGACTCCTGGCGCTTATGCTGCACTGCGAAGCGCGGCGCGAAGCGAGGAGACTCGCATCCGGCCATTACGTACCGCTCTCCGAACAGGATGTTTCTCTCTGGTCCGGGACGTTGATCGAAGAGGCCGAACAGTATCTCCATACCGCGTCCAAAGCCGGTAAAATGGGGCGTTTTCAGCTTGAAGCGGCCATCCAGTCGGTGCATGCCCATCGTGCGTTAACCGGTCATACCGCGTGGGAAGAAATTGCGCTTCTGTACGAAGGTCTCGTCCGCATCGCGCCGACCATCGGCGCCTGGGTCGGGCGTGCTGCCGCAATAGCCGAAGCGAGAGGAGCCGAGCAGGGATTGGCCTCTCTTCGCGAGCTGCCGGACGAATCAGTCAAAGACTATCAACCCTATTGGGCGCTGATCGCCCATCTCCTTCGCCGACTGCGACGAATCGAAGAGGCGCGCTCCGCATACAGCCGAGCCATCGGACTCTGTTCGGATCCGGCCGTTCGCGAGTTTTTGAAACGGCAATCCGAAGCTGATGGCTAAACAAACGCAAAAAGCCCCGCCAGCCATCACGGCCAGCGGGGCTTCGTCTTTTTATCGGAGCTTTCCTTGTCTAGCCGCACGAATCACGACTGCCAGTCCACGCCAGAAATCCGTCGTGCCATGCGGGTCCTCAATGATTCCTCCGAGATCGGCGCTGCCGAACTCATTCAAGAACCAATCGGGGGCCGGCGTTTTCTTGTCCGCCTCCAGCTGAGCGACCCTTTTGCCCAGTTCTTCGAAAGCTTTTCTTTCCGCGTCATTCATGGGCTCGTCCTCCTCGTTACGATAAGTGAAAATCCAATACTGCCTTGCCTCGCTCTGGAACACCGATTCCTTGCCACTCACTCTGCCGTCGTTTTTCACGCCTTCTGCGATCATGCCGTCGTGCTTGTAATTGTCGTTGTCCGGGTTCGGGTCCATGACGTCGATCAATCCGTCATGTGCGCCCGTCAGGACAATGAAGTGGCCGCCGCGCGTGAAATGGCCGCCTGCGCTCATCGATGCGATCACAAGCGCACCATCAGACAAAGCTTTTTTCACCGCGTTTAGGCTGCCGGTCGCCGCGCAGCTCAGTCCGTAACTCTTCGCGATGCTCGGGAAGAGCGCCCAGGAAGTCCCGTTCTCGCTTGTCCGGAAACCGTGATCGACGGAGTATTTTGCCGCCTCGGGAGGAAGCAGGCTCTTTCCGGTAAAAGAGCTGTACACCATCGCGAAGGAAGTCGGGCCGCAACCGGTTAGCCCGATCGTTTGATTGGAATCTCGGATATTGGAATACATCTGATTCTTCCACCGCAGATCTTCTTGGCTGTAATAAACGAGATTCATTTCCCCTCACCGTCTTCCTTCGAATTCTGAATCTATACAAATTTCCACTTAACTGGTTATTTTCCTCTATTTCACTAGTGAGAGAGGATCATGCTATAATTCTATGAATAACGTCATAACGATATCATGGGAGATTCATAGAATGAACAAATGGGGAAAAACGCTCGCCGCCGCGCTGATCTCAGCTACCGCTTTGACGGCGTCAGGCGGACAAGCCGCAACTGCAGCCACCTCCGTAAAGCCGGTTACCGTCCTGCTTGATGACGTGGCGATGTCTTTCGACGGCATTCAGGCCCAAATCAAAAGCAACATTACGTTCGTCCCGTTCCGTTCCATCGCGGAAGCGATGGGCATCGACATTCAATGGAATGCGAAGCTGAGGAGAATTACCGCAACGGGCCAAGTGAACGGCCAGGCGACGACGGTCGTGCTCGATGTGGGCAAAATCACCGCCACCGTCAACGGAAAATCGGTTAAGCTTATCGCCGCGCCTTACACGATGAACGACCGGACGCTCATTCCGCTGAACTTTTTCAGCACGCAATTCGGCGCCAAGGTCGGCTGGGACGGCACGACCCGTACCGTTTCGATCGTTTCTCCGCTAAGGGAAATGTACCTCCGTGGATTTTACGCTATCAGCTCGTTCGCCGAGCGCGCCCATATCGATGAGATGAACTCCGTCGCTTTCGGTTGGGCACGGTTGGACGCCAACGGCGAACTGACGACAAGCGGCAAAGACTTCTACTGGCCGCCCGCAGCGACTGACGCATCGCCGGAATCCATCGTGAGCGGCGCTTCCGCCGAAGGGATTGCGCCTTATCTGATGGTTTTCGCGGTGGACGGCAGCGATGAGTTGACGAAAATGTTGAGCGATCCTGCGCTTCGTGACCGTTCGATCGACGGCATTTTGAAGCTTGCGAAAGAGAAAGGGTTCGGCGGCGTACAGCTGGACTTCGAAGGTCTCGGACTACGGGACAACGCTCCCGAACAACGGAAACTGTTCAACGATTACGTGAGCCTGCTCGCAAGCAAGCTTAAGCCCGAAGGCCTGAAGCTGTCGCTGGCCGTACCGCCTCCGAACGGCGCGTACAAAGGTTACGACTACGCGACGCTGGCGGGCCTTGCGGACGATCTCGTCGTGATGGCATACGCCTATCATCCGGCCGGAACGCCCAACCATACGCCGCAGCCCAATGCGAAAGTCGAAGCCGCGATTACGGGACTGCTCAAAGCCGGCGTACCGAAGGAGAAGCTCATTTTGGGCATCGACCTCTGGAGCGAAACGCCGCAGACGATTGACGACAAGCTGGGTCTTGCGAAACGTTACGCGCTCAAAGGCGCGGCATTTTGGCGGATCGGACTTTATTCGTACTATGGGCAGGAGATGACGGATACGATCAACCGTTCCGTCGTCAAACTGACCACGGTTTCGAACTAACGCCAACTGCACGCTTTCCAATTGTGTCCATTTTGTGGTTTCCGGCAAAAAGTGATTTTTCTCACAGTGGGGGCCTCCGGCACGGGTTTATGATAAACCCAGCCCGATATTGAAGGAGGACACCCCATGAAGAAATGGTTATTCACGCTCGGATTCGTGCTGGCGGCAACGCTGATTCTCTCCGCCTGCGGAAGCAAATCCGAGGACAAAGCCGCACCGGCCGCGAGCGCAGCGGCAAGCACCGCCGCCGGTGCCGCTAAAGAGATTACGATCAACGCGAAAAACTTCGAGTTCGACCAGAAAGAAATCAAGGTGAAAAAGGGCGACACGGTCACGATCACGCTGGCCAACAGCCAAGGCAATCATGGCCTCAAAATCGAAGGCTACGACAAAGAGATCAAAGGCAACGGTTCGGTAACCTTCACTGCCGATAAGGCCGGCTCGTTCAACTTCGCCTGCTCCATCATGTGCGGACAAGGGCATGCCAAGATGACCGGCACCTTGATCGTCGAATAACCGAGATGAACAAGCGCTTCCCGTAAGGGAGGCGTTTTTTTGTATTTGTCGCAACCTGTCACAAAGCGTTCACGCCGGATGTGATATTTGTCACAGAGGAAAACCCGGCTCACTCCCTACAATGAAGGCAAGACATCGACAGACGGGAGGTCATTTCGAGAT
This sequence comes from Cohnella candidum, assembly GCF_003713065.1. NCBI lineage: Bacteria > Bacillati > Bacillota > Bacilli > Caryophanales > Paenibacillaceae > Cohnella > Cohnella candida. The sequence continues at coordinate 1,705,606 of NZ_CP033433.1, read as the reverse complement.
GAAGAAAAAAGATAAGCCTTCTCTCAAGGGGACGTTCGTCTCCGTCATGCTGCTGGGCGCTTTCATCCTGGTCGCGTGGATCGGCGTTTTCGCGCTTTATATGGCCCGTAACTAAAAAGGAGTGGACTTCATGCATCTTCACCGTCTAGAGAAAATTTGGCTCAGCATCGGCATCGGGATGCTCGCGATCTTTCTGATCGTGCTCGGCACGATGGCCTTCACCATGGGGATGGCGCCCCCCAGCATGGATCACCACACGATCGATCCTACGAAGGTGAACCAAACGGCTCCGTTCGACAAGCCGGGCATCACCCAAACCGGCAACAAACAATATGAAGCGGTCATCGTCGCCTATGCATTCGGCTATGAGCCGCAGAAGCTCGAAGTACCGGCCGGCTCCACCGTGGATTTCATGGTCACGACTTCGGACGTCGTACACGGCTTCTCGATCGTCGGAACGAACGTCAACATGATGATCGAGCCCGGCGAAATCAGCCATATCAGCCACACGTTCGATGAACCGGGCGAGTATCTGATCATCTGTAACGAGTATTGCGGCACCGGCCACGAATACATGAAGACCACCATTGTCGTCAAGTAAGGGGAGAATAGGATGAAAAATTTCGATCGAAGCGACGGCAAGCTGGTTATCGCGCATATTCTGTTCGCGTTCGCGGCGCTGCTCGTCGGCGGCATCGCGGGGATGTTGCAGGGGATGGTCCGAGGCGGTACGATCACGCTTCCCGCGAACATCGGCTATTACGAGCTGCTGACCGCGCACGGCGTCCTCATGGCACTTATTTTCACGACGTACTTCATCATCGGGTTCCTCTACTCCGGCGTATCGCACACGCTGGGCGGCAAGCTGCTGCCGGCTTCGAAAAAGCTGGGGTGGGCCGGTTACTGGACCATGTCCGTAGGCACGGTGATCGGGGTCGTCGTCATTCTGCTCGGCAAAGCGACCGTGCTGTATACGTTCTACGCGCCGATGAAGGCGTCGCCGTGGTTCTATATCGCGCTGGCTCTCGTGGTCATCGGCAGCTGGCTGAGCGGCTTCGGCATCTTCCTGCAATACCGCCGCTGGAAGCGGACGAACCCCAACAAGCTGTCTCCACTGTTCGCCTACATGTCCGTCGTTACGATGCTGCTGTGGCAAGTCGCCACGATCGGCGTGGCCATCGAAGTCGTCGTGCAGCTGATCCCGTGGTCGTTCGGCTGGGTGGATACGGTCAACGTGGTGCTGAGCCGCACGCTGTTCTGGTACTTCGGCCATCCGCTCGTTTACTTCTGGCTGCTGCCGGCTTACATTTGCTGGTACGTCGTCATTCCGAAAATCATCGGAGGACGCATTTTCAGCGATTCTCTCGCGCGGCTGTCGTTCATGCTGTTCCTGCTGTTCTCGATTCCGGTCGGTTTCCACCATCAGTTGATGGAACCGGGTATCTCGACCTTCTGGAAATACCTCCAGGTCGTGCTCACCTTCATGGTCATCGTTCCGTCGCTCATGACGGCGTTCTCGCTGTTCGCGACGTTCGAGCTGAACGGACGCGCGAAAGGAGCGAAAGGCCTCTTCGGCTGGATGAAGGTGCTGCCGTGGAAAGACGTCCGTTTCTTCGCGCCGTTCATGGGCATGCTGATCTTCATTCCCGCCGGTGCTGGCGGCATCATCAACGCCAGTAACCAGATGAACGCGGTCGTGCATAATACGCTGTGGGTCACGGGCCACTTCCATTTGACGGTGGCGACCAGCGTGGCACTCACGTTCTTCGGCATCGTATACTGGCTCATCCCAACCGTGACGGGGCGCATCCTGACGCCGAGAATCAACCGAGCAGGCATCATCCAGACGATCGTATGGTGCGTCGGGATGTTCATCATGTCGGGTTCGATGCATACCGTCGGTTTGCTCGGTTCGCCGAGACGGACGGCCTACACGACTTACGACGACAATCCGGACGCGATCCTGTGGATGCCTTACCACGTCGCCATGGCGGTCGGCGGCATCATCCTCTTCGTCGGCGTGCTGCTGATCATCGGCAACGTGATCGCCTTGCTCCGCGCTCCGAAAGGAGAAACCCAGTATCCGATCGGCGAAGTGTCGGAGAACGCAGAAGCGACGCCGCGTTTCCTGGAACGCTGGGGCCTGTGGCTTGGCATCGCCGTCGCGCTCATCCTGTTCGCGTATACGATTCCGCTCATCGATATGCTGCGGAACACGGTGACGTCGCCGGGATACGTGACGTGGTAACCCTTATGTTAAGGCCATATTGAGATCAAGCACGGATCCGCTCGCGGGCCCGTGCTTTTTTGCGTATGCCGGAATCTGTTATAGTAACGGAAGAGGGGCCGGTCCGATTCCACGGACGGCCTCCATATCCGACAGCGGGAGGTTCTCGAATCCAATGAGTCCTATGGGTACCGGCATGTCAGGAGGCAAAAGCGTCATCATCCGCCTGGAGATCAGGACGGATCGCATTCATTTCGGCCAGGTGGCAAGCGCCGTCGCCGTCACCGGAGGGGACATCGTCGCCATCGACGTCATCCACACGGGACGGGACTCGACGATCCGCGATTTGACCGTTATGGTGGTTGACAACGAGCATTTGGACCGGGTGCTTGAGGCTTTGAAAAGCTTGGAAGGCATCCGGGTCGTGAACGTATCGGACCGGACGTTCCTTCTGCACTTGGGAGGCAAAATCGAAATCGCTCCGAAAACGCCGATCCAAAACCGCGACGACCTGTCCAGGGTCTATACGCCTGACGTCGCCCGGGTCTGCATGGCGATCCGCGAGGATCCCGGCAAAGCGTTCACGTTGACGATCAAGCGCAATACGGTCGCCGTCGTCTCGGACGGGACGGCCGTGCTCGGTCTCGGCAACATCGGCCCGTACGCGGCCATGCCGGTCATGGAAGGCAAAGCGATGCTGTTCAAACAGTTCGCCGGCGTCGACGCGTTCCCGATTTGCCTGGATACGCAGGATACGGAAGAAATCATCCGCCACGTGAAGGCGATCGCGCCGGCGTTCGGCGGCATTAATTTAGAGGACATCGCTTCGCCGCGCTGCTTCGAGATCGAGAAGAGGCTCCGTGAGGAGCTCGACATCCCGGTTTTCCATGACGACCAGCACGGTACGGCCGTCGTATTGTATGCAGGTTTGATCAACGCGCTTAAGGTGGTCGGCAAGGAGCTCGGCAGCGTGAAGGTGGTCGTGTGCGGCGTCGGAGCGGCAGGCGTGGCCTGCAGCAAGATTCTGATGGCGGCAGGCGTCGGGGAAATCATCGGCGTCGACCGAGAAGGCATCTTGACGGCCGACAAGGAGTACGCGCAGCCGATGTGGCGGTGGTATGCGGAAAATTCCAATCCACGCAGGATCAGCGGGGGATTGGAAGAAGCCGTGGAGGGTGCCGATGTATTCATCGGTTTGTCGGCCGGCGGGCTTTTGAAACGGCATAACGTGCAGCGAATGGCACGGGATCCGATCGTGTTCGCGATGGCGAACCCGACGCCGGAAATCACGCCGGAAGAGGCCGAGGATATCGTCGGCGTCATCGCGACGGGCCGGTCGGACTATCCGAACCAGATCAACAACGTGCTTTGCTTCCCGGGTATTTTCCGCGGGGCGCTCGACTGCAGGGCGACCGAGATCAATGAAGAGATGAAGCTGGCGGCCGCGGAAGCGATCGCATCGGTCATCCGGGACGAGGAGCGGAACAAGCTCTATATCATCCCCAGCGTGTTCAACCAAGAGATCGTCAAGACGATCCGCGACCGGGTGGTGGAAGCGGCCATACGATCCGGCGTTGCCCGCCGGATTCCGCGGGAATTCCGGTAAGACGGTGACCGGTTTCGACGAAAAAACGCGTCCCCGGACAGGGAACGCGTCAAATATCGTCGAATATTAACGTCATTAACCGTTAATCAGCGCATCTTTCACTTTCCGCCATTCGTCGAGATGCTTCTCCAGCGTCTCGATCCAGTGGTTAACGTCGTTAATGAACGGCTCCCGGCTTTCCGAAGGGATCTGCGAATAGGAGGGCAGCCATGCGAATGGTAGTTCCGCCTCCGCGGGGAGGGAGCCCAGCAGCTTCTTGAGCTGGGTCTCGATCGGGCTGGCTTTGACGGCCGGCTCCGCCTCTACGGCTTCCGGCTCTGCAGCCGGTTTCGCTTTCTGCGCGGGCGGTTCCTTCGGTTCAGCCGCTCTTTTGGCTCGTTCGGCGCGGTTCATTTCGAACGTCGACCAGGTTTCGAGCAGTTCGCGGCCGGATTTGTACAGCAGCTTGTCCTTCGTGCCCGCGGAAATCTCTTTGTCCTTGAACAGCTTCGCGATTTTCTTGACGTCGCTGACCGGCAGCTCGTCCCGGGCAACGATGAGCGCGAGAGAGTCGCGATGCTCGAGCGGCAAGTCTTTCAGCGGCAGGAGCTGGTCTTCGGTCAGCTTGTCCTTGCGGATTTCGGTGCCGCCGACGATCAGCTTTTTGACTTTCGCGTCGAATTTCAGCAACTCCAGCTTGTTTTTGATATAGGCTTCGGGTTTGCCGAGCTTGCTGGAGAGATATTTGACGGAGCTCGTGAATTTCGGATCGTTCATCAGCTTGTGGAACGCTTCCGCTTCCTCGATCGGAGAGAAGCCTTCACGGGTTAAATTCTCCGCGATCTGCTCGAGGTAGATCTCCAATTCGTCCGTCACGTTCGACACGATGCAGGGAATCGTCGCGCGGCCCAGGTTTTTGGAGGCTTTGTAGCGGCGGTTGCCGTAAATGATTTTGTAGCGGCCGTTGTCGAGCGTTCTCACCTTGATGGGAGACAGCAGGCCGAGTTCCGAGATGCTGTTCATCAGCTCTTGGATCGCCTCGTCATCGAACTGGTAACGGGGCTGATCGGTATCTTCGTCGATCAAGTGCAGGGGAAGTTCGATCATTTCCATATGAATTCTCCTAACGTCCATGAGGGCTTGGGACCGGATGTCCGACTTGTTTTAGCTAACCATTTTGCGCGTCGGGCGTCAATACGTTTCGCTATACTCGTCTCTATCGGAATCAGGAAGGGGATCGGATATAATGGCTTTCGAAAGCGAGCACGTGCTCGTCTCGGAGACCGCGTTCGCCGTTCGCGACCGGATTCGCGAGATTTGCGCCGGACTGCCGGAGGCGGAGGAGAAAATCGACGGCTTCGGTCATACGACGTTTCGCGTGAGGGACAAGTCCTTCGTCATGATGGGCGAAGGCGAGAAGGGCTGGGGCGGCAATTGCAACATCAAAAGCGATAAGGAAACGCAGCAGGTGTTGATCCAAAAAGGTCCCTACATCCGCGCGCCTTATATCGGCCAGCATGGGTGGGTTCAGGTGGCAAACAAAGAGATCCGCGACTGGGACGAGTTCCGGGAGCTGATCATCGAAGCCTATCTTCGAGCGGCGCCGAAAAAGCTTGTCCAAGCCTATCATCAGCAATGATGCGACGGTATTGGTGATCATTCGCAACGATCCCGTATACAATGGGTAAACGGGAGAGTGAGTGGGATGGAGACTTTCGGCAGGGGCTGCCTGTACCTGATCGTCGGATTCATCGCGATTACCGTGTTCGCGTTCTTGACCGGCAGCACGATCCACATTCCATGGTTCATCCTGATTCCGGTCATTATCCTGGTATTCTGGCTGGCCGCGAAGAAAAGCAATAAATAAGAGGGCCCTCGCGGGTCCTCTTATTTGTCTATCATCGGTTCTTGAGCACGTCCGCGAGCGTTCGGACCCCGTCCTCGATTTGCCGCTCCGTGACATTACCGAAACCCAAAATGAGTTTGCTTTCGTAACGGCCTTTGCGGATGGCGAACGATTCCGCGGGGTAGACAAGCACGCCGCGTTCTTTAATCGCCTCCGTAAGCGCGTCGTCAAACCGGACACCTGAGAAATCGGCCACCAAATGCAAACCGGCGGCGTCTCCATCCGTTTCCACATCGGAACCGAACCATTGGCGTAAAGAAGCGAGCAGACGGGCTCGTCTTCGGGCATATACCCGCTTCATCCGGGCCACATGGCGATCCAATTGGCCCTCCGCCATGAATCGGGCCAGCGCGAGCTGGGGCAGCGCCGGGACATGGAAATCCGCCGTTTTCTTGATGTGGACAAGGGGCTCTACCAGCGCTTCCGGCACGACCATGTAACCGATCCGCAAGGCCGGGAACAATTTCTTGCTGAATGTCCCGACATAGATGACCCGCTCCGCGTCCCATTCCCGCATAGCGCGTACCGGCATGCCCGAATAACGGAACTCGCTGTCGTAGTCGTCTTCGATGATGTAACAGCCGGTACGGCGGGCATATTCGAGCAGCTGCAGCCGCCGCTGAATCGGGAGGATGCCCCCGAACGGAAATTGGTGCGACGGCGTGACGAACACCGCTGCCGGCCGAATCGCATCCTTCAGCTCCGTTACACATAAACCATGCCGGTCGACCGGTACGGGTTCCACGTTTGCGCCTGAGGAAACGAAGATATCGAGTATGAAATTCGCGGTCGGATCCTCCGTCACGATCGTTTTGCCTGGAGCCAGCAGCAGCTTCGATAGCAGCGATAACGCTTGCGTCGCGCCTGCCGTCACGATGACTTGGGCGGGCGAACAGCGGAAGCCCTTGGTTTGCAGCAGCAGGCGGGCGATCTGCAGGCGAAGCTCCGGCCCCCCGGCCGGGTCGCCATAACCCAAAACCGCAGGATCGGCGATTGCCGCGCATTCTCGATAGGCGGCGGTCCACCTGGCAAGCGGAACGTCTTGCAAGGACGGGAAGCTGGGCATGAAATCGATGTAAGGGTTGCGCTTCGTCCGCTCGAACGTGATCGGCATGGAAGACGCCGCATCTCCCGAGAGCGGACCTTCAACGAATCCGCCGCTTTTCCAGTCCGCGACAAAGGTACCCGAACCCACGCGACCTTCCACGTAACCCTCCGCGATCAACTGTTCATAAACCTCCACGATCACGGACCTTGACGCGCCGAGCTCGCCGGAGAGATCCCTCGTAGACGGCAGCCGCCGGCCGATTCTTAATTGCCCCTGCAATATCCGATCCCTTAGCAGAGCGTAGATCTGTTCGGTTTTCGTTCCTGCGGATGCCATGTCTCCGGTCATGCTCGTTTGCGCCCCTTTATCGGAAAATTGGTATGCTCAAAATTGCGCAAAAGTGGTCCTAAATAAAACTAATTTAGCATGATAGGATGAAATTGCCAACCGAAATGAAGAGGAATGAGGGGGAGGATCCGGATGGTTCGGAAAATGGTATTTCTCGCTCTGGCGATGTTCAGCTTGGGGACGGACCTGTTCGTGATCGGCGGCGTGTTGCCGAAGCTGGCCCAAGGTTTGTCGGTTTCGGCCGCCGCAGCCGGACAATTGGTTACGGTATTCGCGGTCACTTATGCGGTTACTGCGCCGTTTTTATCGGCAATGGCGGGCAAGTATCCCCGTAAACCGGTCATGATCGGTGCGATAACGGGATTCGCCTTGGCCAATCTCGGTTCCGCATTCGCCGTGAATTTCGCCATGCTGCTAGGCATGAGGGTGTTGGCGGCATTATGCGCAGCCACATTCTCGCCGTCGCTGCCGGCAACGGCGGCGCAATTGGCCCCGGCCGAGCGTCGGGGAGCGGCGCTGGCCATCGTCAACGGCGGATTGCCTGCCGCTCTGGTGGCGGGTGCGCCGCTCGGCACATGGATCGGCCAGGTTTTCGGCTGGCGGTGGAGCTTTCTGCTCGTGTTCGCTCTGACGATTACAGCGGCTGTAAGCCTGTGGCTCACGCTGCCGCAGCTGCCGCGGGCGGAAACCGCGTTGGTCCGCCGAAAGCTGTCATTCGCAGTGACTCCCGCTTACCGGGGAGGATGGGCCGTATCCTTGGGGTGGATTATCGCGACCTATGAGCTGCAAACGTATCTGCCGCAGATTTTATCCTCGCTCCTGAAGATGGACGCGGAGAGGACGAGTCTCGTCCTGCTGATGAACGGGATCGCCTCGGTCGTCGGAATCGTGCTCGGGGGTCTGTTCGCGGATCGTTGGAAGCCGGTGTCGACGATCCGATACGCCTTGCTGCTGATGGCGGCATCGTTCTTGATCATGCCGTTTGCGGTTCACTCTGCGATCGGATTCACGGCCGTCGTCCTGCTGTGGGGGATCGGACATTGGGGTTTTTATCCGTCGCAGCAGCATCAACTCGTCTCGCCGCGTCCAACGGAAGCCGGTACCATTTTGGCCTTCAACAGCTCCGTTGTCTATTTCGGGCAAGCGATCGGCGCCGGACTCGGAGGTCTGGTATACGCATCCGGCGGGTCGGGCATCGAGATCGCCTGGATCAGCGCGGGAGCCGCGTTGCTCGCATTGGCCGCCACGAAAACGAAACTGTATATCACGAAAAATGGAGGAATGAAACATGACGATTCGATTGCCGCATAAAGTCGGGACCGGCATCACGCCGAAGCAGTTCATGGAGGGGATGCAGAAGAACCGGGAGCGTTTTGAGGACATCTATCGAGCTTTCGAATGGCCGAATAGGGAGGATGAGCGATATTTTCGAGGGTTCGCCAACGCGAAAAACCTGCAGGTGCTGATCCTATGTACCGATTGGTGTCCAGACGTGATCTGGAACGTACCGCTGTTGTTCCGAATGCTGGAGGATGCCGGCGTGCCTGTCGAGGTGCTGCCTATGGAGGAGCATTTGGAGACGATGGACCTGTTTCTGACCGACGGAGGGCGTAACCAACCGATCGTGCTTTTCTTGGACGGGGAAGGAACGGTGCTGGGCAAATGGGGAGCAAGACCGGCTTACATTCAAGAAGTCATGAATGAATTCAGACGCAAAAATCCGGACCGCACGGATCCGGATTACCAAGAAAAGGTGTCCCGCGTCAGGAGGGAGATCGAAAGCATTTACCGCAGTACCGATTACGTGTCGGCCGTGGTGACGGAGGTCCGGCAGCTGATCGCGTCCTTCGGCGTTTAACGGCGGTCGATCGCTTCTTCCATCGTTTTGTCGGTCAGGTGGGCATAGATTTGCGTCGTCTCCGGAGAGGCGTGGCCGAGCTGCTCCTGGGTTTTGTACAAATCGTTCCGCAAGTAATAGTCGGTCGCGAAAGAGTGCCTCAGCTTGTGGACGGACAGGAACGGTTTTCCGAACCTTTTGGCGTATTTGACGACCATCTCCTGAATCGCCCGCTTCGTCATGCGCGAGCCTTCTTGGCGGCCGTTCGCGATCGCGAGAAACAGCGCCTTTTCCCGCTTCGGCGCTTTGTATCGGGTTTCGCGCTGGGCGAGGTATTGCTCCAGGTCTTCGACGGCGTCCTGGCGGAAGTAGACCGGCGTCTTGAAGGTGTCGTCGTTCTTCCCTTTGCGGTAGACGTAGACGAGCTTGCGCTTCATGTCGAGATCGTCCATATCGAGGTGGACAAGCTCCGACACGCGAAGACCGGAGTTGAGGATCAGGCTGACGATGCAGCAGTCGCGGATCCGGTTGAGCTCATGTGCGTAGGTTGCTTGCTTGTTGGCGGCTACGTCGTGCGCGTAGTCGTTGCGGATATAGTTGATGAACTCGATGATTTCCTGCTCCTGCAGCAGTTTGCCTTCGAGTTTTGCGGCCGTGTCCTTCGGTTTGTGCGTGCGTTTGACCGACACTTTGGCCATCACGTTGCGCTTGAGCAAGGGATAGAAGTTCTCGTCCTCCGCGATTTGGCTGAGATAGTGGAACAGGGAACGGAGGGAGGAGAGCTTGCGTGAAATGGTCGTTTTACCGTTGGCATGCTCTTTGCGTGTGGCGAGGAACATGCGGAAGTTGTCCACGCTGTCCATATGGAGCCGTTCGAGATCCTCGATCGGAATCGCACTCATCGTGGCGGCGCTCGTCAAGCCTTCCGCTTGCAGCCAAGAAAGGAACGTTTCGTAATCCCGCACGTATTCCAGCAAGGACGAGGGGGACAGATCGGGCAGTTTATAGTTAATGAACTTCTCGACGTACCAGGGCATGCCGGGAATGTGCTTCTCGAGCTCTTCGCGGTCTTTCTTTTTCTGCAGGTTCAACGCGTTTCGCCTCCCGGGCGGTAGTTACTTCCACTTTACCGGGCTCCGTCCGCGCTGGCAAGGGTCCCGCAACCTATGGCGCCGACATCGCGTCTATGGAAGAAAGAGTAAAATCGCGAGGGGGTCGACGGGAATGGGCGTGAGCGCGGGGGTTCGAAGCTTATTGCTGCTGGGGGTGCTGGCCTTGTCGGGATGCGGTGAACGGCCGCCGGCGGAGCAGGATATGACTTATTACGCGCAGGGGCTGGCCCAGATGGACTCGGTATTTAAAAAGTATGATTTGGCACATATCGGTTCCGGTGTGCAGACGGACGGCGTGCATCTGGAAGTCCGAAAACGACATGATCCGATGAAGCCGGTTTCGGAATCGGAAATCAAGTCGATTAAGGAAGCGATCTATGAGGAATATGACCGGGAATTCCCGCTCGTGATCGAGATATGGACGATGCCGGAGACCCCATCGGTGGACGGCAAAATTACGGGGATGGATGGCAAGAGGCTGCTTGTCACGGGACCGGCAGCAAAGGATGGGGCTGGACCCCGTGCCATGTGGCTGGGTGTGGGCGAGGACACCGTCATCGTAAATGGGAAGACGGGGGAACCGATGGCGTGGGATCAACTGAAAATCGGTTACAAAGTGAAAGCATGGAGCGAACCGCTCGTAGCGACGAGTTATCCTGAACAGTCCGGCTTATTGCGGCTGGAGGTCATGGAAGCCGTTGAAGGCGGCGGCGATTTGCAAGGGACCGTCACGAAAATCGGCATCGGCATTGAGGATACGACGCAACGAGAGCTGCAAGTCGACGGAAAACCGTATCTCGTGCTGCCAACGGCCGTATTTCGCAACGGAGATCGGGAAGCGAAGTTCGAGGATTTGAAGGAGGGTGACCGTGTCGCGGTCTGGTTCGCCGGTTATTCCGTCAACCCGGATGAACAAATGATCTCGCAGGTGGTGCTCACCCCCTGATGATTAACGGCGTTAACTTTGTTGCCGAACCATGCGTTCCGGCCGGACGATCTCGTTAAACTGCTCTTCCGTCAAGAGGCCGCTGCGCAAGGCAGCTTCTTTCAGCGTCAAGCCTTCTTTGTGCGCCGTCTTGGCGATCGAAGCGGCATTTTCATAGCCGATCAGCGGGTTCAGCGCTGTTACGAGCATGAGCGAGCGCTCCAGATGACCGGCGATCGCCGGCAGGTTCGGCTCGATGCCGACGGCGCAGTTGTCGTTGAAGGAATGGAGCGCGTCGGACAGCAGCCTGGCCGATTGGAGAAACGCGTAGGCGATGACGGGTTTGAACACGTTCAGTTCGAAGTTCCCTTGGCTGGCCGCGAAGCCGATCGCCGCGTCGTTGCCCATCACCTGGCAGACGACCATCGTCATCGCTTCCGATTGGGTCGGGTTCACTTTGCCCGGCATGATGGAGCTGCCCGGCTCGTTCGCGGGAATCGTGATTTCGCCGATCCCGCTCCGGGGTCCGCTGGCGAGCCAACGAACATCGTTGGCGATCTTCATCAGATCGGCGGCCAATGCTTTCAGAGCGCCGTGCACGAACACGAGCTCGTCGTGGCTCGTCAGGGCGTGGAATTTGTTGGCGGCAGAGACGAACCTTTTGCCGGTTTGCTTGCTGATTTCAGCCGCGACCCGGTCGCCGAACTCGGGATGGGCGTTAATGCCTGTGCCGACGGCGGTGCCGCCGATCGCCAGCTCGCGCAGGTTTTCGGCTGCGCTGCGGATCATCGATTCGCTCTTTTCCAGCATGCGGACCCAGCCGCTGATTTCCTGGCCGAGCGTAATCGGCGTAGCGTCCTGCAGGTGCGTGCGGCCGATTTTGATCACGTCTTGGAATTGCTCGCTTTTCTTGTGGAGGGTTTCTTTCAGGACGGTGACCGCGGGAAGCACCTTGTCTTCGATGGCGGACAATGCAGCCATGTGCATGGCGGTCGGGAACGTGTCGTTCGAGCTTTGCGACATGTTGACGTCGTCGTTCGGGTGGATTTTGACGCCGTTCCCGGACGCGAGGTGCGCGATGACTTCGTTCACGTTCATATTGGACTGGGTGCCGCTGCCCGTCTGCCATACGACGAGCGGGAAGTGGTCATCCCATTGGCCGGCTAAAATTTCGTCCGCCGCCCGGATGATCGCATCGGCTTTATCGGCGGCCAATTTGCCGAGATCGCGATTGACGGCAGCGGCACTTTTCTTCAGCAGGGCAAGGGAGCGGATCACCTCGATGGGCATACGTTCCGTCCCAATGCGGAAATTTTCCGAACTTCGCTGGGTTTGAGCCCCCCACATCCGGTCGGCAGGCACCGCGATTTCCCCGATCGTATCCTTCTCCATCCGAAAATCCATCGTCCATTCCTCCTTGTGCGAGAGCGTTCGAATATGGTTTATTACCTATATAGAATAACTCTGATTCGCCATGACACCAAATGAGGAAGTGACGAGATGGCTATCGCCCAAGTAACGATCGTTCCGATCGGGACCGGTTCCACGAGTCTGAGCGATTACGTCGCCGATCTGTTCCGCGTCTTGGAGCAAGAGGCTGCCGGGCTGCGGTACGAATTGACGCCGATGAGCACGATCATCGAGGGGGAGCTGGACGACATTTTGCGGGTGATCCGCCATATGCATGAAGCTCCGTTCCTGCAGGGTGCGCTGCGTGTGTCCACTTCGATTACGATTGATGACCGGAGAGATAAAAAGGGTTCGATGCAGCAGAAGCTGGAATCCGTGGAACGGAAGCTTGGCGGGGGGACGGAAGCTTGATTCGGCTGCATGCGATGTTTACGGACCATATGGTCCTGCAGAGAGAGAAAGCCGTACCCGTGTGGGGAACGGGGAGCGATGGCGAGCGCGTGGCCGTCGAATGCCGAGGACAGCGGGTTGATACGGTTGTTCGGGATGGAAGTTGGAGAGTGGAGCTGCCTCCGATGAGTGCCGGTGGATCGTTTGAGCTCACGGTGACGTCGGAAGAGCAGGTCATTGTGTTGCGCGATGTCTTATTCGGGGACGTGTGGCTGGCCGGAGGGCAGTCCAACATGGAATGGAGCCTGGTCGATGCGGCCGAAGGGCCGACCGAGCTCCCTCAGGCGGCTTTCGAGCAGTTGCGCTATTATCAAGTGCCGAAAATCGCTTATGAAGACGGACTTGAGCATGAAACTTCCTGGGTTGTCTGTACGCCGGAAAACGCGAAGGCGTTCTCGGCCGTTGCGTATTTCTTCGCCAAACGGGTGATGGCGGAAACGTCGGTCCCGATCGGCATCGTCGGCTGCAATTGGGGCGGCACCTCAGCCTCGTGCTGGGTAAACGAGGAGGTGCTGGAGAAGGATCCGGCGCTGCATGTTTACTTGGAGGAGTATCAGGAGAAGCTGCGCGATTTCTCTTGGGAGGCTTTTGAGCAAGAGGAGACGGAGTATAAGGGTAGGGTCGATGCGTACAATGAGCGTGCCGCGCAAGGCGTGCCAGCGTCTGAGTTGGGGGATTTCCCTTGGCCGCCGCCGTTCAGCCCTCGCAGCTTCATGCGGCCGAACGGCCTGTATCATGCAATGCTGCGGAAAGCCGCTCCGTATGCGCTGAAAGGATTCCTTTTCTACCAAGGAGAGTCCGACGCGGACAAAGCGCATTTGTACGATCGATTGATGGCCGCTTTGATAGAGTTGTGGCGTTCGGATTGGGAGGATTCGCAGCTGCCATTCTTGTTCGTCCAGCTGCCTGTGTTCGACAACGACGGAAATCCGGATGGGGACCAATGGCCGCTGCTTCGTGAAGCCCAGTGGCAGACCGCGCGCCGCGTGCTTGGTGCATGGCTAGCCGCCGTGTGGGAACACGGTGAGAAAACCGACATCCACCCTCGCCACAAGCAGCCGGTTGGAGAAAGGCTCGCCCTGCTCGCGCTGGAGCACGTGTATGGATTTGATGGCATCGAAAGCTCCGGGCCGGTGTGGGTGGATATGCGGGTTGAGGGAGATGCTGTGGTGCTCCGTTTTGATCATGCTGGTGCTGCAGGATTACGCGTTCGCGGCAGCGGAGAGTTGCAAGGCTTCGAGATTTGCGGTCCGGACCGTGCATATGTGGCTGCTGAGGCAGAGATCCGCGGGGATATGGTGATCGTGCACAGTGATCGCGTGAGGGAGCCGATCGGCGTTCGGTACGGCTGGGCGAACTACTCCGAAGCTAATTTGATGGGTTCCGGAGGGTTGCCGGCATTTCCTTTCCGGACGGATAGGCGATCGTAATCGCGGCTTGTTGTTTGGCGGCTTGGGGTAATGGTGGGAAGAGGGAAAATTGGGGGGGCGGTTCGCATGGTCGGAATCGGGTATGTCCTTTTATGGATTGTGCTGATTATCTTGCCGATCTACTCGGCATGGAAGAAACGATGGCTTGTCAGCGCCGTCTATGCCGCCGGCTGCCTGATCTTTCTTTACTCCGTCCTTCAGCACAGAGACGGTTGGGAAGATCTCGCCGATATCGCGACCCTGATCGTCGTGGTGATTCCTGTCTATCTTATTGCCTCAATTATATGGCTGATCGGCACCGGGAAGAAGCGTTCCCGCCGCTGAACTAAACGTAATAGGATCCGAAAGAATCGGAGACAGCTGCTTAGGCAGTTTGTCTCCTTTTTATTTTTCATATGGGGAGGAAGTGGGGGGATGCAGGGAATGAGGGATGAGCAGAATGGTATCATTTTGGAGAGATTGCCGGACGGTTGGTTGGCGGTGACGATGCCATACGTGGCCGAATGGGTGGATCGGTTACGGAAGATCCCCGGGCGAAAATGGGATGCCGAAATGAAAAGGTGGCGCGTGCCGGATAACGTGGAGTCTGTGAGATGGTTGTGTCACTATTTTCGGGAGGATCCCGTTGAGGTGATGTCGCCTTCGCTGTTGGAATCGTATCCAGAGTTTGCCAAGCTGAGAAGCGGTTCCGATTGGCGCTCGTTGGATCGCTTGGCCGATCGGATGAAGAGAAAAGGATACAGTGCCAGCACGCAGAAAGCTTATACCGGACATGCTCGGCGTTTTTTGGAGCAACTGGCCGCCCCCTTTTCGGAAACAATGCCGGAACATGTCCACCAGTATGTGAAAAAGCTGATGGCGGAAGACCGGTCGCACATCTATGTCAGCCAGGCGCTCAGCGCTTTAAAATTCTGGCTGTGCGAGGTGGAGAACCGGATCGGCTTCTCCAAGGCATGGATCATGCCGAAACGCGAGAAAAAGCTGCCCAGCGTGCTGTCCATGCAAGAGGTTACGCGACTGCTCGGTGCCATCCAGAATGTGAAACACCGCACCATTCTGACTCTCGTCTATTCGGTAGGTCTGCGAATCGGTGAAGTCGTGAAGCTGAAACGTCAGGATATCGATCCGGCGAGGAAGACGATCCATATCCGCCAGGGCAAGGGACGGAAGGATCGTTATACTGTATTGTCCGCTCAAGCTTATCGATTGTTGGAGAAGTACTTGAAAATGGTCCGAGTTGAAGACTATCTCTTCCCGAGCGGTGACGATCTGGGTAAGCCCATCAACGTGCGCACGATCCAACTCGTATTCTACCGCGCCAGGAGAGCCGCCGGCATTCTGAAGCCCGCGACCGTTCATACTCTGCGTCACTC
This sequence comes from Cohnella candidum, assembly GCF_003713065.1. Classification (NCBI taxonomy): domain Bacteria; kingdom Bacillati; phylum Bacillota; class Bacilli; order Caryophanales; family Paenibacillaceae; genus Cohnella; species Cohnella candida. The sequence continues at coordinate 1,689,955 of NZ_CP033433.1, read as the reverse complement.
CTTTGCTACGCATTTGCTTGAGGAGGGGACAGACCTGCGCTACATCCAAGAGTTGCTCGGTCACGCCAGCTCCAAGACGACGGAGATCTACACCCACGTCAGCATCAAAGACATCCGGAGAATCAAGAGTCCTTTAGATCGGATGATGGAGTCCGGGGATGAGGAGTAGGGAGATGTTCGCGAAAGAGGAAAAATGTGGATTTATAGCGAATTCGTATATCAGACGGTGGAAGAGTGTTATGCGAGTTCGTGGAATGGGAGTTATCTGAAAGAACCGAAAGGAGAATCATATGAAAAAATGGATAAAACTAATTTCATTAATATCTGTTCTTTTCATAATGAGTTGTACAAATGATAAAAAAGTAAGACCAGATACACCCGAGAACCTATCACTTCTTGCATCCTTAGCGATAAATAATCAAGACTATGAAACATTAAAGTCATATTTTACAGAAACGAGGAAAGAGACAATAAATAGTGAGTATTTTGCTAATCTTAAAGAAATAAAATCAAATGGAGCTGAATTCAGAACATATAGTTACATAAGAATTAATGGAAAGAGTTTATTACTCGAAATTATTAAAGATCAAGACACAAAGACATATAAAATACAGAACATCATGGTAGTACCAAAAGAACTTGAAGGATTATTTAATACACCTAACGGTAAATAAGAATGTTAAGTTTCTCGATGAAGCTGGTTCCTTCAGATAACACTGCATTCACGCGTCGCAGCCTTACGGCCGCTCGGTCCGCCAGATGCATTTTCGAAGAAGAGGATACAGGCGGACAACCCTGCGAGGCTAAGTGGCGAAGCCACCCGGCGACTTCGTCGCCTTAAGCCTCTCGGGTTCGTGAATGCGGGAACGTTACACGAAATCATTGCGTTTTTGAAAAGAGTAGGTGAGAACCATACAGAGTGAATTCGAAGAATTTACTTTAATTCTTAAAGAAATTAAAAAAAAAATTGATATTAACACTGATATGACATGGAGCGGCTACAACAACATTAATGAATTGAACAGTGAATTGGATTATCTTCTCCTAACTTTAAGTAATAAGGATAGATCTGCCATAGATAGAGTTGTATTTTTGTTTGCTCCAACTGGGACATTTCAAGAATTATCAATTTCAAATGGATGGCAAGATAGATATCTGGAACTTATAGTGATTGTCGATCAATATTCAAGTAGGCCCAAAACAAGAAATGATGGTTTATTTACAAGATTGAAGAGATATTTGCAGCGTAATCAACGAGGGCAATGACATCGTGTAACATCACATTCACGCTGCGGAGCCTGACGGCTCCTTGGTCCGCCCGAGGCATTTAAATGGAAGTAACTCAGGCGGACAACCCTGCGAACCTAACCGCATCGCGGCCGGTCACTTCGTGACCTTAAGGTTCTCGGGTTCGTGAATACCAGAGACGTTATCGGAAAGATCCGCTGATTAAAAACCAATAGATAAATTAGAGATTTGATTACTTAGGTCACGGTTGCCGTGACCTTTTTTCTATTTAACGACCCTCATCGTGAAGGAAGAGAAAGGAAATTCTTGACGGACATGGAATATGGAAAGTAGGCATTTCGAAGAAGAGATTTTGAAGATCAAGAACAGATGAAGATCAAGAACAGATGAAGATCAAGAACAATTAGAGAACCTTGAAAGTATTTCGAAGATGGCGGATCGATCCGATAACACCGTATTCATGCATCGCAGCCTGATGGCTGCTCGGTCCGCCCGAGGCATTTCGAGGGAGCTAATCCAGGCGGACAACCCTGCGAACCTAACCGCGTCGCGGTCGGCTCCTCCGGAGCCTTAAGGTTCTCGGGTTCGTGAATACGAGAGACGTTATCGGAAAGATCCGCTGATTAAAAACCAATAGATAAATTAGAGATTTGATTACTTAGGTCACGGTTGCCGTGACCTTTTTTCTATTTAACGACCCTCATCGTGAAGGAAGAGAAAGGAAATTCTTGACGGACATGGAATATGGAAAGTAGGCATTTCGAAGAAGAGATTTTGAAGATCAAGAACAGATGAAGATCAAGAACAGATGAAGATCAAGAACAATTAGAGAACCTTGAAAGTATTTCGAAGATGGCGGATCGATCCGATAACACCGTATTCATGCATCGCAGCCTGATGGCTGCTCGGTCCGCCCGAGGCATTTCGAGGGAGCTAATCCAGGCGGACAACCCTGCGAACCTAACCGCGTCGCGGTCGGCTCCTCCGGAGCCTTAAGGTTCTCGGGTTCGTGAATACGAGAGACGTTATCGGAAAGATCCGCTGATTAAAGACGATAAGAGACATTAGAGATTGATTACTTGGGTCGCGGTCGCCGTGACCTTTTTTGCTATATAACGACATAAAGCATTAAGGAAGAGAAAGGAAATTCTTGACGGACATGGAATAAGGAAAGTAGGCATTTCGAAGAAGTGATCAGTCGAAGACTAAGTGCAGAAGAACAAGAGCGGATTAATATCAAGAGCAGATGAAGATCAAGAGCAGATGAAGATCAAGAGCAGATGAAGATCAAGAGCAATAAGAAGAACCTTGGCAGTATTTTCGAAGAGGGCGGATCCATCCGATAACACCGTATTCACGCATCACAGCCTAGCGGCTGCTCGGTCCGCCAGAGGCATTTCGAGGATGCAGATCCAGGCGGACAACCCTACGAACCTAACCGCGCTGCGGCCGCCCCGCTGGGGCTTAAGGTTCTCGGGTTCGTGAATACGAGAGACGTTATGCGAAACCAGTGCGAGAAAGGAACAACAGGATGCTTACTTTAAGACTTACTAAAGACCTTTTGAAAGACATGAAAACAACTCCAGTTGAAGACGCCAATGTAGCTCCGTTTTTAAGCTGGCATGTAAATATATATATCTTGAACAAACGAAAACACATTGTCTTTGTGAACGATTTAACTAGATTAGCTATTATCATTGATGGAATAAGAACAGGGCAATTAGAGCGATTGAAAGATAAATTCTTGCTAACTTTTAGGGAATACTTACTCCGAGAGGGAGTTAACGAAACATTGATCAATAGATATTTAGAGTACTGCGCAGAAGTAGTTATTTCGAAGACAAACAACAGAAGTGTCCTAGGAACAATGAAAGAAGTTACATGGTTTGTTGAAGATGATTTTTACGATAATATTGAACGCTTGAAATGGCTGAATAGAATGATACATAAACCAATAGATTACATGGAACCGATCAAGTACTTTATAGAATCCTTATGGGATCATAAAAACTACAACACAGTTTGAAGATTATTCAGGGTGGCACTGGCATCGCATAACACCGTATTCACGCATCGCAGCCTGGTGGCTGCTCGGTCCGCCCGAGGAATTCCCAGGGAGCAGGAACAGGCGGACAACCCTGCGAACCTAACCGCGTCGTCGCGGCCGCCCGTTGGGCTTAAGGTTCTCGGGTTCGTGAATACGAGAGACGTTAGCTGACATTGCCTAAAAAGATGGAGTGGTAAGTTTGTGGGTCCCATATGAAAAAATCAGAAATCATCCGCAAGATTTTAATGTAAAGTACCATTTCTATTTACCACAAGAAGGCGGAAGAAAGAAAATACCTTATCAAGGATACAGATGTGATTTTGCATATGAAGAATATTACGTGGAAGACAAGTCAATATATGCGATCCATCCTGAATTTGAAGATGAATTAGGAAATATTATTTTAGTAGATGACAAACCGGTAAGGGCAAGTGGAACAGCTCGAATGTGGATCCTTTTTCAAGAAATGAGGGAGAAAGTACATAGAAATAGAATTAAAGTAGGGACTAAAGGTTATTTCATGGAAGGCTCCAGGAGAGTCGGTGAAGTGGAAGTAATAGAGATTATAGGACTACATACAAACAAAGAAAAATTGTGAGTATTTCTATGAAGAGGCAACATCAGCTAACACCGTATTCACGCATCGCAGCCCTGTTGGCTGCTCGGTCCGCCCGAGGCATTTCGAAGAGGCGAATTCAGGCGGACAACCCTGCGAACCTAACCGCATCGCGGCCGCCCCGTTGGGGCTTAAGGTTCTCGGGTTCGTGAATACGTAAGACGTTATATGCAATCGTGGGGATTAAGTTCGTAATTTAAAGATCTAAATAAGGAGAAGAGCTTAAATGGGTAGCTTAGCAATAGAACCATTTATCTTTCTAGGATGCATCCTATGTTTTTTTCTGCCGATTTGGTTGAGAAACAATCTAGAATACATACAGTTCTTTGTTGGTTTTCTATTAATATTTGGTGTGATGGCACTTCATGAGGAGTTACAGATAAGAATTTTATATTTGTTAGCGTTTATATGGGTTTTGGGATCAATAAGTGCACTAAGAATAAACCAAAAAAGAAATTAAAGAAGACCTTGATTTGTAAGTATTTCAAGAAGTCCACGACTGCATATAACATCGTATTCACGCATCGCAGCCTGGCGGCTGCTCGGTCCGCCCGAAGAATTTTCAAGGGAGCTGAATCAGGCGGACAACCCTGCGAACCTAACCGCGTCGCGGCCGCCCCGTTGGGGCTTAAGGTTCTCGGGTTCGTGAATACGAGAGACGTTATCAGAAATAAGTGCTATATAAATCAGAAGAGAATTGAGGAATTGTTTTGTTCATTCACAGAGATCAAGTTTTAGAAATACTGGCGAAGAAATACTATGATTTTTTAATATCCCTACCATATGAAGACGAATTATATATGAAAGGAATTAATGAAGGGAAAAATAAATTCCTAGCAAATCTACATATTTACCTCAAAACTAAAACTGTTTCTAGACATCCCAAAGACAAACATTATACAACCGATTTTATTACTGAGAATGCATTACAGGAAATAAGCTTGGGATCATATTCAGATATAGAATATGATCATCTAATTCCAAAAAGAGGTATATTCAAGATATTTGCGAGACTAGAGCAAGGCAAAAAATGCTCTCCGAAGATTTTGTTAGAGAATTACTACATAAATATTTATGGACAGCTACTATAACTAAAGCAGAACATAGGCTTTTGTCTCGTTCTACAATGCCTGAGAATTGGGACAATATAAACATAAAAGCTCGGTATGAATTAAAAGGCATAGAATTATTAATCAGAAAAGTAGATTTTTCGTTTGCTTAATCAAGGTAGGCACTTACTTCTGATAACATCGTATTCACGCATCGCAGCCTGATGGCTGCTCGGTCCGCCGATGCATTTCAGGAAGTGGATCAGGCGGACAACCCTGCGAACCTAACCGCATCGCGGCCGCCCCGTTGGGGCTTAAGGTTCTCGGGTTCGTGAATACAAGAGACGTTAGCTGACATTCGACTAATAATAAAGGATGGTAACCAAGTGCTAAATGAATCAGATTTGGAAACCATTAAGTTACTTCTTAATAAATTTAACCCGTATATTTTCCCCACCAAGAATAAATGGAATACAACTCCAAGTCATAATGAGATTATCAAAGCTTTGGAAAGTTTTCCGGGCACTCATCGACTTGCCCTAGAGATTAAACGAATATTTGAAGATCATAAGAAGAATATTGATTTACAAAACTCTGTTGAATTAGCCAACAAAATATGGTCTTTTGCTTATCCATATTATCCTTTCAAAGTTGCTTGGCATGATGGCTGCCAAGGCTGGTTTGTAATATGGAAAGACATAGTGAACAACAAATTTTATGTAGAATGCACTGAGTGCTGTAGTCAGCTAGATTCACCGGAATATATATTAAGTGATAAAGATTTTAGTATTGATTCGTATGGAATTTCGTTGTATCCAACATTAGATGAGATAAAAGAAATTGGTTGGGACAAATACATAATTAAAGAATAAGATCTTTAGTTAGCAGTTCAAGAAGGTCGAACGTCAGCTAACATCGTATTCACACTGCGGAGCCTGACGGCTCCTTGGTCCGCCAGAGGCATTCCGAGGAAGCGGATCAGGCGGACAACCCTGCGAACCTAACCGCATCGCGGCCGGCTCCTTCGGAGCCTTAAGGTTCTCGGGTTCGTGAATACAAGAGACATTATACGATATTAATGCAAAGTTAGGGTGAAACATGAAATTCTGGACCGTCCAGCATATTGATTCCTGGAACATTGCAAAAGAGAAGGGATATTTAGAAGGAAATCCCGACTATATATTTGAGGAATTTTTAGATAGTTATAGGTGGATGATGGAACAGATGACTAAACGTCTCGTAAATTATCAAGGGAATTTTCCGATTTGGCTGTGGCTTAAAAAACCTGATTTAAGAAAAAGCGGCCATTTGAATAAGAAAGAACGAGGTGTTTTATTAGAAGTGGAATTAAATAAAGATGAAGTATTGATATCTGATTTTATGGCTTGGCATATCGTATTATGCAATGATTTTCTTGCTTTGACAGAAGCGGAAGATGATTTGTTCGAAGCTGGCAAACTACCCATGACAAAAGAAGAAAGTTGGACAAGGATATTTGATTACAAAGAACTTAAGAAAAATGAGTACTGGGAAGGTTAAGAAGATCTTCAGGCAGTAACGGGAAGAATTGAAATCTCTAGAATCAGATCTGTTAAAGAATTTACGGCAAGATAACAGAATTTCATAGCAGACTCGAAGAAGGCATTAACATCGTATAACACCGTATTCACGCATCGCAGCCATTCGGCTGCTTGGTCCGCCCGAAGCATTTCAAGAAGCTGGATCCTGGCGGACAACCCTGCGAACCTAACCGCGTCGCGGCCGCCCCATTGGGGCTTAAGGTTCTCGGTTTCGTGAATACGAGAGACGTTATCGGAAAGATCCGCTGATTAAAAACGATAAGAAACATTAGAGATTGATTACTTGGGTCGCGGTCGCCGTGACCTTTTTTGCTATTTAACGACATAGAACACGAAGGAAGAGAAAGGAAATACTTGGCGGACATGGAATAAGAAAAGTAGGCATTTCGAGAAGTGATCAGACGAAGACTAAGAGCAGAAGACCAAGAGCAGATGAAGTTCAAGAGCAGATGAAGTTCAAGAGCAGATGAAGATCAAGAGCAATCAGAAGAACTTTGACAGTTTTATCGAAGAGGGCGGATCCATCCGATAACACCGTATTCACGCATCGCAGCCTGATGGCTGCTCGGTCCGCGTGAGGCATTTTCAATGGAGTGGATTCAGCGGACAACCCTGCGAACCTAACCGCGTCGCGGCCGCCCCGTTGGGGCATAAGGTTCTCGGGTTCGTGAATACAACGACGTTATGTGAAATCCTTTATAAAAACCAAAACAAAGGAGAAATATCATGGAATTCAAGATAATCAATAAAGAACGAAAGTTACTTATCGGTCTAGCCTGTGACGTGACGCTAGCAGAAGTGCAAGACAGAGTGACCATTAACCTTGCAGAACAGTTTATGTCTAGAAGATCAGAAATTAAGAATGTCATTAATACCAGAGAAGTATTCGGGGTTTCGACAGACCCTGAGGATTACAATCCGGATACCGATCAGTTTGAATTTTTTATCGGAGTGGAAGTTAATTCGTTAACAGAAATACCAAAGGATATGGTATGTAAAGAAATTCCAAGTAACGAGTACGTTGTATTTGCATTTGAGGGACCTGCCGAGAATGCAGGGAGAGTTCATAATTACCTATATACTGAATGGCTCCGAAAGAATGAATATCAATTATCAGGTTTATATAACATCGAAGTATATGATGAAAGATTCAAAGGTCCATTTTCTGAAGAATCAGTAACAGATATTTACTTTCCAATTAAGAAGAAAGAAGCATGTGTGTAATGCTGTGCATGTCATAGGACTTCACATAACACCGTATTCACGCATCGCAGCCATTCGGCTGCTCGGTCCGCCCGAAGCATTTCGTGGAGATGATCCAGGCGGACAACCCTGCGAACCTAACCGCGTCGCGGCCGGCTCCTCCGGAGCCCTAAGGTTCTCGGGTTCGTGAATACGAGGGACGTTATGCGAAATTATCGAAAGTAGGTAAAAGTGCAATGAAATACGAACAACTCAACAAGGATTGGGGAGCTGAACCCAATTCACCAGATCCTGAGATAGAGATAAATTACAACTCAAGAACGTTGACTTTGCATTTTTATTTAAATGCCTTCATGTATGAGAATGTCGAAGAAGAGGACAGAGGAGTTCTTGAATTTCATAACTGTTATTTATTCAGATTAGGGCCGACAAATGATGAAGGATTTTATAAAGGTGATTGCCGATTTTCTAGAAGCGGAATTAGCTGGGGAGAGTTTTATAAGCTTGAGGAATCGGGATGGGAAAGTGATTTTCCAAGTGACAAAGTAATGATTGCATCAGTAGATGAAATAAGCAAGCTAAATCATTATCTATTTTACTTTAGAGATGAGACATTTGAATGCATAGCAGAAGGTTTTGATTTCAAAGCTTTACAGGTGAATTCTTAGGAGTCGATAACTTCGCATAACACCGTATTCACGCATCGCAGCCTGGTGGCTGCTCGGTCCGCCAGGGGTATTTCGGGGAAGCTGAATCGGGCGGACAACCCTGCGAACCTAACCGCGTCGCGGCCGCCCCGTTGGGGCTTAAGGTTCTCGGGTTCGTGAATACAATGACGTTATCGGAAAGATCCGCTGATTAAAAACCAATAGATAAATTAGAGATTTGATTACTTAGGTCACGGTTGCCGTGACCTTTTTTCTATTTAACGACCCTCATCGTGAAGGAAGAGAAAGGAAATTCTTGACGGACATGGAATATGGAAAGTAGGCATTTCGAAGAAGAGATTTTGAAGATCAAGAACAGATGAAGATCAAGAACAGATGAAGATCAAGAACAATTAGAGAACCTTGAAAGTATTTCGAAGATGGCGGATCGATCCGATAACACCGTATTCATGCATCGCAGCCTGATGGCTGCTCGGTCCGCCCGAGGCATTTCGAGGGAGCTAATCCAGGCGGACAACCCTGCGAACCTAACCGCGTCGCGGTCGGCTCCTCCGGAGCCTTAAGGTTCTCGGGTTCGTGAATACGAGAGACGTTATCTGCAATTGCTCTTGATTTGGGGGTAGAGAAGTATGAAGATGATTAAACCAGGAATTGGGGTAGACCAATTCACTTTAGGGATATCGATTGAAGAATTGTTGAGACTTATCGATGAAGAATACGAAAAAAGTGAGCTAGCCGACTACATAATATTGAAATTTAAATACTATAAGTTCTGGATCCATCAGATTTCAGAGACTGTAACTCAAATACTGGTATCTGGCCAATATCCAGGTAAACTACATGGCAAGATTGGCATTGGGAATACAATGCAAGACGTAGACGAACTTATTGGGAAGTACGTTCAAGATGATTATGTTTATATAATTCCTGATTTACCGGGAGTTTGCTTCGAACTTAAGGATGTAGAGGATTCTGAAGAAGAGTGGAACAATACTACCGCACCTATAGAAAAGATCACAGTATATACTGCCGAAGAGGTATAAAACTTGCGATAGTATATCAGTGAAGGAGCAACTGCAGATAACATCGTATTCACGCTGCGGAGCCTTTTGGCTCCTTGGTCCGCCAGAGGCATTTTCGATGGAGCGGATCCAAGCGGACAACCCTGCGAACCTAACCGCGCGGCGGCCGCCCCGTTGGGGCTTAAGGTTCTCGGGTTCGTGAATACGAAGGACGTTATACGAAATCACTGCTAATGGAACATATATAAAGGCGGAAAAGCCATGAATGATTTCGAAGTAATTTTTAGAGAAATAAAGAAAGACTTAGGTGACATAATTAAAATTGAAGATTATTTAGTAATTGAGAATAAGAAAGCATCAATAGTTCTAAGTACAGTAAGATTCATGGGTTCAATAGAAGTACTTGTTGATTTTACATATGATTTTTTTATTTCTCATATAGAATCAGAAAATTCATTCAGATTTAAAACCATTAAATTCGAAAAAATAATAGATTTGATTAATGAAATAAAGAGAGATATTAATGATTTAAGAGAGCTTGAATGTGCATACATTGAAGGCAGTAACTTCGTATAACACCGTATTCACGCATTGCAGCCTTATGGCTGCTCGGTCCGCCAGGTGCATTTTCGAGGGAGAGGTTTCTGGCGGACAACCCTGCGAACCTAACCGCGCCGCGGCCGCCCCGTTGGGGCTTAAGTTTCTCGGGTTCGTGAATACGAGAGACGTTATACGCAATTACTGGGATTGGTTTTTAAGGGAAATGATCCGGGCGGGTTGAAGGGCACGATGAGTACTCGAGGATGCATGCGGCGCAATAAAACCGTACTTCGATGTCATTTCGAAGATGCACGACCCGCGGGATTTTAAAGATAAGATTTGTGGGTGGATCGAAGAAGCCAGTAACTGCGTATAACACTGCATTCACGCTGCGGGGCTTACGCCTCTTGGTCGTCCAGATGTATAATCATGGAAGATGGTTCAGACGACACACGAGCCGGCCTAAGATAGGAGCTATCTAAGGCCGGCTCGCGTCGTGAATGCGGGAACGTTATATGAAAGGGCTGAAGAAAATAAGAAAAATCGTTCAAGAAAACAAGTATGAAATACTTCAGGTAATTTTAAACATTTTATACTTAGTAATATTATCTATTGGTTCAAAAGTGGTTGGCTTAGGTTTTCCAATCAATATATTTATAGGCTCATTAGTTGGCATAATTATCGGATTTATTTTTGAGCTTATGGGAAATTATCGATTTCAGTATTCGAGTAGATATAAGTACTATTTAATTGTTGTAAATTCACTTTTTGCCGGCTTTGCAATTTATTATAAAAGGCATGAAAATATAGCTGGTGTATTATCTCTGTATTGTTTTTTGATAGTTTACACCTTATGGATGGATCAAATTCTGAAAAGATTCTATCACAAACACTGTAGAGATGCTTAGCTGTTTCAATGATGTCAGCCCCTTCATATAACATCGTATTCACGCTTCGCAGCCTGGCGGCTGCTCGGTCCGCCCGAGGCATTTCAAGGGAGCCGGATCAGGCGGACAACCCTGCGAACCTAACCGCGTCGCGGCCGGCTCCTTCGGAGCCTTAAGGTTCTCGGGTTCGCGAATACAAGAGACGTTATCTGAAACCAATGCAGACTATAGAGGAATTTGTAACTAAATGTAGAATAATTCCTTCAACACCTATATTTTGGAGGTAAGTATGCCAGAAAACTTAACGATTCAAGGGATCCATGTTCAAACATTATATTCGCAGTATGCATCAAAGAAATTTATCGTAAACAGAAAATATCAGCGGAAATTGGCGTGGACCATTGAAGAAAAAAGGAATTTCATTGACACAATTATTCGAGGGCTTCCAGTTCCGTTATTTTTATTGGCGGAAGTGAAAAATGACAATGACATAAAGCTTGAGATTATTGATGGAATGCAAAGACTCGATGCTATTTTTTCATTTGTTGAACAAAAGTATATGCTAAAAGATGGATATTTTGATTTATCAGTCATGGCTGATACTCTCGAAAAAATGAAATCCAAAACTATTCAACAAAGGGAACCTGTATTAGATTCAAAAATATGCAAGGAAATCGCTAATTATTTGCTACCGGTTTCCAAATCTCTTTCTATGGTAGAGGAAGAAATCGAAGAAACATTCAGAAGAATAAATTCAAGTGGTCGTCATCTGTCATATCAGGAATTAAGACAAGCTGGCGCCATTGGCAAATTTCCTGACTTAGTCAGTGGCCTCGCTGCAGAAATACGAGGTGATATTTCTCGTGACAGCGTCCTTTTGAATGATATGTCAAAGATTAGTATAACGAACAGACGACTAGAGTACTATGGGATAAATATTTATGAAATATTTTGGGTTAAGAACGATATAATGTCATACCGAAATATTCGTGAATCTAAAGACGAGGAACTAATCGCGCATATCATTTCAGATATGATTCTAGATAATAAAGAAAATTATAATGCAGAGGCGTTGGATTCATATTATGGATATAATTCAAACCCACTCGGGGAAACCCCACTCGGAAAAACTAAGATTGAAACTGCAATTGATAGAATCTCAGAAGAAGTCATAAAAAAACAATTCGACACTGTGTTCTCAGCAATTGAAGAAATCTTAACAAAGAAAACTCTTAAGTTTGCTAATCTTATTTATAAGAAGTCGGATAGAAAAGAAAATTGGCGTTCATTTCACGTAATATTTATGGCATTTTTTGATTTAATGGTTCGTCAATCGAAGAAAGTATATGACGAAGATGGTTTACTTTCATCACTCAATGGTATTGGTGATGAGTTAATAGACAATCGTGTGTCTGAAAGATTGTGGGATTGGCAATTTAATGACAGAACAGTTAAATCTATTGTTGGTAGAATACAAAGTTATTTCGTAGAAAGAGTTGTAGATGACCCAGCATTCGATGATTGGACTCGCAATATTACAAAAATTCTTATGCAGTCGATTACGGAACAAAATCAATATGATTTTAAAATTGGAGTTCATGATTTTAATACTGGTAAATATAATGAACCTTTAGTATGGGACATTATTAAAACCCTCACAGCGATAAACAATCTAGGCCCTAATAGGGTGGGGTATGTCTTAATAGGTCTGACAGATGATTTGAAAAGCGCAGAAAAACATAAAGCAAAATATCATAGCCCTTTTGTACAAGTTCAAGATTTTTATATAACAGGAGTAAAAGATGAAGCAAGAACAAAAACAGGTAATGTGGATAAGTTTCTCCATAAGATAATTGAATCGATCAAAAAAGCGCCAGTTAAACCTGAGTCTTATCTACAATCCATTTTAAATAATATTAAATCACGGCAGTATCATGGTAAGGAAATATTAATCTTGAAAACTGAGTTTAACGAGCCTGTTTGGTACGATGGTAGATTGTTTGAAAGAAATGGATCGCACAGTGAGCCTGTAAAGGAAGAAAATTACTACAAAGTCTATAATAAATTTCAAAAATAGTTTGCAAACAAGCCTAACTTCATATATCGAAGTAGGCTTGTTTTTTAGTGAATTCGAGAAGGCATTGGCTTCAGATAACATCGTATTCACGCATCGCAGCCTTACGGCTGCTCGGTCCGCCTGAGGCATTTCGAAGATGTCAATCCAGGCGGACAACCCTGCGAACCTAACCGCGTCGCGGCCGGTCACTTCGTGACTTTAAGGTTCTCGGGTTCGTGAATACGAGGGGCGTTATCTGACATAATTGCAAAGCGGATTAAAGACAAGGAGATCGATACATTTGAGTATGTCTGAATATTACAAATACTTACGAAATAAGTTTGGATCCGAATTGATCTTTATGCCAGCAGTAGTTGGCATAATTCGTAATGAATATGATGAAATCTTATTTGGTCGTAAACATGAAGAAGATACTTGGGGATTAATTGCTGGAGCAATTGAAATTGGCGAAACTCCCTCTGAGGCTGTTATAAGAGAAGTATTTGAGGAAACAGGTTTAGTTGTACTTCCGGAAAAGATCATCGGGATTTTCGGAGGAGAAAAACATCGATTTACTTATAGAAATGGACATAAAGTCGAATACATTACTACTGTTTTTGAATGCAGGGTAGTTGGAGGAACGCTAAAACCGAATAATGATGAGATAAAAGAATTGAAATACTTCAAAGATACCGATATACCCGAAATTCAAAACCCATATCCCAAAGAGATATATATTAAAGACTACTCTGAAAGAGCAATATTTGAATGATTGTCGAGGAAGGCAATTACGTCATATAACATCGTATTCACGCATCGCAGCCTGTTGGCTGCTCGGTCCGCCTGAGGGATTTCGAAGAAGTGGTTTCAGGCGGACAACCCTGCGAACCTAACCGCGTCGCGGCCGGTCACTTAGTGACCTTAAGGTTCTCGGGTTCGTGAATACGAGAGACGTAATAAGAAAGTCCAGCCAAAAATTCATATAAAACCCAAGTGGTGATTTCAAAGAAATAATTAAAAAAATAGGAGGTATTATTCGTGGAAGCAAAAAAAGTGGGCAAGATACGTCATTTTTCATCTATTTTCTTTGTGGAAGATCGGAAGTTAGTTTTAGATTACTTGGATTCAGTTGTGATTACAACATGGGATTTGTTGAACGTGAGGGTCTGAATCTTATTTTTCATGAAACCATAAACAAAAATCATATTACTCCTAACTTTCCTAATCATAGTGACATTGCGTTGGACGTATTTTCAATGGTTGAAAATATTGATGCATTATATGAGGAATTTAAGACAAGAGGTGCCCAGATTCATTACGAATTAAAAACCAATGAATACAATATGAGAGAGTTTGCGATTATAGATCCGCAGGGATACACGATAGGATTTGGTGAATAGCACAACCTTATAAAGGATATTTGTAGTGTTTCGAGGAAGGCTGGACCTTCTTATAACACCGTATTCACACATCGGGTCGGCATTCGCCGCCCCTCGGTCCGCCTGAGGGATTTCAAAGAAGCGGATTCAGGCGGACAACCCTGCGAACCTAACCGCGTCGCGGCCGGTCACTTCGTGACCTTAAGGTTCTCGGGTTCGTGAATACGAGTGACGTTAGGTGAAATATTCGCAGATCGTTATTAGGTTAGACCTGGAGGGAATAATCATGCAAATCATTCAAACTTCAGAATCAGAAGTAGTTGCTCATCTCAACAAGGAAGTACATGATTTGCATGTATCTTTATATCCAGCTTACTTTAAAGAATATCACTTTGAGACCGTGAATGAGTTTTTTAAGAATGCGATGACTAATCCAAGATTCCTCTTTTACATAATCAAAGATGAAGATCAATATTTGGGGTATGCCTGGATTGAACTAAGGGAATATACAGAGAATGTTTTCATGAGAGCATACAAATCCATATTTGTACATCAATTATGTATTAGTAAAAGATATCAGAGTAGAGGGCTTGGTTCATTGCTAATAAATAAGATAGATCAAATTGCTAAAGAAAATGGAATCAATAAAATAGAGCTCGATTTCTGGGCTGATAATAAGATTGCGGAGCAGTTTTATCTGAAGAATGGATTTAAGGATTATAGAAGATTCGTATATAGGGATCATCACTGATTTGAAAGTATATCTGAGAGGGCAAATACTTCACCTAACATCGTTTTCACGCATCGCAGCCTTATGGCAGCTCGGTCCGCCAGAGGCATTTCGAGGAAGCTGATCAGGCGAACAACCCTGCGAACCTAACCGCGCTGCGGCCGCCCCGGTGGGGCTTAAGGTTCTCGGGTTCGTGAATACGAGAGACGTTAGGTGAAATTCGATGCAATGCTATTTAGAGGGAGGATTATCATGGATGCAGAAAAGCTATATTTAATTTCTGAGGTTGAAGGGTATTCCCCTCAAATTGGAAGATTGTTATCCATGATGAACTACGCTAGATGTACAACGCTTGAGACTGTAAGGGATTTAACAATAAGTCAATTAGATTACCTACATGATAGTGATAGTAATTCAATTGGTGCCTTGTTGTTTCATATTGCTGCTGTTGAATATGCATATAGAACATGGACTTTTGAGGAAAGAGATCTTAATTATGACGAAAGGCAATTTTGGGAACCTGGAATGAAGCTTGGTGATTCAGGTAGAGAACGAATTAAGAATAATGACCTTACTTATTATTTAAGTTTACTAAATGAAGTGCGAACTAAAACTTTGGAATATTTCAGCAATAAAGAAGACAGCTGGTTAGATATAGAAAAACCTTTTAATAATAAACCATCGAACAACTATTTTAGATGGTTTCATGTTTTTGAGGATGAATTGAATCATAGAGGGCAAATAAGATTGATTATAAAGAAATTAAGGAACGCTTAGGTATCTCAATGAACTTCACCTAACACCGTATTCACACGGCGGGCCGACATTCGTCGCCCCTTGGTCCGCCCGAGGCATTTCGAGGAAGCTGGATCAGGCGGACAACCCTGCGAGGCTAAGTGGCGGAGCCACCCGGCGACTTCGTTGCCTTAAGCCTCTCGGGTTCGTGAATACAAGTACGTTAAGCGAAATTGCTGATACTAAAACTAAATGCAGATAGGAGAGGTTTTACTGGATTCATTTATAAGAAAACTAAGTAATTATTTATTGGCTATTTCACCGACGATCTTTGTCATGTTTCTATTAATAGATTATTTACCTTACACTGGACTTGGAAGGATCGCGTATATACCAAGTGTGATTACAATAAACACTTTTATTATTCTTATAGCGAGTTATAAGAAGTTCAAACATAAACTGAAATCTGTGTCTTTATGGAATATCAGTTATATTTCTAACGACATTCATAACTGTAGTGCTATACCCACAGGAGTCAAATCCTCATGTAATCATTCAAATCTGGAATCAATTATTTGGTTTTAGTTAATAAGTATGACTTTGATTTTAATTCAAAGAAGCCAGCAACATTCACGCTGCGGGGATTACGTCCCTTGGTCGTCAGATGTATAATCATGGAAGATAACTCAGACGACACACGAGCCGGCCTAAGATAGGAGATATCTAAGGCCGGCTCGCGTTGTGAATGCGGGAACGTTAGATGAAATCAGGGAATTATTGTATAAAACATATTAAGGGACAGGTGAAATTCATTAAATTACTTTTCATCTGCAGCCGGAATAAGTGGCGCAGTTTAACAGCGGAGAAGATCTTTGATGGACTTAACGGATATGAAGCAAGGTCAGCCGGATCAGAAGAAGGTGCAAGAATTAAAGTTACTCAAGGTCTTATTGGATGGTCTGATTTAATTTTTGTTATGGAGAAGAAACATGTTCGAAGACTCAAAGAAAAATTCTCAAACCAACTACATTCAAAACAGATAATATGTTTGGACATCCCCGATGACTATCGATTTATGGATAAAGAGTTAATAGAAATATTGAAGTCTCGAGTATAGAACTTCCTGATGAATAAAAAACAAGGTTTTTGGTTGTAATTCAAGGAGCCCCTGACTTCATCTAACATCGCATTCATGCTTTGCAGCCTTACGGCTGCTCGGTCCGCCAGAGGCACTTTGAGGGAACTGATTCAGGCGGTCAACCCTGCAAACCTAACCGCATCGCGGCCGGTCACTTCGTGACCATAAGGTTCTCGGGTTCGTGAATACGAGAGACGTTATGTGCAATCGAGGCAAGTAAATAATATATCTTAATTCTCTAGGAGGTAGTAGAATGTCTGACATAAATAATCAATTAGTTGAATTCATCGATACAATATATCTGCCTGTATTAGATCGACAGGAATCAATTCAATGGTTCCAAGAAAAACTGGGCTTAACTTGGAATGGTTATTGTTTTAATCTCGGTTCCGGCCCAGTCATATTTTTAGTCCCCGTTAAAAACAAGGAAGATGTAAAGCTCTCATATTTGACGGATGAATGGGAAGGAACAGATTATGAAATGCAATTGGTAACTTTTCGATCAAAGAATATTGAAGAGACACATAGAAAGCTACAAGAACGGGGAGTGAACGTATCTGAAGTAAAAGTGTACGATGGAAATCGAAAAAACTTTAGATTTTATGATTTGAATGGTAATCGATTTGACGTTTGGTCAGGTTGGCTATAACAGGCGGACAACCCTCGAACCTAATCGCGTCGCGGCCGCCTGTTGGGCTTAAGGTTCTCGGGTTCGTTATTACGATAGACGTTAGGTGAAATAAATGCAAAGCATTAAACATCCAGTTTGAGAAGAGGCTAACGATGAGGATAAGTAAGGTTGAATTGAATGATAAAGGAATTCTAATGAATTTGATGACATTATTTCTTCATGATTTATCTGAATTCAATAATGATTTAGAAATAAACCAATCGAATGGATTGTTTGAGTTTGATGTATTTGAATGGTTTTTCGAGAAGGAAGGTTTGACTCCATTCTTCATTTACAATGAATCTAAAATCATCGGATTTATATTACTTCAAAGTGGTCCTTACACAAATCAGGAATTTGCTGATTATGTGTTGAACTCATTTTTCATTCAAAAGAAATATCGAAGGCAGGGACTGGGAAGAGAGGCTTGCAAATTATTCTTTAAGCAATTTCCTGGAAGGTATGCAATAAGTCAATTGAAAAATAATGTGCCAGCAGTTCAGTTTTGGAAGAACATTTACAAATCAATTGATGTCGAATTTTATGAGAAAGAAGAAATCGAGGATGGTCATGAAGTAGTGTATCAATATTTTAAAGTCTGATAAGAGCTCTCTAGCAATTCAAGGGGCATTAATTTCACCTAACAACGCATTCACGCATCGCAGCCTTGCGGCTGCTCGGTCCACCGAAGGCATTTCGAGGTAGCGGACGGATTCAGGCGACAACCCTGCGAACCTAACCGCACCGCGGCCGCCCCGTTAGGGCTTAAGGTTCTCGGGTTCGTGAATGCAAAGACGTTAGGTGAAATAACTGCATTCATACAAACAAACCGACAAATTGAAGGGAGTTACGTCAATGACTACTTCTTCAGAAGTGGAAATCATTCAATTGCCAGAATTGAAGTTTGTTGGAATACCAGTAACTTCAGTATTCGCAAATCATGATCAAAGAAGAATTGAAAAAGCAAAGCAAGATTTTTTAAATCGGATTGAAGAAATAAAGAGTATCGCAAACCCATCTGAATATGTTTGTTTGGGCTTTGTATCAGAGACGCTATTTACATATTTGATTTGCATGGAAGTTACGGAATTAATAGATGTACCGGAAGGAATGCTAGGCTTTTCAATCCCATCTCATAAATACGGAAAAACAAGATCAGATGAAGATCCATATTCGGTAATTCATAATTATTTGAAACAACAAGGAATGATAAACAATAAGAGAGCAGTAGCAATAGAAAAATATAAATTTGAAGATCCTCAATGGCCTGATAAGGTTGATGTATTTATTCCAATCGAAGATTAATCATTTGATAGTTATTCAAGAGGGCAGTTACTTCAGCTAACACTGTATTCACGCATCGCAGCCTGGTGGCTGCACGGTCCGCCCGAGACAATTCGAAGCGAAATCTGGCGACAGCCCTACGAACCTAACCGCGTCGCGGCCGGTTCCACCGGAGCCTTAAGGTTCTCGGTTTCGTGAATACGTGTATGAAACCCAGGAGGGCATATGAATCATTTATTAGATACAAAGACGGATAGACTTTACATCCGACCATACAGAACGGATGATTTTGACAAGTCATTTTCGCTGATGCAGGATAAGGACCTATATAGATTTCTGCATTTTGATGTAATGAATTATGTGGAATATCAAGGACTGTTCAATTGGCTGATTCAAAGCTATGAGTCTAAGGGAATGGACTTTAAGTATTCTTTCGCAATAATACTGAATGAAACAAATCAGTTAATTGGGTGGGTTGGCGTGGGGAATCTTGACTTTCTTCAAGACGAAAAAGAAATCTATTATCTAGTTGGTCAAGATCATTGGGGCAAAGGTTTTGCATATGAAGCAGCTCAAGAAGTGGTAAATTATAGTTTTAATACATTGGGTCTCAGCCGAGTGGTCGCCAAAGTTGCACCAGAAAATCTTGCTTCAAAGCGAATTATCGAGAAATTAGGTTTTAAATTTGAATATGAATTGAATAACCTACCTGAAGAACATGCTGAGTGTAATGGGGAATTGCTTTACTCATTAGACAAACAAGATTTCTCAAGCTAATTTGAAGAAGTCGAAGACTTCACACAACACTGCATACTCGCTGAGGGCTAACGTCCCTTGTTCGTCAGACGACAAACGAGTCGGCTCGCGTCAGATGTGCATTTCGTTTTTTAGCAGTCGTTCAATGTATAAGATAAGTAAAACAACTGATTGGCGGACACTTATGAATATAGGAATTCTACTATCATTACAAATCTCTTTCCTATCAGGTTGGACAATAAACAAACTTAATCAAATTCATAAAAAGGTCCAGAAATATAATGAAAAAATGACTTCATCGTGAATCATGAAAGCGTTGACTCCGAAACATCATAACCACACGCAACCACCTGAAACCGTTATAGACTCACAGGGGGCTACTTTTAATATGATTAGAATGTGTAATAATACGGATGTCGAAGAAATTTATTTGATAATCAACGATGCAGCAAAGGCATATAAAGGAGTGATACCTGACGACAGGTATCATGAACCGTATATGTCAATGGAAGAACTGAACAATGAAATCAGTAATGGCGTAGTGTTTTGGGGTTATGAAGAGAACAAGTTATTGAATGGAGTTATGGGGATTCAAGACAAGGGAGATGTGTCCTTAATCAGACATGCTTATGTACGAACAAACCAGCGGAAAAGTGGAATAGGTACAAAGCTACTATCTCATTTGACGGCATTAACTACTAAACCGATCTTAATAGGAACATGGGACGCTGCTGATTGGGCAATAAGATTTTATTTGAAGAATGGCTTTTCTCTTGTTTCATCTGATGAGAAGAAAGAATTATTACATACTTATTGGGATGTTCCTGAAAGACAAATTGAGACTTCTGTAGTTTTATGTGACAGCAAGTGGACTTCATGACAAGTTGTCATAACATCGTATTCACACATCATTGCCTGGCCGCACCGTCGGGGCTTTAGGTTATCGGGTTCGCGAATATGAGCGAGTTTATCTGACTTAGACCAAATTGATATGGAGTAATTCATGGAGAGCAGCTTTTATAAATGGAAAGATTATTTTCTAGAGAATAAAGTAAACCTAAAGTTAATTAACTGGAACGACAACTATAAGTTAACCGATACTGAGCGTAAAACTATCGTAAAATCAATCCAACAGTTCCAACTCGGTGAGAACTCAGAAGGAAAATACCTAATAAATAGTGCGCGTAAATCTAGGTTAAGAACTCACGATCATAATTATTACGATGCACTTATAGAATTCATTGGAGAAGAGCAACGTCACGCTAGGGATTTGGCTAGATTTATGAGGAAACAAGATATCCCATTAATCCGAGTCCACTGGATTGATCAAGTATTCAGAAGACTTCGTAGATTGGCAAGTTTAGAGATATCAGTGCTCGTCTTGTTAACAGCGGAAATTATAGCAAAGGTCTACTAAAATGCACTTAAAAACGCTACTAATTCAAAGGTGTTAATTGATCTCTGTGATCAGATATTAAAAGATGAAGAAAAACATGTTGAATTTCAATCCGTGACACTTCAGTACTTTGCAAAAGCCAGAAGCAAAATCTCAATCACCTGTTCTAGATTGATTCACAGAGCATTGCTCGAAGGTACATTGATCATCGTATGGTTACAACATAAATCCGTATTTAAAGCTGGAGGTTATAGCTTTAGTAGATATTACTCGACCTGTAGAAATGAATTTAAACAGTCAAACAGAATCGTAGTTGGTTCATATATGCGGTTACGCTAGATACCACTGCATTACAAAGCGGGGGGCTTACGCCCCATGGTCGACAGATGTATAATCATGGAAGATGGTTCAGACGACACACGAGCCGGCCTAAGATAGGAGCTATCTAAGGCCGGCTCGCGCCGTGAATACGGGAACTTTATGATCATTCATTTTTTGTGTGCAAATCTTTCTCTTCATGATAGTCTTCCCAAAGTGAGCTGATATAACTTTCAAGTGTCTTTACGATTTCATTTCTTCGACTTTCTTCAATATTTACAGTGTCATTTAAGATATCATTTCTAATTCGAATGAGTACGAATAAAGGAGGTAGAGCATTTTCCCGAAAAGCCAAAATCATGTTTTCTTCCTGTGGTGTAATATCCATAGCTTCCTCTTTCCCTTCTGATCAAGATAATCTCATTTTAATCCCTCACATTAGTGTCAAGGTCAAGCGGAAATAAGAATATTATCTGTGTAACCTGGAGGACTGATTCATGTCAATTTCGTCAAATAACAAACGAATTGACTCTGTTTCTAGAGTTATCAAAGCTTCACCTCAAACTATTTATAAGTCATTCATTGATCCAGAAGCCTTGGTTTCATGGCTTCCACCTAAGGGAATGAAGGGACAAATTTATGAGTTCGATGCTACGAATGGTGGCGCCTATCGAATGTCCTTAACGTATACCGACACAAAACATGCTATGCCCGGTAAGTCCTCGGAAAATACGGATATTGTTAAGGGGAGATACCTTGAATTTGTTCCAAACGAGCGAATTGTACAGTTAGTAGAATTCGAGTC
Source organism: Cohnella candidum (assembly GCF_003713065.1). Lineage (NCBI taxonomy): Bacteria > Bacillati > Bacillota > Bacilli > Caryophanales > Paenibacillaceae > Cohnella > Cohnella candida. Next base: position 1,667,828 of record NZ_CP033433.1, on the reverse strand, counting down.
CGCTGACCCTGCATACGCCGGGACGATGATAATGACGTGGATCTTTGCAGAAGTTTCTGAAGGCACCGAAGTTACGATTGTCTGTGAAAATGTTCCCGAAGGAATCCGACAGGACGATCACCTTTTGGGTATGAATGCCTCTCTGGAGAATCTTGCTTTATTTACGGAATGAGCCGAACAACTCATATCATGATAGGAACGTGAGAGCAATGGAAAAGGATAGCATAGTCTATCGTAAGCTTGTTACTAACGACGAGACTGCGTTTGCTGGATTGGTGCGGCTGTTTAATCGGGAGTTCGAATCGGTGGATCCTGAGTACGTTAACGCTCAAAACATCGAATTGTTACTGGGGCGTCCAGAATTTGTTTGCATTGCTGCTTTCGACGGAGACGAGATTGTAGGCGGGATCACCGCGTACGAACTTAGGATGTATGATCGTCCGGGATCAGCGATGTATTTGTACGATTTGGCCGTAGCTGAGAAGACCAGGCGCCGTGGGATTGGTAGTGGGCTTGTTCGAGAGCTTCAGGCATATTGTAGGCGAACGGGGATTAGAGAACTATTTGTACAAGCGGATTCTTCGGACGAGCATGCTTTAGCGTTCTATGACAGTTTGAGCGGAAGACCGTCTATGGCTGTGCAATATTCCTTTGACTTGGTATAGAGGTGAACAACATTTTCAAATTCAATATCAGTGATCATAACGAGGAAGAGAGGAAACATATGCTAAGCAATCACGAAACAAATGATTTTCCAAGACTGGCGCAGCCGGCAATTCGCGCCCTTAGGAACTCAGGAATTTCAGATTTACAGCAACTGACGCGAATCACAGAAGCAGAACTTAAACAATTACATGGAATTGGACCAAATGCAATAAAACAACTGCGTGACGCATTAGAAGCGAAAGGCCTTTCATTTAAAGATAGTGAATAAGGAGAGTTTATGATGAAAAAGGCCAATTATCGTGCAGTTTCCATATTGAATATTCTAGCCGCGGTTTGTTTTGCGATTGCCGGGTTTCTTTCGAAATCAAATAATGATAAAGCAGGTTACGGTTTGTTTATCGTAGCTTTGTTGTTTCTCGTGAACGGGATAGCGAATTTAATAAAGCATAGGAAGTTGAATGATAAACAATGAAGAGGTTTAAACTCACCGTAATCTTAACCGTTGTTCAAATTTGTTTAGGAGCAACAGCAATCATTATTGATAAAAGTCATCTCAATGGACTTGGTGAAGGCAGTAATCAGGAAATAGCCAATCTCGTAACCAATATCGAGTTTTACATAAAGAATTGGTTAGGGATTGATGATATTGTAAATTACAATTTCAATTTTCTTACTTATCTTCTGGGAGTCGTATTTTGGTTGTTCGTAGGATTGCTAATTGATCTTATTAGGAATCGAATAAGTCTTAGGAGCGATCGGTTTGAGCAAAAAGATAGATTATAAAAAAGACTATAAGCAGCTTTATATACCAAAAACGCTACCGGAAATAGTGGAAGTGCCATCGATGTCATTTTTTACGATCAGTGGTTCAGGGGACCCTAACGGCGAGGAATTTGGCAAGGTGATTGAAGCTTTGTACAGTTTGAGTTACGCAGTCAGAATGTCTTACAGAAGTAACGACGTACCCACGGGTTATTATGAATACACGGTGTTTCCGCTTGAGGGCGTTTGGGACTTGGTTGACCGGTCAAAGCCCGCGACTGACAAAAGCAATTTTAAGTACACGGTTATGATACGCCAACCGGATTTTGTGACTGAGAAAGTGTTTGAGCGATTTTTGGAGCAGACCAAGAGGAAAAAAGCCAATCCCTATCTGGAAAAAGTCCGGTTCGAACACGCGGAAGATGGATTGAGTTGTCAAATGATGCATCTTGGAAGTTTTGATGATGAGCCTGCAAGCTTTGCACGTATGGAAGCGTTTTGTACAGAACAGGGATTTATCCGTTCAAGTAAAATTCACCGGGAGATCTATCTGTCTGATCCCCGGAAGATCGAACCGGAGAAGTTGAAAACGGTGTTAAGATTCCCAGTAAATAAACGCTGGTACATGTAACAGTAATCTATCACCTTGGAGAAGAGAGAGGTGCTATATGGGAAAGATTCACCCTCACTATTATCTTGGGGCATTGATTGGTTTAGTTGTAGGTTATGTAATATCGAAGATTTATGAAATATGGGCAATTGCATATCGTGAGACTCATTTTGACCCTCACATGACGAATTCTTGGCAAAGTGATATACCGCCGCTTTGGATTACAGCTACTGAAAAACCTAGCTTGTTTTCTTTATTGGTGATTTTGATATATATCGTTGTCGGCGTTGTTTTCGTGAGAATTTTACATATCAAAATAAATAACTTAAGTAATGCGGATAGTGGTATTGGAACTGCCCATGGAAGATCAGTGGAGGATAGCCAAGTATGATCTTGCTTTGTATAATCATGGAAGATATCTCAGACAACACACGACCCGGCCTAAGATAGGAGCTATCTAGAGCCGGGTCGCGTCGTGATACTGGAAGGTGATTTGTTTGACCTATGAAATCAAACAAGCTGATGATTCTCAGCTTTCGATCGTTCATCGAGTGATGAGGGAAGCATTTGAAGAATATCAGGACCGGTTATTCCCTCAGTCGGGAGCATTACGAGAAGAAGTCGAAGACATTCGAAAGAAGATAACCGACAGGGGCGGAGCTATTATAGTATGGCAGCACGAAGAGCCCATTGGATCCGCTCAGTATTATTTTCAAGGAGATTATATGTATATCGGTCGTGTTTCAGTTGTACGATCGGCACGTGGAAGAGGAATCGGAACGGCTATAATGCAAAACTTAGAACAAGTAGCTATGAAAAGGAATGTTTTTGAAACACGAATTGGAGCGAGGAAGTCACTTCCAAACAACATTTCGTATTATCAGAACATTGGATTTGAAATTCTCGAAGAACACGAGTACCCGGAAAAGACGGATGGCTGGTTTGTAATGAAGAAGTGCTTGAAAAGCAATCAATAAAACAGAGGTGATGTTCGTGGAGCAATCGATCATTTGGGAGAACGTGGATCAGTACATATCGGAGCAACTGATTCGGCACGATCCGATACTCGATGATGTGTTAGCCAATAATCGAGAAGAAGGATTACCGTCTTATGACGTCTCCCCCGCACAGGGTAAGCTGTTAAATTTACTTGTGAGAATGCATGGGTCAAAACGCATTTTAGAAATTGGTACGCTCGGAGGATATAGTACGATTTGGTTGGCGCAAGCACTTCCATCGGATGGAAAGTTGATTACTCTGGAACTTGATCCTCATCATACACGGGTCGCTGAAGCAAATCTTGTACTTGCTTTAGTTCATGAGAAAGTAGAAGTTCGCGTAGGTGATGCTTTGGAACAATTGGCGCAGATGAAAGATGACGGCATCGAGCCTTTCGACTTTATTTTTATCGATGCTGACAAACCGAATAACCCAAATTATTTAAAATGGGCACTTGATCTTTCCCATCCAGGCACTGTCATTATTGGAGACAATGTAATCCGTGAAGGCGAAGTCATTAACGTGAATAGCGAAGATCCGCGTGTACGAGGTGTAAGAGAGTTCTTTGAACTTATCGCAAACGAACAGAGAATTACGGCTACGGCAATTCAAACGGTGGGAAGCAAAGGTTACGATGGATTCGTGATTGGAATTGTGCAGTATTAAATTTCCCCTACAAGAGAGAGGGAGAATTTTGAAACCATCCCGGATCATCATAACTATGTTTGTTTTGATTATTCTTGGGTCAATCCTTTATTTCATTTATCCAGTTAATACTCGAAGTGTATTAAAACATACGACTAATATAGAGAAGATTCATGTTGTTTATCAATCCCAAGGCAATTCAACTGTGTACTTGTTAACCAAGGAACAGGGCAGAAATCTTGATGAACTAATTCAATTATTGAGCACGGTTACATATACAAGAAAATTAAATACGTTTCGAGGTGGAACAGGCGATGTACTTCTTATGACAATCGTTTATAGAGATAAAAATGGTCATCTTAATAATTACGATGTTGATTTCCGTGAACAGGGAATCATCAAAAGCCATGATCAGGAATACAGAATACACGGGAATCTAAGGAATTAATGAAAGAGCTTGTCGATTGGATAAGACTCAGTGATAGCAACTCTAGATCCGTCTCGTGAGGTGAAGCAATCGAATGAATAGAAGGTCAATGGGAATAGCTTTTATAAGCATTGCTGCTTTTCTCTATAGCGTCCGTTATATCTGTGCAGCAATTTGGGTTTCAGGTACGAACGGTTGGGGCTGGCCGCACTTTAAAGAAGCCCTGAATAATTTAGGCGGCGGACTGTTGCTGTTCAGCATTATTTCACTGATTATCGGTGTCCTTTATTTAGCGATTTCTGAATTTGGTAATCATTTGGAGAACACTTTTAAGCAAATAAAAAAGAACTGGGATGATTATGATACGACACCTTAACAGCAACTGGCCGGTATGGGCTACGGAATCGGTTGAAATTAAGACACCTGATCCTGTTTGGTTAGAGAAAGGGCGTTATGAAGTTAATAGATTAAGAGAGCACCTTTCTCCTTATGGAGTCAGCGAAGTTGAACATATTGGCAGTACATCGATACCGAATCTCCCGGCAAAGCCCATTATTGACTTGATGGCTAAGATTAGCTCTTATGATGAGATAGAAAAGATTGCTGCAAGCCTTAAAGCTGTTAACTGGAATTATGTGCCGCCTGAATTGGATGGGCAGGAGTGGAGAAGATTCTTTGTCAAAGTTAAAAATGATAAAAGAGAGTGTCATCTTCATCTTATGTTAGAGAATGAGGAGCGATGGGAAAAACAACTCCTGTTTCGAAATTTACTTCGAGAAAATCCAGATTGGACCTGGCAATATGGCGAACTTAAAAAGAAGTTAGCGGAGGATTACAAAGAAGATAGGGAAGCTTACACGGAGGCAAAAACTGATTTTATAAAGAGTGTTTTGGAGTCAATTGATAACTAAATCGTCATGAATACGAGAAGGAGAGTCGACTTGCACAATAAGAGATTAGTGAACACAATTTGTTTTGTTCTTGGCGGCATTCCTTTGCTCATTTATCCATTTGTTGTTATAGCGAATATTATGCAAATGGCAGGCGAGTCATCAGACGATAGAGTTTATCTATCTGTAATCGTCTATTTGTTCCTATTCTTGAGCACCACATATTTGTTAACGTACCTTGCTTGCTTAATCCTCTTTTTCATTATCAAACGTAAGAGAAAATTACTCCCCATCATACCGTTAGTTCATCTCGTGCTTACAGTCATAATTGGCATTCTGTGGGCAGCCGCTGAATAGAATGTTTACATAATAATGGTTATGTTAACTATTAGACTAATGATTTAAATCGTGCGAATGTATAGTCGCATCTTAAGCATTCAATGTATAATCATGGAAGAAAGCTCCGACGACATGCCGGCCGGACTTAGATAGAGCTATCTAAGCCCGGCTTCTTTTTTTAGGAGCGACAAAACTAGAATCTACTGAAAGCAGGGTCATGGGGAGAAGGTGATGACTTGGCAATCTGCAGGTTGATCCAGGAGAACGAATTGGAGGACCTTCTCGAACTTTACAGGCATTTGCAACCGTTAGATCCTGAATTGGCAAGAGACGATGACCTGGCTGCTCATTGGAATGACATCTTGAATGACAAAGGCATGCACATCATCGTTGTCGAACACGAGGGGAAAATCGTCGCCTCATGCGTATTGGTGATCATCAAGAATCTTACCCGCAACGCTCGACCATACGGATTGATCGAAAATGTCGTTACGCATGAGCGATACAGACGAAACGGATTCGGACGCATGGTGTTGAATAAGGCCAAAGAAATCGCGATGACCCAAAATTGTTACAAACTCATGCTAATGACCGGCTCGCATAGAGAAGAAGTCCATCAATTTTACGAGAATGCCGGGTTCATCAAAGGGAAGAAAACCGGATTTATCATCAACTTTGACATATAGGGTCTCAGAGCGGAGGGCGACATGATTCGAATTCTGCAGGAAACGGATGCGCAAGCATACCAAGAGATTCGGTTGAACGGGCTACTCACGAATGCAGAAGCTTTCGGATCCACTTATGAGCGCGAAGCGGGCTTTACCTTAGAGACGTTCATGGAGAGAATCAAACCCAGCCAGGATCGCTTCGTTTTAGGTGCGTTCGAAGATGGTCGAGTGGTCGGCATTGTCTCTTTCGTCAGGGAGACAGCCATCAAAACCTCGCATAAATCCAATGTTTACGGGATGTACGTCCGGAAAGAGATGCAAGGGAAGGGCATAGGTAAATCGCTAATGCTCGAATTGATACGACACGCACGAGAATGTGCAGGTTTGGAGCGTATTAATTTGACCGTCGTGTCGACGAATGAAGCTGCCAAGAAGCTTTACCGCTCGATCGGGTTTGTCATCTATGGCGTGGAAAAAGACGCTTTAAAATATAACGGGCAATATGCGGATGAGGATCTAATGGTTCTTGTTCTATAGAAATCGGAGGGATCCACATTGATAGACATGGAAAAGATTTATCTCATCACCGATATTCCGGGATATACGCCTCAAGTCAGCCGGTTGCTCTCGATGATGAACTACGCGCGTTATACAACGCTGAGCGCAGTTGAAAATTTAACATCGAATCAACTCGATTTCTTATTAGATGAAGATAGCAACTCGATAGGCATGTTATTATTACACTTCGCCGCCGTAGAGTTTGCCTATCAAGTGTTCACTTTCGAAAAGAGAGATTTAAATAAGGAAGAAGAAGCGGTCTGGGGACCGGCTCTAGATCTCGGAGAAGCGGGACGACGGGAGATTCGCGGCCACGAGCTCTCCTATTATGTGGACAAATTGAATGCAGTCAGGGAACGCACCTTTGAACTATTTAAAACCGTCGGCGATGATTGGCTTCATCAGGAAGAAGCGTTCTGGCATCAGAAGCCGGGGAACCATTATTTCATGTGGTTTCACGTCTTCGAAGATGAGATCAATCACAGAGGCCAAATCAGATTGATCAGGAAGAAACTGAAAGTCTAAGGAGCACCCGATGGATCGTATCCTTGTTATCGGTTCAGCCGGATCCGGAAAGTCAACATTATCTCGCGAAATCGGCCATGCGACCGGCCTTCCCGTCGTTCATTTGGATCGGCACTATTGGAAACCCCATTGGACGCCGATGCCGAACGTTGAATGGGATGTATTCGTGGAGCAAGTTTCACTGCAAGAACAATGGATTATGGACGGCAATTATTCTCGAACATTAGAGCTTCGAGCGAAAAGAGCCGATACCATCATCTTTCTGGATATGCCGCGATATCTATGTATGTACCGTATTCTGAAGCGGAGATGGCAGTACCGCGGCAGAACAAGGCCCGATCTGAATGAAGACTGCCCGGAGAAGCTCGATTGGCCGTTTTTAGTATGGGTTTGGAACTTCAGAAAGAGAAGTCGCCCTAACATTCTCCGTATTCTGGATAACGTTAAGGATTCTAGAACGGTAATCATCCTAAGTTCGAGAAAACAAGTGAAAGAATTTCGAAGAGGGAGAGATGGACTTGAATGTTGAGAAGCTGTTCACGACTGAACCTATATTTGAAACGAACAGGCTTTATTTAAGAAAACTTGCCTCTTCCGACGCCGAACAGTTCTATTCATTCGCAAGCGACCCATTGATGACCGAGCACGTTAGGTGGGATTACCACCGTTCCATAGAAGACACATTTGCCTTGTTAAACTCGATTGAACAGAAATTCAAAGCGAGACAGTCTTTTAACTGGGGAATCGTTGATAAACCATTAGGAAATCTGATCGGAAGAGTGTGCTTGTTCGGTTTCGACGAGGAAAACGACATGGCGGAAATCGGTTTCGCCTTATCCAGGGAATTTTGGAACCGGGGCATCGCATCGGAAGCCAGTAAAGCGTTAATCGAGTATGGATTTGAGGAAATGGGACTGAACAGGATTGAAGCTCGCTGCAACGTAGCAAACCTGGGTTCCGAAAAAGTCATGCAAAAGATCGGAATGAAATTCGAAGGTGTCTTAAGAAATCAAATCAAAATGAAAAACGAATATAAGAGCCAGAAGCTATATTCGATTCTTCGTCAAGAGTACTTCGACGCCAAGTGACAGAGTGGAGTGAGACAGCTCATGAATAACAAGAAAGCGGCCATTTGGAAAGGGATCATCGCGGCGAATTTGCTCGCGCTTGTCTGTTTGGGCGCAACGACGGCATTATTGAAAATGAGTACCGGCGAGCCGGGGATGTTGATATTATCCGAATTCGTGATCCTGCCCATGATTATGGGGATCGTGAACGCATACTTCTGGAGATCACACGGCGTTACGGCGGGTCCATCCTTCGGATATGGATTCCTGAACCTCATCATCAGTCTCGTACTCAGCGCCTTCTTCATGGGGGAGGGCGTCAACTGCCTCATCATCGTTGCCCCGCTGATCTATACGTTTCTCATGTTGGGAATCCTGTTCGGACATTACATGTTCAAACGCAATAAAAATACGCTGAACATCGGGATTCTAGCCGTCTTTATGAGCGTGTTCGTGGCCAATCTCGCTATGACATCCCCGTCGGATGGGCTGGCCACGGACAAAATTGTTATCAAAGCCAGTCCCGAGAAGGTCTGGCAAAACGTCGTTTCTTTCCCGGCGATCGATGCCGAGCCTACTTACTGGCTGTTTAAAATCGGGCTTCCGAGTCCAGTGCAATCCGTGGCGGAAGGCAACTACGTGGGAGCAAGCCGGCAGTGTATCTTCAGCAATGGTGCCGTATTCGAAGAAAGGATCGTCGAATATGAGCCGAACAAGAAACTGACCTTCGAAATCACCAAGCAGCCCGACGATCCCGAAATTATCGGACACTTGAACTTGTTGAAGGGTCAATTCATTCTCGAAGACAACGGGGACGGCACGACAACGCTGATCGGAAACAGCTGGTATGACCTCAAAATCAAGCCGTCGCAATATTTCGATGTCTGGACGCAGAGTGTCATCCGAAACGTCCATGTAGTCGTTATGGAGCATATCAAACAATTGTCCGAGCAAGCTTGAGCCCTAAATAGTTAATTTCAGGAGGTAGGGATGGTTTCGTTTAACGTCGTTCGAGACCTCGTTGCGGCTGCTCCTTGGGGCGGAGAAAAGGCTCATGTAAGCCCGATTTTGAAAGGATATTCCACCGACGGTAAATTCGTCATCAATCTGCGGGGCCGACACTATCTTCTGAAGACATTCGATTTGGCGCAGCTCGATCAGAAGGTACAAGAATACGGCGCATTGGAGAAAATGCAGCATTTCAAGGTTAAGAGCTCCAGGCCACTGGAATTTGGCTCTTGGGAACAGCACGGTCTCGGCTATATGCTGCTAACATACATCGATGGAAAAGACGCCGCCGAAGAGCTTCCTCGGTATTCCGTCGCGGATCAATATCAAATCGGTGTGCAGGCTGGTAGAGAACTGCGAAAAATCCATGAATATTTACCTGAGGTAGAGGCTGCCTCATCGTGGTGTGAACGAAAAACGCTGAAACACCGGAGATACTTGGATGAGTATCTGGCGTTAAACGTTCGTATCCCCGGAGATGAGCGTCTTTTGTCTTTTATCGATGACAATCTGCACTTGATGAATGGAAGGCCGGATGGATTTCAGCACGACGATTTCCATGTCGGAAACTTGATCGTGCAGGACCAACAGTTGGCCGGCGTGATTGACTTTAACCGTATTGACTGGGGAGATCCGATACACGATTTCCTGAAAGTCGGCATTTTCAGTTCGGAGGTCAGTGAACCGTTCTCCATCGGGCAGATTCACGGCTATCATGGCAACGATGAGCCTGATGAAGATTTTTGGAGACTTTATTCTCTATACTTGGCGATGTGTCTGGTTTCGTCGGTCGTATGGATTTTAAAGGTCAAACCTGAAGAACTGGATGTCATGATGGATAAAATTGTTCGCGTCTTAGAAGACCATCGTCACTTCGAGGATATTATTCCGAAATGGTACACAGAGATCTCCAAATTGAAAGGAGCATGCAAATGATCATCCCCATAAAGTTGCCTAAAGAAGATAAGGAAGCAATCGTACATAAAGTACAAGCTTATTTCGAAACGGAACGGGGCGAGACGATCGGCTCCATCGCAGCGGAACAGCTCATCGACATGATGGTGACCGAGCTGGGACCGTACCTCTACAACAAAGCCATTATCGACGCCAGAGCTTTGATCCTTGAGAAAACGAGCCAAATTGAAGACGAGCTATACTCTCTGGAAAGACCGACTCGGGGCAAGAAGTGAGCGATGGACCGGAAAATCATTCAAGCCGCGCATGATTTGGCTGTCTCCGTGATTAAGGATGCGGGACGGATCGGCTCTTGATAGATTTGATCGCTATGAGCGTTTGGTAACGAAAGATGCTTATGGAGATGTCGTGACCGAGGTCGACTATTTGGCGGAAGCCCTTATTTTGGAACGGATTTATTCGGCATTTCCAGACCACCAAATACATAGCGAGGAAGCGGGAGGTAACGGGAAACGATCCGATTGGCTCTGGCTGATCGATCCGTTGGACGGGACGAATAATTACGCCATCGGGCTGCCGATATTCACGACATCGATTACGCTCTTGTACCGCAAAGAGCCGGTATTAGGCGTCGTTTATGAGCCCATCACGGATCGTTTGTTCGTCTCCAGCTTGGGTGCAGGAGCGACTTGCACGCGACTCTGGGCGCCAACTCTGCAATGGTGCTTGCTCGCGAAAGGTCACCTAGACGGGATCGTCCTCTATAATTCTGAAGGAGACGATCTGTACTCGGGATTACTGATGGTGCAAGAGGCAGGTGGCAGCATCGTGGATTTTGAAGGAAATGCTTTCCGCGCCATGACGGATGAACCTTATTTGATCGCCTGTCACCCTGACCGCGTCAACGAATTGCTGGGTATCGTGCACGAAGGACTGAAAATACGGAGCTGATTTCTGGATGGAACGTCTATTGCTCATCGTATTCATACTGACCATGATTATCCATGCGGCCGAGACGCTATCCTACTCGATCCGCTTAGCCGGCGTGCGACTGAATAAAATCGCGGTGGCATTATCCTTAACCGGCATCATCGTGCTGGTGTCGAGGACAGCGAATTTGGTGCAGGCTCCGTTAACCGCCAAATTCGTTGATTTTGCGAGGGGTAACGCATCATTCGACTTGTTGGTACATTTAAGATGGATCCTGCTCGCATCTTCCGTCGGCACGCTGATCGCCATCGCCCTGTTTCCCTCCTTTGTCAGCCTTTTTGGGAGGATCATCGCGAGGCTGGAGGTAACGGGATCCATTCCCAAACTCATCTCCAGCGTTTCGATCGGTCAGCTCATGAGAACGCGACATTACCTCAGAATCCCGCGCTTCCGCATTAGCCAGTACCGTTACCTCGGCATTTCCAAAACGTTTATCCTCTTGAACGTCGTCGTGACCTCATTTTATACGGTGGGAGTTTTGTCCTCGCTATACGCGGCATATAGGCTTCCGCAATACACTACAATGGCTTCCCAAGCAACCGGCATCATTAACGGGGTTGCCACGATCCTGCTTACCGTGTTCATCGATCCGCAGCTCGGCTTGATCACGGATAAGGCTCTGAATCATGAAGAGCAGCGAAACCAATTGGGAAAAATTTACGTCTTATTGATGACGAGTCGATTTTTCGGCACGATGCTCGCCCAGTTCGTATTGATTCCAGGCGCTTATTTTATCGGAATCATCGTGAAATTGATTTGAGTTGATTAGTGGGGAGTGTTCTGATGGGGGCAGCGGTCATCATTTGGTTGATCGGGATGATCATTTTCTTCTTTTTCTTATACTTGGTCGTTCAATCGGCGATCGATAATACAACCATGGCGGGCAATATCCAAGAGATTAAGGATCTTCTTCAAGAGATGAAGTCTTCAAGAGTTCAAGCTGCAAGCCAACAAAATGATGAAAATACGCCTGCTGATCTCGAAACGGCTGCTTATGAAGACTGTCCCGCATGCGGGAACCGGGTGAGAGTCACGGATAAAACGTGTCCGGATTGCGGTTTGACGTTACATTCGGATTCGGAAAATTAGGAATAGGAGTGGTGTTATGCAACGTGCTTTCACAACGTATGAGATATTCAAGAAGTTAAGCCGCGAGAATCCTTATAAAGAGTTCTTGCGCGTACCGACAATGAGCGCCGGCATCTATCAGTTGAATCAGGGGGACGTCGATCGCCAGCAGCCTCATACGGAAGACGAAGTCTACTACGTGCTGGAAGGCGAAGCGGAGATACAGGTCGGTGATCAGAATTATGAAGTGAGTGAAGGATCCGTTATTTTCGTGGAAGCGCACTTGGAGCACCGTTTTCACTCGATTAAAAAGGATTTGAAGGTGCTTGTGTTCTTCTCGCCATCAGAGTATTCCTTGAGGGGGAACGAGAAGTGACAATTACATATCTTGATACGCATGAGATTCTGCCGGAGGATTTGTCCCGGGTTTTCATGAATTCCGGAATCAAAAGACCTTATCAAGACTTGGAGCGATTGCAGCAAATGATCCATCACGCCGACATTGTCATCACCGCTTGGGCGGATGACCGTATGGTGGGGATCGCCAGAGCGCTGACGGACTATTCCTATTGCTGTTATTTGTCGGATCTGGCGGTGGACCGAGAGTTTCAGCAGCATGGCATTGGTAAAGAGCTCGTTCGCCGGGTTCAGGACAAAATCGGAGAACAGTGTTCACTTGTGCTGATATCCGCACCAACCGCGGTAGACTATTACCCCAAAATCGGATTTACACGTTCGGATAAAGCATTCGTGATCGCACGCAACAAGTAGAAAGGACGCAAAATGATGTTGATTTGGATCAATGGGACGTTTGGAGCCGGCAAAACACAAACCGCATACGAGCTCCACAGGCGGTTGGAAAAGTCTTATGTATTCGATCCCGAGAATGCCGGCTTCTATTTACAACGGAATGTGCCGCGTGAATTACGCAAAGACGATTTCCAAGACTACCGCTTATGGCGGGAAATCAACTATTCGATGCTAAGTCACCTGGTTAAAGAATACGATGGGATTCTCATTGTGCCCATGACGATCGTTAATCACGTTAATTTTATCGAAATTGTGGGCAGACTAAGGAATGACGGCGTTGATGTACGACATTTTACGCTTAGTGCTTCTAAAGAAACCGTGCTTAAACGGTTGAAGAGCAGGGGAGACGGAGCGAATTCTTGGCCGGCCAAGAAGCTTGATCGCTGTATGGAGGGTTTAAGCCACGAGATGTTCGAGGAACACATTCCGACAGACAATATGACCATTTCGGAAATCGTGGAACATATTGCGAACCGAACGAACGTTTCCCTAAAGCCGGATCAGCGTGGTACGGTCGCTAAGTTCAAGGATCGTCTAATCATCAAGTTGAAACATTTGAGATGGTTTGGATGATTTGAAGTTTACATAATTATTGTTATGTAAATAATACTAATGAGCAGCGATGATTTGAACGATGATTGGGAGCCAAATGAATCTGAATGCTTAATACAAAGTTTCTGCAAAGACGGAAAGCAATTTGATTATTCAAAAACCTGTTCGATGAACATTTGGTAAAGCTTCATTTGAAATCAAAATCAAACATCACTAAAATCAAACATCGAATTCGCCGGACGTCGGATCGGCTGCCGGCGACTGAAAAAACACTGGCAACAATCTGTTATTGATACAAAACAAAAGATCAGGAAAAGAGATGTTATATGAGGAAAGCCCGAAATCAATATAAAAACGGTTATGACGAGTTAAATAAGCCCAGTGCCTTTAATACTTGATGTCTTTTTCACAAAACCCGTATTTTGTACATATGTCTATATGGCTTTTTTTCCGGTGGTTCCTTCCCGTAAATCCGGTGTCGAAGGACAAGAACATACATCGTTAAAGGACAAGAACTTGCATCGATTGACTCGATCTTAACTTTTCTGCGTTCTTGAACATGAACTTGCATCGCTTTGATTCTTTTCTTTAGATTCCGAAATCATTGTATTTTGAATACACTCCGATCATATCGGTTATCGATAGTCCCAATTGCATCTCACCAGTTGAAATGTTATTTGAGTCTAAGTAATCAAGAATAAACGTTTGTCTGATTCGATTTGCTGTTATTACTGATTTACCAAATGCATCTGCATATTTTTCAATTATTAAAGCTAATGCTCGTCGAGTTAATCTAGAGCCTTTTGAATTTCTACCTCTTGTGAAGAATAATGGTAAATTTGAAACTAAATCATTATCGAAGTCCACTCTTACGTATTCAAGTAAAATACTCTTTGCTTTTTCACCAAATGAAATCTGTACAAAGTGTTTGCCTGGTCCTCTATAATTTCTTCTTAAGAATGAAACGTGGTTCTTTGATAAATCTAAATCTTTACAGTTTAGAAATCTAATTTCAGATAGTCGGAGCCCTGTATCAGCAATCAAGGCAACAATAGAGGCATCTCTTAACCTATTAGATTTATAGAATATCTCATCATAGGAGTTTACCGGGATGTAGCCTTGGTATACAAACTCAACAAAACACATAATCTCCTCTCTTGTCTCATCTATCTCATGTTTTCGAGTAATCTGATTCCGTTCTTGTTCTACTCTAAGCACTTTAATGAACTCATTATGTTTTAAGAGGTAATCCCCTGCTTCATCTTTAGTGAAAAGTAAAAATGAAAAAATAGATCTCAAGGAATACACTTTTCGTTTCATTGACTTCATGCCTTTATCACGTAGAAATTGGACATATTGCTCAATGTCATCTTTACTTAAATTATTTATAAATGACATGCTGATTAAAGATAGCTCTTTTCTTGGCTTATTTCGAAATTCAAATAGCCAATTGATAAAATATTCAAAGTCTTTTATGTATGAAATTTTCGATGTAGGTGCTAGTTCGAGCTTTTCATAGCAGAATCTCTTGATAAACTCCGGGGAGCAATTTAATAATTTGCCAAGAGCAATTTGGTCTTCATCCATGTGTAACAATCCCTTTTGTTTTTCCAGAAAGGATACCCATTTTCCTTGTCGATGATACATTGCCAAAGCCAAACCACTCAATATCAAAATGCTAAGCGGTTTACATACTGATCCACATATTCTTTCAATTTTTTATTTTCATTACTTGGATTATCCATTATTTTCATGGCTACCTTTAAAGGATGAAACGATTTCATTTTGTTGAGCATTCGACGTTCTTTATTGTTGTTGGATGGGTATATGCACTGAGATTTATCTTTTTCATATTGCAATCGACTAAATTCAATTTGTCCTATCGGATCATTTCCGTTAAATTTAAAAGCGATTCTTGGGAAGCAATTCGCTTTCATAATATGAATTTCGTTCCAGTTAGGTACTTTAATCTCTGCGGCTCCCTCCTGTGCGATCCTCAACCATTCATTGAAAAAGTTAATGCAAAATTCAGCTGTGATGCGGTTTAACAGCCAATTTACTGCAGCTTCTTTTCTATCTATAGGTATTGAGGAGTACTCCATAAATCTTGATCGGTAGTATTTCAGTTCGTCTTGAATAAGTTTTGTGGCATACTCAAATAAAAATAACTTTGGGGGCGCTATACCGTCACTTCTTGATGTTCGGTAGAAGTGTTCTATCTTAAGTATTGATTTTCGCCAAAATACATATGCGTATGCATATGGGCAAATTGGCGGGAATTCCGCCCCTTCCCCCTTTTTTAACTCAAGCATATTTTCAATGCAATTCTTATGTTGCTTCAGTATTTTTTTCCTTATATAACGATCCACCGACATAAATACATTTCGATTCTCGAAAAATGCGCGTTCACGCATCTTTTCATTTCGTAGATATTCTAGTTCGTTTTTGTCTGACAAGATTGGCCAATGAGCTGTTGACTTAACTTGTGATGGCTTTGTCAGTAGTTGTAGATCAACGTGATTCGGAATAAACAGCCATCGAACTTCATGATGCATGCTTTTCCAAATATCAGAGAGCCACAATTCAACCATATTATCTTTAGATTGTATCGGCGTATTCCAAGTCTGCCAGCGTTCAACAGTAAAGTCTGCTAAGCGGTAACCGCATTTGCATGTAAACGGGTCACTTAGCTGCTTGTTACTTATTAAAAACGGAATTTGGTTCCTACAACCTGGGCATGCATCTAACAAATATTCTTCATGGTTTGGACACTTACGTACCATAATGAATTGATGTAGCCAACTGTGATAGCCATTATTCATGCATTTTTCACACCACCTAAGGTAAGGGGCGAACCATGAATCTAAGCGCTCCTTGCAATAATGCAGTGGAGATACGATGTTGCTGGTTGTAGTGTGATTATGCTCTGTCAGGTCGTAGTCCAATGCCGTCCTCAATGCAGCACTGTCAAAACCGCGTAACTCTCTCAACTCCCTCCACCTATCGCCGATTATGTGGTTTTTTATACCTTGTACACCCTCACTTCCAAATGTTTTTAACAACTCGTTGCGTTCTACTCGATTCGCTAAGATCAGCTTTTCAAATACGGACCAGGGTGTCTCATAAGGATGGATCCACTCTCTTCTCCAAGCAATGTTCATGATTGACCTCCCTTAAGCAAGTGCCATGTAAACTTCGGATTCAATATACCCGGACAGTTTGATTGCCTGACGCCATTGTTCTTCGCATATCCAATCGCATTGGTCCCCATGTGCCCCGAATATTTTAAGAGCATTTTCAATCGTAAACGCGAAGTACTCCATTGGAATCTCAAAGTCGCTCGCTAATCCATATTCCTTCCTTATGTCGACAAATAGTTGGTGGATGATCGACGCATCTTTCTCTAATCGAGAGCCTTTGGCAAAACCCTCAGGGAAGAAGTAACGTGTGTAACTCCATCCACTGTTCTCCGGGTATTCAGATATCTCTGGAGAGTCATAACATTTCATGATTAACTTCATTTCATCGAGCGTTCGAATACCATAATAATGGTGTTCATGTGTCATAAATCGGCCTATAATCTGCGATTTCTTTTGCTCTAGAAAGAAGGTTCTCCGAGCAAGCAGTTCTTCTTGGCCGACCGAAAGTACAGACATGCTAATTTTTTCCCTATCCAGCTCATTGTAGATGTCCATGAGCCAGTTAAAATGAAACTCTGTTAATCGATGAGCTTCATCCATGATGAGCATTATTCGTCTAAGCTTGGATTTCTCTGCCTTCTCCATCATCAGATTTACAATCTGTCTTCTCATTTCGGCCGGCTTTCGCCGCGCAGGAAATGGGAACTTAAAGTCGTTTAGTAAGTCAAGAAAGAACTTTTCTTCACTAGGTACACGATACGAATTGCTGTTCGCGATTAGGATCGGAAGTGGGGCGCCAATTTGAGTCGGTAAATTCTCGATCGCAAACTTTACTGCAGATGTTTTTCCGATCCGCGGCCGACCGTATACGATCATCCCTGGCAGTCGATTGTTTACAATTCGGATCAGGCTTTCCATTAGCCGGAGTACTTCTTTGGTGGGGATCAAATAGTGTCCTTGTTCGATTGGGTGAGTTCCAATCGAAATTTTGGGTTTATCCATCTTGTTGCAGCTCCTTTTATAGCGATTGCGTTTTAAATTGTTTCATCATTTTTTCGTAACGATCAAGCTCAGCCTCATTTTGCGACTTATTGGATAATTCTCTTGCTTTTTCCAATGATTCATTATGTTTAGCAGCTGATTCCAATGCTTGTGTTTCGCCTTCTGGAACATTTACTCTTTTTCGTTTGCTCTGAGCTGTTTCTTGAACATGAGTTACTTTATTGGTCGCTCCTCGCTTTCCTTTACTTGCATTTTTCATTAAGTACTCTGTGTATACAAACACAGGATCATCCCAAGTCGTATAGTGAATCAATTTGCGCAGCACTAGCGAATTGATTGCCTTTCGCGTTTGTAACGAATGAGGGGTGATTGACCATTTACCTACTGCTGTCAAATAACCAAGTTCGCTACCGTCTGCCAAAAACGCCTTTATGGTCCTCAGATCATCTACATTTACGTGTAGGATCAGATCTTGGCCAATCAGATGCGCAGAATTCGTCAACTTTTCGTTGCGATATTCAACGCCTTCGTAATGGACATAAGGTTTCTTACCTGATGCTATTGACCCTCGAACTGTTCTTTTGATCGTTGTCTGCATGAACAAAACTTCTGAACGCATCCTTTCCTCTAATTGACGTGGGAGCAAACCTTGGTCAAGCCGCTTTCCAAGCAACTCCAGGGGGGTCTGATGATATATCCCCCCATGTGGTGAGCCATTGTAATTTGATATCATTACGTCGATCAACTCTTTAAGATGATCGTATGAAATGTCAAACTTGATTGCACTTTCCTCAGGGTCCTTACGACGAGGATCATCAGGATTACTTCCCGTCGTATTTGGTAATCGGTGAAAGCCCATTTCCTCCAGGATCTTAAAAAAACGTTCAATGATCCCTCTTCTCATAGGAAGGTCTACTGGTCCTAAGTTGGTAAAACAACCAATTAAATTTTTAAGTCGATCTTTTACGAGGTTAGCAACATGAGATTTCGCATTATCGAAGCATATGACATCCCATACCGCCCACTGCGTTGCTGAATATATTTCAGACGGAAAGCCTCCAATCTCATGGTAGGTCAATCCTGGAATGGTCAATTGTAATTTCTCATGCGGTAGAATAGCATTACGAATGCAGTGCATGACATCGCTAGCACTGTACTCCTTGCTAAGGCTGATTGAGTACCCTAGAATGTTTCGCGTTGCGACGTCAATTATGGTTAGTATCCAGAAGCGATCGAGGACTTTGGTGACTTCGTCACCTTCTGGAGTCTTGATCTTGACTGCGAAAAATCCATCGATGCGGTGCGCATCAAATTGAATTTTCTGATAAGGCGGAATTGTCGACGGATGATTCTGCTCCCCTTCTCCCGTATGTCTGGCTTTTTGTTCAGCATCATGTCCGAACCGGGAAACTGCTTTGCCAAAGTATAAGTAAGCTAAGCGATTCAAATAACGTTGCAATGCTTTATATCCCATGTGCTTTGTATTAAAGGGATAGGCCGACAATGGAATTTCTTTTTTACGACATTCTTCAATCAGCTTCTTATGTATGCTCTTAGGTTTCATAGCCGGTTCCAATGTCCTTCGATTCCTGCCTAAGTAAAGATCATCGATTAAATCCTTAATATCTGGATACTTAGCAAGCAGTAAATTAAACTCACCAGATTTTCTTGTTTCGTTTCTCGCTGTATTCAAAGGATTAAGCTCATACTTTTTGACTTTCTTTTGTGGGATTAAAGCTCGAAACCCCCAAATTGTTCCGTGCCCGTCTAAACTCATGCATCGCTTAATTAGTCGCCGAACGCTCTGTTCGTCTACTCCTGTTTTTTCTTTAATTTCGGTAAGGTCAGCCTCTCGTTTGAAATACATAATCACTGCCTCTCGGCGACGATTGTAAATATCTCTTGAAGTTTCACTTAAAGATTGTTCGTCCACAGTTGGCCATACCTCTGGGTTCACTTGCTCAGGAAGAAGCCCTTCCTTTTCATGAATTCTAAGCCTGCTCATTTCTCCATACCTCCAATTGGTTACTCCAAATTTGATTATCTAAATCAGCTTGAATGTGACCCTCATAAATCAGCCATTGACAAGCAAGATGAATATTTTCTTTCCCAACTTTTTCATACATTTCAGAATAAATTTCATCCAACCTTTTCTTTTGCGTTATATTCTTCAACACTTCATTTGCACAGTGAGGTTTTTCATGATTGGTGACACTCGAGACTATTTTTAATTGGTTCTGAATAAGAAAGCGACTTCGACGTATTTGCTTTTCCGTTCTAACCTCGTAACCAATTCCTTCCTGATTACACCAAGTTTCCTGAGCTTCAATTTGTCTCATTGTCCGTTCATATTGGCGATGCCGTGGATGAAGCTCCTTTTCGTATTTAACCTCGATAAAAAGCACCTTTCCATTTACATACAGGATCCACATATCAAGGATCGAAGTATGTCTCTTTCCTTTAAGAACAAATTCGATTTCACAGGGCTGTTCGCAGTACGTAAGTACTCGATAGTCGGATTCCACATTAAGCCAGTGGTCAAATTCTAAATCGCTGTAAAGCACAATATCCCTGAGACCGACTTTTCGACCAGCTGCGTTCCAGCAGTTATTCCCGTACCGTTTGTTTCTGGGTAACACAATTGGGGAATATCCAGGTGTTTGAAACGTTGAAGACAATCCGTTTCCCCCTTCCACTCGATGTTTATAACCTAAACATTTTTCCAGTTCCTTATACAGGCTTTCTACAGCTATATGAAACACGTTTATTGGCAATACTAGAGTTATAGAATGAATAGATTTGCCGAGGGGGAGATTATCATAAACGAAGAGGAATTTTATATATGGCTAGGTCAATATCTGAAGGGCTTAAGGATGAGTAAAAAATGGACTCAGTCTCAACTTTGTTCGAGGTATCATCTTTCACGTTCATCACTTTCAAATATCGAATTAGGAAGACACCACTTATCAGCATTTGCGCTATATAAATTGCTTCGCATTTTAGACGAGCCCTTCGTATTAACGCTCAAAACAATGACTTCAACTGAATAAGAATGGATAAACTGGAGGGTAAAAAGTATTAGAGGTGTTGAGCGTTGAGGATTCAAGAAAAGAACGATTTATCGGTGGTTTTAACTTTGATGGAAGGCTATCCGGAGTTTGTTCGTAAGTTCATAAATTACAAACGAGATGATTTGTCGCCCTCTTCTCTTCTTGAATACCTTCGAGATTATAAGTTTTTTTTCGAGTGGATGTTGTCCAACTGCGTTGATGAAAAGGATGACTACTTGTACATTACGTTAGTTGACCTGGAAGCTCTAACTGTTGATGATGTACACCGGTTTATGAATTACATCCTTGAAGATCTTGGTAAAAGCGTTCAAACGATGCAACGAAAAGTTTCTTCGGTTAGATCGTTATTTAACTATTTAAATGATGTTGAAGAAGATAGAAGCGGTAATCCATTGCTGAAGCGTAATGTATTCAGAAAAGTCTCGATCAAACGATCTGCAGATCCTCAATCAATTGCACGTAAAATCAAAGATAAAGTGCTGGATCGGAACTCGATATTTGATTTCATTCACTTCATTGAGTTTCGCTATAGGCAGGATCAACGTAGGAACAAGCAATCAATTTTTTGCTTTGACCGTGACTGTGAACGTGATTTATGTATTATCAGCCTTCAACTTCATTTGGGCTTAAGGGTAAGTGATTTAGTAAATTTAAATATTGATGATTTTCTAATGAATGAACAGAGTATCGTCTTGAGAATGAATGATAGTACCGTAGTAAAGCAGCTCAGCAGCATTGCTGCTGAAAAAATCGAAAAATATATTAAAGTTAGAGAAGAAAAATATTCTCCAGAAACAAATGAAAATGGTTTGTTTCTTGCAATTCAAAATGGCTTTGAACAGGGTAAACGCATGACCAAACGGGCGATTCAAGAAATGGTTAAAAAATATGGTCGAGCATATGGTAAGTCCGAACTAACGAACAGACAACTTCGGCATTCATTTGGACTGAACCTTGTTCAAACGACCGATTTGATCACCACAAAAAATCAATTCGGACAAGGAATTGAGACAATCCAGAAATATGGTTTTCTCGCTGATCTTTTTGATGATTAGCATCAGTCTTCAGGGTCATGCAATGAATTTCTTTGTAATGCAAGCCGCGTCTTCAAGTTGTTGAAAGCTTCAAAATAAGCTTCCTTAACGTCGAGATCACTAATTTGCGAAACCACAACTGTTGAAGCAACTTCTACCCCTTTAATATCCAGTATTGCGATTGAGTCAGGTGCGGCTGGTTTAAAAATAACAGGGACTTCCCATTCTCCATAGAGCTGACTCATGAGAAACCACTGATTTTTAATCATTTTCGTATTTGTAAACATCCGCCCTTGAAATTTTAGTCCAGAGGGAGTAACTGTTGCCATGCCGAACTCAATGAGTTCGGTTTTTTTTGTCATTTTGATCACCTCATAAGTATGTATGTGCAATTTCGATCAATTTGATACATATGAATATCAACTACGTCGAATGATACCAATCAATGCATGTATCCTCCATTCCCCATTGATTACACTAAATTTGAGGTGTACCAATGGAGAAGACGGTATTGAAATCTGTAGGACGAAGAATTCGCGATTTAAGACAACAGAAAAAACTCTCCCAAGAAGAACTCGGGGAGATTTCCGGATTTCATTTTTCTTATATAGGTGGAGTTGAACGTGCAGAAAAAAATATCTCGCTTCTCAATCTTCAAAAAATAGCTGATGGGCTTGAGGTTCCACTACATGAATTATTTTTATACTCTAGACATCTTCGTTTTAAAAAGACTGAAAAAGATAAATTATTGAATGATATTATTCATAAGTTAAGTGACATGTCGATTTCAGATTTAAAGAAAATACAGGTACTTATCGATCAATTGTTTGAAAGTAGATAGCAAAATATAAAAGCTCTTCGATTGAGGATTTCCCTCATTCAAAGAGCTTTTTACTATTCGTCATCTTTGTATCAAATATTTAATGAGCAAGGACAATCAAACTAGCCGTCTTGGGATCATAGTCCACATTGGTAATCGAGCCATCCTGTATACGGTGCACCGCTTCGTCAATCACCTGCAGCGGTACAAGAAACCATTCCTTTGGCCGTACAGGGCGGCCAAAACGGTCACGGATGGTGAGATCGAGCTGAGCCGGTGCAAAGATACGGTGGAGTATCCCCTCCAGCTTCGTGCGGTTGATGCCGGCCAGTTTGTAGCTGGCGATGACTTCAACAACCGCCAGCAAATAGGGCTTCGTTTGACGCATTGGCTAAACGTGGAATCCGTCAACTGCGAGAAGTCTGCTGTCGAACGCATCCACCCCGAACTCAATTTAAAAAACAATATCACGCACGATGATGTATTGTCCGCACCGCAGTGCAGCCCGGTTACACGATCCTTCACGGTATCGCTTGCGGTTAGCAAGATGAGGGGCGTTTTTACATGTTGACTCCTTAACCGTCTGCAGATTTCGATTCCATTAATCCCGGAAGCATGATCTCCTAACAATAAATCCAAATGGACAGGTACCTATAGGATACCTGTCCACAGCCACAATGAACACTTAGAAAAATAGATTCGTGTTGCGGAGCGTTTGCACCAACTGCCGTTCCGCGATGCGCCGGAGTCCGATAATGGCGATAACCGTGGAGACCGCTGATGCGATCAACAATTCAATGAAATAAATCCAAGGAACGGCCATCGCTTCAGGCGGAGGATCGAAAACGCCCGTGAGAATCTTGACGAACAAATACGCGATCCCAAAGCCAAGAACGATTCCGGAAATCGCTCCGCCGATCAGCATGAACAGTCCTTCGCTCCATAAGAAGGAACCGACCTGCTTCTTCGTCCCCCCAAGCGCCGAGATTATGGCGAAGGTACGACGTCGTTCCGTCAATCCGAGCGCTAGTATCAAACCCGTGAACCCGACGGCAATCAGAACCGCGTACAGGATTTCGAGATCAGACAACCCCCGCAGGCTGATGGAGGTCAGACTCGAGCTGATGGTTTTCTCCACGGATCCGATTTCCGTGACGCTGACTCCGGTAAGCGGAGAAGAGATATCGGCCGCTTGTTTGGCGGCTTGAACCGGGCTTCCGTTCGTTCGGATTAGTACGACTTCAGCTGCGTCGGAGCCTGTCTGCTTAGCAATATAAGACGAGTTGGCGACCAGGAAAGAATCCTTCGGCGCAGTCGGAAATTCCTTCACCATTCCAACGAGATGGAACGGAATCACATGATATTGATGATCGATTGCGTTCTGTAATCGAAGATTGATCCGATCCCCCGTTTTCAACTGGAAGTCCGAGATCGTTTCCTGAGATACCAGCACTCCGTCGGGCGTGTTGGCCAACTCATCCAATGTCGCTTTCGCGTTCCCATTTCCGAAATAGAAGTCGGACATCGTGCTGACTTCGCCGATATGACGAGGGTCGATTCCGTAAATGTCCTGCAGGTCATTCCCGACGAAAGCAAATCGGTGCTCCATGGACTGAATGCCCTTCACGCCGGGAATCATGCCAAGCTCCGCAAGCTTGCTGTCTGGCGGAGCAGCCGTCGTCCCTGTCACGTTGACGTCGGAGCCGTTGGTCAATTCGGCATCCACTCTTGCCTGACCGTTATAGGTCATGTTGAAAACGGAAGTGGAGACTGCAAACGAGAAAGCCAGCGCGATCAGGATCGTACCCTTGGCCACCAGCGCTTTCTGTCTGGACAAGGATCCGGAAACCACGTGGGACAATCCCCCGGCGATGGGACGAAACAGGAATGACAGTTTGCCCCCTCCCTGCTCCAATATGATCGACCATAGCCGCAGCAGCAGCAGCGCTCCGCCGATCCACAATCCGAGCGGCGCGATGAATTGCTCATAGTGAACTGAGGTTTTGATGACGCCTTCCGGTGCCAGTACCAACTCATAGCCGGTATTCGCCGCTCGCCAATAGAACAATCCGGCAACCGCCAAGAGAATCCAATCCAAACAAAGCAAACGCCAAAGTGGCTTGCGCTGGCGGCCGACACTCGTTCTCAAGCTCGCGACCGTCGACCGTCTCGCTTCCATCCAGGCCGGATAAACGACGGAATAAACGGAGAGCATGAAACCGACGAAGGAAGCGATGGCGAGCCAGATAATCGTCGTCGCGTTCCAAGCCAAAGGAATGGCCGCAATGAGCTTGGAGGTGATGACTGCGAACAAGATTCCCGCTGCGATGCCTCCGATCGTGATGATGAGCGCTTCCGTGCCATGCAGCGCCAAGACTTGCCGCATGGATGCGCCTCGAGTGCGAAGCAGCGCTTGTTCTTGACGGCGCCTAGCAGAACCGGAAGCCGTGATGGCGACGGTCAGCAGGACGCCTAGAACAGCGCCGGGCAGGCCAAGAAATAGAAAGACGGTTCGGGCATAGAGCGCATCTTCCCTCACGCCGTCGAGGCGTGCTGCCAAATTGTTCCCTACGGTTCCGCTGCCCGCGATCTCGGCTTCCACGTGATTCGCCATTTGCATGGCTTCCGCAAAGGCGGCATTCGGGTCGGAAGGAAGCGGATGGGCGATTTTGACATGCACTTGCGTCGTCACCGTATCCGGACGCGTTTCCGCTTGCGGATCGAAAATTTGATGGTACACTGCGTTCGGTAGTACCAACACATTATCCGGCGGCGCTTGCGGGGAAGCGCTCGGCGCCGCGCCTACCGCCTGAAACAACGAATCCGCTTCCGGCAAATCGATGACGCCGTCAATCTTGACTTCAGCCGGGGCGGCGCTGATGCGTTCGATGCGCACGGTATCGCCGACGGTTACGTGCAGATTCGCCGCGGTTTGTTGGGCGATGAGGACGCCCTGTGTCCCACCGAGCAAAGGACGAACCTCCGCTTGCATGAAGTGCGTGGGATCCTTCGGCAACCCCAGCACCTTACCTGCGCCAGTGGTTTGCGTCGTGCCGCCGGTAACCGCCGTAAAGCTTGCGACGTCCGCATACCCTACCGGGTACATCTCGGTGTAGGGTGTAGTGCCGGAAACCGCATTCTGAATGGTTTGATTATTTGCGCCCGGAGCCAGCAAGATTTGCCAATCGACCGGAAGAGAGTGAATGGCTTTCTGCGTCATTCTGGCATTGCTGTCCGAAATGAAGCTCCCCAGGGATGACAGCAAAGCGACGGTTAGCGCAACCCCTGCCATCGTACCGGCCAACCTTCCGATTCTTCGGCGCAGGAGCCCCTTTACCCAGATAGACAGCATCATGATGTTCTCACCTCCAGTCTGCCTTTATTCATTTGCCACAAGGTATCGAACTTCTCCGCGATGCGGCTATCATGCGTAGCGACAACCAGCGCTGATTGCGTGTTTCTTAGGGCATCGAACAGCACTTCGAACAAATGCTCCGCGGTGGGATGGTCCAGTTGTCCTGTCGGTTCATCAGCCAAGATCAACGGAGGACGGGTCGTCATAGCCCGGGCGAAGGCCACGCGTTGGGATTGTCCGCCGGAAAGCTCCTCCGGCAGCTTGTTCGCCAAGTGCTTCAACCCGATTCTGTCCAATTCTTGGATGGCCGCAGACCTTGCCTCTTCTCTGCTCGCATGGGCCAGCAGAAGCGGCAGCTCCACGTTTTCCAGAACGGACAACGGCGCGAGCAAACTGGGCATTTGGAAGACAAATCCGACCTTCTTGGGGCGCAGTTCGCTGCGCTTGCCAAGCGCTGGCCATTGAATTTGCCCGGCGGTGGGCGCTTCGATACCGCCAAGAAGCTGAAGCAACGTCGATTTCCCGCTGCCGGACGGGCCGACCAATGCAATCCGGTCGCCAGGATTTACTATGCAAGTCGCGGATTCAAGCGCCGTCACCGTTTGATCGCCGCTTTCGTACTTAACGCCGATCTCCTGCGCTTCAACGAGAGCTTTCATCCAGCATCCTCCCGTCCTGCATGCTGATTACGCGATCCGCATATCCAGCTACGACTTCGCTGTGCGTGACAACCAATATAGCTCCGCCTTGTTTGCGGCGATCATCGAACAACCGCAAGATTTGCCTTTCCGCCTCGGCATCCACTTCGCCGGTAGGTTCGTCCGCCAGCAAGATCGGAGGATCCGTCGACAAGGCGACCGCAAGTCCCGCCCGAACCGCTTCCCCGCCCGAGAGTCCGGAGGAATTCGCGTCGGCGCGATCCGCCAAACCGACAATCTGGAGCAATTCCGAAACTTTCGAAAAATCGGTTTTGCCGGCTAATTTCATTTGCAAACGGATGTTATCCGCTACCGTAAGGTGAGAAAACAGGTTGCCGGATTGCAGTAAAATACCGATCTGAGCGGCGCGAACGGCCGAACGTTCTTTTTCGGCTAAACGCGTAATTCGTTTGCCCATCAATTCGACATGCCCGCCATCCGGCATGTCCAATCCGGCCAGACAGGCCAGCAGCGTGGATTTTCCACTGCCGGAAGGCCCCATTACGGCTACAATTTCTCCTGCATGCACCTCCAGGCTCATTCCCCGCAAAGCTAACGTTTCTTCATTCTCGGTGTGATAGAACCGGTAGAGATCAAACGCTTCAAGAACCTTCATTGGGCATCCCATCCGAAGCTGTCGGACATCCTCTTCCATTGGTCCACGTTATCCGCTCCGAGCGGCGCCCACATCGTCAGTGCGGCCAATACTTTATTGTGCCAGTAGTAGTACGTTTCGTTCTCCTGACGCACTTGTTTGCCGGTCACTTCGTTGGGCTCCGAGTTGGACTCGTATGAGACTTTGATTGCTTTGCCGTGTGGCAAGGACACTTCCTTGATCTTGACAATCTTCACGGCGCGGCCGTTCTTCGCTAAATCGGCGGCTAGACTGGATTTCACGCTGTCTATCGTCGGCGCTTGATCGAGAGCCTTCACCTCTACTTTCACGCCGTCCAATTTATCAATGAAGCTGACGTTCGAATCTTGCTCCGTTCTTCCCCAGCCTTCGGGAACATCCAGAGTATAGCCTCCCGACTTCGAATGGTATTTCACGAATGCTTGAGAGTCGGGGATATCGCCGGGAGGATTCTTCTCGGGGGTGATCGGCTCTTCGCCCGGCAAGGCGGATTCAGCAGGAGCAGCCGATGCAGTGGCTGACGGTGCCGCCGATGCCGATTGAGATGGTGCGGCCGCCGGCTGCGTAGACGCAGGTGCCGATGCGGAAGCTTGGTCAGGTGCGGTATCCGTTGCCGTACTCGCAGCTTTGTTGCTCGAACATCCACCGATCAGCGCGCCAGTCAATAAACAAACGACGGCAATCTTATACGTATTTTTCATGGACAAACGACCTCCTTGTATTCAAATCCGATTCTAACTTTATCTGTTTCATACTTTGAAAGTCTTTAAGAGATCATTAGAATTTGATGAGAGAAAGACAGCCCAATCCGGATGGCTTTTTCCAACTGTAATTAACTCCTAATCTTGTTTGAAGAGTCGAAATGACTCATATCAATGCCTTGCCATATATTTTTCACAACGACTTGTTCCGGATGATCAAACACCAAGAAAGCGGTTGGCAAGTAACGCCCCCCATTCTTGACGGCAGGCTTATCTATAATGTTATTGTCTTTCACAAGTACGGTAGACGCTCCTCCATCGAGATTAGCGGCGATCACAGCTCCCTTTTCGAGAAGGATTTTCTGTACATCATATAACGTAGCGCCGAGGGAATAACCCGGTTGACGTCCATCAATGACAATGAACATGATCGTACCGTCTTTTTTCTGAGCCATACAGGTACGAGGGGCGATTCCCCATCCGTCGGCTTCGTTCTTTACTAAGCCTTTACCGTTCACGATAAATCTCGGTTGAAAAGTCACGGCTTCCTGAACCCCCATAGAAAGCAGATCCGCGGGTTTATATTTTCCTGAAACCATCATTCCGTTACGATCAACGCCGACTACGTTAACAGGTGTATCCATGTCGACATCCCGATACAATATTTGGCCCCCCGACATGACGATGCCCGCAGGCTTAAAGCCGTTGCCCTCCCAATTAGGATCATCGAAAGCGCCGCCATTCACACCTGCAATGGCCCCCGTCCGTTGAACCATGCTCAAGACTTTTTCTCCACTTCCAACCGTATTCGTGACAACAAGTCTGATCATTTTGGGATCGTGCACATACATAATATAGCCCTTGAATTTGCTTCCTGAAATCTGTTCAATGTCAACGCTATTGCTCGAATGTGTCGATAATCTAACAGGACGATTGTCCTTCACTTGCGCCATGGCATCAAACTCTTTGTTGTAATCGGCCACACGGCTATCCAAACCATCTTGGCCAATCAAATATTTTGCTAAATAACGATGCTGAGTTGTAATCAAAGTGTCTGCCAACATGTACCGTAGATTTGAGCCGGATGGCGTGAAGTAAAACCATCCTGTCCCCCCGAGAATAACTAGTAACGCCGCGTAGAGAAAAAGTAAAAAATTGTTTTTTCTACGGCTTCTTCTTCTCAAGATAATCACATCCTAACTATTCAGAAATACGAATAAATTCCTCATTAGTTAGGCTACATCAATCTTCTTAAGAGATTCTTAAAGTAATAAATTCTTAACTATAATGCTATATAAGGAACGGTCGTCTGGAATCAGACGACCGTTTCTTAATTGTTATTTATTTGAGCCGTTCAAAATACTAAGTGAATCGTTAAGCGCAGAAATGCACTTGTCCGCATTAGGGTTGCTTTTGCGAACGGCTGCCAAAACAACGTCAATCGTTCCATCGATTCGAGTCCATGTTGGGCCATCAATTTTCCTGAGCTTTGGCTCAGAAATGTCCCACTGATGCTCCAAATTGTCGGCGCCTTTTTTGGCGGATGAAAAGTCCTTTTTGTTTATGGCATTCAACATGTCATTTTCAATATTGACGAAATCCGTTAATCGTCCGGCCAATTTCGATTGAGATGGAGCATTCGTGGCTGCCGGAGATTCTGCCGGAACTTGAGAAGTCCCCGATGGCGAAGAAACGGGGGTTTGTGATGCCTCTGCCCTATTTGCATCGTTCAGTACCTTTAGAGAAGACTGAATTGCGGTTGTGCATTGATTCGCATCGGGTTTGCCATTGCGTACTGAGGCCAATACAACGTCAATCGTTCCATCGATTTGAGTCCATGTGGAGCCGTCTATTTTTCTAAGCTTCGGCTCCGACTTGTCCCATTGATTTTCCAAATTGTCGGCATCTTTTTTCGCAGTAACAAAGTCCTTCGTGTTTACGGCGTTCAACATATCATTTTCTAAATTTATAAAATCGGTCAACTGTCCGGCTAATGAAGCCGGATTGGACGCTGAGGACGAACCGGGAGAATCCATTTGCGATGCGATTTTATTGTTCAGCAGAACATATCCGCCGATGCCGGCAGCTAAGAAAATAAGGAGTACGGCTGCGGTTTGAACGAGGACGTTTCTTTTGTTTTCTTTTGCTTGCCCCGGCTCTGCGATTTCGCTTTTCGGTGCCGTATCGATTTTGGTAACCGCCAAGAAAATGATGACAACCAAAATCGCAGCTAGAAAGATGACGCTCGTAATGGTGGTACCTAAGCCTAATCCGCCATTTATTTTGGTTTGGGATAAGTAGTCACCCAAGGATGCCCCAAGCGGACGAGTCAGAATATAAACGACCCAGAAAGCTAATACCGCATCGAGACGCAGCCATTTCCAAGCCATATACGTAATTGCGATGATAATAACGACCGTGATGCCCGTGTTAAAGTAACCAAGTCCGAGTTGTTCGGAATACAAATCGCCGACAGCTGTTCCTAGGGCGAATGTGAATAGAATGGTTAGCCAATAAAAAACTTCGCGTTTCCTTGTGTAGATCGAGTGAATGGAAAGCGTTTTTTCGCTTGCGTACCAAAGCAGGAAAGTGAGACCCAGCAGTATGCTGAATACGGTCGTGCTTCTCTCCAGCGGAATTCCGATTCCGTCCGTCAAATTATCGGTAACCAAGGTACCGAATACGCTTATTAATACGACAGTCAGCCAATATATACCGGGTACATATTTCGGCGCCCTGAATTGAAGGAACAATAAGATGAAAAACGCGACTCCCATAATAATCGTTGTGTTCGTTAAACCGAATCCCAAGTTGAAATTGATATAATCCGCAAATGTTTCCCCGACCGTCGTGCATAGGACTTTGATGATCCAGAAGTAAATCGTAACTTCAGGTACCTTGCTCAGTAATTTTTTCGTTTGGGTTGGATTTGTCGCCATGACCTTCTTTGTCCTCCTCGACATTTTCCTTTTTCAATGGATTTCTCGTCCGAACAGAAGTCGTTCGAATTAACTCCTTCTCGGTTGATTCAACTTATTACATTAGCCTACCCATACATTAGCCTCTAATCCTAAAGCATCGGTGAAGGAATTCTAAACTGTTTCTTAACTTCATAACTTTTCATGCCAAGGTTGACGAATGATTTCATATAGCGGGTTTTCGTTTTTTCATCACTCTGCTGATTCCGATAAGGGCAATAAAAACGATGAAGCCTATTACTCCTGCTGTCCAGGATCCGTGCCGCACACCCGCATACATTCCGCTGACAGCGATATGGTATGGCAAGAGGCCTATCATTGTCGTCCAAATAAATTTTCTAACGTTGGCTTTTAGTATTCCCGCGGCGTAATTGATCATATGGTATGGCAGAAAAGGCACGAAGCGGGCCATCAACAATCCTAAAGCCTCTTGTTCACTCAGATATCGCTCTAGTATCTTTGTAAATGCGAATTTCTTCAGGGTACTCGCAAAAGGATTAGATAGCCACTTCGCCAAATAATAAGCGCCAATTGCTCCAAGAACGCCCCCGATCCATGAATAAACGCCGCCTAATGCCGGGCCGTAAATTTCCATCAACAGCAGTGTCGTAAACTCACCAGGTACCGGAAAGACATTGACGGTCATTTGCACGCAAATACCAATCACAACGCCCCATAGCCCAAAATCCTGAATGGCATGAAAAGCGTGTTGTACAACTCCAATTTTTAATAAGTAAATGTAATAACCAATCGCGGTGGCGATCAATGCCAAACTCACGAAATTGACCCATCTTGATTTATTTTTTAGCATTCTTACTCAATCTATCTCCTCAATCTTCCATGTGATCAATATGTACGCGAAAAAACGAATGAAACCGTAGTGCCCTTACCTTCTTCGCTTGTGATGGAGACGGACCCTAAGTACTCTGACGCAAGTTCTCTCGCGATCGATAAACCCAGTCCGTTACCGCCGCCTTCCTTCCTACTCCTCGACTTATCCACACGGTAAAACCTTTCGAAAACGAAAGGCAATTCAGCTTTGGGAATGCCTGAACCATGGTCCTCTACTTGTAGATAGACCTTTTCATTATCGACTTGAGATCGTATAAGGATCGGTTTATCAACGCCGGAATAGCGTACGGCATTATCCAATACGATGATCAGCATTTGCACGAGATGATCTCGGTTAATGCAGATTTCAATATCCGGGTTTAACTTGGCTAGAAATGTATACCTGGGGTGCAACATTCGATAATTTCGGATTACGGATGAGATGACTTCCGCAACATTAACGGGGGCTACCAACTCTAGAGGAATAATATTTCTGTCCTTCTGAAGGACGAGTAGTTGGCTCGCAAGCGACTTTAATCTCTCCGTCTCTTGTATTGCCGCATTCAGCGATTCGTCAAGTACGTCGGCTCGATGTTTCCCCCACCGATGAATGAGTTTCAGATGGCCTTCGATAATCGCGATCGGGGTATGGAGTTCATGTGAAGCGTCTTCGATGAATTTGCTTTGCCTGTTGAAAGAGCTTTCCAACTCGTCCATCATTTCATTGAACACGCGAATGAGATTCGACAGTTCATCGTTATTATCTTGATGAATGATTCGTTCATGCAATCCCTGTCGCTTGATCCTATTCATAGTAATCGACATATGCTGAATGGGCTTGACCAATTGCCGAGCGACGAACCACCCTCCGAGCGCGCAAAAAACGATGCCAAATATTCCACATGCCACGATAAGGCTGTTGAGTCGCTCAATCAAGTTGTCAGCGGTTTCGATATTCGTGGCTAGCTCGATGGTCCCGGTAAACGAAAGCGTCTGAATGGGACTCCGAATCGTTAGCAAATGGTCTTGTCCATGATACGTGGAAGTATATTGAACGGCTTTCACCATCGAAGAAGGTATCCATACTGCCGGAATCCCGTTGGAGATTTCTAAAAATACGTGCCCTTTTGCATCCAATAATCGAAAGAGTTGATCCTGACGAACGAGTTTGTCAAAAAATTGACGATGGCTGCTCCAATCTGCCGGATCGTTTTCCGATTCTTGTTCGTTCAAATAGCCGGCGACTTCATCAACCGTCTTTTTCAAGTTGTTCCTTTCCGTTTGTTGAATCCAATGGGAAATAAGGCCGTACTGGGTCAGACTATAAATGACGAATAAAATTAAAATCAGACTCGATGTTAGTATGGCCAGTTTTAGTTTGATTTTCAATGCGATGCATCTCCTTCTTAGATATCAACCTTTTAGCATGTAGCCCACTCCCCTTATCGTCTGAATGAAATATTGCCCAGGATCAAGTTTTTGCCTCAGATATCGGATATAAACGTCAACGACGTTCGTTTCGATTTCGGCATCGTATCCCCAAACTTCGTTCAATAAACGATCCCTGTTCATTACCTCGTTTCTGTGTTGAAGCAACGTAATCAATAAATCAAATTCTCTTTTGGTCAGTTCGATCCGTTTCCCTTTCTTTTTCACTGTTCTTGACAAGATATTGACGGTTATATCGTGAATGGCCGTAATTCCGTCATCATGGGATTCGCCTTTCGCCTCGTCGACTTCTACCCTGCGAAATATCGCCCTCATTCGGGCAAGCAATTCTTCGATGGCGAACGGTTTCGCGATGTAATCGTCAGCACCGCTGTCTAATCCGGCAACGCGATCAAGTACCGAATCGCGCGCAGTCAACATAATGATTGGAGTCTTGTTGTGCTGGCTCCTTAATCGCCTGCATATTTCGATTCCGCTAATTCCCGGCAGCATAATGTCCAGGAAAATCATATCCCACTTGTGCTCGGATGCTTGCTTATACCCTTCTCTGCCGTCAGAACAAACGGTGATGTGGAATCCTTCATACTCCAACTCCAATTGAACGAAACGCGCAAAATTGGGCTCGTCTTCGACGAGCAGCAGTTTCTTCATGTTCGATCTCTCCTGACAATGAAAGAACCAGATAAAACAGGTATCCCTCATTAGAATACCTGTCTTATCCAGTGTTTATCCTCAATCGTTTTCGGTTTCGCCATCTCCATCGGACGTATCTTGATCGTCAGCCGCTTCTCCGTCGCCATCCGATTGGACCGTAGCGTTATCAAAGCAGCTAGCAACACGGCAAATGGAATCCATTTTTTCTTCACATCATTTCCTCCATGTTGATTGTCAACTACGTACCTAACAGTACCTTATCCTAATGAGCAAGACTTTAAGAAACCATTAGATTTTCATGAGAAAAGACAGCGCTCTTCGGCATTATGATGAGATTGTCCAGTATAGTAGATTAATCTATTCACATCATTTTTTCATAAGAGCCTTTTTGATGGATGATGTTCGGCTTTTCGTTCTCCTTGGAAAGTGTCGGCAAAAATCGATGTGGTATAGTGGTCCTGGGATTTAAACCGGGTCCTAAACACATCGAAGGAGGCTGTTATGAATATGAACATCGTCCACAGCATCAAGAATACGCGAATGAATAAATCTTTTGCCGGGTTCGCTCTTGGTCTTTCCATTGCTTTGTCCGGTGGTTTGTTGATGAACGCTCAACCAACTTATGCGGCGGTTGCCGTTTCGACGAACTCCATTGCCGACAAAGTGATTGCCACCGGGGAACAATTCATGGGCGTTCGTTATCAATTCGGCGCGCCCGGCGGACGGACGGACGTCTTCGATTGTTCTTCGTTTACGCAGTATGTATTCAAGCAAAACGGCATCTACCTGCCGCGTTCTTCGAGACAGCAAGCGGCAGCAGGAGTGGCTGTTTCCAAGGATCAACTGCAGCCGGGCGATTTGATTTTCTCCGATACGAATCGCGATGGGATCATTAACCACGTAAGCATCTACATTGGCGGCGGACAGCTCCTGCACACCTATCGGGTGGGCATCGGTGTCACGATTTCCAATTTCGCGGGCAGCACTTGGGATCGTACTTTCGTCACGGCTCGCCGGGTAATTAACGGCGGTTCTGTACAAGCCCCCGGGTTTACCCAAGCACAACCTGCCCGGAGCGCACCGGTTCAAACACCGGCTTCACCTTCAAAAGTTTGGAAACACGCTTACAGAACGGACTCGGATAACCAGCAAAGCGAACAATAATAAGATATATCACTAAAAGCAGAGCTCCGAGAGAAGCTCTGCTTTACTTATAATATCTCCCGTGCCGTCACGAATCGACTAAGCCAATAAGGTGAAGTCCATTTCGTAATCGTCACGCCCGGCGGCGAACGATACGTATTGAGCATGTAGCCGTTCCCGATGTCCACCCCGACATGGCCGATCCGATTATCCGAGTAACGGTCTCTTTTGAAAAAGATTAAATCCCCGGGTTCGATCTGACTTCGAGTAATCGCGCGACCCAGTCGCGCTTGGGATCTCGAAGTTCTTGTGAGTCTCACACCGTTTTTTCCGAAAATATATTGCGTATAAGAAGAACAGTCGAATTTACCCGTTCGGGGATATGGTCCGGCACCGAACTGGTAAGGCTTTTTAAGCAAGGTTCTGCCAAGCGCCAGAATTGCCGGAGCGAGTTCCGGTTCCGGTAATTGTTTGATCTTCACGGGTTTATCCTTTTGATTTGCCGCCATCACGGCGAGTTTCCCGGCGGGTATCAACACGCGTGTTCCGGAGGGGATCGGTTCTTTTAATTGCGTATTGGAGGCAAGCACGTTCTTAACTGTAGTATTGAACAATTGGGACAGTTTTTTTAAGGTGTCCCCACTCAGCGTAGTGAAGAAACGGCCGGGTTGTTTGATGCAAATTCGATGTGCTTTGTAATTCAGCCGAAAATCGACATTAAAAAGCCGGTTCGTTGAGCGAAGAGTAATGTATCTCTGCTTGTTCAAGACGACAAGCGGATCGATTCGCAGCGTAACATTTTCTCTTCTTGCTGCTTCTCCGGATTTGGGAATCGTGATGCATTCCGAACCGTCCGTGATCACGAAGCCTGTATGGGTCGTTCTCAAGATATCATACTCCAGGATCTCCATCACATCTTTAAGCGGTAAATAGTGCAATCCGTTTTTCGTGAACATGTTTACGTTCGAAAATTGCCTTCTCTTCCGCGTGAAATAGTCTCTTTGAAATAAGAGGACGGTTACCTGCGAATTCGTAGATATCATGGTGTGACCTCCTTATACGTTTGAAGCAACCTGGCGACAACGTTATGATTCGAAAATTTCTTCTTGACTGTTTGCGATCCGAACTCTCCCCATTCTCGGGCTAGAGCAGGATTTCCTAATAAGAAACGAATGTCTCTATTCAGTCTTTGTGTGGAAACCGAATTCATTGCACCATGATCGCCAAAATGAAATTGAATCATTTTATCGATTAGATTCGGTTGTACGATGCCACAGTATCCGGCAACACCTACTGCTACAACAGGTTTTCCACAAGCCATGGCTTCAAGTGCGACGCGCCCCGTACCGACGACGATATCTGCAGCAGCATAAGCTTCATGGATCCGGGACGTAGGGGGGCGAACGATGATGGCTTTTCGGCCTATGCGTCGATTGACAGCAGCGGCAAGCGAAACCAAGTACGAACGTTTGGTTCCGGGACCCATGAGAACGGCGATAACTTGTGGATCGTTCTTCGCGATCTGCTCTGCAACCTTGACTACGATCCGGGCTATCGGATATTTGTCAAAAGAGAACCTGCCGGCGTACAAGAGTATTTTAGATGATAGTGGTAAACCAAACCCCTTTCTTGATGAATTCGGATTTTTTACGGGATGGAACGTCTCTAACTCAATTCCATTGGGGATCGTCCGGATTTTTTCCGTCGGAACTTGATGGCGTTTCAACCAATTTGTTAATTGAGGAGACACGGATATCATGCGTTTTGACTTTCTCGCTGCCGTCAATAAGGCCGATTTATCATGATAAGTACCATGAACAGTAACGACGAACGGAATATTCCGCAAATTCGATAGTGTAGCCGCGAGAGTAAATGATTTAGAATCATGAGCATGCATTAATTCATATTTTTCTTTGATGAGCATTGAGCTGAGCCAGGCTGCCTTGTTCCTACTCGGGAGAATATGAAGTTTAATACCCGCTGCTGAATAAGCTGCTGTGAGGGGACCTCCTTCTGTTGCAACACCTATTGGGATGCCGCGTGCCATTAAAATTTTGGAGATGGCGAGGGTATATTTTTCCGTACCGCCAATATTCAATCTAGAAATCAACATCAGTATTTTCATGGTTCACCATCCCGATTCGCCGACTCCAAGAGGCTCTATAAGCATGATGGTATATGCTATGTGCATGCTTCGTTACCTGCAAGGGCGTATATGGACATAATCGGAATTGGGAAATTTAACGCCGTCCATTCATGATCTGATAGCGGCGGATCTTCTGATAAATCCGTTTGTCTTTTAAGATTTTAAAGCCATAAATGGCCGGACGCGGATTGGCTTCCAAAATCCAAGGACGCAGATTGCTGTCAATGCCTACATCGAACCCGATTTCCTTAATCAAGGGAAACGTTTTATTCAATTGAGCGACAGCTCGGCATCCTAAATCTTTAAGTTTGTTCGTGTATGCATCGATGTCTGACACATGCCGTGCTAACAATAATTCAACCGGTTTGGAAGATCCACCTTTGCACACATTCGTAACGATCTTTCTTGGATGCCCTAATCGGCCGATGATCCCCGTTGTGTCCCATTTTTGATTTGGATTTTTCTGTACCATGATCCTCAAATCAAAGCGGCGCCCGTCATATTTCAATAATTCAATGCCGCGTTGAACAACAAATACGCGTTTGTACCTCAGCTTCTCTATGGCCTTAAATAGATCTTCAAATGTGTAGAAAGTCCTGATTTCCGTGTTTACTTGAAAAAAGTATTTATTTTCTTTTACTTGTTCAACTCGGAAGACATCCTTGCCGCCAGTTCCATTATTTGGCTTCACATACACCATCGTGTACTTGTCTAACATCGCTTTTAGCGTGCCTATGGAAAACAGCCTTGTTTCAGGGACATGTTCATGAAGATCACGGATTTGAATTAATGATTTGTATACATTGTGTTTTGTTGCAAAGCCTCCCAGGGGGGCCCCCCCTTTCCGATGTATTCATTTATCTAAAGTATGCGGTTCGCGCCTTGTTGGGTTCACGACCGTTACCCTTTTGCATATCGGAACGTATTATGATCATTCAGGAGGTGGTTGTCCTTTGCACATTCAAAAAGGGAGGTTACTGCCGAACACCAAATTCAAAACCGCTTGTCTCGTTGTAAAAGGCAACTCAGAAGGTCCATCGATGATGATAACAGCTGGAGTCCATGGGAAGGAATTGGCAAGTATTTATGCTGCCGAGAGATTTGTTGGGATGTTGAAAAGAGAAGAGCTTCTGATCCACAAGGGTTTGGTTGTCATTATCCCCCTTGTCAATCGTATAGCTTACAAATTGCGTATTAGGGGAAAGCCCGACTTAAATCGAACGTTCCCGAAAAATCCCTCCGATTATTCGCGTCACCCGATTTCGAATGCAATTTACCAATTAGCGATGCGTATCAGACCAGAATGGTATATCGACCTGCACGAAGCCAATGGATTGTCTCAACTAAACCCCAAAGTACTCGGACAAACATTAATTGTCGATCCAAAAAGCCCAGCAATAACTATTGCAAAGTCTATCGCGCTTAATATGAATAGATCAATAAAGAGTAGCACAAGACATTTCATGGTCCGCCAAAGAAACTTGCCGGGTTCCGGTCGAAGCGCCGCATTTCGATGTTTTCAAGCAAAGTCAATCACAGTCGAAACCAGCTGGGAATTGCCTTTTCATGAACGGGTAAATTACCAGATGAGTATTCTCCTGAGTATTTTGAAGGAAGCCAGTATCATACAGCCGCAACCATTTTCAATGTAAACGAAGAACTAGGATTCATCTTGTCGATCTTCAATTTCGATCGTGGACTTTAATTATCCGTGGCAACGGCTACGGTTAATTACGGGTTAACGTTTTCTTGATTTCCAAACCCACCGAACAATTAACAAAAGGATAATAGCTGCAACCAAATAACTGAACGGTCTGATGTATGGCTCGGCTTCGTTCCAATTCTCGCCCAACCGAAATCCGGCATATGTTAATGCTAAGTTCCAGGGAATGCAACCAAGAGCGGTAAAGATGGTGAACCGGAAGAAATTCATTTTGGCTATGCCAGCAGGTAAAGAAATGAACGTTCGAATAAAGGGCAGGTTTCTTGTAACAAGTACAGTCCACTCTCCATAATTCTGAAACCATTGCTCTGCTTTTTCCAGATGGCGCTCATGAAGTCGAACATATTTCCCGAATCTCTGAATGAAAGTTCTCCCGCCAGCATACCCGACAGCATATGCGACAATTGAGCCAAACAAATTACCAATAACGCCAGCAGCGACTATCTCAAGAAATCCAAAATTGCCTCTGGAGACTTGAAAGCCTCCGACAAGCATGATGACTTCGCTTGGTAGCGGAATACAGGCACTTTCCAATAGCATGCTGAATCCTATTCCCAAAATACCTAAATGATCAATTAACGATTGAATGAATTCAGTTAGACGATCCATTAATTGATGCAAAACTTTTCAACTCCTTCTTTTCCGCTATGATTTTCGCTTTATCTCACGAGAAGGTATATCCCAAATAGAATGGCCAGTACAAATCGATAATACGCAAAAGAGCTTAACTTCAGCTTCTCCAGTAATTTCATAAACGAGACAACTGCAAGCAATGCGACGATAAAGGCAATCACGAATCCAACCGCAAAGTATCCCATGTCTGAAGCGGTTAGCGTTTTATAGCTCTTCAGCATGTCAAAGCCGCTTGCAGCTACCATCATAGGTACTGCGATTAAGAAGGAGAAGTTTGTAGCCGCTCGGTAACTTGCGCCGATGAGTAAACCTCCTGCGATCGTGGCACCTGATCTGGAGAAACCCGGCCAGAGCGCCAAACACTGAAACAGGCCAATTTGCAACGCTTGCCGGTAGGACAACCCATCCATCGATTGGGCTTTAGCAGGCTTCGCGTTCCGTTCGGCGTAAATCATGAAGACCCCGCCCACCACAAGACCGATCAATACGGTATAGGGAGAAAACAAGTAGTTCTTAATGACTTTGTTCAGGACCAAACCCATTGCCATCGCGGGGAGACATGCGACAATGATGTGACCGAGGTTAAGAGAATGACCGTTCGCTTCTTGGCTCACCTCATTCTTAACGATGCCAAGCAGACTCAAGTACTTCCTCCAATACAAGACCACAATTGCCAAAATTGCTCCAAGCTGAATGAAAACCTCGAACGTATCAGCTTTATCTCCTTTAAAGCTCATTAAGTCTCCACTGAGAATCAAATGGCCCGTTGACGATACAGGAAGAAACTCCGTCAATCCTTCAATAATTCCTTGAATTATGGCAGTCACAATATGGCTCACAGTTTAACCTTCCTCCGTTTCATCTGACTTTCTCATCAAAACTATAATTTCCATATTTTTATAACTTTTTCTCAAATACGAAATCGGTACCCCGCCCCCCACACGGTTTCAATAAACTGAGGATCGCTGGAATCAACTTCTATTTTTTCCCGAAGTTTACGGATATGAACGGTTACCGTCTGGGTATCTCCCGAGGCGTCGTAACCCCAAAGACGTTCAAACAAATGCTCCTTACTGAAAACGTGGTTTGGATTTGAGGCCATAAAATACAACAATTCGAACTCTTTGGCCGTCAACGTTATTTCCTTCTCTCGAATGAAAACACGTCTTTCGTCTGGATTGATACTGAGTCCATTTACCGATACTTCATTCGATCCATTTTTTCTGCCTACCAGTCGATCGTAACGGGTGAGATGAGCTTTTACGCGCGCAACCAATTCAGCGGGTTTAAATGGTTTTACGATGTAATCGTCCGCGCCCAATCCTAGTCCGCGGATGACGTCTATGTCTTCTCGTCTCGCGGTTACCATCACAATTGGAATGTTCGAATGTTCGCGAATTCGCTTGCAAATTTCAAATCCGCTCAATTTCGGCAGCATTAAATCCAATACAATCAAATCAAAATCTCCGGATAATCCAAATGCAAGCCCGGACTCGCCTTCGATGGCAATTTGTACTTCATATCCGTTCATTTGCAAATAATCGCGTTGAAGCTCCGCAATGGATGGTTCATCCTCAATGATTAATACTTTTTTCAAACGGATACCTCCTTCGCTTGAAGTGGCAGCGTCAGCAAGATTATGGTGCCTACACCTTCCTTGCTCTCAGCTGCAATCGTTCCTCCGTGGCTCTCCATAATTTGCTTCGCGATCGCTAGTCCCAAACCGCTGCCTCCTGTACTGGAATTACGGGATTGCTCGGCTCGGTAGAATCGGTCAAAAATGTGCGGTAAGGATGAGGCCGCTATCCCCGATCCGTTGTCCTCTATTTCAATATGGAATTCCCAATCCGTCGAAGTTGCGCGAATAGAAATTCGTTTTTCTTCCTTGTCCATATATTTCAAGCTGTTCTGGATGACATTGCTCAATACCCGCTTGAATTTCTCGCGGTCCATTAATACCGTTGCATCATGATCCAATTGCCAAGTAGTCCCTAGATGAATGTCCATTTTTTCTAGTTCAAACTGAAGTTCTTCTGTCCAATCTGTCATAAACATCTGAACGGGAACTACTTCAAAAATAAAAGGAATTCTTTTTAAATCCAATTTAGAAAAGAGGAACAACTCATTGATTAACCGATCCATTTCTTCAGCTTTGGCAGCAATTGTCTTCATATATTTCTCCGTTTTTTCAGGTGAATCGGCGACGCCTTCCAGGATGCCGTCGACATAGCCCTGAATAGAGGTAAGAGGCGTTTTCAAATCGTGCGAAATGTTCGAAATCAATTCCTTGCGATTTTCTTCATATTGAAGCTGCAAAAGTATAGATTTCTGAAGCTGAGATCTCATTTCTTCGAAATCATTTCCAAGTTGACCGATTTCGTCTTTGCCGGAAACCTTGACTTGAAAATTAAGATTCCCATTTTTTATTTGCTGCGTCGCCGATCGGAGCTGTCGGAGCGGCCGGATAATACTTTTGGACATGACATAAGTAAGAAACGAATGCGTAAGTACAAGGATGACCACGAGCACGGCAAACAAGCTCGGAAAGTACTTCCGCGCAAAGTATACGAGCGGATCCACTTTGATAACCAAATAAAGGCTGCCCTTACCGCCTGTTTGAGTCAGGAAATCGAATTGATTCACTTGAAATAGCTCATTGCCGTATGACTGCGTCGGCAATTCACCTCGGAATCCTACGCTATTGTATTGCGGCAAACTGGCCAAAAGTGAGCCATTCACGCGAATCAGCTCCGGCACGAATAACATTGAATCGTTCAAACGAACGACAACGTAGCCGCTCTTTTGTTTCATTTCCTCGTTGAAATCGGCTAAATAACTGGGGTCAGTCAAAAGAGTCGAGTTTTGCGAGATCAAATGCTTGATAATGTGGTGATAATCTCCATCGTCAAAGCCTTCTACTTGCGTTTCGTAGAAACTTTTAATATTTTGAATATCTCCTCGGTACACGAACACGAATAATAATGCGGTGACAACCATCAGAATGAGCGGAACGATGAGCATCGCGGCATAGGAGATCAATAATTTTAAACGGATGGACAACAGAATCAACTCCGCAAATTAAGCTTCTTTGCGATCAAACCGTAAAAATCCAAGTGAGAGGAACAAGACGAGGGCAGATAAAATAAACAAGGCCGTGATTACTATTTTTCCAACGGATACAGCGCCAGCCAGCCAAAGAACGTACCAGTCCGTGTAAGATGCAATTGAAAATGCAGAAAACCCTTTGACGAAATAAGGAAGAACCTTCACAACAGCATATAGTACGATCGCAAAAACGACGAATCCGCTCACGCTTTGAAACAACTGCGCCACAAATACGAAAAGAGCAGCAAGCGCGCACATGGAGATAAAACTTGCCAGGTAAGCCTTAAGGACATCGAAGTAATCCATTCCATTCATCACCGAAGATCCTGCTGCTAAATTGCAAACGATCGAGACAGACGCCAACAACAGAAAAATAGCGGCAATGGCAGTAAAAAGGACAAGTGTCTTGGCCATATAGACACGAAATCGGGTAATGGGTCGCAACAGAGAAAGTTTTAACGTTTTGGAGGCCACTTCATGAGGAAAAATATCTGCAATGGAAAGAAATAAAAATAAAGGGATCCATAGAGCAGTATAAATACTGAGGATCTGAATGGGAAAGGATGCGCTGACAGCGATCCAACCGATACGAGGACCAAGGGCATGAAAGGCTAGGGCGAGAAGTATAGGCAGTATGGCTGAAAAGAGTAAAAAATAAGTGGTCTTTCTGCGGTACGTCATGAGACGAACCTCATTCCGGTATCCCGCCAGCAAGCTGCTCATGTTGGATCCCCCTTCTTCGCACTCTGCAATTGCTCAATATAATACTGCTCTAAAGTAGGGGTACCCTGAAGCAGAGCTGACACGTCACCTTCTACCATCATTCCCCCATTAAACAAAATGCCAACACGATTACATAACTGCTCCAACTCGTGAATCATGTGACTGGAAATAAGAAAAGTTGTACCCTTTTCAGCCGCACGCCGTTTGACTACGTTCCGAAACAGGACGATCCCCTCAATATCCAGACCGTTAGTCGGCTCATCGAGAATGACAAGTTCTGGATTCGGAAGAAGTGCAGCAGCTAGTGCCAGCTTTTGTTTCATGCCGGTAGAAAAATGTTTAATCTTTTCGTTCTGATATCGGTCAAGCCCTACCTCTTGTAGCATTTCCGTTATTCGGTTTGAGTTTACATTTGGATAAAAAGAGGCGATCAACGATAAATATTGATTGGCGGACACGTAATCATAAAAATCAGCGGATTCGATCATGCACCCAACCCTGCTCATTGCGCGTTCAAATGAGTTTTCCATCTGCTCGCCAAACAAGCAGACGTTCCCTTGGTCGGCTTGAATAAGACCGGTTATCAATTTTAATAAAGTCGTCTTGCCTGCTCCGTTCGGCCCAAGTAAGCCGTAAACATCTCCTTGGTGAAGCTTCAGATGAATATCACGGATTCCCCGATTGTTACGATAAAGCTTACTTAATCGATCAACTTCAATAATTGTTGACATCCTGCCACTCCCCTTTCTTGGAATAAACAGCAGACCCGAGCAAAGAAAGCTCGGTCTGCTGTTTTCCCATAGATTATGAATGCAACTATTGGGCATTACATAAAATCAATCCTCGTGATTGTGGCCTTCATGACGATCCTGTACCGTTTTCACAGTTTTGCCCGTCAAATCAATCGTATCTGGCACCGTCTGATCGAATCCCGTCAATTTTGCATCGAAGTCGAACGAAACAGTATGCGCGTTGCCGTTGGTGTCTTTCCCGGTAAATGTAATGCTGGCTTGTTGACTTTCGATTTGATTACTTGCATTAATCGTAGCATCTAAGCGGAACGATTGAATTTGAATGTCTTGCGTAATCGGCAGCACCTGGTTTAATAACAAGGTCTCTCCGAATGCGCGCTCAGGATCTTGTTGATCTTTATGTTCGTTGGAATCGCCATTTTCGTTCCCAAAACGATGAAGGGCAAGCGGCGCTAGCGCCTGAACGACAGCAGGAATTTGAGTTTGGGACAATTGCACCGAAATTTGCTTGGAACCATCGCTCTGAGTGGTCGACTGCACATAATTCTTTAAATTGCCGACAAGCGCGTCAACAACGGTTTCCGCTTGCTGATCCATCCAAGCGGATTTACCTTCCTGGTGGTTGCCTTCTTCTTGATCAGCCTTGTCTTGCTTCAAATAATAAGTATTGTTGTTGCTGGTC
Organism: Cohnella candidum; assembly: GCF_003713065.1. Classification (NCBI taxonomy): domain Bacteria; kingdom Bacillati; phylum Bacillota; class Bacilli; order Caryophanales; family Paenibacillaceae; genus Cohnella; species Cohnella candida. Next base: position 1,623,055 of record NZ_CP033433.1, on the reverse strand, counting down.
TTCCACACTTCACCATTGTTTTGCGCGAACAATTGAAGCGACTCGTTGCCGCTTTTACCGGAAATTTGGAAGTTTCCGCTTTTGGCTTCGTTTTGCATGTTTGCCTTGAGCGTTCCTTGTCCCTGTTCAAGGATCGTGCCGTTGTCCATCAACGATCCCGAAACCTGTACAGTTACGCTCTTGAGTGCTTTCGTCGTTTTGAGAGCCGACTTGTACGCATCATAGCCGGAAGTGCTAGCCAAGGCCGTAAAGCCAGTCGTCAGCATGACGACTCCACTGATGCCAATCGCACCGCCTGTCATCAACCATTTCTTTTTCATGTCCTTCCTCCTTGTTCGATAATAATTGGGACACATCCCATATCATCGTACTTTCGAATAATGAAGAACACGTGAAACACCCATTAAATAATTCTTAATTCAATGCGAACAACTCGGCAAAATTATTTGTTTAACGATATCTTTGAACGGCCTGCCTATTCTGTTGGATGTTCACCCGTTCACATGCAAAACTGTGCTGTTGAATTTCACGAACAATATTCGTCGCAATTGTACCCGCTGCGTCATATTCGCGGACTTGACCCATGGCTCTCGCCATCTCCTGGCGAAAGCCATCATCCTCCAATCGAACCAGATTGGCTGATAATTCATTCAAGTTATTTGCAATAAGTAACGCCCCCCTTGCGGACAACGAGTCAGCGTTCCCTTTTTCTTGTCCGGGCAATGGCCGATATACCACGACCGGGAGCGACTTGACTGCCGCTTCGGAGAGGGTGATCCCGCCCGCTTTTGTAACAAGACAAGCCGAAACCGACATCAGCTCTTCCATTTTTTTGACGTATCCGAATACATGGATCCTTTGTTCACTGGCATACGTCTTCTTCATTTGAGCAGCAAGTTTTCCGTTATTTCCGCACACGAGCAAGATATCGAAAGAAGTGCCCTTCAAAATGGTTTGTACCTGTTCTCGGATATTAGACAATACGCCATGCGCGCCTGCGGCCAGTAACAAGTATTTGCGTTGGGGGTTCAGCTTGTATTTTTCAAACAGTGTCTCTAGGATAAATTCCTTTAGAAATGGGTTTCGAACAGGAATGCCGCTGACGACGACCTGTTTGTCGCTTACTCCGTATCGCAACATTTCTCCTTTCAAATCCTCGGTAGCGACAAAATATCGGTATGTGCCGGGATGGATCCAACGACTGTGAAGTACATAATCCGTTAACACCGTAAAGGTCAACGGCATCGAGCTTTCCCGTTTGAGAGACATCTGTGGGACCGTAAGGAAGGGAAATGTATGAATGACCGCGTCCGGTTTCCACTTTTCGATCAGTGCCGATATTTTGTGTTTACCGATGGCATGCAGCCATTGATTCAGCCAAAGATTTTGTTTTCGCGAATTGGCCATATGATAGCTTAGACCGTACAACTTTGGACAATAGACCGTACTTTTCAAATAGGCGAACCGAGAAAGCGTATTCCAAAGCGGATGGGCTTCCGCGAGCAAATCGACAAGATGGATCCGTTCGTACCCCATATCGTTAAACGTCTGCTTGAGCGAATTCGCCACCTGGAGATGACCATCGCCAAAGGTAGAATAAATAATGAGTATTGTGGCGTCCTTATTCATGACAATTGCCTCCTACCTCAGACCTTAAAATATTAGATTAATAAGTGCAGCAATATACTGACAATTCCACCGAATATAGCACCGGTGACGACTTCGATCGGACGGTGCCCTAGCATTTCCTTCAGTACAACGGGATCCCTTTTATCGGAGGCCCGAGCTGATTGAGATTTTAATATCCGATTAAGTAATTTCGCATGGATACCGGCGTGTCGCCGGATGCCTGCCGCGTCGTACATCGTTATCACGCTAACCATTGCGGCGACGGCAAATACGGAAGATGAAAAACCGTCGGAAATCCCGACGGCCGTGGCAAGAGCAGATACGCCCGCCGAATGCGAACTGGGCATCCCTCCTGTACTTATGCTCCGAAGTAGGTCCCATTTCTTGTTGGTAAACCAGTATAAAGGCACTTTTATCACTTGCGCGAGAACGATGGATGCGAGGGCGGAAAGCAGCGGATAGTTGGCAAAGAATGCGAGCAAATTTTGCACTCCTTCGTGGGTCAGTAGCTTCAACTGTTACAATAAGATCGATTTCTAAACATCCGGTGAAGCATTTATTAAATGATTATGAACTGAAGGATTCCCATGCAATTCTCGAGTAAATTGTTTGCTTTTAACATGCTCATTTCCAGTAATTCGTGGTACAACTTGTTCATTTGGAAAATAGAGAGCTTTTCGATGTGTTAGTTTGCAGGATATTTTATTTTGTTTGATTGATTTCAATGTTGCGAACTGAAATCATGATTTATCTTCGACCGCGTAAACGCGAAATGGGCTGCTAGGATGATTAAAATGTCGGGGTAACAAATCGCAGAATACACTAGCTTCCAACTCTGATATGAAAAGAAACCAGCTTGCATCGCCAACCATTCGTACACAAGCGATGCGATGGTCGCCGTGGCGATATAGAGGACATGAAAATGCAACGCTTTACGATGAGGATAAAAATAGTACAATTCAAATCCCGTCATCCGCTTTGGCATACAGATCGAGAACTCATATAATCAGCTAGGCTGACCACCAAAAACGCCATTCGCTGATCACCTCATATTCAATATTGCCGGAGCGCGGAAGTCGTAAACAAACGAGTACTTCAGAGTTCAAGAGATACCAAGATAAATAACGCCATCACCCTTCTGGGAGATGGCGTTATTTATTATCTAGGATGCTGTGAATGCCTATTGGCCGGCAACCCCATTTTTTATCGATAATGCATTCAGTTGCCTATTTCGTAAAAGCCATTCCTCCATGCCCAAACTCAGCTTATCTTATGAGCATATAGTATATGACTTTTGCATGTACTATCATCGTTTAATTGCGATATGAAACGAATAAAAAAGGGCAATGCAGTGAAATAAGCCCAGGGAGCTAGGTACAGCAAAAGTCATTTTGGGTTTACTCCATACCTCCCCAAGAGGTCCTTTCGAAACATTCCGGTAGGGGCAAATACCGGAATGCGGACCCCCTCCTATTGCTTGGTTTTCGGCCAAGGACGGACGTCGATGTCAGGCGTTTAAGGTGTGGATCGGCAGCGCATGCGGCCAGCGCCAATAATGGCCGTTTTTTTTATTCAGGCTTGTTTAAGGTGATCCATCATAACAACGAAAACCAAAATACATACCGTTGTTACCGTCAGCTTCAACATGGTTTACTACGCCTCATATGACCTATCACGCCGATAAATTGTACTCATTTCCTGTTATGGGTCCGATATCGAGTTTAATAAGGCATATCTGGATAATGAAAAGTTCCCTGCCGGCCTTATGGCGAGCGGGGAACTTTTCAAGTGTTATGGCAGGAATATATCGCTTGGAATCAAATTTTTATGGATCAGTAACTGCAAAGCAACCACAACTTGAAGATCGGTTAAACGGCATTCTTTTGCGATTTTCGAAATATCGGTACGTTCATCCATCTTTATGAGAGCATTATAAACCATAAGTTCAGACAAACTTAACGAAGATAAATCTTTTGCTAGTGGTAATTTATCTTGATTGGCCGACATTAAATCTGCCTCCCGGTCCAGTGCGTCAAAGTTATTTACCACCAATAGACAGATCTAATCAAGATACTATGGCCATAAAGCCTTCAGCCAGAATTCGGTGAAATCGATCGGTTTAATCACCCAAAAAAGCTCGTTGTCTATGCCAGCGTGGACCCAGCGTTTATTATCTCCAGGAAGTTTGCGGCCACCGTTAACCGGATCAGAAACGTTGGTCTAGCAGGCTCCGACACCAGCAGAGGATCGCATTACAGAATTGGAACGAATAATAAGGGAAATAGCAAAATCCAATCACAGCCGTTTAAAATTAATTAACTGGGAATTTGATTATGGGAGTTGGAAGGCCGGGTACTTACTGGGTTATAAAAAAACCCACCAGGGGTGGCCCTGATGGGGAGATAAATCAGTACATGATTTTTACCAAATACCCGTACTCAATATGATAACTAACAGGATGAAAAGAACAAGTGTAAAAGCTGCCATTCTGTGGTGATGAAAGTGATGATGACCTAAGCTACGAACGCCAAAAGACATCGAAATCACCGCCTTTTTTTGTAGTTGTTATTACCCTGTCTAATATATTATGGGGAGCAGTATACGGGCAGTGTATTCGCACTATAACGATCAAAATTGGCGTGTACACAATCAGGCACTATGGTTTAAGACGAGTGACCGATAGCCGAAAATCCGTGTGAAAATTAGTCTGTTATAGCGTGCACCCTCTTACATCTACACATATTGTATGATGAGGGGGTGATTAAAAACGGCTCAACCGATAACTATTGGAGCGAATAGCATAGCTAATATTGGCGGTCGGTTTTTTCTAATTGTCGAGGTGGAGGCAAAAACAACCGGAGTTGAAATTGATCCGGTATTTGGAGTTCGGACGACTGGTCAACAAGCGGCAGCATTCCTTCGCGCAGGCGTAAGACGTACGAAATTTGCGATTTCTGATCCTAGACCTACGAGTACAACGAAAGTCGAGCTGAAAGGCGTTTTGTTTGCCAATGGACAAATATTTAAGGTCTTCGACGTAGAAAACGCGAAGATGGACATTTCCGTTTTAGTCCGAATCAACCGAGCGACAGCGCAAAGGCTAATTCGAAACGGTACGCGTATCATCAAGGTTTATAGAAAACCATTCTAAAATAACGAAGGGGCTGATATCAGCTCCTTCAGAATGAAGACAAATGCCCTCGTTTCGGATCGAATCGAAGGCGTTTGTTGTAGTTGAAAGCGACAAACAACTGATTTCGTTTATGCGGATCGTTGAAACCACCTGAGCGCCAGAGCCAAGAGGCTAATTTTTTTTAGGTTCATTGCAGCATAAGCGAGCATCGCCTGATGGTGATGTTCTTCAGTCCGCGTAAGGTCGTCCATCGCTAGCCATGCTTTTCCTTCATGTCGGCGAATACTCTCTGAATCGTTTCCTTGTGTCAATTCGGTCGGTAATCGGAACACTTTCTTGGCCTCATTCGGTAATCGGAACAGATTCTTGACCACGGCAAGTGACAAGAATCTGTTCCGATAAATTTAAAAACCCGCGATTTACGCGGGATTGAATCGGTACATATTCTTGTCCTCCGACACCTTCCTCCCGCTACCGTTTTATTCGTCCTCCATCATGACTTCCACACACCAACAAAGCAGCATAGGGCAAATTACGCGATCACATTGACGAAAAAAAACCGCCTGATTAGGCGGTCATTGTTGAGTAAAGCGGGCAACCAAATTACAACCAGAGTCCCCTTCTTCAATACTATTCAAAACTTCAACGGCCTCCGCTAAATGGTCCTCAGCGATATAAAGCATTTGATCCTTCGTCACTAATGCCAAGTTATTGAGTTGTTGACGAAGCCCATTGATTTCCTTTCTAATTTTACGCATTCATTCAAATTGGTCTTTTGTTAAGCTTTGCCTTGTTGGAAGATTCATGATCGAATTACCCCCTTATTCCATTGTAAGAAGGGAGCGCTGTCTGTCGGTCAACCAAGTTATCACTTAGTTCCCCTTACAATATCCTGCCAATGTTGAGGTAAGGTATGTGTCTCTAAATGCTGAAAACTTGCCAGCTTTACACTGTTTGGGAATTTAGGCGATATTTCAAACGTTATTTTATCTTTGCCAACTGAAATATGTGGTCCGACTACAGGAGTTACAGCAAGAGTTATGTAAAAATGAAATCCTCGATCTCTTGGTCCGCCGTCAACCCTTCCTGCATTTATTACATCTACCTGGTATGGATAGACGAGAGGGAGTTCATGAAGCAGTTTGACGTAATGTTGATTTACGGCTTCTTGGATGTACGGAAGCAGAAACAACATAAGCATATCCTGACACAAGTATCGTTGGGATTCCTGCATCGCGGGAACGCTTGTTGCACCTATAGTTGACTTAAAACGTCGACGTTCTTTAACTTCAATGGTCATGACCTTTTCAGAGTCAATTATATATTGAATGGTGACTTCTACGATTTGTGATTGGTTGTTGCGATTTACCCACTGCGAAAAGGTTTGACTAGCTGCATTATTACGTATCCAGTGACAGCCTTGCGGTGTCGGGCTGCCATTTATTATGGCATCAGGATACTTTTGCTTCACTGCTTCTTGTACAATTCGTCTCCACTTGCCGTAATAAGGTATACTTCCGTCTGCTTTCTCCACTTTTAATACTACTGCTCTGCCAGTTCCCTTATTTGCCGCAATTGTGACATACACACCGAACGCACCGTTGGCTTCCCTCAGCCAGAACTTATATACAAGATGTCTAGTTGTTGGTAATGTAGCTGCACAGCCAACGTAATGAAAATCAACAATAGCTGCGCTTGGGTACTTCGATTTTGCTGCACTGCTAGCCATGTTCGCCCATTTGATGTATTGATGATACCCATCTTCTGCATCCTCCACAGAATATTTATTGGGAATGGCTAAAACAGGTTTGGCATCATTCTTTATCAATTGCAGCGAAATGACAATAAAGCACAATAGCTTTTTCATTCTTTCGCCCCCTTTATTCATGTTTCCTTTATTGTTCCAAACCGCATCTGGTTTATCCCAAGTTTCCCTTATCATCACTCCATCACCAGTAACCCCCCAGATCGTCTCTCCCGCTTCCGTTTCATTCCCTCCTCAATTGTCCACCTAGGTACCTACAACGCGGCAGAATGGCAAGCAGCGTTGCCAGACAACCAAAAGAAAAACCGCCTTTTATTGGCGGTTATTGTGTACTATCGTACCCGTTAGTTGAACATTTTCATACTATCTACGGCAATAATAAGGTCCCAATATACTTTCATGTGTTACTATATATGTCCATGTAAAGTCCTTATCAACAATATAAATATCTTGTTTCATAACGCAATTCATCAGCGGTTATCTTTGATGCATTTTAAATAATAAAGCCTTTCTAGAATGCTGGTTGGGCTTATCTTTGGTCACTTAATCGGCACGGCGATCGGCGTGGCTGCTCAGCCGTTGGTATCGTTTTGCATTTTCGTTCGACTAAGAAATTCGCCTTCAAAAAGAGCAATTAAAAGGACTCCAATGGGCCCTTTTGATGTAAATATTACCGCTATATTGCTTATTCTCAATATAGTATTATCTGTCTGTCAGAATAGTAGATGACGTAAAGTAGTTTGTGTACCAGAGTTTGGAGTCTATCCAGACACAAAAAAAGTAGGGTATTCTCGGGATGGCTAAGTCACCAAGAAAGGAACCCTACTCGATGACTACTATACCTGAAAGTACGCTGTCTAATCTATTTGAAAATCTTGTTACTCAATTTATTAAAGACAACCTCGAATCCATCATGTGTGCGGAAATTACTCAGTTTATGGATGAAAATCCGGAGGGTCACCATAACAGCCGAAACGGTTATTACCGGCGTAACTTGCACACTAGATACGGTAACATCGAAGACATGGCAGTCCCTCGGGATCGAAATGGTGAATTCCACACACATGTATTCGAGCCCTACCAGCGCCGGGACGGATGGCTGGAGGAGGCAGTAATTCAGATGTACAAGAGTGGCATGGGAACCCGAGAAGTGGCTCGTTTCATTGAGAGCATGTTCGGCAGTCACTACTCCCCCACAACGGTCAGCAACATCACGGCCACTGTCCTAGAGGACATTGAGAACTGGCAGCAACGCCCCTTGCAAAAGCGCTATAGTGTCATTTATCTTGACGGCCTCTATGTGAAGCTAAAGCGCAGTACGGTGAGCGGTGAAGTCATCTATTTCGCTATGGGTATCGACGAGGAAGGCCATCGTCAGATCCTCGGCTTCTACGTCGGCGGCCAGGAAAGCGCAAACGGCTGGCGAGACGTACTCAAGGATCTCTACCGCCGTGGTGCTCATGAGGTGCTGCTTGGTGTGTTCGACGGGTTACCTGGGCTTGACGACGCTTTCCGCGAGATCTATCCCAAGGCTGACGTACAACACTGTATTGTCCACAAGGTTCGCGCCACATTCCCAAAAATCCGAGTGCAGCACAAGACCGACTTCCTGGATGACTTGAAGACGGTTTACAATGCACTTGATCATGAGCTGGCGCTCGCCGCATTCGATACGGTAAAGGCCAAGTGGAATAAGCTATACCCTAAGGAGATCAAGTCGTGGGAAGAGCAGTTGTCGACGTTGCTGACGTTTTACAAATATCCACCTCTCATCAAAGAAGCGATTTACACGTCCAATCCGATCGAACGTATGAACAAAGAAATTCGTAAGCGTCTTAAGCCGATGAACAGCTTAACGAACATGGATGCGGCTGAGAAGATCGTTTACCTGGATGCCATTGATTACAACGAGCGATTTGCCAACAGAGTGATTCGAGGTTTCGGTGATACAGCTGTAAAGAAGAGACTGTCCGAGATGTTTGAGGAAAGCTACCCTACTGCTAAGACGGCGGAATAAAAACCGTCCCCGCGTTTCACTATCCACCGTACCCTTGGGTACCCCTACAGCACCTTACACAAACTTCTTGACGCTACCGAATAGTATTCTAGGGGAGAGAATTAGTTTGTTAAAAAGTGAAAAGTCGTTCCTTGCCGCGATCTTGCTGTGCTTCTTTTTGGGCAGTTTTGGCATCCATCGCTTCTACGTCGGTAAAATCGGCACAGGCATCCTGTCTCTTTTGACGCTAGGTGGTTTTGGTATCTGGGCGATCATCGACCTGGTTATTATTGTCGTCGGCAAGTTCAAGGATAAGCAAGGCTTGCCGCTGAAGGCATAGGTCAAAGGAATGATAAAGAGTCCCGAGTGAACTGGTACCCTCTATGTAGACACGGTTATTAAAAGCCGAAAAAGTCTACATAGGGGGTATTTTTATGCCTAAAAAAGGAACACCTCTACATTTACGGCAAACGCCTTCGTTTCGAACCGAAACGATGGCGTTTGTCTTCAGTCTGGCGGTAGCTGTTAGTTTGTCGTTGTTACGACGCGGGAAGCATCTGGGTCACCAAGAACAGAAGAAGAAACAAATGCCGGCCCGCTATTCGAAAACGGGCAAGACCATAAGAAGCCGGTTTTCGGAGTTTATATGCCACGTATCGAGAGACTCAGACAAGAGGGAAAAAAGCATCACGTAAAGGCATTCACAGTAAACTCACCGTTTTCTTTTTGGAGTGAACCGTTTCACCCCCTCGGTGCTTCATGCAAATATTGTGTAGCGGCTCGGCCCCGTTAATCCGGAGTCATGCCCACCAAAAATGATGTGGACCGTAAGATTGCTTTTTTTTCTCTGATTTACGGGCTCGGTGATACTTTGTTCGATCTTCGAGCGTCATGACCCACTTTGAAAATACCACTGGTGGCATGTTCTTTAGGCTGCCGTGTTTTTTGCGGTTGTTGTAGAAATCCATGTAACGATCGAGTGCACCATACGCCTCATCCAGCGTCATGAACTCCATCAAGCTAAAAAGATCACGTTCCAAAATGCTATGAAATGACTCAATATACGCAATTATATTCGGGGTATGAGGCGGGATTAGAGGTCATCCTTCCTAAGGATCCTGGGGGATAATTCCAATGTTCGACTGCTAAATGCTTTCTCGTCAAATTCATAATGTTTGCACTGGTGAAACATCGGGCTTTCGGCATCGCCTTTTGAATCGTCTGCCGATATCCGAAATACCCAAGCACATGTTTAACGGCTGCCCCGATCATCTGCCTGACTAACTTTTCTTTGAGGCTGAGATCCGTCCGGTTATCGAATTTCATTTCCAGCTGTTCGACAATCCCTTCAAGTGCCGGCCGTCCGAACTTACATGCATCCAGCATGTCTTTCACTTGATATGGTAAAATATGTTAAATAGGTTTCGAAATATGCCTAAAAATAAACCGAAAGTCAGCTCAACTTCTTGAGCTGACTCTTTAAAACCGACTTAGTATTTTAATCCTTTACGGAGTAGTTACAACTAGATCCCATTTTTTTTGTCCAAAAGCTCGTGCATTTATATATGTTGAATCAAAACCAGGATTACAACCCAAAGGAGTCGCATCAGATCCTGTATACGCATTTGTTCGACAAAAACCAAACCAAAGGTCAGTCGCCAAACTAGAAAGGTTAGGATCAACTCCTGTATCTTGAACTGTAAAAGTATTTAACGACTGCCCTTCAATTGATACATTTTGTGGTGTTTTGATTGTTGTTCCAAATGGAACAACCGGGGTACCAGAGGTGTTCTTTCTAACTGCTGCAAATCCAACTTGCGGTGCTAACCCTGAATGAGTAAGCCTAGTACTGCCCGACGAAGTTTTCATACTGCCTGTGTAAGCTGTTACGTCCTGGTTAGTCCAAATTGCCGCAAATGCATTGGGAGTAATAGCAACAAATAATAGAACAAGGGACAAAATAATCCTTAACATCTTCATTATTTCTTCACTCCTTGTAATTTAGTCCACAAGAAATCAGGTATTGATGCAATAAATAAATAATCATCCTTTACAAGCAAATCAGAAATTATTTCGGAATCTGGTTTCAGAAGTTTCACCATTTTCCAACTTATAGAATCACCCTCTTTCACAATTTGATATGGATTTCCTGAGGAAGAAATCGCGAAAGTTTTAGTCGCCTTTTTTATTAGTCTCGAAATTGGTTCCTCTGAAGGTATCCTTGTCCATCTTTCCTTATTAATGTCTATTGACCAAAGCGAGCCAGATAAATTAGCAATTAACGAATCTTCAACAGGAATAATATACTTCGGTTCTCCCTCGATTGCAGGTGTTTTAATACGTTCCCATGATGTACCCTTTTTGATAAGCAATTTTCTTTCTTCTGTTAAAGCAACCAACTTGCCATCATCTGCGATGTTTAGTGATAGTAAGGGAGATGGAATAACAGTTTTATTCCAAGATCCTCCGTCGTTTTTTGATTCATAAATATATTGTTCTGTGGATATAACAATTGATTTGTTCAATGATACATCAACACTTTTAATACTAGACTCAAGGGATAAGATTGCTCTATGTTCACGTTTGTATAAGGAATAATCCCAAACTTCCTTATCTGTTGCAAAAAACAATTCATCCTGTTTATTAAACCAAGCGGCTTTAATATTCTCTTTAATCTTTAAAAATTCCCAGGAGTTTCCGTTGTTATATGTTATCAAAACGAATGGTTTTATTCCTGAAATAAATTCACTTGGGTTACTGTCACCCCATGCTATCAGGGGGTTTTTTCCTGCTGATATCCCGTTTACCGCAAATCCGCTTTTATAAATTAAAGCTTTATTAATCGAACCAGTATACCTGAATACCCCCCCTCCTGAAGGGGTTTTGTGTAAAGCATCAATAACTGTCCCGCTTTTCGCGTCATAATAAATTTTAGAAAACCTATTTTCACTATCGATTCCAACCACTGTAATAACTGGTTTGCTATCAATAATGGAAAGCGTAAATTGATACCCGGTAGCCCAATGTTCACCTTTTTTTAGGTGGAATTGGGACTTTGCTGCTTCGAGCAAAGCTGGACTGTCATATTTAATATCTGATAGCGTTATTGGTTTCGTATCTTTAAGCCCGGTTGTTTGTTCTTCTATCGTAATTTTTCCTTCTGATATCCCGATCATTAAATGCTGCACTGAATCTGGCTTTGAAAAAAACAATGTCCATTTAAACCGTTTTCCAGTTTCCCCTCTTGTTCCTCCCATAGTCTCATCAACACTAGTCATTGATTCAAGAGCGGCATTCTGATTCCAAACTTTAGCTTTTCGGAAGCCGACTATCGCGGCTTCTCTTAGTGTTAATTCTCTACTATTGGATTTAGTTTCCACAACTGAAGCGATAGAACTTGATATTGAATGACTTCTAATAATTAAATAGGAGATTAGGCAAAGTACAAATATAGCGATCGCTGCTAGCACAAATCCTCTATGACGCCAAGAGATTTTATATATCTTCACTCCCCCCCCTATTAACTGTATTTTATACCACATATATTCAATTTTATATAGTCATTTGGTAGTATATGGAATTTTAAATGATGTCTTAATAAGCCGAAAAAAATCGAAACAAGCTTTATAGAAACTATCTCAAACTATCGATTAATCCCTCCTCTTACATGGTCAAGACCCCTTTTAGCGGACACTAAAGAAAAACCCTACCCGACAAGCTGGCGCCGGTATTGAACCGGAGTCAGCTTGTTCAATTTTCTTTGCGGTCGACAATGATTGTAAAAGTGGATGTACTCATCAATTCGCCTTTGTGCTTCTTCAAAGGTTCGAATATCATAGGGGTAGAGCCCTTCCGCTTTCAAATGCGAGAAGAAACTCTCCATGGAGGCATTGTCATAACAATTGCCTCGGCGAGACATGCTGATTTGGGCGCCAACCTTTGGCAGCATGTCGTGGTACTTGTAGGACGTGTACTGGGTTCCCTGATCGCTGTGAACGATCAGACCGGTCACGTCCTTCTCCGTTTCGAATGCCTTTGCGAATGTCTGCAACACAAGTTCCGTGTCATCTCACTTATATGGTGAGCGACGATTTCGTTCTGGCATAAGTCTTTAATGGCGGAGAGGTACAGCCAGGAATCTCCAACTCGATACTGCGTAATATCGGTGACCCATTCTTGGTTCGGTGCATCTGCCCGGAATTGGCGATCTAAGATGTTTCTTGCTACTCGGTCGCCAATGTTCCAAGTCCGGCTGTACGGACGGTACTTGCGGCGAATTTTGGAGCGAAGTCCCATCCCTTGCATTAACCGCAGTACTTTCTTGTGATTGATCCAGATACCGTGATCCTGGTGCAGGAAAAGCTGAACTTGCCGGTAGCCGTAAATCCCTTTGTAGCGCTCAAAGGTGGCACGAACTAACTGCTTTGCTGCTTCATCCTTATCCACATCCATCCGCTTTACATATGCGTAGTATCCGCTTCGGGAAACGCCGACTTCTTTACAGAACTCTGCGACGCTAAAGTTTTCACGGAGCTCGTAGACGAGCCTATACTTCTCTGGTATACCTCCGCCTTCGTAATGGCCAACCACTTTTTTAGGACGGCATTCTCCATCTCCAAACGCCGTACATAGCGATCTTCATCGACATACTCTTTCCGTTTCCCACGGTGATCCATAAGCCCATACTCGCCCATCTGCTTGTAGCGTCTCATCCATACTTTTAGTCGAGTAATATCCTCGATTCCGAGTACCTCTGCCACTTTCTGTTTTGTCATCCCTTGAAGTCGCATTTCAATTGCTTTCTTCTTCGTTTCGAAGCTATACGTAACAAATTTTTGCCCCTTCTTCGCCATGACGAAAAGCACCCCCTATAGTTTTCATCGGTTTAACACCAGGGTGTTTTTCCAATGTCCACTATAAGGGGTGCACTTCATTTCGGTGGAGGGCTTTTGCTATTTAGTACCTTCCTTTACCTTAAAGAATCTGCTACCTTAAGTAAATCACTTAAAGGAACTGGTCCATTATTTTTCCCAATGTAGATACGATAACCGATATTATTTTTAACGAAATGTATTCGATCTAATGCTAAATTTGAATCATGGTAGTACTTCCCCTTTGTCCCGTCAATAAGTTTAACTTCATCTCCATGTGGTATAAATATCTGATCATACAGAGTTTCGGTTTTCGGTATTATATCTAGTAGCATTGTGTGTTGAGTCTTTTCATTAAAATAACGAATCCTAAGCATCGTTTTTTTTAAATCCCCGCCTATATGTGTTGGTGTAAAAGGTACATACGTTGGCAACAACATTTTGGTATTGTATTTACTTTCGAATGCACTTTTTGCTTCGTTTACAGAAAGGTTGTCCCCCAAGGGATTTTGTGGATTCAAAATAGATAAAGCTATTGCCATCACTGCGCCCAAAAGATTCATTCCCTTTAACGTTCCTTTCTAAGTCAAAATTGTGTGTTTAGTATTTCCACTGTTTAGTATTTCCACTGATAAAAAAACAATTCAAGCTCACTTTTCCACTTTGGACTTAGTTACTGGCGCTCCTCAGCCATCGCACGCCGCCGGGTACCCGTGTTTGTGATTTGCGCAGCAAAAAACGCCCAATGGAACAGGGTTCTTCCGGTTCGCTTGGGCGTTTAACGGGTGGCGGGGTTTCGTGGCCAATTTGTATAGTGCTTAGAGTAAAATAAATAAATAATAATATAACTTCAAACGCCTGATGGTGTCCTTTGAATTCGAGCTATATCCATGTTACCTAGTTCACAAATCGAGTTGCATTTCACTATTGCCTCAGTTATTTTTCAGTAATATATATCTTTCTGGAGGGCCGTATTCTTGCTCTCCTTCAAAATAACCGAGTTTATGAGGAAAGCAAAATACAAGACTTGGCATTCCAAGACCAACAGCTCTCTTTAATGCAGTTTTTAAAGGTATTTGTTTTCCATCAATATCTTCACACCATGAGATGGCATAACATTCATCCGATGCGCCTTGCTGTTTCAACAAAGTTTCAATATTCAAATAGTTTGAATTGGGCTTAGGTATTTCTTTCATAATCCTCCTTTCTAAGAATTTTTCGTAACTGCTTAGCCGGTGTAATGCATCTTTACGCTTTTGGGGATTGGATAGTTCATATAATACCCTGTCCTGTACTCTCTTGACAAAAAAAGACTTTACAATAAGAGCTTCAATTTCTGTATTCAACCTTTATCCCCCCATTAAAAATTTGCGATAAGAATTAGAAAATGATATGAATAAACAAGTAAAGAGAACTGCGTCTTATGACGCAGTTCACTTGCGAATCTAAACTCTTATATTCTTTTAGTGCTGTTTATTATGAAAACTATATGCTCACCTATCTAAATATTCAGATGCAAGCTTTCCATAACTATCCTTGATTGTTGTGTCTGCGCCATGTTCTTCTAAAACGGAAATAATTTCGGAATGATTATTAATGTACGCATAGTGTAACGATGTTTGTGCATTATTATCAATAGCATTTAGAGAGGCATTATGTTTAATAAGCATTTTAACTGAGTCAAAATGGCCATAACAAACCGCAATATGAAGAGGAGTACAATTTTTTGAACCTTCACATTTAATATCAATTTCCGCGCCACTACTTAATAAAAGCCCAATGATTTCAATATATCCATTGCTCGCGGCAATGTACAGCGCAGAAAATCCATCTGCATCCTTTACATTAACATTTGCACCTCTTCTTACGAGGAATTTAGTTACATCGAAATGATTTTCTTGAACAGCCCAGTGCAATGGAGTATATCCGACACCACCTGAATCCCTGCACTCAATATCCATACCTTCACTAATTAACAACTGTAAAATATCCAAATGCCCACATGCTGCAGCAGAATGCAACGGAGTATAACCATTACGAGTGATTGATAAGTCGGTCGTCTCTACTGCCAATAGTGCCTTAACTACTTCAATATTTCCATGAGTTGTTGCAACTTCTATGGGAGTAAATCCTTCATAATCAATAACATTAGGGTTAGCTCCGTTAGCAAGCAAAAATCTTACTATATTTACATGTCCGTTTTGACTTGCCCAGTGCAATGCTGTATATCCATCTTTATCCCCAGCATTTATATTGTCTGTATTTATGATTTTTTTTAATGCTTTAAGATTTCCTTTTAGAGCTGCAGTAAACATATCCAATTTTTACTCCTCCTATTATAAGGAATGGAGCTATACTTTGCCCCTTTTGCTCACCATTGGCTTCTAGGAAAATAATAATGATCATGTGGTGTATTCATCTTTGGTGTTTTCGGTCCTTTTGGTACTGGTACATCAGGATGATAATGCGGTCCTTTTGCATCTTTTGGTCCATCGAGTCTAGGTTCTCTGCCATTTCCAGCTTTTTTTGCAGCTTCATATGCATCTTTTTTTGAGCTAAAGTTCTTTCTTTTGGCCGGTGGGTTTGGATCTCTTTCTTTTTGCGTAGTATTTGTTTTTGATTTCTTCGTTGCAAACAAATTGTATCCTGCATGATCTAAACTCAATGCGGCCGAGACTCCGGCGGCAACCGCAGTTCCAATCGCACCGGCCACCCAGATTGCAGCAGCAGTTTCACCGATACATAAATCCCACACGCATTTTCCTGAGTGGTCATCGTATTTTAATGGATTATTTATTACATAAGTGTGTTGATTCTGACTTAAAGGACTAATTAAGTCCCCTTCATACGTATCCTCCGAAAGAAACCGTCCGGTATCTGCATTATAATACCTGGCCATCAGATAGTATAACCCTGATTCAGTATCGTAACGATATCCGGCATAGCGGTACGGATTTGAGTTGGCTAATGACCCTGTGTTGCTTAAGACGTTCCCGTATGCATCATATTCATAAGACGCAACGATCTCTTGATTTTGGTCAGTTAAGGCAACAATATCACCATGACCATTGTACTGATAATAGTATGTGCCTTGCCCCGTAATAGTCATACTTAACAAGACACCGTCTGTTGAGTATGTGTACAGCTTTGTTACATTACCATTGGCATCTGTTTCGTACAAGACCTTGATGCTGTTCCCATCATAATGATAGTTCGTGACAACACCATTTACTGTAGACTTGACTCTGCGACCGGTATCGTCGTACTCATATTGGCCGAGCAGAGCGTCATCTACCTTATTTCGAACTTCAAACAGCCGGCCTGACTCATCCCATTTGTACTTAAGTTTATTATCCTGGATCAAGTTTCCAGCTTTATCGCCTGAGCCAGTCATAGTCTCATAAGTGTACGCTTGCCCATTTACCGATAGCAGCTTATTCGCCTTGTCATAGCTATAGCTAAAGGTATTAACCACATTGCCTGCAGAGTCTTTGATCTCTTTTTTCGTCCGATTGCCTAAAACATCATAGGAGTAAGAAATCGTGGTTCCATCTTTCGGATTCGTTTCCGAAAGAAGTTGGTTTAACGAGTCATACGTATAAGTGATCTTCTGCCCAATCTCGTTGATTACTTGGATTCGATTTCCATTGTCATCGTACTGGTAAGCCGAAGAAGAGAGAACCTCGCCATTGGAATTCGTATTTACCATTTTCAGCGTCTCACCGGCTTCATTGTACAGCTGCTGTAACTGTGTGCCGTTACCGAATTGAAGTTGGGTTAGATTGCCCTCTTCATCGTAAGCGAAGCGGCTGAGATTCTGATTGTGGTCCACGACTTCAGTCGGAAGATTGCTGATCCCGTAATGGAAAATCGTCTTAAAGCTTGTCGTACCCGCACTGACCGTGATCGAACTTCGAGCGTCACTGTTCGGCACGTATTGGATGCTCAGTTTACTATTATCTGGAGCAGTTTGTTCTTGCAATCGATCCAAGGTATCCGGTGTGTACGTCCAAGTTTTGTTCGTGATTTTGTCAGTGATTCTCGTGATGTTGCTATTCGCATCGTATTCGTACGAATATTTCAATACACCATTGTATTTGATGGAGTTCAACCGGTTCGCGGAGTCGTATCCGAATTCAACTTTGTTGCCGTTCTGGTAACTTACTTTCACCAGGTTGCTGCCGGCCTCGTACTCGTACGTTGTAGTTTCACCTACACCATCCGTCGAGCTTACCAATTGGTCATTTTTATTATAGACATTGGTTTTACTCGAATACGTCGTCAATCCGTCTGTAGATTGATAACTTGTGGACGTCAGGTTGCCATTCAAGTCGTAGCTGTAATTCGTCTTAAGGTTAACCCCTGGGAGTTGAACGGATTTCAACCGGTCGAACAGGTCATAGGTGTAGGAAGTTTTATTATTTTTGGCGTCAGTGACAAATAGCGGATTTCCCTCGGTATCAGAGTCTATTGTCGTAACTCGACCAAGCTCATCGAGAACCTGTGTGATATAGGTGTTATTTGTGTCGTACTTAAAAGAAGATTTGATGCTTCCTTCTTGCATTCGGAAGCTGTCTAACCAGATTGTTCCATTGAACGGGTTGATCTCAATAACCGGCAGGGCAAATACAGCCCCGTTCGGAACTTGATCTGCTGCCGATGTTACGGACAATCTCACCCAACCCATCGGGATCGTGGATGGCTTGTCTCCCATAATCGACGAGATCAATTGGTGATTGGCATCATAGAAATTGATTTTGAGATCAACATTAGGAATGACCGATGATTGCGATTTGATCAATCCGGTAAATGAATAGCCTTTCCCTGATTGAATGGCAATGTCGCTGACCGGTGCATATTGGATTGCCGACAAGGGGTTGGAAACGGTAACGCTGCGCTTACCGCTGTCCATTTGCGCGGTATCAATCGAGAGCCCGCTTCCTTGGACGTACTTCCACTCATCCGGCGTAGAACTGCCTCGTTCAAAACTGGAATTACCGATTAGATTATAAGCGGATATAACGAAAGAATTTTCGAGTTGAACCCCGTCAAAATTAACCGTGCCTGTGTTGGCGCCTACCTCAATCACCACATGTACAAAGGCAGTTTGTTCAGGCAATGCTTGATTAGGCGAGATTTGCAGTCGATTCCATGCGTTAACTTCTCCGATCGCAACATTACCTTGCGTAAAACTGGAAATTACGGCATGGTTTGAATCCATTGCTTCCAATCTGATTTTGGTCGCTTTCGCTGCGTCAGCGGTAGATCCTTTAAAATAGGCGCTCAAGGTGAATTGTGATGCCGGAACCACTGCAACGTCGGCAGACGTTACAATTGCAGTAGAACCCGCTGTAATCCCACTGAAAGTTAGACCCCTGCTGCCAAATTCCGCATCATACCCCCATGTTACGGAAGCAGCACCGGCTATCGCAGGTGAATTCCAACTGTCCGGCCAGGAATCTTGGTTGGCATCCTCTTCAAAGCTCGCGTTGAGAAGAAGATTTTCACCCGCAGTCATCGTACGATAATCATCAGTTAGATTGCCTTTATTATACGAAACAGCGCTCTGCCGGTTTAAAGGATCCTTAGACCCAAGCCAGTTATGAAGATTATCATAAAAATAATTCGTTTTGTTTGACGACCCAATCGTGCCGTCGGTTGACGCAATAAGATTATTTTGATTGTCATATTCATAGTTGAATGTAGTGTTATCCGCTAAAGTGCTTGAAGTAAGATTTCCTGAACCAGCGTCATATAGGTTGGTTAATTGTTTGTTTGTTTTTGGATCGGTAATGCTCTCTATTTCATTGTTCATCCGTTTGGTTGCTGAATCTTTTGCGTATGTGTAGGTTGTTTTTAAGTTCTGACCCGCAGGATTACTCTGACTAATAGGGTCGAGTGTCTCTTCCGCAATATTTCCGTTCTCATTGTAGGCATAAAACACCTTGCGGCCGTTCTCATCATAAAAAGCGGAATTCATGGTCGGAGGGTTCACGGTATGCGTGAAGGGTCCAATGAACGAAGAAGCCGTTGTGCCCTCTTCCAGTTGAAGTGCATCAAACCAAGAGCTGCTCGCGCCAGTTGTATTCGAGATGGCCGTTTTAACTTTTACATATGAAGTACCCACCGGCAAAGTATTCGCTGCAATGGTCGCATTCACGCTTTTCCATGTAATTACGGTGCCTGGCTGCGTGATTTTCCCAAACTCGCCAAGATTCGTGTTGGCACTGTCGAAAGCGATAACCGAAAGAACAGTATTCAAAGTACCGCTTGTTTGAGTAGCTTTGATCATACCGCTAAGCGTGTAGTTTAGCGTACGGTTAACAGGAATGGAGTCCGAAAAATAAACGGAATATTGACTGGATACGGTCATTTTTAAACTTCTTGTTCCTTGGACTCCGACACCATCGACTCCAGTTGCATTCGTTTGTCCGGAATTGTATGACCAGCGGTCAGGGACATGGTAAGTATCGCCGTCTGAGTCAACTTCAAAGCTGGCATTTTGGATTTTATTATTGGGATTGACGCTCTGTACCCGATCATCTTTATCAGGGTTTTGAGGATCTGTCGTGTAGTAATAATAAGTTTTGTACCCCTTCGGGTCAGTGATGGAGATCAAATTATGGCTCGTATCATATTCATAACGGATCGTTACGACTTCGGCCGTGCCGCTAGCCTGGGTAACTTGAGTCAGATCATTGCCTGTATAGCTGTATGTTGTTACGTGATTTGCAAGATCCGTAACTGAAGAAACTTTCCCGTTGGCATTATATTGGATGGTTGCCGTTACCCTGCCGGCAGGATCCTTGATGCTCTCTACTTTTCCGCTTGTTCCATACACGTATGTTAACGTATTGTTATTGGCATCTGTTATCGATGTCAGGTTCCCAGCACTTGAAAAGTTATATGCCGTGCCGACTTTGTCTGTCATTTTATATGTGCCGTCTACATTCTTAACCAGGTCTACATCGACGCCTGGTGGCGCGATATAACTCGTTCCCGACTGCTCGAAGGTGTGCAGCGTGCGGTCTGCATCAATGTACAAGATATTTCCCCTATCGACGGGATAAATTCTTGCCTCCAGGCTGGAGAACCATCCATAACCGAAAATGCCTTCATAACTGGATCTGCTATTGTAGGTTCGGCTAACGGATGTGGCGATTCGACCCGGTACCGTGACGTCGGAATTCGTGAATGTTAAATTACCGTTTGCCACATTGACATCGGTTTGGTAAGTCCAATGGTCCTCGTAACCCAGTGGATTCACGATGTAGTCCAAGTAGATTCGAGGAGTTAGATCTACATTATTGGTGTAATTAAAAGCGTAAAAGAGCCTGCGTTCCGAAGTGTCTGTAGATGCTTTGATTACAAAACCGAAATTGTTGGCCCCTTTGTTATACCAGCTATCTACCGCAGATTTTACATCAAAGTTATACCAGCCCGCACCAGTCGGTGAACTTGTTAGCGTCTCGGGGGTGGCAACCGTCGTAACGTTATTATTGCTCCATTTCAGTGTTTCCGCGGCCCAATCTGAAGTCGCACGATAGGCTTGAATTACTGTATTGGATCCAGGTGTAACGGAACCATATTGATAGAGCTTTAAAGTGCCCCCTTGTACATACGATCCTGCAGGAAGCACGGGCAGTGTAAACCATACATAAGACTGCGTCAGCCCAAGACTGGCGGAATCATAACCCGCAGATAGATAAGTTGCGGTCGAATAGTTTGTATTGGGGTTATTTTTGGAAACGAATGTATCTTGACCATCGTTATAAAGTAGGATAGTCGGATCAATGCGAACCGGGTAGACACGGTCGGCAGCTTTTAACCATGTGTCATCGGGAACAATATCGATAAAGAGCTGTGAACCTTGCACTCTGGCTGTCATGGTTACAGCATCGCTGTGTGCCTGGGCATTATCTTCCATGTACGCACGGTTAATATACCAACGTTTCTTCTTCGTGTTCACATCATAAAAACCAATCGAGCCGTCTTTTTCCGTTTTATAGGTGACTCCATTCAGGTTGACCGCAAAAGAAATAAGATTAACTGGATGATACTGATCCAGGACAATGTCCTCTTTTAAACCATTGTTATCCACATTATACTCAAGTCCAACAGGCGTAACCGTCTCCGTGCTGTCTGTCTGGTACTGCACTTTATTTCCGTTTACAACCGCGTTCTTCGTTTTGAACCCCACAGGTTTCATCTCCAAGGAGGCAGAGCCCTCGGAAAACAGAATGAACTTATCATTTGAGGAAGAATCCGCAAATTTAACATCGAATTGATTTGCTTTATTTTTGAATTTGTATTTTGGATCCGTAATTGGAGTCAGATTATTGTCAATATCCTCGAACTTACCATTCTTCTTGTAATGAATGTTCCTCATGGCAATTTCTTCAGTAAAACTACCGTCCGGGTTTAACCAGCGCTTCGAATTAGCCGTTCGTTTGTCGATCAATTCAACTTTTTCGTTTCTCTTTTTAGGGACTTGTTGTGTAAATGATTCAATATTCAAATCTTTTTCGTTTGCGTGTGCCTTACCAGGTGCGGAAACTGACCACTGAGGTACAGTCCATAAAATTAGGAAACTCAAAAACAACATTGATACTTTTCTAAGTTGTCTAAATTGCATTATTCAACCTCCACTTTATATGTAGTGCTTTTAGAATATACAAATTAAGCAAATATCAGACAATATGAAAGTGATGGAAAATGGATACAGAACAAGCATTGTTAGTTCGGTAATTCCACTTTTCAACTAACAATTCCATAGGGATACCGGCATTTCGAGCATCATGAGTCCAGTAATCGGTCTGGATATTTAACAAAAGGTCAAATCGAAGGACAAGCTTTTTTTAGCAAAGGACAACCTTTGGCAGGAACTTTCGTTTCTTTCATACGCTTGAGGGTTTTAAGGATTTGTTGAGTGTGAACAACGAAGTCCTCCGTAAGACTAGCTCCTCCCCCGCTGTCATTCTGGAGTCAACGGGGCATAACGATAACAGACATTTATGCTGGTGGCGCTATCGTCGCAAGGAGAGAAATCGCATCAAGGACTTAGGTAGCCAACCCTTGAAACGAATTTGCCTTATGCGTAATAAGTCCCAAATAAGCGCCGCGTTGCAAAGCTGGACGAATGAAAAAAAGAGGACTACGGCGGGTGATTTAGTCCGCAAGCGGTCCTCCCTTCTTCGAACCCTCAACATTTGCAGCAGCTGGTGTAAATTTTATGGTTTTCGCCCGAACGCGGCAAAAAATGCAAGTTCTTGTCCTCAATCGGGAATCGATGTAAGTTCTTGTCCCGACCCAAGGACAAGAACTTACATCGATAAAATGAAAAGCCGCGCTGCGCGTGGATTTAAATGAATGTATGTTCTTGTCCCCCGACATCCGGACCGGATGATCGGTTCTGTCTGATTGATTTCTGACATCGAATTGCTGCTCACTGGGGACCGATCTGGCTTTCAAGATGAGCGGGCAACAGCACGATCAACAACTCGGCGGACGTGACATTGGTCTACTATCGCATCAAAGATTTGGCCCTTGGCTATACGACTTCCGGGACCAGCCTGAACGGCAGCACCACTCTGAGGGATGCGATCGTCGATGCTCTGGACTGGATACTTGATCCCACCATTTCTCAGTTTTACTGCCCTTTATCTGAACAGCCTGCCGAATATTGTCGGCAGGCTGTTCAGTGCATATTCTATCGTTACCCGTTAAAATAATCCCCGGCGAATGAAATCAGCCGTCACGGGGAATTTGCCCACTTCCCTCGACCATACAGACAATTGGCCGATATGGTGGATTTCATGGGCGATGACATGTCGCATGATTTCTCCATATTTGAAGATAACCGTCTCCCCCTTTGACGTTAATTCCGATAGTTCCTTAAATTCCATTTCTGGGGTCCATGACATGACAAAAGGACGAATTTCATTATGAAACCGTGCAGATAAATCCTTCACTTTCTGCAGGCTGGCATAGGAATCGAACGGGTCAGTAAACTCCGGCTTCCCTTGCAAACCGGATATCCAGCTGAATTCAACATCCGCAATATGAAACAACGTATGCAAAATGCCCCCGATCCCGCCTGTCCGCTTCTTAAGCAGTTCTTCTTCGGAAACGTCTTGGCACCAATTGAACCAATCCTGCCGAACTTGCCAGTTATACTCGAATAATTTCAACATCTGGTTTGCCTCCAAATAGATTCAATTTTTTAAACCAAAAAAAAAGACCACGGGCAATCAGCCCATGGCCAGAAGGGAGCGGACACGCGCACGGCGTATCCTAAACGCACATCTGTTCCGTAAGGGGGGCTAGTTGCGACACAACTTCTATGTGGTTTTTATTCATAGCACCCACCTCCTTTGTCGGTTCCATAATTTTACACAATGGTTTCCGAAGCGTCAACCTCTTTGT
Source organism: Cohnella candidum (assembly GCF_003713065.1). NCBI lineage: Bacteria > Bacillati > Bacillota > Bacilli > Caryophanales > Paenibacillaceae > Cohnella > Cohnella candida. The sequence goes on along the minus strand of NZ_CP033433.1, from coordinate 1,599,236 downwards.
GGCCATTCTAAGCAGAACAAAACTGCATAATCAAAATGGGTATGATTTTTTCCCGAAGAGCCCCGTCCTGTTCTCCATAGCGAATATATTGGGCGGTGTTTTGCAGTGGTCTTCCATACATTCTAACTCAACTTTCACAGCATGAAACAAGCCTTGATGTATTTCATAAGGAGAAGGTCATATCATCAACTCTTCGTCTATCGGATATTCCCATAGTCCCAGTTTTCCCTTCACTGGAATATAGCGCTTCAGCTGACGGAAACCTGCTATTTCCCACGCAAAATAACCTGGACTGTAATCGCCTAACAGGAGATCCTCACCCGTCACAAGCTTCCCGCAATCCAGAATGGCTGACGTATGATTAGCGTCGATGACTTGATAACAATTTGTTAGCTCGCAAGTTGCAAGGATAACCCCCGTAGGGAGGTTTTGTTCCGAATAGCCAATCTTGGCGAGTAAAGAACGTACGGGTTCATATTTGCAGGCTTGCTTATCGACTTTCTGGCTTGCATGAATGGCCAACGGTCCGCGATACCGGGTCTTCCAGGATCTTGTTTCATAGAGAGTCTCGCCTTGGACAAGCAGAGTCGCCCATGGTTGAATCATGGATAATACTTTCATTCCTCAACGCTCCATTACTGTTCATAATGAATTACTATTCCCCAAACATTCTCGAGACTTTCCATACCCGAATAAAAAAGACGCAACCCATAAGCACGCGCTCCGAGCACTACATCGCTATATTTCTTTAGACTTGCTGGTCTACAGAGTCTTGAGTTTTACGTCTCTGTGGACGTAGTGCCCAGGATGATGCAATCAGTGCAAAAAAGAATAATGGCGAAGCAATTTCAATAACCGAGATGCTTGATTTCTTCCACTTGCTCTTCGCCGTGGGTAAGGAAAAGGATTCCCCCGATGAACAATAACCCCGCGCCAAGCAAAGTTACAATCCAATAAACGGTTGTTTTCGACTTATCATCCATCATTTTCCGATCTCCTAAGATTGATTGATTATCATGCCTATATTTGATTCGATGTCCGTTCTCAAGAACGCTTTAGCTTCTTCGTTTCCTGTCAGTTGCAGCAAAACCGGCTCATCTTCGTTGTTTGCAATGACCGTAAACGTTAAGAACGGACAGCATTTCCGCTCCATGCTTACCCATTCGTTAACAAGTCGGAGCGTTTCCGAGTCTCCCGGAAAATGATATTGATACCCGGTTTCTAGCTCTGTAATGTCGAGCCTTCTTGTTTTGAGCTCTTCCCAAATGTTTTTATACACTACCCGCTGTTCTTTCGTAAAAACCCCATGGCAGCAATGAAGTGCACCCCTTATAGTGGACATTGGAAAAACACCCTGGTGTTTAAACCGATGAAAACTATAGGGGGTGCTTTTCGTTATGGCGAAGAAGGGGCAGAAATTTGTTTACTACAGTTTTGAAACGAAGAAGAAAGCGATTGAAATGCGGCTCCAAGGAATGCCGAAGAAGAAAGTGGCAGAAGTATTGGCTATCGAGGATATTACTCGACTAAAGGTTTGGATGCGCCGGTACAAGCAAATGGGTGATTATGGCCTTATGGATCACCGTGGTAAGCGGAAAGAGTACACCGACGTGGATCGTTATGTAAAACGCTTGGAATTGGAGAACGCCGTCCTAAAAAAGTGGTTGGCCATTACGAAGGCGGAGGTGTACCAGAGAAATATAGGCTCGTCCATGAGCTCCGTGAAAACTTTAGCGTCACTGAGCTCTGTAAGGAAGTCGGCGTTTCCCGCAGTGGATACTACGCCTATGTAAAAAGGTTGGAGGAGGACAAGGATAAAGCATCTAAGCAGCTAGTTCGTGCCACTTATGAGCGTTACAACGGTGTTTACGGTTATAGGCAAGTTCAGCTATTCCTGCATCAAGATTACGGTGTATGGATGAACCACAAGAAGGTGCTGCGGTTAATGCAATTAATGGGCCTTCGCTCTAAAATTCGTCGCAAATACCGTCATAACAGCCGCACTTGGAACACAGGTGACCGGGCTGTTGGAAACATCTTGAGTCGCCAATTCAGAGCAGACGCACCTAACCAAAAATGGGTCACCGATATCACGCAGTATCGAGTTGGCGATTCCTGGCTGTACCTCTCCGCCATTAAAGACTTATGCCAGAACGAAATCGTCGCTCACCATATAAGTGAGAGTAATGACACGGAACTTGTGTTACAGACATTCGCAAAGGCATTCGAAACGGAGAAGGACGTGACCGGCCTGATCGTTCACAGCGATCAGGGAACCCAGTACACGTCCTACAAGTACCACGACATGCTGCCAAAGGTTGGCGCCCAAATCAGCATGTCACGCCGAGGCAATTGTTATGACAATGCCTCCATGGAGAGCTTCTTCTCGCATTTGAAAGCGGAAGGGCTCTACCCCTATGATATTCGAACCTTTGAAGAAGCACAAAGGCGAATTGATGAGTACATCCACTTTTACAATCATTGTCGACCGCAAAGAAAATTGAACAAGCTGGCTCCGGTTCAATACCGGCGCCAGCTTGTCGGGTAGGGTTTTTCTTTAGTGTCCGCTAAATGGGGTCTTGACCACAAGCAACCGGTATTTCTTTGTTCATGTTTATAACCCCTTTTACTTGCGCATGATTTGTGACCGCACCCTGCTGTTTTCATTCACATGACCTTCCAATTCAAGTTATAATCCAAGCATAAAACTTAAAGGTAACTTTAAGTCAAGGGGGCTTTTTTATGGTGGGTCTCAATACTAAATAACTCTGTCTTCAAGCAAAAACGCCCCAGATAACCCGACTAACCGGGTCATCTGGGGCTGATAAATATGGCCGTTCAGTTATGTCCCTGCCTATCAATCATTTAAAATTCCTCGCCAGCCCAGATATTGTCTAATCTTCAGCTATATTTTTGGATAATTCATTTCGTATTTTGGGTAGCAATAGTAAGGCGGTCTACGTCCTATTTTAGGCATCAGCCATGAATCTTCAATATAAATCATAGTAACTTTTTCGGTAGATTGATTCACAAGTAATAACTTTACTTCTGGATTAAATTCAAATCTCAATCCAAGCACCTCCTTCCATTAGGAATGTGTGGATTCCCCACCGTCAACATGCAGCACTTGACCTGTAACAAAACGTGAATCATCAGAAGCTAGATAAACATACGTAGGTGCGAGTTCAAATGGATGAGCAACTCGTTCCATTGGGTTAAATGCTCCATAAACAGCCACTTGGTCTGACGAGAAGCTTGCTGCAATGAGTGGCGTCCAGATTCGACCTGGAGCAACGGCGTTAACTCGAATTCCTTGTTTCACAACATTTTTAGCCAATGCACGCGTCCAACCAACAATTGCACCTTTTGTGGCTGTATAATCAATCATTTGTTGCTCGCCTACATACGTTACGACTGAAGAAGTACCGATAATAGAACTGCCTGGTTTTAGGTAAGGAATCGCTGCTCTCGTTGTGTAAAAATGGGAGTATATGTTAACTTTGAAGGTATCATCGAATTGTTCGTCTGTAATGTCAAGAAGGCTTTGTTGTTGAAATTGGATGCCAACGTGGTTACAAAGAACATCTAGGCGTCCGAAAGTTTTCACTGTTTGCTCTACAATGGCGATACATTGCCGTTTATCTCGCAAGTCTCCTGGCATCAATAGGCAACGTTGCCCTAGTGCTTCGATTCTTGCTTTTGTTCTATTAGCATCCTCATGTTCATCTAAGTATGCAATGGCAACGTCAGCATTTTCCTTTGCGAAGGCAATGGCTGCTGCCGCACCAATTCCACTATCCCCTCCTGTAATTAGAGCAACTTTACCGGCTAACTTACCACTCCCTTTGTAATTTGGATTTTCGATTATTGGAAGTGGTACCATTAATCCTTCTATACCAGGATGACGAAGTTGGCGTTGTTCAGGTAAATTAATTGGAATTTCTTCAAAGCGTGTGATTTTTCCGTAATTAGGGTACATGGGATAAGGTTGAGTTATCATTTTCGCTAAAAACATCTGTTGCATTTGTTTTATTTGTTGCAACTCATGCTCATCAGATTCTTGTGCCATTTGACACCCTCCCACTGGATGCGATCTGCAAATGCCTTCGTCTCAGAATATTTTCCGTTCCGGGGCTCCTATTGCACTTATTCCTTGAAATGTTTATGTTGTAACTGCTAATCCAAGTATTTAAAAGTGTTAAACTTGTGTAGGAAATGAGCGGATGACCAAGAATAACCCTCCACCAAGCTGATAGTAGCCTAGTAGAGGGTTATTTAGATTTTATTTTTTTAGCAACCAACCGTTGGTTATCCTTTACTTTCCCGGTTGAACAACCATTGATCAAATTCGACCGCCACGATCCGTTCGCCCGTCACTCCCTCCGCGTCCGATGAAGCGAGGTAGATGATGGGGGCTGCCATAATTGCCGGCGTGAGCAGATGCGTCTGCGGGCCAAGTTCCTTTCGCAATTCGTCCGGAATCATACCGGTCACCGTTGCACCGCCGGGAAGCAGCATGTTGACCGCCACGCCGTGTTCCCTCAGGTCTTCCGCCATGATAAAAGAGAGCGATTCGGTTGCTGCGCGTGACGGACCGTAAGGCACGAAGCCTTTTCTTTTCATGGTTTCATAGTTCATTGAAATGTTGATAATGCGCCCCTTGCCCTGCTCAATCATAAGGGGCGCAAAAGCGCGGGCGACGAGGAAGTAGCCCGTCACGTTGGTGTCAATCAAATTCCGAAAGCCTTCGGGCGTTACCTGGTAAAAAGGCTGTGGCTCGGTGAGAAAGCGCGGATTTACTGTCTTCATACCGATGCCGGCGTTGTTCACCAGCACATCGATTCCGCCCCATTCGCGGCGGACCCACCGGGCAGCTTCTTCTGCTGACTGCTCGGATCGCACGTCAAGCGGCAGGGCGTGCGCATCGTATCCTTTTTTTATAAAGCCGGCAACCGCTTGATCCAACTTATCTCCCGTTCTTGAAGATACCGCTACCTTTGCCCCTTCGGCCAGCAGCGCTTCCGCCATCGCATAGCCCAAGCCGCCCGACGCACCCGTCACGAGCGCCCGAATGCCTTCTAACCTTTTGTTCGTCATGTTGGACGTCACCTTTCGTTAATGAGTCATATATTTGTGCGTTCCCTATTTTACCCAAAGTTTATAATTATCTTACTCGAAAGACGATCTCATTCCCAGTCTGGTTATCCCTAATCGGTGTACCGAAAAACCTTCCAAAACCTATTAGGAGGGTAATGCAAGCTATTACAAAGGAGTCCTGATATAGTTACTCACACAAAACGTCCCCGCACCGAAGCTCCATCGGTACGGGGACGTTTTGCGTTATTGTTAGTCGCCACTTGAAAGGGCATAGTCGGTTACTTGCCCAGAATAGCGCTCCACACCTCAATGAGTGCGTTAATGCTCCGATTGAGCGTTGTCTTTGCTTGATCGGACACCTCTTGCTGCTTCTTCTCTTTATTCAGCTCTTTCAGCAAATTCTCAAGATGCTTGATCCCCTGTTTCCAGTCCGGCTTATTTTTGGTGACCGCATCTGTTGCATGCTCAAGCTCTTTATCCAGCAGTTTCCACGTCTTTTCGTCTAACTGTCCGGCTGAGCTAAACCAATCCAGCAGTTTACCGATGGCAGGAGCGTTAATGGGGGCTGGAAGAACCGTGAAATTGTCGTAGCTCGTTTCGTTCATGAACGTCCGCATGCCGACCTTGCCGTGTGTAAATGGATTGCCGCTGCGGTCCGTATAGTCGATAACCGGCTTGCTCATATCATCGACATACACTAGAATGCGGGCACCTTGCGCAACGACTTTGACATGCTTCCATTCGCCTGTCTTCACCTCGAGCGGCACCCCAGTTAAATAGGTCCAGCTGTAATTCAACTTGCCGAGATGAACGCCCTGTTTGTTCAGGTACGCGACATATCCTTGCACGAAGTCCGCATTGTTCTGATTCAGCTCCGTGCCGTGAGCCGGGTTGCTCGCCCTGAACAGAATGCCTCCGTCACCGGAATTGCTAATCAGCTTGATATCGGACTCCACGCTGTAATCCGACCAATTGGCATCCCCGATCATCGTCTTCGCGAAGCTGCCAACCGCTGCCTGATATTCGCCGGTATGAGCAACCTTCGGTTCGACCGGATTTTGATGAATTCGTATTCCTTGGAAGTCGAATTCACCTTTTACCGTTTCGACCTTCAAGGTATGTGTGCCCGCCGGGAGATAGACGCCTTGCTTCGTTGTTGTCGCCCAGTTCTCCCAGGTGACGGAATTCGGAACATCGACTTCACCGGTTAGATCGGTTGCATCGTCGAGCCACAACCGGACCTTCGCGCCATCCATCGATGTAGCGGTCACGAAATCAACGTTGTACACTCCGGCCTTGGCAATATCTACGCTGTAGGCTAACCATTCGCCAGTAGCGTTCCACCCCACATTGTAGCTGCCGCCTGCATTACGGCGGATATCGACCGCATCATTCCGGTATTCCGAACCAATGTTAGCGGGAGTCAGATCATGGTAGCCCGTACCTTCGCCGCCCGTCTTATAATCAACAGCCTGGATAAAGCCGGGCAATACGTGTGGCTTATCGAATTGGGTGAGCGACAGTCTCGTCATGTCAAACTCGCCTTTAACAATTTCGACCTTCAATTCATGATCGCCGGCCGGCAGCAGGATGCCGGATTTCTTCACCGACTTCCACTTATTCCAGTCACCGGAAGCAGGGACGCCCAGTACGCCTGTTAAATCAGTCGTGTCATCCAACCATAACCGGACTTGTGCATCTGTGAACGTCGTCGCTGCCCACAAGTCGAGATCGTACATACCATCTTCCGCGACGTGGATGTTGTACTTGAGCCATTCGCCTGTTTGATTCCAGCCAACGATCTGATCGCCGGAAGCAGCGGATCGAATGTCGACGCTATCGCTGCGGTATTTGCCCCCAATATTCGCAGGAGTCAAATCATGGTAGCCTACTCCTTCACCGCCGGGCTTGTAATGCTCGGCTTCGATGATGCCGGGAACGGGTATCGGCTGATTCGTCCTCGTCAGCGCAATACCTGCAAAATCAAATTCTCCGCGGACCGTCTCGGCTTTCAGCGTATGCTTGCCTGCCGGCAGTGTAACGCCGGATTTGCGCACCACATTCCAGATGTTCCAGTCACCGGTCTTCGGAATGTCTACAACGCCGGTAAGATCCGTCGTATCGTCCAGCCATAGCCGGATCTGACCTCCATCCAGCGTAGTAGCCACTTTAAACTCTGCGTTATAGGTTCCGGCTTCCGCTACGTCAATGTTAAACTTCAGCCATTCGCCCGCCTGGTTCCAGCCGACGTTGTAACCGCCGCTGACCGGATTGGAGCGAATGTCGACGGAATCTCCCCGGTACTGGCCGCCGATGTTTTGGAGTGTATTATCATGATAACCGACGCCTTCACCGCCGGAGATATAATGCACCGTACCAATCGCACCCGGGATTGGATGATAAGCGTCGTAAGCCTGCTCTTCCTCGGCAATGTCGCTCTTCACGCTCCAGAAACCTTCATACCGCTGCCAGCCGTCATCCTGGCCATCATCGAAATTATCATAGAGAACCGGAACGTCGACGTGTCGATGGAACGTCAGCTTGTCCAGCGAGATCGTGCCTGATACGGCAGCGACCTTCAAGATATGCACACCTGCCGGCAGTTCTACACCATTCAACTGAGCGGTTTGCCATCCTGCATTTTCAGCATCAGTGTCTTCTGCCAGCTCAAACTCGCCTAACGGCTGTCCACCATCCAGAGTGAGTTGTACCTTGCTGCCCAGGGCTGCATCCGAATAAGAAAGATCGATATCGTATTTGCCTGTTTCCGCGATGTTCAGCCGGTATTGCAGCCATTCGCCCTTCTCGAAAGCGGTGACATGTGAGGTGCCGTCATTTGCTTTGCCGGTATCAACGCCATCACCGCGGTATTCGCCGATTGTACCCGGTGTCTGGTCGTGGTACCCGACCCCTTCGCCTCCTGACAGGTAATGAACGGCCTCAACTTGACCCGGAACCGGTTTCGCTGCGTCAAAATCGCTGCTGCCGTTCACATCGTTGCTGAAAGCGACATAACCGAAATTAGCCTTCGCGTTCTCCGTGACGTAACCGATGCTGCCGCCGCCAAGCATCACGCTGCGCGTCTGCTTCAGCATGCCGTCGACGTAGATCTTGAAAGTATCTCCTGCTTTCTCAACCCGGATATTGTGCAGCTTCGTATAATCGTACCCATCTGGCAGCGAGCTCGCCACCCATCCCAGATCGACGCCGTTCACCCGGAACTGCGTCTGCAACGAATTGCTCCCCGGATCTAACAACGCAGTGCCGAAATCGTTATCGCCCTTGTAGGAAAATACGATTCCGAGCCGCGAGTCACCGATATTGCTGGAATCAGCCAGGTGCAGGTTAAATTCTGCCGTATAGCTGTTTCCGGCCGCAGCAGTGGTCAACAGTCTGCTATTACCGGCGGCTTGCATCCGCAGAAGGCCGGAATCAATCCTCCAGCTGGCACCGTCCTCATTCGTCCACGCCGGGCTGAGTTCCGCGCCATTGAACCGGTCTTCGAAATCCGGCATCTCCGGATCCGGCTGATCGGTTGCCGTCGGTCCGAGCACAGACATTTTATCCCCGTTGAACACGATCCGGTCCATCCCCATATGGCGAAGAGGGCCGACAATGCCCTTTCCTTCGAGATTGTGGTAGATGATATAGCGGGCATCCAGGTTCGGGCCAATAACGACCGTATTATGGCCGAGACCGACGGTCGGACCTTCCGTACTAATCAGAATCGGGTTATCCTTATCACGCACGAATCCCGTGAGCGGGTTTGTGCTAACCGCGTAGTCGACCCGATAGCCTTTGCTGAATACATGGTTGCCGGTATACGTCATATAGTATTTGCCGTCGCGCTTGAACAAAGTAGAGCCTTCCGTCCAACCGTTCATGCTCGCACCTGTACTGATGTCGTTGCCAATCGTCGTTGGCGTAGGCATCGGAGCCGCGAGAATTCCCGATCCGCCCGCATGATAGAAATACCACTTGCCATCATCGTCAATGAAGACGTCGCCATCGATCGAATGACCCAAATTGCCCGTCTGCACCGTGAACGGACCGGTCGGGCTCTCGCTGCGCAGTACGTAATGACCATTGCCGGCTGGAGAGGTATACATGTAGAAGTATCCGTTCCAATATACGACTTCAGGAGCGTAGGCTCCTTTCGTAACCGGATCGGTAGCAGCCAATCCTCCATAGCTCCAATTGACAAGGTCTGGCGAGCTCCACACTTTGACCCCGATATCGGTATCTCTCGTGCTCACATACAAATAATAAGTACCGTTAAACTTCAGCACGTAAGGGTCGCCAAGTCCATATTGTCCCCATTCGTCCGGCAGCGATGCTGGATTCTTATAGGCGAATGCCGACTGAGAGGCAAACAAGAGCAGCACACACAGCAAAACCGTTATACTTCGTTTCAACATCAACTTATCACCTCATCGATTTGGTTTAAGCGCTTTCATAGATGAATGATCGTAATGATCTTCACCTGATACCGTTGTCTCATCACCTCTATTCTTCCGAAAATATTGTAATACATCGTGAGTATATCGACTTTTTTCAGGAAAAGTCAACTTTTGTTACAATATTTTTGAATGATTCAATGGAATATCAACTAAAACAGTTTTTAATACAATATTTTTGTAATAAATGAGATAACCATAGGCGGTTCTTGTCCTCTGACTCTTCAAATCAGCCTTCTCATTTCAGCATATAAAAATGCCGGCCACGTTGGCCGGCATTTTTGAACTAACGTTTCCCGTTAACTTTGAACGTGTGGATTACTCAACTCTGTTCCTCAATCAATTAGATTTTGCTTCCGTACTCTCAAAAACTCCGTCGCATAATACACTATGGCGATGGCCGGTAAGGCGATTCCGATCAGCAGTGCCGCCTCCCAGCCCCCCTTTGCGTAAGCCCATCCCCCTGCCGCTGAGCCGATAGCGCCACCTAAAAAGAAAATGGCCATATACAAACCGTTAAGCCTACTGCGAAATTCCGCCCCCAAAGAGAAAATCACCCGCTGCCCGAGAACCATGTTGGCGGAAACCCCCATGTCAAGTAAAATCGCCGCAACTACGAGGATGGGGACTGCGAGTGCAGAACTTGATGGAACCAGCAAGGGAAGCAGCACGGAAACGATAACGATGGCCAGTGCCCATCCCGTAGCCGGGCGAACCCATCCACGGTCTGCCATACGGCCCGCCGCTGGCGCTACAATTGCCCCCATTACCCCGACTAATGCGAACAGAGCGACTTCCTTCTGAGTGAAATGAAACGCCGGACTTGTCAATACCAACGGAACTGTAGTCCAAAACAAACTGAATGTCCCGAATACACAAGCATGATAAATGGCCCTCCGGCGCAATGCCGGTGTCGTCTTCAGCAGATGCAGCATGGAAGACAGCAGCGCCGGGTAAGCTGTAGCGGTCGAAGGCTTCCTTGAGGGTAGTGCCTTTGCCAATACAAGAGCCAACGTGAAAATCAATGCTGCGGAGATGAAATATATGGCGCGCCAGCCCATATACTCCGCCACCAAACTTGAAATGGGACGCGCAAGCATAATCCCCAGAAGCAGACCGCTCATGACGTTGCCGACATTCCGACCGCGCACGGCTTCAGGCGAAAGATGAGCCGCATACGGCACAAGGATTTGCGCTGCTACGGAACCTACTCCGATCACGAGTGAAGCGGTGAGGAAGAGAATGGGGCTTTTGATTACAGCGGCACCTGTCAAAACGACGGCTGTTAGGAGCAATGATGAAAGGATCAACTTACGATTTTCCAGGATGTCTCCCAGCGGTACGATAAATAATAAGCCGATCCCGTAGCCGACTTGAGTCAACGTAACGATGAGTGCGGCAGCCCCGGCGGAGAGCCCGATGGTCGAACCGATAGAGCCTATCAATGGTTGAGCATAATAAAGATTTGCCGCTATGATACCGCAAGCGATTGCCAGGATAAAAATCAGCGATGGCGAAATCGATTTTTCCGTTGGAATGGAAGCTGATTGCATAAAAAGTCCCCTTTACTCACCAGAAATATTCTGGAACAGTCGTTCCGGAATGTGCAAAAAAAATGTTCTAAAGCATTTCCATCACCATGTCTATCATCTGCTGCATCTTGCTGTGGTCCCCCCGCACCTTCGCATCGATATTTATACTATGATTCAGGTTTGTGAGCAGATAAGATAAAGTCTTGATATCTTTCTCAGGCATGATTTCTCCCGTCTCCTGACCTTTGCGCAGCAGCTCGTAAAAGGATTTCTCCAACTCGTCAAACCGCTCTCTGATCAACGCATTCAGTTGCTCATCCGGCGAGTCCATGCCGACTGCTGCATTCGTAATGAGACAGCCCTTCGGCGAATCGCCGTCCAAGGCGGAATCGATGTGTACCTCGAAGTACTGCCGAATACCCGATTTTGCGGAAGTCGCATTGACGAGGAGGTCCCGTTTGGCTTGCTTCCACTTCTTGTACCAGTTGATCGCGTCGATATAAAGCGTTTGTTTGTCCCCGAACGTTTCGTACAGACTTGATCTGCTAAGATCCATGGCCTCCAGCAAATCGGGAATGCTTGCCGCTTCGTATCCCTTCTTCCAAAAAACGAGCATCGCATTATGGAGCACCGCTTCTTTATCAAACTCTTTGTAGCGTCCCATGGCTCTACCTCCGTTTCCGTAGGTACAGTATATACTTTTTGGAACAATAGGTCCAATATTTCAGGTATGAAAGTTTGCTCAAACAAAAAAGCTTGATTTCTCAAGCTTAAGGGCGATCTTCTGCGGTTTTTCGCTGGACATTTGTCCTCTTGTACCGTCCGTCGAGAATCGTATCCAGCAGGATGAGTACCACGCCGATGTTGATTCCGATGTCAGCAATGTTGAAAATCGGGAAGATATAGCTGCCGAATGTCAGCTTGAAGAAGTCGACAACCTCTCCATACAGCGCCCGGTCGAACAGGTTTCCGATTGCGCCCCCGAGAATCAATCCTAGCGCCGCCAGAAGCAGAGTTCTTCCCGAATTCCGATTCCTCTGAATGTACCATATGATGCCGATAACGACAGCGGTCGTAATTACAATAAAGAACAGCTGCTGGTTAGGCAACATGCTGAATGCCGCGCCGTTGTTCTTATATAGTTGAATTTTGAAAAACTCGCCGATCACTGAAATCTGATCGCCTACTTGCATGGTACCGGAGACGATTTTCTTCGTAATCTGGTCCAACGCAAACACGACGAGCGCAACCCAGTAATAATAGTATTTCACTACGTCTCCCCCACTTTGTTCCAACGTTGACGTCACTATTTTACCACATCCCCCTCTTCTGATGTGATCGCCGCTTTTTCACGAAAGAGATTTTAAGGCGCCCACGACGGGATGAGGCACATACGGTTCTTCAAGCGTTGCGATTTCTTCCGGCGTCAACTTGACCGACAGTGCCGGTACCGCTTCTTCAAGCTGGGATAAACTCGTCACGCCGATGATAGGAGATGTTACGGTCTCCTTTTGCAACATCCAGGCCAGCGCGATTTGTACGCGGGGAACGCCGTGCTGCGCCGCGATGGCTGCAACCCGTTCCGCGATCGGCCGATCGGCTGTCGTCATCGCGTCATATTTCGACTTCTGGGCTTGGTCGGTTTCAGATCGAGAAGTCGTTTCTCCCGGATCGCGCAACAATCTTCCGGATGCCAGCGGACTGTATGGAATCACGCCGATCTTCTCTTCTTTGCAGAGTGGGAGCATCTCCCGTTCCTCTTCGCGGTATTGAAGATTGTAATGGTTCTGCATCGACACGAATCGGGTCCAGCCATGCTTCTCCGCAACATGCAGAGCCTTGAGGAATTGCCAAGCAAACATCGCCGATGCCCCGATATATCTTGCTTTCCCTGCCTTCACCACATCGTGCAAAGCTTCCATGGTTTCTTCGATGGGCGTGTCGTAGTCCCAGCGGTGAATTTGATACAGATCTACGTAATCGGTTCCGAGTCGCTTCAGGCTCTTATCGATTTCACTCAAAATCGCCTTGCGGGAAAGCCCGGCGCCGTTAGGTCCCGGTTGCATGCGGAAATGAACTTTCGTAGCAATGACGACCTCATCCGGTTCGCGTAATCCTTTAAGGCCCTGCCCACAATTTCTTCGCTCGCTCCAGTCGAATACACGTTGGCCGTATCGAAAAAATTGATTCCGAGATCAAGAGCTTTTTTGATGATCGGGCGGCTGCGTTCCTCGTCGAGAATCCATGGATGCGTCCACCGGCTCGCATCGCCGAAGCTCATGCAGCCAAGGCAAAGCCTGGATACGTCCAAGCCCGTATTGCCCAATTTTACGTATTCCATATTCGTCATTCCTTTCTCTATCGACCATTCAATATTTTACTATATTTTTCCGCCAAATACCGGGAAGAAGCTATGCTCGCCATAATTCTGCACATTTTTGCAGCCGATTCCTCGAATTGGTCATTCAAGAGTATGAGGTTGGAGTCGATCTATCCGACGGAAAGAATCAAGGCTTAAACCAAGATGTTTTGCTTCAATTTTTCGGTGCTGCGGTCGTGGGAGCCGTGGAATGGTGGTTTAAAAATGGCATGCCTTTACCTCCCCGAGTCATGGCAGAACAAACAGGGATATTGTTGGATCGGAATTTTTAATCCATAAAAAAAGATCCGCGCCCAGCGCGGATCTCCATCAAAACGTGTTATATACATTTTCACATGTTTCCGCGGTCGGCTGATAAAAACAGTGCTTCTTCCAACGTCCAACGAACGGTTGATTATACCAAGTTGGCGGACATGGCCCGGGGTTCTGGTACGTTCCGGGACGGAAATACCATAGGGAGAATTTCGCCGGCCAATTCCGCTCCCCATTCACAGCCCGTCGAGCGAGACGGCGTACCTTGTCTCTCGCGCTTTGATAGAACATGCCATGTTGCAGTGCCTCGAACGCATGCGGCTGATAGATCATTTGGGGAATCGTCCGGATTCCTTTAAAATCGGAGCAGTTCGCCCGGATTCGGTTAATGCCGACATTGCCAACAAGGAGCATGCCCATTTCGCCTTCAGCCTCGGCTTCAGCTCGAAGCAACCTCGCCAACATATCAATATCCTGTTTCCTGGCTTTAACGACTGCCATTGACTCACCTCTTTGGTTTATAGCTCATCATATTGTAGGCGAATCATATGTGTTACTTCGGCAGTATAGACTCTCCACCACGAAGCTGCGCCCGCTCCACTTTACTCCTCTTCAAACAATTTCTCGCCGCGATGGAGGCGCCATGCAATCCTTGCCGTTTGAGGGGTTTCGCGGGCTGTCGGAGCATGCGCCGCGAGATAACGGGTAATCGCGAGAATCAGCGTTTCGCGGGCTTTCTCGGCGAACGAACCCGATTCGGAAGACCAGTGGTCAAATTCCGCCAAAGCAGCCTCGTACATCTGAAAGGTGTGGAAATCGGCATCTTCCCGAAGAAGTGCATGACCCAATACATTGAATAGGGGCTCCGGTTCACCGCCGCCGCGCAAATAGCGGGTTACCCATGCTCCTGCTTGCGCCACCTGCTGCCTTTTATCGAGAATATCAAGCAGTTCCTCAGAGTTCGGTATCGGATCGGACGGTACGGCAACGGTCGGTCTCGGCGCAGGTGGAATATTCAAAAAACGGTCGAGGTAAATCGTGGCTGCCGAATGGAAAATACCGCGAACTATCCATGGATCCGATGATCGGATCAAGCTTTCGTGAACGGCGTGGGCATGCGTAAAGGTGTGCAGCACCGAAATCCAATCCCCAAAATCGTTTTGCGTATGGAATCGAACGATCCGTTCAGCCGCGGCCAACGCGGTAATTTGAGCGATGCGCACCGGAGAGGTGCCGCCGAACAATGCTTCCTTCAATACGCGGATCGTCGTAAACGGATCGTCTCCGAGCAAGACTTGCAGAAGCTCATCGTCATCTATCCGCTTTTCCGCGGACACTTCCCCCATTCGGGACAATTCTTCGAAGACTTCTTTCAACGGCTGTACAAGGTTAACCGGAGACTGCCAGCTGTAAAGCTCCTCGCTTCGCTGGGCGTCACCGAACATCGGAACGAGCGATGCGAGAATATATTTACGCTGCTCACTCCCGACATAATTCAAGCTCTCGAATGCTTTGTTGTGGAAATCCAGCGCATGGCCGCCATTCATGTAATAATGGTCCGTTACCGCCTGGCTCATCATCTTGAAAAGCCCGTTTTCATCGCTCCCGCTCTGCAAAGCCGTAAGCAGTACCCGCTCGGCTCCGCCGGTATCCCGGACCTCCATGCAATCCCTGTACCATTTGGTTAATCGTTCTTCCGAGATGTCCGTATTCGGCAGCGGATCGAGCAGGAAACGCATTCCATTGCCGGACGAGTCGCGCGCCGTTCTCAGTTAACCATGATATAACGCCAATATACGGCCCTGTTTATCAAGCTTCGGCAGAACGTTCGCCATCGCAGTCAGAATCGTCAATCCGGAGCCCCATCCTTGACTGCGGTTCTTCACACCGAATTCGATCCCGATCGCTGCGATTTCCGTTTCGGTAACGCCCGCTTCTATTAATCCGACAATCGCTTTGGCGATGACGAGGCCGATATTTTGCTCAAGGCCGTTCAGAAGGCGGTCTTTATATATTTGAACTTGATTGCCGTTACGGGAATTGGGGTTCACCCACACCATGCCGTCATCAATGGATATCTCGTGAACGGGAACATCGTCCGCCCACGGGTCAAGCGTTCCGCCGCCGCATACGTCAAACCGGGCATGGTGCCAATGGCAAGTCAAAATTCCGTTGCATAAACTTCCCATGTGAAGCGGAAAACCGAGATGGGGACAACGGTTATCAAGCGCGTGCACATGGCCCTCGTGATGGAATACAACGATGCCCCCTTTGATCAGTTTCGGACCTTGTTGGTGTAGCTCATCTACCGTTCCCGCCTGTATCCATCCCTTCATGTGCACGCCTCCAATGAAAAAAACGAATGTATGCTTACTTCTAAAACTAGTTTTTACTCACCAGAACGCTTTTGCTGCTTTCGTACCAGATCACCTTGTAGCCGAAGCTTTCATATACCCAGCGCAAGGGCAAATAGGTCAGCCCGTCTTTTATCGCTGCTTTGGTGTCCATCGTCACCTTGTTACCGTCTACTTCTAATATATCGCTTCCGATACGGATCTTAACCGTTGTGTCTTCAAGAATGGCAGTGACCGTACGAGAGGCATGTTCGTATTCGATCTTGGCTCCAATGGTCTCCAGCGCTTTCCTTACCGGGATCTGAAGTCGATTCTGAACATCCGTATAAGGCATTCCCAATTTCTCTTCCGGCGAGTACAGCAACTCGCGATTGTCCACCACGATAAAATAATCGTCGGGCTTATTTAGTTCGTACCTGTGGATCATATCCAATGCAGCTTTCAGAGCGCTGGTTTCATCCCGGGTGTCTTCCTGTATATCGAAAAACATGATGCCGCCGCCTTTATTCAGAGAGAGTCTTGTTTTCTGACGGATCGTGTTGAGACCGTTGTAGGAGTCCGATTTATCGCCCGGCACGAAATCGAGATAAGCATTGGCTTTATCCAAAGCCACAATATGCCTGTATTGCTTCCAGCTTGGTCTGGCGTACAAGGGAATGCCGACAACGATACGGTCCGCGGACACGCCCCTCTTTTTCCAGTACTGTATGGATACATCCGCCAACCAGTAGGGACTGTGCTCCCCTCCCTTCAAATCGTAAGCCATGATATTCAGCCAATCCAAATTCTTAAGGGCTGTATCGGTCACGGATTGTATGTATTCTGCTTTCGAATTTGCCGAGACGGCGGCCGCCACGGCCGCGCTCAAGGTTTTGCCCATGGGGGACAAAACTTCTTTCAGGGCCAAAATAACACGTTCAAACTCGTCCGAAGATTTGGCATTGGGGTATTCCCAGTCAATCTCCACGCCATCCAGGTTGTAGGCCTCAACGAAATCCCGCACTTCCCGGGTAAACCGTCCAAGGGCTTCGTCATTGCCGGCAAGCGCTTCAAAGTGGCCTTCCAGCCGCTCTTTCCCGTAGTACACCCCTCCGACGGCGATGACGACTTTCACTCCATGCGCATGGCTCTTATCCACCAGTTCCTTTAATCTTTCGGGCTTGCCAATGGGATAGAGAGAACCGTCCGAAGCCGGCTTTAAAAAAGCGTAGATCAGGTGGGTCATTCCGTCAAATTGAACAGCATCATCAACTGAATCCATCAACGCGGGGGATTCGGAAAAGTATCCCATGACTTTAAAATTGCCGTTTTCCTTGCCAAAACTAACGTGCCGAGGATAAAGGGACGCCGCGAGGATAAACACCATGAAGGCTGCAAAAATCTTTCTTTTAATAATCGTATACCTCCCTGAAGCCATAATCGATTTTCCAATCGTTAGACGCATAGGCTGCAGGTTTGTTGCATTTTTTTCCAAAAACAAAAAAACCACGCAAAGCGTGGCTCTTATCCTAAATGTACTTGTCCTGACCAACGCAACCTTCTTACGTTCTTACCCTTGCATCATCCGCGAATAAGTATCTGATACTGATCAACCCGCTAAGCCCGACTAAAGTATAAACAATTCGACTGAACCAAGAGGATTCCCGATGAGAATCTCCCCCGAACAATGCCGAGACCAGGTCCCACTCGAACAAGCCGACAAGAAGCCAATTCAACGCTCCGATGATCACAAGCGTCAACGCGATTTTGCCCATCCTTTATCACCTTCTGAGGAAAATTACTTACATTGACAATATGCGTTAATTTTCCGAATTCCATACCTTTGACGATGGCCGCGAATAGAGTTATCGTAATTGAATGGCCATGCCACTAACTTTGTACGACATATGGAGGGTTTCCCATGGCACTGAAAAATCAGGTGCAGTTGATCACGTACCCCGATTCGCTCGGCGGGGATTTAAAATCGTTAAACCAAGTGCTGAACGCTCATTTTACCGACATCTTCACGGGCGGGGTCCACATCCTTCCTCCCTTCCCTTCTTCGGGAGACCGCGGCTTCGCGCCGATGACCTATCTGGAAATCGAGCCGGCTTTCGGAACATGGGAAGACGTTCGGGCGATTGGCGAACGTTTCGATGTACTTGTCGACTTGATGGTTAACCACATTTCTCAGAAATCGGAGTACTTCCAGGACTTCCTTCAGAATGGTCGCGACTCGCAATACGCGGACCTCTTCCTCACGTTGGACAAGCTGTGGCCGGACGGCGAACCCGTTCAGGAAGATATCGACAAGATGTTCCTGCGTCGGCCGCGGCCTTATTCGACCTTTACGATCCAAAAAAACGGCGAACAAGAAAAAGTCTGGACCACGTTCGGCAAGACGGATCCTTCCGAACAGATCGACCTGGACATCCAATCGGAAATGACGAAGGAGCTTCTGGCCGCCTTCTTCCGGAACTTCAGCAAGAACAACGTCAAGATCGTTCGCTTAGACGCGGTCGGTTACGTCATCAAGAAGCTGGGCACCAGCTGCTTCTTCGTGGAACCGGACATTTACGGCTTCCTCGATTGGATCATGGACCTGGCGAAGTCGCACAACATCGAGCTGTTGCCGGAAGTGCACGCCCACTATTCGATCCAGTTCAAATTAGCCGAACGAGGATATTGGATTTACGACTTTGTCCTGCCCTATCGGATCCTCGCAACGCTGGTGACTCGCTCCGGCGGAGCTCTCGCCGACTATCTGCGGAACCGTCCTTCCAATCAGTTCACCATGCTCGATTGCCATGACGGCATTCCGATCATTCCTGATCTGGACGATCTTTTCGATACGAATGAAGCCAGGACAGTCGTGGAAAAGTGCCTGCAGAGAGGCGCCAACCTCAGCTTGATCCTAGGTGAGGAACATAAAGCTCCGGACGGCTTCGACGTGCATCAGATCAACGGAACTTACTACTCGGTTCTCGGCTGCGATGACGACGCTTATTTGGCCGCTAGAGCGATACAATTTTTCGCTCCCGGCATTCCGCAGGTTTATTACGTCGGGCTGTTGGCCGGCGAGAACAAGAACGAACGGGTCTCGCAAACGGGCGACGGACGCGAAATCAACCGTCACAACTATACAGTGGAAGAGATTGGACAATCGCTGGATAAGGATGTCGTACAACGGCTTCTGCAGCTGATTCGGTTCCGTAACCAGTACGATGCGTTTAACGGGGAGTTCAAGGTGATGGACACTTCGGAAGAAATCAAGATGCGATGGAAAAAAGGAGATACAGCCTGCGAGCTCTTCGTCGATCTTCGCACGATGCGGTCTGTTATCCAGTATACGGACGAAAACGGAAGCTTGGCTGAATATATCGTCTAGTCGTTATACAATGCAGGGACATCCGTAACGGATGTCCCTTTCTTCATGCAGGATAGAAGCACCTAGTCGATATTCGCGACATTCCATTCGCCGGCTTTGTTTTTTCTGACCGTAAACATGTAGCCGGAATGAAATAAGAAACCCTCTTTGCTAAGCGCCTTATAGAAAACGCTGACATTATATTTGTTTTCGTCCAGCTCCGAAATCGAATCCAGCTTTTCGAAACGGTACGATTTTCCTTCATCAATCAAAAAGCTTAACGCTTCCGCTAATTCTTGTGATTCCAGCGATTTCGAGAATGCCTTTGCGTCCTTGGCGATGATCGCGTCCATGCTCGCCAGCGCGCATTGCAGAACCGTTTTCTGAGTTTCGTCCAGCATCGATTCGTCGTAAGTCAAGAACACGCCGGCTTTAAAATCCTCGCTCGCATGCGTCTCCCTAATCGACGTAATCATGGATAGAAACAGCTTCTGCGCATTATTTTTCTCGTCGGATGAATAGGCAAAGCGGATGATCAACTCATTCGATTCGCCCTGGAACGAGAAGTAATCGTATTCCATCGCCGGGTCGCTCCGGTCCGATCCCAAGTATTCTTTATAAGCTGCCAAATCGGGATCGGCTGTCTGAAAGTCCGGACGGAACAAGTTGCCGTCCATAATAGCGAAAGAGTTTCTAGGCTCTCCATAGCCCCATTCTACCCCCTCCGCTAACTCTCGTTGATCCATGAATTTCGGAACGTAAACTCCGTACGGTAACGATGTGTGTCTGCGGAAAACGGCGTCCGTCAATTGGCCATTGAACGTATACGCCTGTATGATCGAGCCGCCGGACTGAACCTCGCCGAATAAGGAAGTTTGCGGGATTGGCGAGGGTTCGGGGGTCGTCTCTGCCTGCAGGCTCGGACTTGCTGATGGCTGAGCAACGTCGTTCGGCCCGGACGACCCGCATGCGGATAACACGAGTGCGGTGAATAGGATAATGATGAAACTTCGACCCCTTTTCATAGAAACGTTACGTCCCCCCACCATGGAGATTGAGCAGCCTGCAGTTCTCCGTTTAATGGGATGGTCTCGCCAATTTGAGGGGCAACAAGACTCACATTTACCTTCACCGCCTCTGCTGATGCACGTTCTATTGGCTCCGTCCAACCATGGTACGCAAGAGTAAAGGCTCCCCAATGAATGAGCATCATATTTTTCCCGTTTACGTCCACATGGGCCTGTACAGCCTCTTCGGGTGTCATATGGACCCACGGCCAGCGCCGGTCATATTGACCTCCTTCGATCAGGGCCATGTCAAAGGGACCGTACTTTTCCCCTATCTCTTTAAAATGCGCACCATAACCCCCATCTCCACTGGTATAGAAACGGGTTCGTTTTCCAAGTATGACCCACCCGCCCCATAATGTCGTATCTCGATTGAAAAGTCCTCTACCCGAGTTTGGATGGAGTCAATGCAATGGTTAAGCCTTGGAACTCCGTTTCATCCCACCAATTGAGTTCCGTGATTTTTTCTTGTGCGACTCCCCAACGGATCAAGTGTGCACTAACGCCGCAAGGAACGAAAAAATGGCCAACCTTGTCCCCCAACTTACGTATAGATGGGCAATCTAGGTGGTCGTAATGATCATGCGTAATGAATACAGCATCCATATGCGGCAATTCATCAATCATATGCAGCATGTCTTGGCTATAGCGTTTGCTTCCAAGAAAAGAAACAGGCGAAGCAACCGGCCCAAGCATCGGATCGACAAGTATCTTTTTATTGTCCAGAGAGAGTAAAAAAGCAGAATGCCCAAACCAAGTTAAACTATCTTCTTCACTTCGGATTTTGTTCCAATCCAATTCGAATACAGGCAATGGACCGGAAGGTCTGCGGTCTTGTGCACCTGAGAGGGAATCCTTAATCATGGAGAAGTAATCAGAAAAACTCATGTCCATCTTGGTCGGAACTTCATTCATAAACTTCCCCTTAATATAATTATCAAATTTAGAATATCGTTCTTTCTGCTCGCGATTTGGGTTTCCTCCGAGTACTGGGTGCATTTTTCTCCTATTCCCTTCCTGCTCATGCTTGATAAAAACATTTTAAGTTCAAGACGCTTAACAATCAAATTTGACTTTATGTAAGAAAAAAGGCGGCCGATTTGGCCGCCAATATATTTTTAATGTCATTAACGATTGGTTAATCGCGTATGACTTCCGTACCTGCAATAAAATCGTGAAGCGACCGTTTATCCTCACGAACTCCGACCATAATGGCACTCACGATGGTGGCAACGCCAAAAGTTATGCCATAAACAACGCCGGCAACTACATTGCGAAGGAGCATCGTCCCCAGGCCCGGAGGCCCTCCGTCGGCGATTTTAGCGATACGAATACCGCATATTCTTTTGCCGACCGTATAACCGTTCCAAATGATTGGGATAAGCAATGCATACAGAAACGTCAATGTATCGGATAAAAACTGATGACTTGATATTCCGTTTCCGGTAATGATCATGGATATGATCGTCAGAGGTAAGCCGATGATGAGTGCGTCAAGAAGAATCGCTCCCAATCGAATCCAAAAGCCAGCCGGTTCACTTGCATGCAAGCATATCTCCCTCTTCCTTCATGAAATTTGCGTTCCCTTACATTATACTCCATAAAAGAAAAATGACGGCCGATTTGGCCGCCATTTTATCCCTAGAGGATCAGCATGATTAATTGGAACCGTTAAGAATATGAAGTGAATCGTTCAGTGCAGAAATGCACTTGGTTGGATTTGGGTTGCTTTTGCGAACGGCAGCCAAAACTACGTCAATCGTTCCATCAATTTGAGTCCACGCAGTGCCGTCTATTTTCCTGAGCTTTGGTTCAGCAATGTCCCACTGATGTTCCAAATTGTCAGCGCCTTTACTGGCGGAAGAATAGTCCTTCGTGTTTATGGCGTTCAACATATCGTTTTCGATTTTTATGAAACCCGTTAATCGTCCGGCCAATTTTGACTGCGATACAGGTTTTGCGGCTTCCGGCGTTGCTGCCGGAGTCTGAGAAGACCCGGATGGCGATGATGCGGGAGCTTGTGATGCCGCTGATGAATCCGAATTGGACGCCGTGGCCGAAACGGGAGAATCGATTTGCGATGTGATTTGACGGTTCAATTGAACATACCCTCCGATGCCGGCAGCTAAGAAAATACAAAGTACGGCAACGGTTTGAATGAGAACGTTTCTTTTGTTTTTTTTTGCTTGCCCCGACTCTACGGTTTCGCTTTTCGACGCCGTATCGATTTTAGTAACAGCCAAGAATACGATGACAGCCAAAATCGCAGCTAGAAAGATGACGCTCGTAATCGTTGTTCCTAAGCCTAATCCGCCATTGATATGGGATTGGGACAAGTAGTCACCCAAGGATGCCCCTAGCGGACGAGTCAGAATATAAACGACCCAGAAAGCTAATACCGTATCGAGGCGCAGCCATTTCCAAGCCATATAAGTAATCGCGACGATAATAACGACCGTGATGCCCGTGTTAAAGTAACCTAGCCCGAGTTGTTCGGAATACAGATCGCCGACAGCCGTTCCAAGGGCGAATGTAAATAGAATGGTTAGCCAATAAAAAACTTCGCGCTTCCTTGTGTAGATCGAGTGAATGGAAAGCGTCTTTTCGCTTGCGAACCAAACCAGGAAAGTCAGTCCCAACAGAATGCCGAAAACGGTCGTGCTTTTCTCCAACGGTACTCCGATCCCGTCCGTCAGATTATCGGTAACCAACGTTCCGAAAACGCTGATGAATACGACAGTCAGCCAATATATCGCGGGTACATATTTCGTTGCCCTGAATTGAAGAAACAAGAAGATGAAAAATACGACACCCATAATCATCGTTGTGTTCGTTAAACCGAATCCCAAGTTGAAATTGAGATAATCCGCAAAAGTTTCCCCGACCGTTGTGCATAGAACTTTGATGATCCAGAAGTAAATCGTAACCTCAGGCACCTTGCTCAACAAATTGCTCTTTTTGTTTAGGTTTGCCACCACGAAATTTCCCCTCATCGAAAGTGGAATAAAGGATATGAACGGCTAATTCGAATATCTAACCCATACATTAGCCTCTAATCCTAAACCGTCGGTGAAGGAATTCTGAATTGTTTCTTAAATATTTCCCGATCAGGGGATGCTAGTTTGAAGTACGTACATTTTTCTTACGTTATGTATAACATCCTGTCCCTTCTTTCGGACCAGCATATATTGTCGGTGTGATGATGAATCACAATCCTAACGGGGGAGGTGATAACATGAGCGAGGGAGTTGGCAGTAGATCCCATGGTAATAGATCTCATGGCACCGGCAGTGCTTTCGCGTTTACTCTGGTTATGTTCATTTTGCTGGTGATTATTCTTTCGGGATTTTTTATCTAATCTATTACAACAAAAAGGAGCCTCATGAATTCCAGAGGCTCCTTTTTTTATGCAAGGCAACGACTAGATAGCCCAATTCCCTTGGCGAAAAACAGGCTCGACGGTTCCGTCGGGCAGTTCTCCATCGATGTCCAGCTCTGCACAACCGATCATGAAGTCAACATGCGTAAGGCTTACATTGGCGCCGCGCTCCATTAATTGTTCGCTGGATAGCTTCGTTCCGCCTTCCAGATTCACGGGATAAGCACTTCCAAGAGCGAAATGGCAGGATGCGTTTTCGTCGATGCCGGTATTATAGAAGATTCTGTTCAAGTTCGATATCGGGGAATCATGCGGTACAAGCGCGGCTTCTCCAAGATAGGATGCGCCTTCATCCGTTTCCAACAGCGACGTCAGATGTTCACGACCCGAATCGGCCTCGTAAGCAACCACTTTGCCGTCTTTGAACGTCAACGCGATTCCTTCGACAAGCCTGCCGTTCAAATTGAGAGGCAGCGTGCTTCGGACGGTCCCGTTCACGCC
Organism: Cohnella candidum; assembly: GCF_003713065.1. NCBI lineage: Bacteria > Bacillati > Bacillota > Bacilli > Caryophanales > Paenibacillaceae > Cohnella > Cohnella candida. The sequence continues at coordinate 1,574,871 of NZ_CP033433.1, read as the reverse complement.
GGCTCGATGCGGCATCGTGTACACTTCTTCCGTCGGCATGTTCGCCACGAAGTATACGCCTTTCTCGTTCTCTCCTCCTCCGCCCCGCCAAATATGGCCTTCAGGCAACTCTACCCGCAGGTCCGTACCCGGCGCTCGATAATGGAGACTCTTGTACCGTTTCGCGTTCAGAAGATTTTGCCTTGTTTTCAAATGATCAATATGTTCTCGCCAAGCGGCGACCGGATCTTCCGTATTCACCCGTACCATTTTGAAAATCGCTTCCCACATGGCTTCCACCCGCCGCTCTTCCGGAAGGTCGGCGAATACTTTGCTTGCCCACGCGCGCGTAGGAGCTTTGATTAACGACCAACTGATTCGGCTATTGCGCGTATAGGCCGAATATTCCTTTCTTGCGACAGCGGCCGACTTGACCGCCGCCGATACTTTAGCGGAATCGATTCCCTGGAACAGATCCGGATTGGGCACTTTGATATGCAAGATCGCACCGCCTTCTTCGGCGAAACGAACCATGCTGTCTGCTAACCACTGCGGATAATAGTCGAAAGAATCGTCGGACGCTTTCTCGTATCGGATGCGGGCAATCTCCTCGTCGTCCCATTCCACGATGACGTATTTGGCTCCTGCCTCATATGCCTTTGCGACAATCAGCCGCGTAAATGGAGCCGTTTCCAACGGCGCGTGTACGATCAGCACTTGGCCGACTTGAACATTGACGCCAACCTTAACGACGAGTTCTGCATACTTGTTTAACATGGATTCGAAATAATCCATTTTTGCCTGACTCCTCTCTCATCATGTGTTCAATGTTTGAATTTTTGTTCGCACATACGGTTATTAACAAGAAGAACCACAGAAACGCTGCGTTCCAGCGAACGGGGGATCGAGTTGTGAGAACTTTCATGAACAGACTGCTTCCGTCTAACCGGACAATCAAAGCTGTACTGGCTGCCGTGTTGTCCTGGTTGATCGCCAACCGCATGGGATCGGAGCATCCGTTTTTTGCACCGCTGGCCGCCATTCTGTGTCTCCAAGTCACGGTTGAAAAATCAATCCGATTGGGATTTCAACGCATACTGGGTATTTTGGTCGGCGTGACTCTGGCAAGCGGCTTTGTTCATACATTCGGAACGCATTGGTGGAGTCTGGCCCTTCTTTTGCTGATTGGACTAACGGTCGGCCAAGCGTTCAAATTTCCCCAATATACCTACATGCAAATCGGCACCAGTGCATTGCTGGTGCTCACCGTCGGAACCCAAGCGAGCTACGGCATTGACAGAATCGTGGAGACGTTGATTGGCGCCGTGATCGCGATTGCCGTCAATCTAACGGTCATCCCTCCGGATTTCAGCCGAGAAACCGAAAAATTGCTCCATCATGCGGCTTCGGACCTTGCTTCGTACTATCGCCAATATTCGAAGTGGTTCAGAGACGATACCCCAGTGTCTGCTTCAGAAGACTTAAGGCGCTCCTTTACAACATTGGCGCAAGATTTGAATCATACCTCGTCGAAGCTCGAACAAGCCATGCACGCCTTAAAATTCAGTCCATTTACCCGTGGGAGAAGAAAACGACTCGAGTATTTGAAGCTGCTTCTAAATACGCTGATCCTCGGATGTATGCAAGGCGTGGAACTTCAGAAAAACGTGCTTGAAGCCTCCAGGTTAACCGACTTTAAAAATACGGATCGTAAGCGGTGGACGGAGTTCTTTTCCGGTCTAGCTGATTATATCGAGATGTGGAGAGATGACGCAATCCCGGGAAACGTTCCGAAACCGACCATGCTGTTGAAAATTCTTGAACGTACATCGATGACGGCGGAAACCTACATGTCCGCGTGTTGGGTTCAAACGCGCCGGCTATTGCAGGATTTCACCAATCTTGACGGTATGGAGGAGAGAATATTTCCCGAAGCGAGGCTCGCGACCGGTAAGGAATCGGACGGAAAAAGCCGCGGCCATGACCTGTTCGAAAGTTAGGACATCACTTCGCTTCGTACAGGTATATTCTCCATGCCGATTGAGGATCGTCAAAGATGTTCAGAAGTTGGAGTCCTTCTTCCTCGGCATTCATGATGGGAACGGCCGACAGAATATATTTGCCCCCCATCGCCTTTAACACGGCCGTATTCAGTTGCAAATGGTTGATTTTAACGATTGAATTTTTTGTAAATTCGTAGTTCTTTCCAAGCTCGCTTACAAAAAGATAACACCGGCTTCCCCATTGGTCGAAGTAGGTTTGCAGATCCGGACTCTTGTCCAACTCCTTGGCGATGATTTGCCGGAATTCATGTTTGTACGTAAGCGGATAATAATTCACGTAAGAATCCAACGTATAGAAGCCGTTATACTGGGCGATTGAAGGATGAAGTCCGATGCTGGCTACGCGATATGATTCTTGAGGCAGCCCGATATAATCTCTGATCTGTTGAAATTGATTAACGGCATAAAATTGTTTGACGGACGGTTGACCGTAAACGCGATAAACGATTTCGTCATTGCAAAAGAGAAGGAGTATCACTTGCGCAACGACATAAAAACGCACCCTCTTTTGCCACTTCCCGCCTAACATCCAAAGGATGTACAGAGCAAGCGCAAAGCTGACGTAAATCGTGAGCGGGTGCAGGTAATGAAACCGGCCGAAATTAAACATAGTCAATATAGAGAAACGTTGCTTTAACGGCTCCCACGCTTTGTAAAACCAGAAGGCGTACCATAAGGACAATGCGAAATTGAATCCGATCAGATAAAGAATTCTTTTATGGACTTTTTGGCTTTTTTGATTGAACACAACAATGAGCGCAATGCTGATGATAGGCAATATGACCGGGGTATGCATCGTTAAAACTTGATTATGACCGAATAAAAAATTAAAAACCGCGAGACCCATGGAATACCAAAAACCGTTCTGTGATTCAACGAACTCCGTTCGACTGGTGGGGGCGCTCGATAAGGCGAGCCCTGAAAGAAGCCGATAATCAATGGCCAAGTAAATCGCAGTCATGAACGCGATACCCACGAAGAACACTGGATTCCAATCGCGTTTCTTGATCCCATCCCGGAGCCACAGCAGACCCATCGCCGTCAAGAAGAAGAAGAAACCCAGGACAAAGCTGGAGTATAGAGGCAGGAGAGCCAATACTGTCCACTCTCTCCAGGAGTGCTCTCTGTTGCGTATTTTCAAAAAAGCCCAAAGCGCCAAGGGCTGTCCCAAAGTGCTCAGCATGCCCGAAGGCCAGAATGGAGTCAAGGCAAACGCAAGGGCAACACCGACTCGTATAAGGCTGGTGTCTTGCTCTTTAAGAAAGCGCTTCTTGAGCAACAAGTACATACCGAGAAAAGCAGCGAACCTCGTAATCGTTTGGCTGATCGCATAGGCGGTCATGGTGGGAAACAACGCATAAAGCCATACGATGCCTCGGAATTCGGACTCATAAGCGCCTCGCGGCAATCCGTTCATCACTTGGGGAATAACCGCGTTCAGGGGTCCAAACAGCTCATGGCTCCGTGTCAGTACCGTATACCAAGCGACGTTGGAATCCAAATTGTCTTGAACGCGGATGTGAGCATTGTCGCCTAGAACGATAAGAGGCGATAAATAGAGCAAAATAATGAATAAGGAAATAAGAATAAGACGCTTTTCTTTGGTGAGTTTTACAGCTGCCTGTTGCATGATCAACCTGCCTATGGGTGTGTTGGTCTCGACCTAGTTTCTGCAATTCGTAACTTGCTTATCCCCTTTTTACCCATGTTATATGAAATGACTTTAGATTTACGATAATATTCGTTTCAAGGACAAAAAAACAGCTGCCGATGTGACCGGCAGCCGTGAGGATTCATTGATTTATGAGCGATTCCAAACTGAACTTCGTACTTCTCGGCGCAAGATCGGCGCGACCTCTTCGGCGAAACGTTCCAGCTGTTCGCGTTGTTCCGATTCGGATAACCCGTCAACGCTGATGCTGAGTACTTCGTTGCCGAAGGCTTGCTGATAGTCCAATATTTTCTGGACGACGCTTTCCGGATTGCCGACCAACATCGAGCCGCGTGCGATGTGGTCTTCTAGATCCTTGAAAGGAGATTGGTTATGTTGGGAGGCAGGCGTAGAGAATTGAGCTTCGTAATAGGGACGGAATCTCTTGATCGCTTCTTCCGGCGTATCCGCCAAATAGAGACTGCCGGCGCCTGCTCCGACGATCGCTTTACGAGGATCATGTCCGTAGTAAGCGAATCGCTCCCTGTAATGATTGATAAGCGCCTTGTATTTTTCTTGCGGATGGAACGTATTCGACGAGAAAAGAGGTTCTCCGTATTGCGCAGCCAGCTCCGTTGAAATTTGGCTTGAAGCGCTGCCGTGCCAGATCGGGATTTGGCGTTGAAAGGGTCTGGGCAGAACGGTTACCTCATGAAGCGGAGGCCGGTATTTGCCCTCCCACGTTACTTTCTCCTCTTGCCATAGCCTTCTTAATAATTTATATCGTTCGGCCAGAGAGTCCCACTGTTGTTCCTCTAGAATGCCGAATAACGGATAATGCCGCGGATCGTTGCCCTTGCCGATGATGATTTCGAGCCTGCCTTCGGACAGATGGTCCAGCGTTGCATAATCCTCGGCCACCCGCACCGGATCCAATACGCTTAGCACGGTAACGGTCGTGAGCAGCCGGATCCGTTTCGTTCTGGCCGCGATTGCCGTAAGCACGACGGGAGGCGACGAGGATAGAAAGGGCGGTCCATGCCTCTCTCCTACGCCGTATGCGTCGAATCCGAGTCGTTCCGCCAATTCGGCTTGTTTCAGAACGTTAAGCAGCTTCTCGTGATCCGACAACGATTCCCCGGTAACGGAGTTTGGAATATTCATGATCAAGCTGAACAGCGCAAATTTCATTGTTAGAATATCCTTCCCAACGCTTCAGCAAGAGATTTATCGGCTAACGATGGACTGAATTTCCCGCAGGATGGCGTCTCCGATTCGCCAAGCTCGCTTACGCAATATCCTGATTATCCGGATCGCGGTTCTGGATATGTAAACGCAGCTTATCCGTGCGATCCGCGATCTTGCCGAACAGCGGAAGATTCGCGACGACATCCCCGCACCAATCGTGCGCCAGCACGAGCACGTCCACCGGTTCCTCCCGGCCGTTCAGGAAAGACAATTGCCGCTCTTCCAGCGCGTAAGCTTCGTAATTCGCCGCCAATGTTCGCTGGTTCACTTGCGCTTGTAAGGATTTATAATCAAAAAATAACATGGGAAAGACGCTGGGGCTAATCGACTTTTTCTATTTCCTTATAGGGAAATCGTTATGCGTTCGTTTTATTGAGAACGGATGCGACGGCCTGCCGAATCTCTTCATATCCCGTGCAACGGCATATGTTGGACTGGAGCCAGTCGCGGATCGTCGCTTCGTCTGCCTGAGGATGAGTGCTTTTTAGCGCATGGATATTCATAATGAAACCGGGCGTACAATAGCCGCATTGAAACGCAAAATGCTCGACAAACGCTTTCTGAACGTCGGACCCTTGGAGCCCTTCAATCGTGACGACCGGTTTTCCGGACGCTTCAACAGCCAGCATCAAGCAAGACTTTATCGGCTGCCCGTTCACGATAACCGTGCAGGTTCCGCAATCTCCATTCCTGCAGCCGGGCTTGGCTCCGGTTAAACCGAACGATTCCCTTAACACGTCAAGAAGAAGATCCGCCTGCCGAATTTCCGCCGAACGTTTCTCGCCGTTCACAAGGAACTCGACTCTCAAAGGGATCACTACCTCCCTTCTCTCTAACTGCCGAGGATCGATATCATATCGGTCAACGCCGTTTTCCAAACGAATTCGCGGTATGGCGCCGATGCTTTGATATCGCTGAGAATGGGAGCGGGCAGCTGAGCTGCCGCCAGCCGGATCCTTTCCTCCACCGGTAAATTGCCATCGTTCAGAACGCCTTCAATCGCAACCGAGCGGAAAGGAAATTCACATAGGCCGCTAAAAGCAAACCGGTTTCCCGAGTTTGTTTTCAGAGCTGCAAGAGTCACAACCGGATAATCGATGGCCGCTGCCTTTCTTTTCTTAAGGGTCAAATAGGGCATCTTCAAATATGGCGTATTTGTCATGGATTGTACAAGAAACTCTCCTCTGCCCAATTGAAGCGTTCCTTTGAAAATTTGACCGATCGGGAGCTGGCGAATGCCTGCCGGTCCGGCGATCATCAGTTCACTGTCCGTAAGCAGCAGAGGAAGAACCGCCTCCCTGTAGATGAACCGGCTGCATAGATTTCCCCCGAGCGTGATCAAGTTTCGGGATGTTCGATCGGCAACGCCGGCCCCCGTTTCTCCCAGCAACGGAAACACTTTGGCATCATGAAGCTCGGAGAGAGTGAGAGCGGAACCGAGAACGAGTCTCTGCTCCTTCACGGCCATGCTTCGGCATTGCGGGATTTGTTTCAGATCGATTACGGCTTCCGTGTATACGAAATTCCTTCTTCCAAGCGTAATGATCTCCGTTCCTCCCGATAAATACATAGGCCGCTTTCCTTGCGCACCCAATCTTTGAAAAAGGTCGACCGCTTCTTGAATGGAAGCTGGCTTGTAATAATCGAAATCATACGGAATCATCGGCAAAACGCCCCATTCGTGCTCTCCATACCGTTTCCGGATAGAGAGGAAGCGTGTTTAACCTGACGCTTGCAGCCCTGGACAATGCATCCGCCAGCGCCGCAGGCATGCCGATTAACCCGTGCTCCCCTAGCGCTCGGGCTCCGAACGGCGTATCCAGGCAAGGAGTTTCGATGAAATCGACCACATAGACCGGCTCTTCGTCGTAGCGAAGCACCGTGTAATCCCTCAGCGTAGGGTTGAGCACCATTCCCTTGTCGTTATAATCGAACCCCTCGCGATTGGCAAAGCTTAACCCCATGGCCATCGCTCCCATCACCTGGCCGAACGCCCCGCCCGGATTCAGCACCTTTCCGGCATCAATGACCGAAATCGCTTTGACGAGACGATAAGAGCAATCACGGATATCCATTTCAATCACGACCGCTTGCGCGCCGACATTCCATTCCGGACCCGGCGTTCCTTTTCCCGTCTCGGGATTTAGCAAATTCATTCGCCGCTGAATATAATTTCCCCGGCCGATAATCTGCCCGCCGATCGCATTGCCGTTGGGATAACGGTATCCGTAACAGATGTCCTTTACGTCGATGTTCACGTGAGGGTCGGCCCGTACATAGACTTTTTCATTTTCCAGCACCAGGTCCTCGGGATCCGCGCGAAGCACGCAAGCCGCGATGTCGAGCAGCTGCCGGATCGCATCGTCGGCTGCCTTTAAGACGGCGCGGCCGGCCAAAAAGGTTCCCCTGCTGGCAACCGTTTTCCAATGCTCCGGCGTGATCCGCGTGTCCACCTTGAGTTTGACGTGAATTCGGTCCACGCTCATTCTCATTCTTTCCGCCGCAATCTGTGCCAGCACGGTCTTGGTGCCGGTACCGATCTCTACGACTCCCGTTTCCAAGTTAAGGCTTCCATCGGGATTGAAGAGGATTATCGCTCCGGAGGTGGCATCCGTGTCCATCGATGAATTTTTCCAGAAGCAACTGATACCTTTGGCTTGAATACGGTTTCGGTCCACTTGCCGAACCTGCCAATCGTCCCATTCCGCCAAGGTTTTCAATCGGGCTAAACAAGTCTTGAGATCTCCCAAATTACTCGGAGTCAAGAGATCTTGGGTAGGCGCGAAATTTCCGGGAACCGCGGCGTTGCGCATTCGCAATTCCCATGGATCTATTCGGAGCTTTTCGGCTAATTTGTCAACGGTTCTCTCCATGGCAAATGTAAGCTCAGCATGTCCGTAACCTCTGAAAGCCGCGGCAAAAGTGTGATTGGTGTACAAAGTCAGGCATTCGCATTCCAGATGCTCGATCGCGTACGGTCCCGAACAATCGGCAACCGCCGCTCTCGCCACGTCACTGGATTTGTCGTCGTAGGCGCCGCCGTCAAACCAGTATCGGATGTGCGCGGCTTTCATCATCCCGTTGGAGGTGCTTCCAAGCCGAATAGTCGCATGGAGCCCGATACGGCCGGGGGCTGCCACCATGTCCTCTTCACGGGTCAGCACGATTTTTACTTTGCGGCCTCCTACTGCTTTCGAAGCCAGATAGGCGATCGGTTCCAAAAAAATCGCCGTTTTGCCGCCATACGCGCCGCCAACCAAGGGGGTATGTACGACGATCCACCCGGAATCGATCCCGAAATATTTCGCCATATATTTCTTTACGGTAAAAGGAACTTGAGAGGACGTTTCGATGAGGATATGGCCGTCCGGCCGTATTTCCGCGCTGGCACAGCGGGTTTCCATCGCGACATGGTCGGAAGGCGTAAAGAATACCGTATTCTCCACGACGATTTCACTCTTCTTCAAACCGTCGTCGGCATTCCCTTTGCGCAGCCGAATGACGCTCGCGATATTGGTGCCGGGAACCGGTTCGACGCCTTCAAGGCTTTCATACTCTCCCAATCTTTCATGCAGAATCGGGGCATCTTTCTTTAAGGCGTCCACGGGCGAGTTGATGACCGGCAAAGGTTCATACTCCACGCGCAGCAAATCCGCCGCCCTTCTCGCCGCGACTTCGGTATCCGCTACGGCAACGGCCACGACTTCGCCGTAGTACCGAACTTTATCTCTTGCGATAATCGGCCTGTCCCGAATCTCTTCCCCGATCAAGACGTCACTGGCTTTCCCGGTCAGAATCGCCCTCACTCCGGGTATCTGCTCCGCTAGAGACGTGTCTATTCTCAGAATGCGGGCATGCGCATAGGGACTGATCGCGAGACTGGCATGCAGGATGCGTGCATCCACTTCATCGGCTGTGTACATGGCGGCACCGGTGACTTTATCGAACGACTCCTTCTTGGGTACGCTTCGCCCAATCGCCATCATCGTTCACACCCCATTTTGTGCATCAATCTCTTATCTTATTGGCGATGATGGGGGGATATGATTCGGTCTACCAGCAATTGAAGGATCAACGCCACGGCTACTCCGATGAAGGTGTCGCGGATACGGTCTAATGCGTAAGCTTCGGATTTCTGTTGCAGACTCAGCACTAACGCCACGCTAAGCGCCGTTTCCCGAACTAAGACCTCCTTGCGTCCGAAAATAAACGAAAAAAACCCGGCGACGATGAGCATGGAACCGATCGACCAGCCATTCACGGGGATATAACGTGCGGCCCAGAACGTCACGACGACACCCAGCAGGGTTCCAAGCAGACGATAATACGAAAAACGGACGGATTTCCCAAAGGCCGACTTCGTGCACAAGATGACGGAGACGGGCGCGAGAAACGGGTGTTCCGAGCCTGCAAGCTTGGCGAGCTCCCAAGCCAATGCGGAACCGACTCCCATCGTGAAGTTCAGAATGCTGATTTTCATCCATGGAGGACGAGACTTCAATGCCGCAGCTTTCAAGATGGCTCCTCCTCATATGTATGAAAAAGAAGCGGCGACCCCGTAAGTCGCAGCTTCTTTTTCGCTATGCGGTTCAAGTGTCAACTTAGATGAAGAAGCCTGCAGAGAGGATAATCACCAGCAGGATGAACAGAACCAGCACGAATGCTGCTGCGCGGCCGAAACCTGCGCAGGAAAACCCGCCGCCTACACCGACGCTCATGAACTTCACCACCTTGAGCAAATCGTGATATTGATTATTACATCCCTAACATATGACAATGACGTCTCCAAGGACAGGACGTTTACCCATAAATGAATATTTGGTTTGATGCTGAGGCGGAAAAAGCGGCGGGTGTGCGGATGGTGTTGGTGTGGTCATCTTGATTTTCTCCCTGCTATGTCGTCGGATAGTCCGGATAAACCGCTAAAGACGTAGGAACGTCAATCAAAGTGGGGTGGGTACTCACCTTGGACGCATGCAGCAGATTTTCCAACTCAGCCGCGGATTGGATGCGATACCCCTTCCAACCGCATGCATCGGCGAGCTTTACATAGTCGGGGTTAGCGACTTCCGTACCTTCGCGAATGAGCCCCTTCTTCGCCATCTTGTTTCGCTCCATTTGCAAGGTGCCGTTGTTGCAAACGATCATGGTGATGGGCAGCTCGTACCTGGCGGCGGTCAGCAAATCGGCTAACACCATGCCCAGTCCTCCGTCCCCGGTTAAACAAACGACTTGCCGCTGCGGATCAACCAACTTCGCCGCCATGGCTGCAGGCAAACCGAATCCCATCGTCCTCCACCGTTCCGAGAACAGAGTCCGCTGATGTTGGGCTCGGAAGTTGCGCATGAACCATAAGGTTGAATCGCCCTCATCCAAAGCAATGATCGCGTCCGGAGACACGTGCTTCTCGATCATTCTGACGATGTTGGAAGGATGAAGCGGAACCTCCGTGTCCCTCCCTTCCGTTTCGTTCTGATTCGCCCAAATCTGTTTGCACCGCTGAATTTGATCCCGCCATTCCGCATCGCCAGGATGTGACTTTAACGCTTCGGCGAGCTGGGAAACGACCGCGGCGACGTCGCCGACCATGCCGGTTTCTGCCGGCGGCCCTATACGCAGCTCCGTCTCATGGCCGGCAATCCGAATGACGCGCGCATTCGTCGGAGTTTGACCTTCCGGCCACCATGTGGTGCCGATGGCAAGTACGACATCCGCTTCTTTGAACCGGCCGGTGACATAGGGATTCCCGCCTTCCCCAAGTCCGCCCAGAGCCAAGGGGAAATCGTCGGGTATGACTCCGGTCGCGGCGTAGGCGCTTACGACACCGCTTCCCCATGCCATCGCTAATTGTTTAATTTCTTCGGATGCCGGCTTCGCCTTCTGGCCCGCCAAAATCATCGGACGTTTCGCTGAACGCATCGTCTGCAGCGTTTGCGAGAGCATGGCCGGATCCGGTTGTCCCATTGAGACTTGGATCGGGGCACAGGGTTTACTTAGGGTCTGCAACGTGAAAAGATCCGCCGGTATGGACAGGTGCGATACGGTACCTGCTGTAAGCGAGGTGGTAATGGCCGCCGATAAGGCCGGTATGACCGCATCGGGATGTACGGCAAGCTGCGAGAATCCCGTCAGAGCCTGTGCGAGCTCCTGCTGGTTGATCAACTGCTTGTAATCCGTGCCGATCTTTCTTACCGGGGCTTGTCCGGTAATGGCGAGAACCGGATAACCGTCCATATAGGCGTCGCCCAATCCGTTCAGCAGATTGGTCAGTCCGGGTCCCATTTGCGCCGCGCATACGGCCAGTTTCCCCGTGCATTTGGCATCTGCCGAAGCCATGAACGCGGCAACCGACTCGTGTTTCACCGAAATCCATCGGATCGAGCTTTGCTTGGCGATCGCGTCCAGCAATCCGAAAATGGCATCGCCCACGACTCCATAGATTCGCTCGACACCCGAAAAACGAAGCTGCTCGAGAATGGCTTCGGAAACGGTCATCGTCGTCATCCTGCCGCTCCTTCCCATCCTTTTTCGTGTAGGTTGGCATTTTCGCGATCGTACTATTCCCTGCATATGGAAAACCATGCTCAGGCATACTGGAACCGCAGACTGTTGGCGCTATGAATTACGGTATAATTTCAAAAACCGTACCTTGGTTCGGATCGGCCACTTTCATGGAGCCATAAGCTCCTAAGAACAACCGGGTTTGGTCCCGATTCGTGCCCAGACTGACGAAATACGCGGATTGGGCTCCGAAATCATAGTCGGGTTCAATCACATGGAAGTCATTCGGTTGGCCATCCGTTCTGACTCTGGTGTAAGCTAATACCCCTCTCACGGGAGGCCGTGCTTCTTCTTTCCGGGCAATATCCGTAAATACGACGCTTCCCGTTAATCCGGGGATTCCATGGCCCATATAGGCTTGAACCCCTGTAAGCGCCGTTCCTGCAAATTTGTCGGGTCTTTGATCTTGGTGGTAATAACAAGTTAAAGGCTGCAGACGGATCGCCGATGTCCTGACGCTTTCATTGTAGTAGGCAACGGATTTCTCATCCAAAGCAGGATTTGTCGCGCAGTCTCGGATCGTCGAAGTAGGAAAATGGCCTTCCCATCCTCTCCAGCCGAAGTTGATCCTTCCATTTTGATCCGATGTTTCGTTAGCCATGTAAGCTTGAACGAGCTGCCGTACCGGAACCGGTCTATAATATACGAATGAAAATATCGACTCTACCAAGTCCTGCCCGACATTCCCCGCATACTTGATATACTGATTGGAAACCCGTTGATAGGAAATTCCCGGTATGTTGCGAACTCCTTTGGCCACTACCGTCAGCGAATCCTGAATCGGTGCGGGGAGTTCATGGAAACGGGTGACCGCAGGCAGATTTTGGATAGTTGGGATTCTCGTTACATCGATATCCATGATCTTGCCGGCGATTTCCATATCGTCCTGGCTCAAATTAAAGGGATCATAGCCCGAACCGCCGTCACCGGTCGTTAAAATGAGATTTCCCGTTTCCGGTGAAAAGTTTAGGCTATTCACCCCATTATGATTTAAAAAGGGTCTTCTTATGTTCAGTAATGTACGTCGTTGCTGCGGTTGGCCGTTTGACTGCACGATCCATTCCTCAACCGTGTCGATATGATCATATTGCGATTCCCGGTTCGTCCACTTGAGGTTTAAGGTGCTCGGGTCGCAAGCGTCCGGCTTAAAACGTGACGTCAGCGCACCCGGGCCTTGCGTTCCCGCCTGCGAATAATGCAGATAAAACAAACCGTTACGATGGAATCCCGGATGAAACGCCAATCCGAGCAAACCCCGCTCATCATATCCCCCACTGGCCGCACCCAGTTTGATGACCTGTGAGCGAATATCTAAAAATGTCCTTACCACTCCATTTCTTATGTAAAAAATCTCTCCTACCTGGGTTGTGATAAATAAGCTTTCCATGGAGTCTCCCGGCAGGATCGTCGTTTTCATGACCGTGGGCAAGTTGATCTTGCTGACGATGGGTCGTAATCGAACTTTAACCACCGCGATATTCCCCTCCCATTTATCGTTTTCTTATTACGAATATATGCGAATAAGCCTGCCGGTAGAAAACCGGCAGGCTTTGAATTACGTCCTTACGCTACTTCATCCGTTCAAACCATTCTTGTTCCAACAGCCCCATTTCCCACACATTCCAGTAACGGCCGTCCATTTTTCGTTTATCCCGAATAAGCCCTTCTTTGACGAACCCTGCCTTCTCGTAACAAGCAATCGCGGACTGATTGAAATCGATCACGCCCAGACTCACTTTGTGCAATTTCAATTGATCGAAAGCGATGGTTAATACCTGTTGGATCATCCTTTGCCCGATGCCTTGTCCCCTCAAGCTTTTTTTCCCAACCAAAACCTTGCCTATCCTGGCGGATTGATTGAGCCGATCCAACTGTAAATGAATATGCCCGATGACCTCATCGCTTTCTTCAAGGACCACCCGATAGATGAAAGCTTGAGCCTCGTCGGTATTTGCGTCTGAGAGATAATGATCCAATTGCCGCTCATCTAATGGATAACGGAAGGTTTGACCTCCCCATTGAAACATGAATGTCGGTGAATCTATCCATGCCATCAGCTGCGCAAAGTCGGATCGCTCGAAAGGTTCAAGTCTGATCATGAGCATCCATGCCTTCCCGATTCAATGATATTGACCCGTGAGATGCTCGGTCGTTTCCGTTAATGATTTGGCAAGCACGACGATCTGCCCCGCATGGTACCCGTAGTGCGCGCAAACCTGAACCAGAAGCCGGCCGACCGCTCTTGTATCACAGGGTTCCTCGACAAGGGAGTCCAATCGGTGCATGCGCATCCAGTCCTCCCGATCATAGCGGATCGTGACGACCCGCGAGAGATCTTCCTCAGACAAGGCCGATAAGGCCAGCTCTGACTCGGACCGTGTTTTGCGCAGAAGGACGATCAGCTCTTCCTTGGAAATTCTCCCATCCGTCGTGAATTCGCGGGAACGTTCCCGGGAGAACGGTTTGTTTCCGATCGCGCACGAGATATTTTGATATTCGTTACCCGCCAGATGCAGACAGAGATTGCCGATGCTGTTCATGGAAGCTTTCAACCGCGTCCAAATACCATCATCGTTAAGCAGATCGAGGCTTCGTTCGATTCGGGCAAGCTGCTTGTTCATGTCCTCCAGTACGTCCCGTACCAGATCGATCATGACAGCCCCTCCATTCGGAGCGTGCCTTCAATCGTCACGTGCGCGTATCCCCCGACTTGGATCACGACATCCCCATCCGACGATTGTGCGGTTACATAGAGCATGCCGGGACGTCCGAGAGCATCGCCTTGGCCGATCTTGAGGCGTGTCGTTTCAGGACCGATGATCTTTTCCAAAGCTAGATAGCCGGCCAAAGCGCCGTTCGCCGCCCCCGTCACGGGGTCTTCCGGAATGCCGATCGACGGTGCAAAATCCCGGGTGTACAGGTCAAACCCCGGCTTGGCGTCGAACGTAAACAGATGGGTATTGCTGATGGAAAATTTTCGATTATACAAAGCCATTGCATCCATATTCGGCTTGGAGGCATCGACCGCTTGGTGGGTTTTAACGGGAACGATCAGCGTCCAGTTTCCCGTAAAGGCAAGTTTGATCGGATATCGATCATCCAATTGATCCGCATCCAGACCGATCAAGTCGGCCAATTCCGACGGATCGACGAATGGAGCCTCTTTCACCTGCGGGGAAATCTGCGTCATCGTCACCTTGCCGGCGTTGCTTTCGCTCAATTCCCAATGTACGGGGATCAGGCCAACGTTCGTCTCTAAGGTGACGTGATCCGCTCTGTTTGCCCACCCGTACTCATGGGCAAGCAGCCAGACGGAACCGACCGTCGCATGCCCGCAGAAAGGGATTTCTTCCTGCGGCGTGAAGTAACGAATCCGAAAATCGGCCTTCGGATCCGTTGGCGGCATGAGAAAGGCCGTCTCCGGCAAGCGAAGCTGGTTGGCAATCTTTTGCATCTGCGTTACAGTTAAAGAGCCTGCGTCGGGAACGACGCCTGCGGGGTTTCCTTCGAACGGTTTTTGCGTAAAAGCATCCACGTGATACACGCTTATCGGTTTCATCTTAACGGCTCACTCCCTTTTCACTTCATGATAGTGAAGTTCCGAGCCGACGTAAAATGAAAATTAGCCATGTGATACATGAAGAAATATTCATGGGAGTGACGGACGACAATGACGCTGTTTCAATTGGAAGTATTTCTTGCGGTCGTGCAGACGGGCAGTTTCACCAAGGCGGGAGAGCTTTTGCACGCCAGCCAGTCGGGCGTCAGCCACAGCATGGGAGATTTGGAAAAAGAACTCGGCATGGTTCTTTTTACGCGCAATCGCAATGGCGTCAAGCTGACCGTTGCGGGGGAACGAATTTTAGCGCATGTTCGCGAGATCGTTCACCATTCGGAACAGATCTATCAGGCGGCCGCAGCGTCCAAAGGCGTGAGGGGCGGGACCGTGCGGATCGGCTCGTTTCCCAGCTTTTCGGCCCATGTCATTCCGGGGATTTTTCAAGCGTTTCGCAGCCATTATCCGGGTGTGGAGCTGCTTCTCTTTGAAGGAAATTACGCGGAGGTCGAAGGATGGATCGGGGAAGGCGTCGTAGACGTCGGGTTTCTGGCCGATCCCGGAGACAGTGCCGGATTGGACGTCGTGCCATTGCATAAAGATCCTTACGTTGCCGTCCTCCCCGCTCAACATCCTTTGAGGGATTTTGATACGCTCTCTATCGAGCAGCTTGCCGATGAACCGTTTCTTTCGCTGAAGTCCGGATGCGAACGCCTCGTGATGAGCGCGTTTCAAGAGAAAGGCCTTCACCTCAATAAACAGCTCGAGGCCGCGGAGAATGCCACCATTCTTTCCATGGTCGAAGCAGGCATCGGAGTGTCCATCATCCCTTCCATGATCCTGCCTGACGCACCGGTCCATATCGTGGTGAAACCATTGAATCCTCCTATTTTTCGTCATATCGTTTTGGGCGTTCTCTCACGGCATCCGATCTCCCCGGTCGTCGCCGCTTTTATCCAAGAAGCGCAAAAGCGGTTGAAGTAAATAAATAAACGGCAGGGAACCCTCCCTGCCGTTCTTTGTTTTATCCAATCTATGCGATTACGCTTTTGCTTTAAGATCAAAGCGGTCTGCATTCATGACCTTGACCCAAGCCGCGATAAAGTCGCGCACGAACTTCTCTTGGTTGTCGTCTTGCGCGTAAACTTCGGCAATCGCGCGCAGGACGGAGTTCGAGCCGAATACGAGATCCGCGACGGTCGCCGTTCGCACGACCTCCCCCGTCTTGCGGTCGCGTCCTTCATAGACGACGGCGTCCACCGGCTTCCACTGGACTCCCATGTCCAGCAAGTTCACGAAGAAATCGTTGGTGAGGGTGCCGACGCGGTCGGTGAAAACGCCATGCTTGGTGCCGCCGAAGTTCGTACCCAGAACGCGCAGTCCGCCGATCAGGACGGTCATTTCCGGCGCGGTCAGGTTAAGCAGCTGCGCCTTGTCGACCAGAAGCTCTGCCGCGCTTACGCTGTACTGCTTCTTCTGATAGTTGCGGAAACCATCCGCGACCGGCTCGAGCACCGCGAAGCTTTCTGCATCGGTTTGCTCTTGCGTGGCATCGCCGCGGCCGGGTGCAAAAGGAACCTTGATGTCGAAGCCGGCATCCCGTGCGGCTTTTTCCACCGCCGCGCTGCCGCCGAGTACGATCAAATCGGCCAGGCTGATCTTATGGTCCAGGTCGTCCTGAATGGCTTCCAGGATTCTCAGCACTTTGTTCAGCTGAGCAGGCTGGTTCACTTCCCAATCCTTCTGCGGAGCCAGCCGGATGCGGGCACCGTTGGCGCCGCCGCGCTTATCCGAGCCGCGGAAGGTACTGGCCGAAGCCCAAGCCGTCGTGACCAGCTCGCTGACCGTCAATCCGGAGTCCAAGATCAGGGTTTTGATATTTTCGATTTCCGCATCCGTGAAATCGCCGTTGCCGGCCGGGATAGGATCTTGCCAGATCAGCAATTCTCGCGGAACTTCCGGGCCCAGATATCTGGCGCGGGGACCCATGTCCCGGTGCGTCAATTTGAACCAGGCTCGAGCGAAGGCATCGGCGAACTCTTCCGGATTCGCATGGAAACGGCGGGAAATCTTCTCGTATTCCGGGTCTACGCGCAAGGCCATATCCGCGGTGGTCATTATCGTTTTCACCCGGATGGACGAATCTTCCGCGTCCGGTGCAAGATGCTCGTCAGCAGGATTTATGGGAGCCCATTGATGTGCGCCTGCCGGGCTTTTCGTCAGTTCCCATTCATATCCGAATAACGCGTCGAAAAATCCGTTATCCCACTGCGTCGGATTCGCGGTCCAAGCCCCTTCAATGCCGCTGGTAATGGTGTCGCGGCCTTTGCCGGAACCGTGCGTGCTTAACCAGCCCAAGCCTTGCGCTTCGATGGATGCGCCTTCCGGCTCAGCGCCGACGTGGACAGGATCTCCTGCACCGTGTGCTTTGCCGAACGTATGGCCGCCGGCCACGAGCGCGACGGTTTCTTCATCGTTCATGCCCATCCGTTTAAAAGTCTCGCGGATGTCGCGGGCGCTTGCCAGCGGATCCGGCTTGCCGTTCGGGCCTTCCGGGTTGACGTAAATCAGGCCCATTTGAACGGCTGCAAGCGGATTATCCAGATCGCGTTCGCCCGTGTAACGCTTATCCCCCAGCCACTCCTTCTCAGCACCCCAGTAGATATCTTCTTCCGGATGCCAGACGTCCGCGCGTCCGCCGCCGAATCCGAAGGTTTTACCGCCCATGGACTCGATCGCGACGTTCCCCGTCAAAATCATCAAATCGGCCCAAGAGATCTTGTTGCCGTACTTTTGCTTAATGGGCCACAGCAAACGACGGGCTTTATCCAGGTTGCCGTTGTCCGGCCAGCTGTTCAATGGAGCGAACCGCTGCGTGCCGGAACCGGCGCCGCCGCGGCCGTCGCCCGTACGGTAAGTGCCGGCAGAGTGCCACGCCATCCGAATAAAGAAAGGGCCATAATGACCGTAGTCGGCCGGCCACCAATCTTGACTGTCGGTCATCAGCTCGCGGAGATCCTGCTTCAGAGCCTGATAGTCTAGCTTGCCGAATTCCTCCGCATAATCGAAATCGTCTCCCAGCGGGTTCGATTTCCTATCATGTTGATGAAGGATGTTCAAATTCAGCTGGTTCGGCCACCAGTCTTTATTCGTTGTTCCGCTTGTTGTATGCGTCGTAGCGCTCCCGTGGTGAAACGGGCACTTTCCCGTGTTCGCTGTAGCGTCCAAATATACCCCTCCAAATTAGATTATAATGAGTTCTAGATAATAATAATTCTAATCATAGTTATATAGCGATTTACCGAGGAAATCAATCTAAATCTTAAATATTTGTTCATGACAAAGTCTCATGAATGCTGTCGAACGGATAAAAAAACAAAAAAAGCTTGATTGCTCAAGCTTTTTGCGTAAGTTCAGCCCTGTATATGTTCTCCTAGGTATCTTCCCGTGATCGACTTATCCTCTTGGATGACCTGTGCCGGCGTGCCCTCGAACACCACTTGTCCGCCCCTGCTGCCTCCGTCCGGTCCCATATCGATGATCCAATCCGCTTGTGCGATGACGTCGAGGTTGTGCTCGATCACGATGACGGTATTGCCGGCGTCCACGAGGCGGTTCATGATCTCCATAAGGTGACCGATATCCGACATATGCAGGCCGGTCGTCGGCTCATCCATCACGTAGATGCTGCCCTTCTTATGCAGTTCGCTTGCCAGCTTGATCCGCTGGCATTCCCCTCCAGAGAGCGTGCTGAGCGGCTGGCCGAGTGTAATGTAATTCAGCCCCACATCGCTCATCGCCTGGAGTTTGCGCACGACCTCTTTCAGCTCAAAAAAGGTCAAAGCCTGCTCCACGGTCATTTCCAGCACATCCGCGATGGACTTGTCCTTCAGCTTGTACGCGAGCACCTCTTCCTTGAACCGTCTGCCTCCGCAGACTTCGCAAGGCAGCTTCACTTCGTCAAGATAGGCAAGGTCCGCATAAACGACGCCAAGCCCTTGGCAGTTCTCGCAAGCCCCTTTGGAGTTGAAGCTAAACAAGCCCGGGCTCACCTTGTTCGCGGAAGCAAACGCTTTGCGCACATCATCCATGATGCCCGTGTAGGTCGCGGGATTCGAGCGTGTCGACACGCCGACCGCCGATTGGTCGATGACGATCGCTTCGGGATGCCGGCTTAGAAATACTTCGTTGATCAGGGTACTTTTGCCGGAGCCGGCGACACCGGTAACGACGGTCAGCACCCCGGTCGGGATATTTACGCTTACGTTCCGAAGGTTGTGAAGAGCGGCATCCTTGATGGACAGCTTGCCGGAAGGCTTTCTGTTGTCTCGTTTCAACGGCAGGGGCCGTTTCATATGGGTGCCTGTCAGCGTACCCGACTCCAATAAACCCGGGTAACTGCCTTCATACACGATGGTACCGCCGTGGCTGCCGGCATGGGGTCCGACGTCGACGACATGATCCGCCACCTTGATGACATCGGGATCATGCTCCACGACGATCACGGTATTTCCCTTGTCGCGCAACTTTTGCAACAATCCGTTTAAGCGGTGTACATCCCGGGGATGCAAGCCGACGCTGGGTTCATCGAAAATGTAGGTCACGTCGACTAGACTGCCGCTGAGGTGCTTCACCATTTTGACGCGCTGCGACTCGCCGCCGGACAAGGTATCGGTCTCACGATCCAGCGTTAAATAGTCGAGCCCGATGTCCGCCAGATATTGCAGCCGTTCCGTCAACGACTTGACGACGGGAGCGGCGACGGGATCCTCGATCTCCCGAATGACGCGGACAAGCTGACCTACCTCCATGGAGGACAATTCCGCGATGTTGCGTCCGTTGATCTTACAGCTGAGCGCTGCCTGACTGAGCCTGGAGCCGCGGCAGCTGGAACAGGGGCCCTCGGTTATGAACGGAGTTACCGATCTTTGCGTGCGCTCGGACTTCGTTTTCAAATCCTGCTTGATGTACTTGTTGGTGAATTTCTCGATGACGCCTTCCACGGTGATGTTCATGGCTTTGCCGGCGAAGTTCATCTCTACTTTTCTCGCTTTGGCATACAGAAGTTGATCCAGCTCATCTTCCGAATAATCGCTCAGCTTCTTGTCGGGATCGAAGTTCCCCGACTGCAGGATCATATTCATTTCCCAGCCGCTCACGCCATAGTCCGGAAGCAGGATCGCCCCTTCATTCAACGACTTCGACATGTCCAGCGCCTTGCTCATGTCGACGCCCAGCCGGCGGCCAAGCCCGTTGCACTCGGGGCACATGCCTTGCGGATCGTTAAACGAGAAGATGTTAGCCGGCCCGACATAGGGTTGGCCAACCCGGGAGAAGAGCAGCCGAAGAATGGAATAGATGTCGGTAATCGTGCCCATGGTGGAATGAGAGCCGCCGCCCAGCCGCTTCTGATCCACGATGACGGACATGCTGAGATTTTCGATCGCGTCTGCATCCGGCTGTGGAAAACGAGGCAGAAAGTTGCGGACGAACGTGCTGAAATTTTCATTCAGAAGCCGCTGGGATTCGGATGCGATCGTATCGAAGACGATCGACGATTTGCCGGATCCGGAGACGCCGGTGAAGATCGTGATCTTGCGCTTGGGGATGCGCAAGGAAACGTTTTTCAGATTGTTTTCCCGCGCACCCGTGACGACGATATACTCCTGATTCGATTCGCTCATTACTGCACCAACAATTTTTCAAGCTCGCCGCACCAGTTGGTCCAGCCATACTTGGCTCCGCCCAGTGCTTGAGGATTGGAGATTCCGGATTGTTCCAGATGAAGGTTAACCTTGCCGTCCCCTAAGTCCTCCAGCGTCCAGGTGACCGTATGCGTTTCTCCTCCGCTGGCCCAAGAATAGGACAACCGGTTTGGCGCTTCCACGGTCAGCACTTCGCCTTCCACAATACCGTTCCAATATTCGGTCGGCTGAGTACGGAACTGAAAACGGTGGCCGACGATCGGCTTAAAATCATTTTCCATCGTCCACTTGGCCAGCTTGTTCGAATCGGTTAAAGCCGACCAAAGCTTCTCCATCGTGGTCTTATATTGAAAATCCAAGTTCAATGTCAGACTCATTCTTCTTCCTCCTCCAATAGTCGGTTCAAACGCAGCAAATTCGAGCTCCAGAACTTGCTGTAGAAACCCACCCAATCTTGAATTTCGCGCAGCGGAGCGGCGTTCAGCCGAAAACGCGTTTCTCTGCCGACTTTGCGGTCAAGCACGAGTCCGGCCTCTTTCAAGATGGTCAAATGCTTGGATACCGCCGTGCGGCCCATGGGAAACTGTTCCGTTAACTCATGAAGCGGGATCTCTTCCGCCTCGGACAGCATCCGAATCAGTCGGCGCCTTGTCGGATCTGCGATCGCGTTAAACACGTCCCGCAACGGGTTGTTATCGTTCACAACACCCTCTCCTATGGAATTCCGTTGAATTTCCCGATTGGACACCTTTTAGTGACACTTTGATTATATGCCGCCATTCGGTGTCCTGGCAACACATAAAGAAGACCCGCCGTTTTTTCGGCGGGCCTTTTTTAATGCCATTAAGTATGACGCGGGGAATCGTCGCTTTCGCGGGGATTGTTCTGCGCCGGATGGACTTCGTGGTTGTTGAGCACTTGTTTCGCGTAGTTCCGGTTGGCCTTGTATTTGTTTCCTTCGTTGTTCTTCATCCCTTTGGGCACCTTCAGGACCTCCTTTGCCTGAGAATCGCACGGTATCCTCTATAGGGTTTATCTTTCGGCGACTCCACATGCATGCTTACCTTTGATTCGGATCCGCGACCTCCGGCGGCAGCCCCTTCAACATGCCGGGCACGACTCTCGGGGAATAATGGATGCTTTCCGACGAAAATATAGCCACGTAGACGCGTCCCCCTCCCGCACTTGCTCGAATCAGGACTGGTTGGGCGTACGGATTCCGAAACACGAAGTCCGGTCCTCCCCAGCTCACCGTCGCGTCCCGGCCTGAGGGTACATAAGGAACTCGGCGGCTGTGCGAATACCGCTCCAGAATCGTAAGCCCGGCGCGATCCACGGCGTTGAATAAGGTGGACGACACCTGGCATATGCCGCCTCCGATCCCTTCCGACAGCTCTCCCTGGACGATAATCGGCGCCCTTCTGTAACCCGCCTTTGTCGTCCGCATCCCAACGGTCCGATTGAATGAGAACGACTCCCCGGGAAAAACCACCTTGCTGTCGATCACCCTCGCCGCGAGTGAAATATTATGCGAACGGCCCCTGTTTCCGGCATTGTAGTAAGTCGTATAATAACCGATCTGTTTATCCCGAAGCTGGCTCAGCAATTCACCGTCTACTTTCGCATAGATCGTCTTCAAGGGAACTTCAACGTGGGATAAACCGCTATTCCCGTACAGATAATCGTACAGCCGGTCCGCCATGGCGCGGCGGTCCAGCTGATATCCGTTCCGCTCGGCAACGATTTGCCCATGACTGCCGATCACCGCATTCTGCGGTGCCGTGTACGATTTCCGTTCCAACTCATCAAGAAGCTCGCGCATCTTCTCCAGACGCACGAGCGGAAAGACGGGCCATACATAGGCGTTTCTGTCGACGGTTGCGATCGCGGCACCTTTCAGCGTTACCGTCAAATTCGCAGGAGCCGCAGTCGATTGAACAAGTCGATCCAAGGATTGAAATGCGTAACCCTGCCTGCGTGCCTCGTCAATGATACGACCGAGTGCCGAGGCATTGTCTTTCGAAACGCTGTGCAGCAGAATGACCGCTCCGGGATGAAGCTGGGCGATGACCATGCGATACGCGTAATCGGGTCCTCTCTGCTGATTGACGTCCCAATCCTTGTACGCGATGGACCAAAACACGTTCGTATAACCGAATGTTCGGCTGGTTCGTAACGTTCGTTCGTTGAAAATGCCGCGCGGCGGCCTCAGAAACCGCATTTCCTGCCGGCCGGTCAGCTGGGCGACGCTCTCCCTTACCCGGTCAAGCTCCGTTTTGATGCGTTCGTCCGATACCTGCGTCATATCGGGATGGCTCCAGGAGTGGTTGCCCACGATATGTCCTTCTTGGGCCATACGTTTGACCAAATCCGGGCGGTCCTTCACGTAATGTCCGGTGACGAAGAAAGCCGCAGGCACCTGCTTGGCTTTCAGCACATCCAAGATGGACGGGGTAAAGCCGTTCTCATAACCGTTGTCGAACGTGAGGAACAGTTCTTTCTTGCGGGTATCCCCGGTGAAAATCGCTCCGTTGCGCTGAAGAATCGGTTTGAAGCCTTCTTCGTCGATAGAGGGAAGCGCTCCGTTCCTGCTCTTCTTGAACCCGAAATGATACGAACGATCCTGCGCCTGCGTTTCCGTCTGCTGAACCGTCAACAAGATGACCGAAAGCACAACGAACCAAGCCAAATAACGCAACTATAGTTCCCCCCATTACATTTACCGCCGCCTAAGGCAGTTCAGGGGTTAATATGTCACGAATTAACTTTTGTATTCCAAAATGTCTCCGGGCTGACAGTCCAATGCCTTGCAAATCGCCTCCAAAGTCGATAACCGAATCGCTTTGGCCTTTCCGTTTTTCAAAATGGACAGATTGGCCATCGTGATTCCGACCTTCTCCGACAGCTCCGTTACGCTCATTTTCCTCTTCGCCAACATCACGTCAACATTGATGATGATCGCCATGGGTTTCACCTCAGACCGTTAAATCATTTTCCGACTTGATGTCGATGGCGTTTTTCAGAAGCTTTTGAAGCACGGCTGCGAAGACGGCAATGACCGCGGAAGCGAAAATAACGACCATTCCGATCACGATCATTCCCGGGGCGTCGTCCGTGTCTGCCATGATGTACAGGAATGGCATGACAGCGACGTACAAGAGGCTGATCACGACGGCACAGTACTTGATATATTTTAGTGCGCTGACGGACAAGTCGGAAAAAGCTTCGTTCTTGTCAATATAGGTCAGGAGTTTGAAAGCCTGGTACAACGCAATGAAAAACGGGATCGCAGCAGCATATATGGCGGCGAGAACGGAATACAGCGAATAGGCCGGAAAGCGGTCCGTCGATTCTCTCGCAAACCAAGGAACCCCGAAAATGCACAAAGCAAGAACGGCCAAGCCGATCAGCAAAATCGTTACCTTAAGAAAAAGCGTGGATACTCGATCCATCCTTCGCACCTCATTCCGTAATGGTCCATATTGAACTTATCACACCATTTATCGTAAAACAATAATTTTTAAATGCTTTGCAATGTATTATTATTGTTTTATGTCCGCTTGGATGATGTATTTTTCGAAATCCTTCGTCTTACCTATTGAAGGAGGTACAGAGATGAACCACTCCGCCATCGATCGCTTTCAAGACATCTTCCGGAGGCATTATCCGGAGGTGCTCCGCAAGATTGATCTTCTGGTTCGCGACCGTGCGGCTTCAGAAGACCTTGCGCAGGAAGTGTTTTTGAGATTATACCGCACGCCGCCCGATGACATCGACAAAGTCGGCCCTTGGCTTCAGCGGGTTCTCACGCGTATCGTTTGGGACTACTACCGGAAAAACAAACGATTGGAAGCCTTGGCCGACAAACAGAAAAACCAGCTGATGACGCAAGAACGAGCCTATCCGCCGAATGAAGAGGCGGTCATTCTGAACTGGGAGAAAGAAGCGGTCCGGAAAGCGCTGGATCAATTGTCCGATCGTGACCGACAGGTTCTCCTTCTGCGCGAACAAGGCTACAGCGGGCAGGAAATCGCCGAACTGCTGCACGTCAATCCGAACATCGTCAGCACGATGATTAGCCGAGCCGCGCATCGTTTGAAACAAACCATGACTGCCGAGGGGGCATTCGATTCATGAGCAGAAAATCATTGAACGCTGAGTTTTCCCTTTCCGATGAAGACATAGATCACGCTTGGAAAAGGCTGTACGAGAGAATCCGCGAAGAATTGCCGTCCGCAGGGTGGACATCCTCCCTTCGAAGCGCGGCTTCCTTATCGGGCGACGTAACGACTGCCGCACAGGCGCAGGAGTCGGAGTCTCGGCCGCACTCCCCTCTTCCTGTCCGTAAACGGAAGCTTCATCTGATTCAGATACGCACTCTGTTGCTGAGAAAAGGAATGCCGTTCGCGGCAGCCGCAACCGCGGCCTCCTTCTTGCTGTTCAGTCCATGGGGCCATAACGTCATGGCATCCGTGATGAACACGTTCCGCGTTCAGCAAATGCAAGCCGTCTCGATCAGCAGCGCCGACCTCCAGCATCTCCAGCAAGCGATTCAACAGAGCCTGCCCGGGACAAGGAAACTGGATTTGAAGCAATACGGGGAAATCGAGCAGCAAGGCGGCGGTATGTCCACGGCCGTGAGTGCGAAAGACGTCGCCGCCACCGCCGGTCGTACGCTGAAATCCCTTCCGGGAGCAGACTTGGAGCATATTCAATATGATCCTCAACAGACGCTGATCTTTAAGCTTCATGCGAAGCCGATCAACGCCCTGATCGCCTTCCTTGGCGGCCAAGCTTCGATTCCGCAGGCGGTCGACGGCGAGCCCATCAAGCTCACCATTCCAGGCATTTATACGATGACAGTCCCGTCCGGAGGCACATCGTTGACCCAAATGCCGGCACCGACGCTGGAGGTAGCGTCCGGCATTGACCTCGACGCCATCAGGCAAGCGATTCTCTCCTTGCCGGTGTTGCCCGAAGATCTTCGCGATCAACTGGCTGCGATCGACGATTGGCGCCATACGTTGCCGATCCCGTCAATCTCCGGAACGGACAGTGCACGCGTTCAAACGATTTCCGTCGCCGGAAACAACGCCGCCCTCGCGCAATCGAACGATCGCCGCACCCTCGTGTGGCAGCAAGACGGTTGGTTCTACAAATTGAGCGGCTCTTTGAGCGACTATCCGACGGAACGGGACATCGTTGCCGAGGCGGAAAGGCTGATTCGGTCATGATCCTGCAAACGAATGGACTGACCAAAACCTACAAGAACGGCAAAGGCTGCGAAAATATCACGCTGGAAGTTAAACGAGGTCAGATTTTCGGGCTGCTCGGTCCGAACGGCGCAGGCAAAAGCACGTTCGTCAAAATGGTTACCGGCCTGCTGCGCCCCACATCGGGCAGCGGGCTTCTCTTCGGCATTCCGATCGGACAGGCGGAATCCCGGCGCAAGATCGGTTATTTACCCGAACTGTTCCGCTTCCAAGACTGGCTGACCGCGAAGGAGGTTCTCGCCTATCATGCCGGACTTAGCGGCATGTCCTTGTCGGAGACGAAGTCAGGCCGGATGCGTGACCGCTATCTGGAAGTGCTCGAGTTGGTCGGCTTGACTGGCCGGGGTGACGAGCGCGTGCGCCAATATTCCAAGGGCATGCAGCAACGTCTTGGCATTGCAGCCGCACTTCTGATGGACCCTGAGCTGATCATTTTGGACGAACCTTCCTCCGCCCTCGATCCGATCGGCCGATACGAAGTCCGAAGCTTGCTCGAGAAACTGCGCGAACGGGGTAAAACGGTCTTTTTGAACACGCACCTGCTGGAGGATGTCGAAGCGATATGCGATGAGGTCGCTTTCCTGCATTTGGGTCAACTGCGGGCGGTCGGACCGATTGACCGATTGCTTCAAATCGGCAACGTGTGGGAAATCGAGGTGGGAGGCTGGATGCCCGATCTGCTCGAGTCGATTTCTCCCTTGCTGCCTTCCGACATGAAGATCCGCACGGAAAACAGGCCGGAAGGATTAACGGCGTTAATGATCACGGCTGCAGACCGGGAACAGATCGGCTGGCTGAACCGCATTCTGATGGAAGCCGGAACGACCCTTTATGAAGTGCGACCCGTGCAAGGTAATCTCGAGAAATGGTTTTTGGCGATGACGGAAAGTCGAGGTGAATCCGGTCAATGATGTGGCTCTCCTTCGCGGGAAAAGAAATATTCCGTAAAAAAATCGTGTTGGTTTCTTGCGTTCTAACGTTGCTTTTCGTGCTGCTCTACAGCTTCGGATTGTGGAATATCGCGGAGCATATGGAACCGTCCGGTCAAGGCGCCCTGCAGCGCGCCGGGGATAGCGTCATTCTCCTGTCCTTGGGACTGCTGTTCTCGCAAATGATCATGGCGTTTCTCGTGTTCTTCGCGACCATGGGAGCCGTGACCGGCGAAATTGAAAACGGACTCCTGTTCGCCGTGCTCGCGCGTCCGATTTCCCGCTGGAAAGTGTACCTCGGGAAATACGCCGGCTACGCGGTATGGATGGTGCTGTACAGCGCCGTTCTTTTCTGGTGCATCCTGCTGCCCGCCCACTATATTCTGCATGTTCCTCTGGTGCCCGAAGCCGCGTTCAAGTCGTTTTTGCTGTTCGTCTGGATGCCGCTTCTCCTCCTCCCCGTTTCCCTTCTCGGATCGGTCTATTTGCCGATGCTCGGCAACGGAGTCGCTTGCGCGGTATTGTATGGAGTGAGCTTGTTCAGCGGTTTCGTGGAAAACGTGTCCCACCTCGGCAGCGCGAAGCCGCACCCGGCGATCGATACCGTTGCGTTCCTGACTTCCCTGCTGATGCCGGCAAACGGGATCTTTCACCGTATGACTTATGAGCTGGCCGGAGGCGCCAACCTTCCGATGATCGGCGGAGCCGCGAACGAGCTGGGGCCATTCTCCCCCGTCAACACGCCAAGCGCGGCGTTTGTGGTCTATTCGTTTGCCTACTTGGCGCTGCTTCTTGGGTGGGGCTGCTCCGCATTTACGAAAAAGGATATCGTCTAAGTTTCGGTATTCTCTCACCAGTTAATGGAATCCTCATTAATTAATGCCCTAACATGTCGAAAGCCGGACAGCTCATAAGAAAGCTGCCCGGCTTATTCGTCATGCGCGTTGTTTACACCACGCCTTGAGCGATCATGGCATCCGCCACTCTCTTAAAGCCGGCTGCGTTCGCTCCTAACACCAAGTTCCCTTGATGTCCATACTTGGCTGCCGCGCTGACGCTTTCGGCGAATATGTTTTTCATGATGTTCTGCAATTTGCGGTCTACCTCTTCGAATGTCCAAGACAAGCGCATGCTGTTTTGCGACATTTCGAGCGCGGAAACGGCGACGCCTCCGGCATTGGCCGCTTTGGCAGGCCCGAATAACACTTCATTGGCGAGGAAGACTTCAATCGCGTCCAACGTGGAAGGCATATTCGCCCCTTCCCCTATGGCTTTCACTCCGTTCGAAACCAACCATTCCGCCGCTTCCCGGTCAATCTCGTTTTGAGTCGCGCAGGGCAAGGCGATATCGCATTGGAGCGACCATATCCCTCTGCAACCCTCTACGTATACGGTTCCCGGATGTTCTTGCACATAGTCCTTTATCCGTTTACGCTCTACTTCTTTCAGCCGTTGGACGATCTGGATGTCCAGACCGTTCTGATTATAGATATATCCGTCCGAATCGCTGCATGCGATGACTTTGGCGCCGAGTTCCTTCGCTTTGAACATCGCGTAAATGGATACGTTGCCGGATCCCGAAACGACGACGGTACGATCCTTGAAACTGAGTCCTCTGGATTGCAGCATTTCATTTACGAAATAGACGCATCCGTACCCCGTCGCTTCCGTGCGGGCAAGGCTGCCGCCGTACCTGATTCCTTTCCCCGTTAACACGCCGGCCTCATGTCCGCCGCGTATTCGTTTATATTGTCCGAACATATAGCCGATTTCCCTGCCGCCCACGCCAATATCGCCGGCGGGAACGTCGGTATCCGGTCCGATATATTTGTACAGTTCCGTCATGAAGCTTTGAACGAAGCGCATGATTTCCTGATCGGACTTTCCTTTGGGGTCGAAGTCGGATCCGCCTTTGCCCCCTCCGATCGGCTGTCCGGTCAACGCGTTTTTGAAAATTTGCTCGAACCCGAGAAATTTGATAATGCTGGCATTCACCGAGGGATGAAACCGGATTCCCCCTTTGTAAGGCCCCAATGCGCTATTGTACTGAACGCGGAATCCGCGATTCACCTGAACGTTATGGTTGTCATCCACCCAAGGTACACGGAAAACGATCAGCCGTTCGGGCTCCACGATTCGTTCCAAAATGCGATGTTCTATGTACTGGGGATTGGACTCCAAAACCGGCACCAGCGAATCCAATATTTCTTTCACGGCTTGATGAAACTCAACTTCGCCGGGGTTGCGTGCCATTACCGTCTCATATACGTTTCGAACATACTGAGTCGCTTCTTCCCTGTACGTTTGAATAATCATCGTGAACCACCTTTGCATTTTTTGAATGATTCTTTGCACTTCTTGTTTATTAGTGCTTAGTTTATTACAAATTTTAGCGGGCTGGCAATAAAGTTTTTTCTTCCGTATCGATTCATGAACTTTATCAAAGCAAAAAAACCTTACCTGGAGGTAAGGTTTTTTGCGGATGATCGCTTTTTACAGTAGATGTTTTCTTAGCTCTTCGGAGCTCTTCGGACTCAGATGGCCCAGCGGAATATCAAAGACGGTCTTGGCGCCCGATTGCCCTTCCCGATGCAGACGGTAAGCCGCTCTGGCGTATGCAACCAGGACGCTGGCCGTAAACTCGGGGTTGCTTTCCAATTGCAAGCCGAACTCGATGATCTGCTTCGTTCCATTACCCGTGATGCCGCTTCGGATAACGAATCCTCCGTGCGGCAAGCCGCCATGCTCCTTTTGCAGCTCTTCTTCCGTTACGAACGTCACCTTCGTGTCATAGTCCGCAAAATAATTGGGCATGGACACGATAGCCTTCTCGATGGCCGCCCGGTCTGCTCCTTGCTCAGCTACAACGTAGCAATGACGGAGATGCTTATCCCGGGTTTCCAGTTCGGGAGTTTCCCCGGCCCGAATGCGTTGAACCACTCCTTCCACGGGAATGGTGTATTGAACGCCGGCTTTCACTCCCGGAACCCGGCGAATGGCATCGGAGTGGCCTTGGCTCACGCCTTTGCCCCAGAAGGTATACGCATGTCCCTGCGGCAAAATCGATTCGGCCAGAAGCCGATTCATCGAGAAAAGGCCGGGGTCCCACCCCGTTGAGATTACGCTCACATGATTGGATTTGCGCGCCACGGCGTCTACCGTTTCGTAAAATTCCGGAATTTTAGCATGCGTATCGAAACTGTCCACGGTGTTGAACCATTCGGCCATCCATGGCGTTTGCTCCGGCAAATCCGTCGCCGAGCCCCCGCACATGAGCATGACGTCGATTTTGTCCCGGTAGTCCGGAGCCAAGTCGATATGTACGAACCGGATGCCTTCTTCAGGCTCCATCAGGGCCGGATCCCGTCTCGTAAACACGGCGACCAGCTCTAAATCCTCGTTTTGTTGGATGGCTTTACGAACGCCGCGACCCAAATTTCCATATCCGACGATCCCCACTCGAATACCCATACTCTATCAACCTCCAGATGATAAATAAGCGATAATACTGCCCATTATACCTTACATGGCATGTAAGGGGGAAGGGCTGAACCCTAATTTGGAGGCTTTTGGCTCCCGCTGATTGAATGTGATAAGATACGCTCAAGGTCCCGGCAACGGGCCTATTTCCGTTCAAAGGATCGAAAAAGTGGTTGGCGAATTTGCGGAGGATGTGCTGCTGTCCAGAACAACAAACCCGGCTGATCAACCAGCCGGGTTTGTTTGCCTTTGCGAGAGCGGATGAGTCAGTTGTCGCTTTTCGTCACTTGGAATGCGGCTTCGATCGTCCCCGCTACCTTCGACTTCTCCTCCATCTGTTTCATGATGAGATTGAAGTAGTTTCGAAGTGTCGTAACTTTACCTACATAGGTAAACTGATCATAGTATTGCATATATCCCCTCATGTAGGAAACTAACACCTCGTGAAAGCGGGCTAACCAGTAATCCGTCAATTCTTTGCGTATTCCTGTGAATCCATCGTTCGAATCGGTCGGGATCTTGGGCGAGGTGGCCGGATCCTTGGTGAATCCGTAGAGCCTTGCCCAAATGATCATTTCGAACGTCCATTGGTACTGGTCACGAATGAACGTCGTTTCCGGCAACTCTTCGATCGCGAAGAAGGAAGTCAGATCTTTCAGCTCTTTGACGGTCATAGTCGGCTGGGAACGGATCAACGAAACGATTTTCGCCTGCTGCAGTTTCAACGCGAAGCGGTGGGAGCTGACGTATGATTGGGCGGCCTTCAGCATCGAAACGCCCGGCGTATCGGTCATCTCCAACTTCGTTTCCTTCACCTTTTTCTTCAGATCCTTCCACTTGGCCACTTCGCCGGTCGCTTTCTTCCAGACGAGATCGGGCGCGTTTGCGATCAGTTGCCGCGCTTCCTGGCTGAAGATCGCGAATTCTTCGCTTTTAAATTGCTTCGCGTTCCCGACGTGAGCCGCAATAATTTCCTTCAGCAGTTGTTTGCCGTTTTCCTCCTGGCGGGCATAACCGATGAATTGAGCACCGTAATCGGACTTGGATAGTTGATTGTAAACGGCGCTGTATCTTAGGGAACGGGTGCAGATCGCCTGCGTTACTTCCTTGACGAGGGGCTGCAGCACATGGCCGATCAACCCCACCTCCCATAAGTACAACGTCAGCATGTCGAAAATGACGTCTTCGATTGTGACGCTCTTTCCTTTTTCCGACATCTCCAGCCGTTTGTCTTGTACTTGTTCGACGGCAAGGACCGCCGCATCCGCGACGATTTGAATCCGTTCCTGTTGGATGGCAAACGACTGCTCGATGAGCGCGACGGCACTTTCGATATCGGCTGTCGATACGCGTGCCTTTTCATTAATTCGCTGCAAATCGTCACTGATGAGAGATTTGCTGCTGGATAGGGCCTCCGTATTCGATAAACGGCCGCTGTTTTTCAGGGCATTGTTCATGGCATTCGCTCCCCGACCCGGCGCTTAGGATCTTACTCCGTTCAAAACCCGGCTGCTATCCGAAGAGGCGGTGCTTTCGGTTTCTTCCTCCTCGGCGGCCGGCGGCGTGTTGATGAGGCCGAAGAGCTTGGCGGCAAATTCGTCGCGCGATTCGAGGATATCGAGCGCCATTTGCTTCATCTTGATTTCCCGTTCGAGCAGTTCGTTCCGGAGCGACTTCTCGCGGACCGTTTCGGTTTGCAAGCCGCGCGAGTACGGATCCAGCGCCTCTCCTTGCCCCAAGAGCGCCTCCACCATGACGCCTTCGGTCCGTAGTACGTGGCGGTTCGCCGCCAAGATGATGCCCGGCACGGAGATATGCGTCCCGCTGGCGTCGTCGTTATAGGTGGAGACATAATCCTTTTTGACCCTCAAATAGTTGGACAGCGGAATGTCATTGCCATTCACGTCCTTGAACGGCTTGTCCTCCACGAACCGGTGATGGCGGTCTTGGTAATCGAAAATATTCATCAGCTGATTGATGATCGAATTGCGAACCTCGTTACGCTTCTCGGGAATGACAATCTCCGCGAGCAGCGCGTCCAGCTGCGGCAGCGTGACTTCCTTGTACGTGTACTTCTCCGCTCCATTCACGATATCGACTTTGAAAAATCCGATGCGCAAATCGACGAGATGAAGCAGCGTAATGAATTCTTGGTTCATTTGGCGGAAAACGAAGTTGAGCGAGCGGCCGACGTTGATGTTCTCGATTTCGCGGACGATCGACGTTTCTTCTCCCGACGTCGTCTTCACTTCGTAACTCGTGTTGACCTCCATGGAACGGCGAGAAGACGCCTTGGCGATGTGCTTGTGCGTACTGTTCGCAATGTTGCGGGCGAATTGCTCGCGTGCCGCATTCGTTCCGCCGCTCACGCCTGCGCTGACCGACGCGCTGCCCCAACCCCAGCTTGCGCTGGCTTCCGCGTTCACGCTGTACTTGAAGCTCTCGTCGTAATTTTTCTTATCCGTCTGCTCGTTGCCCATCGATTTCTCGAATTCGTCGGCGATTTCGTCGGTCACCGAATCGACGATCGTCGAGGCTTCTTTGAAGGTCTCTTCCTTCTGCGTATAAGAGCGGATGCTGATTTTCGTCTTCTCGCCGGGTAGCAGCGTGAACGTCTTCAGCGTACGTCCGGCGCCGTAATTGCCGAGGAAGGAAGACAACCGGTACGACTCGACCAAAATGATGCGTTTGAGCCTGGAGCTCACTTCCGGCAAAATCGTGACGTTCACCGAAACCGACTTCTCGATGACATTATCCGCGAGGTCAGTGCAACGAACCGTGATGATATGAATGCCGGGTTCCTTCGTCGGAATCGACGCCTTCCACGTCGACCAGTCCCCCGTCGCTTTCGGCGTCGCGCGGACGAACATGGGATTCAGATCGAGCGACACTTCTACCTGTTTGATGCCGCTTGCGTCCGAAGCCGTTCCCGTCACTTCGATGACCGCGCCGTTCGAATTCGTGCCGGCGATCTGCGCGTTCTGCAGCGGCGTGGAAATATTCAAGCTCGGCGGAGCCGCGTCGACGGAGAAGGTTTGGCTGGCCGTCCCGGCGTTGCCGGCTCCGTCGGTGCACTTAACGGACAAGGTATGATTGCCGGGCGCGACGGAAAGCGTCTTCTTCCAATTCGCCCAGCCGTTCGTGCTGTCGGCCGTCACGAATGCTCCGTTATCGAGCGAAATCTCCACTTTGGAGACCGATCGATTGTCCGAGGCCGTCCCTTCCACGGTAACGCTGATCATGGATGCGCCATCCGTTTTGAAGTATTTTCCCGGCGTCGGCGAAGTGATCGCAACCGTGGGCAGCGTAATGTCGGGAGCCGCTGCGAGAGCTACGGTGACGCTGATCGTACGGGTGGCGGTTTTGGTTCCGAACGAGTGGTAGGCCTTCGCTGAAATCGAAAGCGTTCCGTCCACGTTCACGGTGACGTTGGGGAGCACCCAGCTTCCATCGTCGTTTAATTGAGCGTTTTGGTACGTGCCGGCACCGACTTTCACTTGCACTTGGGAGATCGAACCGTCTCCGCTGTTGGAGGCATAGCCGGTAACGTTGAACACCGCACCGGTGTACGGACCGTTGATCGTCGCGTTCGCGGCCGGAGACGTGATGGCAACGGATACGACAATAGGCTCGGGGAGTGGATCACCGCCACCGCCATCGCCGTCATCCATCATGAGATTTGCGATCGGAGGCGTATCCCCATCCGGTTGCGCGACGGCTAGCCTCGCCAATCCCGCATTGGTCGCGGAGTGCGTGTCGGCGGAGAGCGCAGTTTCGTCGCCGATGGAAGAAGCGTCGATAAAGTTGTACGTCAACGCTCCGGTCATCGATTTATACAAGTTCAGCTTCTTGCCTGCCGCCTCCATGCGGAGCACTTCTTCTTCGGTAAGCTTGGCCAGGCGCGGGCTGATCCGTTCTTCCGGATAAATCGCGGCCACCGATTTCAAGATTTCGGCTCCGCTCATTTCCTGAGCAGCGGATGGCTGCGTTACGGCAGCGGCGCGCTCCCCTTCCGCCGCCATAGACCTCAGCGAGTTCGCGCTTGTGCTGGGCTTAAAGTAGCTGTCCGGAAACTGCAGGTCGATAAAGTTCCTTCCGCTGTAAGTGGTGGGTTCGGGCACGTTGTAGCTGATAATCGGAGCCGTGCCGCCGGGTTGAAGCTTGATCATCGGTTCTTGTTTGCTGGACATCATTAGGTCCCCTTTACGGTATATTGCGAGAAAAAACAACAGGATGAACCTATGTTCTTCTCTGTCCGTTTCTTCTCGACAGTGCCAATGTACCGTTTGGGAAAGTAACATGACCAGTTACCGCTGTCACCAATTTCCAGTTGACTGTCACACGAAAAAAACGGGACCTAAGATGCTTCCTCTGACATTTATTGACACAATCAGCGGTTTACCTTCGGCAGGGACGCGAAATAGTCGATGACCACTTCTCGGAATTCCTGCGCAGCCCGTGAAAGGTAGCGGCTCTTGTGCCATAGCAGAGCGATTTCCCGTATCAACTCGCGTTCCTCGACTTCGAGATACCGGACATTTTCCCGTGGATTCACGGAAGTGCTTGGAATGAAAGAGAGGCCGATTCCGGCTTCAACCAAGGCGCTTAACCTGGCAGGCTCATTTCCTTCGAACACGTATTGAGGTTCGAATCCGGACGACCGGCATACGGAATCCACCAAATCACGCGTACCGTGACCTTTCTTGACCCCGACAAACCATTCATCTTTGAGCTCCGTGAAGGACACGCGGTTTCTGTTCGCCAATCGATGTCCCATGGGGACGGCTACGAGAATCGGATCTACGAACACGATCCGGCATTCGATGTCCTCCTCTCGGATCGGAGGAGAAGACAAACAGAAATCGACCTCTCCCCGATGAAGAAGCGCCAGCATTTCCTGGATGTTCAGCATTTGCACTTGAAATTGGATTTGAGGTCTTTTTTGGCGGAACTCCCGAAGGATTTGGGGCAACGCTCCTGCCGTACCCACAGCCAGCTTAAGCGTGCCGTGCTCAGGACCCGACAAGTCGCGCAGCTCCTGCCGCCCCTGCTCCAATTCGAATAGAGCTCTTTCCGCGCGGCGAAGAAATTGCCCTCCGAACTCATTTAACCGCAGTTTCCTTCCTACTCGATCGAACAGAGGGACCCCTAAATCCTCCTCCAACCGTTGAATCGTTTTGCTCAGCGACGATTGGGTCACGTGCAGGCTTTTCGCCGCTTCCGTCACATGCTCTAATCTGGCGACCTCGAGAAAATATTGCAATTGAAGAAGTTCCATAGCGCCTCTCCCCACCCGTTCATTCCTTCAAGTCAATGAAATCATAACATGAAATGCGTTGGAGTAAATAAACGGATTCCATTATGATGACTTCAAGAACTTCTGGGAGGAATCAAAAATGGGAAGACGCAGTTGGTGGTTGATGATTTCGGTAGGATTGGGAATTCTGTTGAACCCATTGAATTCTTCCATGGTTTCCGTGGCCATTCCGGAGTTGCAGCATGCCTTTCATTTGGACTTTACGGCGGTATCTTGGATCATCATTTCTTTCTATATTGCGAGTGCCGTCGCGCAGCCGGTCATGGGCAAAGCGAGCGATTTATTCGGCCGCCGAAAGATCTTTCTCCTCGGACTCACGACAGCGTTGTTAGCTTCATGTGTCGCTCCGCTGTCACCGAGCTTTGGATGGCTTGTATTGTTCAGAATCTTGCAATCCATCGGAACGAGCATGATGGTAGCTGTAGGGATGGCCATCGTAAGAATTCACATCACGGAGAAGCAATCGACTGCGCTGTCGGTCTTGTCCATCTTCCTATCGGGAGCAGCCGCATTCGGACCCTTTATGGGCGGCATTTTGATCCACGGGTGGGATTGGCGTGCGATCTTTATCGTCAACCTCCCTTTTGTGGCGGCCAGTTTCCTGCTCGCTTGGTTGACGATTCCCAAGGACGAACCGGTCACGACCATGGCAAGCCGCATGACGCCTCGCCAATGGATGACACGGATGGATATGACAGGCATCCTGCTTTTCACGACGGGCCTGGTAGCCCTCCTCATCGGAATACTGGCCGCGAAATCCTCCGGAAATGTGACGCCGCTGCATGTCATCGCCTTCCTGACCGGCGCCGTTCTCCTTGTTGCTTTCGTAAGGCATGAGTTAAAATCAGCGTCGCCCTTCATCCCTCTGCGCACCTTCGCCCGGTATCCGGCAATGACTCGGGTCAATGTCGAATTCATGCTCGTAAACGTCCTCTATTACTCGCTCTTTTTCGGGCTTCCATCCTATTTGCA
The DNA here is from genome assembly GCF_003713065.1 of Cohnella candidum. Lineage (NCBI taxonomy): Bacteria > Bacillati > Bacillota > Bacilli > Caryophanales > Paenibacillaceae > Cohnella > Cohnella candida. The sequence goes on along the minus strand of NZ_CP033433.1, from coordinate 1,538,137 downwards.
AACGGTCCGTCATGTCAACGAATTCGATACGGGGATTCTCATGCTCAGTTTAGGCTTGTGTTCGCTTGCCGCTTCTCCGTTCGCGGGACGATGGATAGAGAAATCGGGGCCCCGGCCGGCGCAGTTCACGTCCGCGATATTGATGACATTCGGTTCCGTTTGGATCGTGTTCTTGCATCCCTCTTCACCTGTGTTCAGCGTTTGTGTGGCCCTGGCTGCATTCGGAGTGAGCAACGGGTTAAACAATGTCGCCATGCAAGCGGCTATGTTCAACAGTTCGCCGAAAGAAATCATCGGCGTGGCCTCGGGACTGTTCAATACATCAAGATATATAGGCACGATACTGTCTTCGTTGTTGATCGGCATCGTCATGGGCGGCAAATTCAACTTTGCGGGTTTCAGGGTCCTTGGGATTATTCTCACGGTTATCGCAATGACGTTGGTCTGGTTGAACCGCCGCCGGCGGGCTTCGTTGATCCCGGTTTCGGCCGAACGATGATGCATCCCGCGATGATGAAGATCACGACGATTATTAACTCCGTACGGTGAGGACGACGTTCCCTTTCTTGTGGCCCTGCTCCACGTAGCGGTGGGCCTCTGCGGCTTGCTCCAACGGATATCTGCGGTCGATGACTGCGCGCAGCGCGCCTTCCTCGATCAGATTTTTTAAATAGGATAAGTCCTCCGCGTTTTCTTTCATCGATCCGCCGATGACCTTCTTGCCCGTTCGGGAGCGAATCCGTAACCCTCGCATCATCGCTGATAGACTCACATGGAATGCGCTGAGGTAGATGCCGCTCTGCGTAAGCCGCTTTGCGCAAATCTCAAGCGGGCTCTTCCCCACCGTATCGAAAATGATATCGTAGGCCGGACCGTCTTCCGAGAGCTGCTCTTTCGTATAATCGATGACTTGGTCGGCACCCAGCGATTGGACCAGTTCCACGTTTGAGGTGCTGCATACGCCGGTCACTTCCGCGCCGAAATGCTTGGCAAGCTGCACGGCATACGTCCCGACGCTGCCTGAAGCCCCATAAACGAGTACGCGTTTGCCTGGTTGGATCTGGCCTTTCCGCAGAAAATACAGGGCCGTACATGCCCCGACCGGAACGGCAGCCGCTTCCTCGAACGTCGTGTTCACCGGCATAAGAGCAACGGCACCGGTCTCCGGCAGGCATTTGTATTCGGCGTAGGCGCCGAAGCCGTTTCCACAGGCGGCATAGACGGCGTCTCCAGGTTTGAATCGAGTCACTCGGCTGCCCGTAGCCTCGACGATGCCTGCCAATTCAAACCCGAGAATCCGAACGCGTTTCGGTCTCCACAAACCGTTGAATAGACGCGCGAGAAAAGGATCCGCCTTGCGCATTCGCCAATCCCCCGCAGCAGCGGTTGCCGCATGTACCCGAATCAGGATTTCATCGTCTTTGGGGACGGGTTTGGCGACGTCCTGCAGCCGCAGGACCTCCGGCGGTCCGTACCTCTCGTATACGATTGCTTTCATCCTCTCGTCCTCCTCTTGCGTATCGCCCATTCTGCCACGGTAAGATTGATCACCCAGCCGGCTCCCATGAACAGCGCTCCGCTGAGCTCGTTCGGTTGTCCGAAGATCAACGTCCCGGCCAACTGGGTGAACACCTGCGTCCCCGCGCCCATCCCGATCGCGTAACCTCGCATCATCCATGCGCGGTGCCGAATGACATCTCCCCGCCGGATCGTCGTAAAACCGAGAAACATGGACACCAACATAGCCGTACCGAACAGGAGCCTCAGCACATAGAGAAGTTCGCCTGTACCCTCAGGGCGGGGGTAAAACACCGTCATCCACAGCCCTGAAAGCCCGACCAGAAGACCGCATGGAACCAGCAGTCTCCCCATGACGCGATGCCGTGCCGGCCTTCGCCGCCGGAAACGGGGGGCGAATTGGAAAGGACCCAAAATCGCGAACACACTGGCGCTCACGATATGCAGCACGACCGGCGCGGGCGAAGCAAAAAAACGTGCGTTAGCCGGCGTAATTTCGGCGCCGCCGGCCAGTTGGACCAGGCGAACGGCACCGGCGGCCAATGGTACGATGCTGAGCAACAGCAATGCGGCGACGAGCCATTTCGCCGAACCGGATTTTGCGGACTCTTGGGTAATCAATATCATTTTCAGCTCCTTGGGGACTTAGGTAAGTATGTTATTCTGTACATAATGTAATTAAAACAATACAGCATGTCAATAAAACTTTACACAAAAGCCATAAAAAAATCGCCACCTTGCGATGAGGTGACGTTTCGGCGACCGCCAGAATTATTCCCTAAAACGCCAAACCGCGATCCCGAGCACGATCCAGCAAATCCCAAACAAGGCGCCCAGGCTCTCTAGAAGGACGTACCCGATGGCAGGTCCCATCTCCAGCAGCGGGGAGCCCGGCTGCCGCAAATAGCTGATCACAGGAATCGACAACGCAACCGTTAACGGGATAAATTTCAAGATCCGGTTGAAATTCGACACCCTTGCGAGTCCGATGCCGAACACAAGCGTGCCCGCTAACAATAATAATTGCCCAACAGCGTTGATGGTCCAAACGGATCCGAAATCGGCGTTGGCCGCTCCATCCCGGACGATAGCGAACATCCCGCAGCAACCGGCAATGAAGGTGACAAGAAGTCCTGCAAAGCCAACAAGGCTACCTGCCGTTCTAGTACCTTTCCATCTGCCTTGGGCATATCGATGCAGCCCTGCCCACCCGACCGATAAGGGCACGGGAGACAGGAACATCGACCATGTCGCATAGTACATGGAGGATCTGCCAAGGAACCGCCCTGTTTCCGGGGCAGGGTTCAGCGGTCCGTGCGCGATCGTATGCGCCGTCCACAATGCGATCCACAGCAATCCTCCTGCGGTTAAAAACCATTCGAATCTGCTCCGCATTTCGTTCCCTCCCTCGAATGAGTATAAGGAATCGATACCGAGATTTTCGCTGGTTTTTGTCAAGATGCTGTGAAGATTGCGATAATCCAGTTTTTATCGAGAAATTAGGCGTTAACGCGGACATCTTACAGAGGAATATATTGGGGTAAAAACCCAAGGGCAGGTGCTCCCATTGAAAATTTCGAAGGATGATTTCGTTTCCGGATTCGTTCCGAATCATAACCACGGGTCCGTAGATTACACTTCCGTTGCGGACGGACACGTGCATCAATGTCTCGATGTTACTTCTCCCCCGATTCCGACCGAGGACGGCAGTCACATCCACTACACGGAAGGTTACGTGGTGTTTGAGCACGGGCATAAGCACGCCTACAAAGCTTATTCCAGTCCGGCCATCCCGGTCGGGAACGGCATGCACGTGCATTACTACGACTTCCACACGACGACGGATGACGGGCACAGTCACCGCGTGCGCGGGGTCGATATGCCTGCACCGGGAAACAAGTGAATGAAAAGCAAAAGGGCTGCCGAACAAGCAGAAGCGCTCGGCAGCCTTGCTTTTTAATTACGATTGATAACGATCAGCTTCAATTCCGTCATTTCCTCGATGGCGTACTTCACGCCTTCCCGGCCCATGCCGCTGTTCTTCACGCCGCCGTACGGCATCTGGTCCACGCGGAAGGTCGGAATGTCGTTGACCATGACGCCGCCGACCTGCAGACGCTCGGCCGCATTTAATGCCGTATGGATGTCATTCGTGTAAATGCCGGCTTGGAGGCCGAAGTCCGAATCGTTCACGAATTCGACCGCTTCCTCGACCGATTCCGCTTTGTTGATCAGCACGATCGGGGCGAAGGCCTCCTTGCAGGACACCGAGGCGTGAGGACTCACGTTCAGCAGCACCGTGGGATGCAGCATTCCGCCTTCCGCAAAGCCGCCTAACGCGACTTCCGCGCCGTGCTCCTTCGCTTCTTCAATCCACTCGAGAGAACGTTCCACGTCTTTTTTCGTGATAAGCGCGGACACGTCGGTGGCCGGATCAAGCGGATCGCCTAACTTGAGCTGGCCCGCAACGGCAATGAACTTCGCTGCGAACTCCTCGAATTTGTTCCCCACGACATAAATCCTTTGCAGAGAAATGCACACTTGTCCTTGATAGGAATAAGCACCCGTCACGCAACGGGCGATGATCGAGTCCAAGTTCACGTGATCGTCCACGATCAGCGCGGAGTTCGATCCGAGTTCCAGCGTGACGCGTTTCAGACCGGCTTTCGCCCGGATCGAAACGCCGACTTCCGGGCTTCCGGTGAACGTGATCTTGGCTATTCTCGGGTCCGTCACGAGCAAGTCGCCGATCGCTCTGCCGCTGCCGGACACGATGTTCAGCGCACCGGCCGGAAGTCCCGCTTCCTCCAGCAGCTCGCCGATGAAGTAAGCGGACAGCGGCGTCTGGTTGGCCGGCTTCAGCACGACCGTGTTGCCCGAAGCGATCGCCGGACCGACCTTATGGGCGACCAGGTTCATCGGGAAATTAAACGGCGTAATCGCGGCGACGACACCGAGGGGTTCCCGGATCGTATAGCCGATTCGGTTTTCTCCTCCCGGGGCGGCGTCCAGCGGGATGGTTTCTCCTTGGATCCGCTTTGCTTCTTCCGCAGCGAATTTATAGGTCTGTACGGTTCGGTCTACCTCAGCGAGGGCCGTCTTGAGCGGTTTTGCCGCCTCCCGTGCAATGATGAGGGCCGCTTCCTCTCTGCGTTCCTGCAGCAAGGCGGCGAGTTTCTCCAAAATGGCGGCGCGCCGATGGGCGGGCATCTGCCTCATCGCCGGTTTGGCGCGTTCGGCCGCCGAGATCGCCGCATCCACCTCCCGTTCGTTCGCGGAAGGGACTTCGGCGATCGCCCGTCCGTCGTAAGGAGAAAACAAGGTGACATACGTTTCGGCTTCTATCCATTGTCCGTCGATATATAAATGTTTTTTCATGATGTTCTTCCCCCTGTCAGTTGCGGCTCGACTCGGCCAGCGCTTCGCCGATAATCTCAAGTCCCTCCCGCAGTTGATCGTCCGTGATGACGAGCGGCATAAGGAACCGGATGACGTTGCCGTGCACGCCTGCGCTGAGCAGCACGACCCCTTTGGCGAAACTCGCCCGTATAATCTGCGCCGCCAGCTCTTTGCCGGGTTTGCCCGTTTCCGGGTCGACGATTTCGATGGCGCACATGGCGCCCAAACCTCTTACTTCTCCGACACACGGATACTGCGGCTTCAACGCGTCGAAATAACCGCGGATCGTCTCACCGATCACTCGTGCCCGCGCCGGCAAGTTTTCCCGCTCCATCTTCTCGATGACCGCAAGCGCGGCGACGCATCCGAGCGGGCTTCCGCCGTAAGTTCCGCCGATTTCGCCCGGATTCGGGGCGTCCATGATTTCCGCTCTGCCCACGACCGCGCTGATCGGGAATCCCGCCGCCAGCGACTTGGAGAGCGTCATCAGGTCGGGTTCGATGCCGAAAATCGTGCTGGCGAACATCTCGCCGGTACGTCCGAATCCGGTCTGGATTTCGTCGGCGATAAACAGAATACCATGGGCGCGGCAAATTCGGAAAATTCCTTGGACGAATGATGCCGGCGGAACGATGAAGCCCCCTTCTCCTTGCACCGGTTCCATAATGACGGCCGCGATCTCCTCCGGAGCCGCCTCCGTCAGCAGGAAATCTTCGAACCGGCTCACGCAATACGCCGAGTATTGCTCTTCCGTCATGGAAGAGGGTCTGTAGAACGGATAAGGAAACTGCGCTTTATACGTGGAAGGCGCGAAGGGTCCCATCTGGAACTTATAAGGCTTCACCTTACTTGTCAGCGACATGCCCAGCAGCGTGCGTCCATGGAACCCCCGGGTAAAGGACACGATGCCCGGTTTCCCCGTATATTTGCGGGCGATCTTCACCGCATTCTCCACCGCTTCGGCGCCGCTGTTCATGAACATCGCCTTTTTCGCGAACGATCCGGGCGTGATTTCCGCCAGTTTCTCCGCGAGCGTTACATAGGGCTCATACATGCCGACATGAAAACAAGTGTGAAGGAAGGCATCGAGCTGCTTGCGAACGGCTTCCACCACTTCGGGCGGACAATGCCCGGCATTGACCGTGCCGATCGCGCCGGCGAAATCCAGGTACCGGTTTCCGTCCACATCCTCGATTATCGCTCCTTCCGCCTTCTGCACGAAGAGAGGATGGTTGTTGCTTACCCCTTGTGCGACCGCCTGGCGTCTCCTTGCGATAAGCTCCTTAGTTCGCGGCCCAGGCCCCTCGGCACAACCGGTTACGAACTTGCGGGCATTCACCGCGGACCTCTCCTCGTTCGTCATGAAACGCACCATCCTCCCCGTTTTCACCTCTTTCATCACCATCATACGCGGCACATGCCGGATATACGATCAACTGACCGCAGGAAAAAAGCCCCCGATTATCGGAGGCTTTCTCAAAGGCACAGTCGTTTATTCCCGTGTTGCCGCCTTTTCCCGATACGGCATGTAAGAAGGAATAGGCGGCAGCTCGGACGAGATCGTCGTCGCGTATGCCGGCTCGTCTACCCCGTCTCCCATTCGGTTGAAAAGCGGTTCCACCCGGCACTTGGACTGCTTGAACATCGGCTGCTTCGACAAGGGATCCGTAAAATCGGCCGTGATCTCGTTCGCGGCTTCCCGTCCTTCCCAACTCCCATAATGGAACGGAACGAATATCAGCCCTTTCTGTACGACCCTGCCCGGCCGGACCGGCACCTCGATCTCTCCCCGGGGGGATACGACGCGTACCATCTGCCCGGGAATCAATCCTAACGCCGATGCGTCTTCTTCATGGATTTCCGCGTAAGCCTTCGGCGCGATGCCTTGGAGCAGGGGAGCACGCCCCGTCTTCGTGCGGGTATGCCAATGCCAGACCAGCCGGCCGGTCGTAAGCCACATCGGGTACTCCGAGGTCGGCTGCTCCACCGGGGGAAGATAACGCGTCGGCTGCAATATCGCTTTGCCGTTCGCCCCGATCGCTTTGTATTCCTGCTCGGTCAGATTCCGGCCGGTCAGCTGGTCCTTCGTATAGCTCTGTGCGGTTTGAAGATCGGTGGAAAACCGGAAATCGGCATACAGCCGCGGAGTGCCCTCCGGAGACCGATCCGTTACCGGCCAGCGCAAGCCGTTCAGCCGTTCCAGTTTCTCGTAGGTGATCCCGGTCATTTCGCAAGGCCTTCCCCGCGAGACTTCCTTCCATTCCTCAAAACATTGCTCCGGCGTCGTATAAGAGATCAGCGGTCGGCCGTCTTTATCCCGGAAGTCCATGCGCGCCGCGAAGTCGAGGAGAATGTCGAAATCCGACCTCACGCCTTCCGGCGGTTCGACGGCTTTTCGCAGCAAATTGATCATGCGGTCCGCGTTTTCCATCGTGCCTTCCTTTTCGCCCCACAGCGCAGCCGGAAGCACGACATCCGCGACCGCAGACGTTTCCGTCAGAAACGGATCTTGCACGACCACGAACGTTTTTTCGAACGCGGCTTTCGCCCGCAGGCGGTTCGGCAGGGAAACCATCGGATTCGTTCCGATATTCCAGAACAGGCTGACCTTGTCCTGCTCCATCAGATCGATGATTTCCTCGATACCTTTCTCCGGCCCGATCGGCAGCTTGTGCGGGTCGACATTCCACAGCTTCGCCGTTTCCTCGATGTGCTTCGGATTGCTGCTGTTGCGCTGCGCCGGATAGGTGCCTACGCCTCCGACGGTGCGGTTCGACGAGGAGCTCGGCTGCCCCGCCATATGGAGCGGCCCGCAGCCCGGTTTCCCGATCAGCCCACGAAGCAAATGCATGTTGTTGATCGCGACGCATGTCGTGGTCGCATCCGCGCTCTGGAAAGCCCCTTGAAGCGTTGTCGTCACCAAGCTAGGCGTCGTGCCTAGAAGCTGCGCCGCTTGGCGAAGCTGCTCTTCCGGGATGCCGGTTACCGTTGCCGTGCTTTCCACGGTCCAAGGCGCAAGCTCCTCGGCCATTCGTTCGAAGCCGACCGTGTGGTTATGGATGAAGTCCCAGTCCACGTATCCGCCGTCTAGCAGCATGCGGATTAACCCGTTCATAAGGGCCGCGTTCGTCCCGGGATATAACTGCAAATGAAGATCGGCTTCACTTGCGGTCAGCGTTTTGCGAGGATCCACGACAATCAGGTAAGGCTTGCCCGTTTTCCTTTTGCGGTTCATGATGCGCTCGAACAGGACGGTCCCCGTCTCGGCCATGTTGTGGCCGAACAGCATGAGGGTTTCGGCGGCGTCGATGTCGTCGTAGGAAGCCGGAGACCCGTCCGCGCCGAACGATTGAAGCAGGCAGTATTCCGTCGTCGCCGTGCAGAGGCGCGTATTCGCATCCAGCAGATGGGTCTGCAAGCCGGCACGCCCGATTTTCGCGATCGTATAATAATCTTCGAGAAAAGCTTGTCCCGTCGAGTAAATCGCCACGCTGTTGCGCCCTTTCGTTTGAAGCGCCTCCTGCGCCTTGGAGACAATCAGGGACATGGCCTCCTCCCATGTCGCGGGAGCCAACCGGCCGTCTTTACCGCGAATCATCGGCGTGCGAAGCCGGTCGGGGCTGTTATTGGCATACCATTGATTCTCCCCTTTGGGACCCAGCCGGCCCCGGTTGATCGGGTGAGCCGCGTTCCCCCGGATTCCCACGATTTGATTGTCTTTTACGGCAATATGGCACCCGCATCCGACCGAGCATATGTTGCAGGTGCTGTAGACCCAGCGGTCGGGCTCCCCTTTGGCGTAAACGTTGCTGTCGACGCGTTCGCTATCCCAGGCCATTCGATGTCCCTCCTATCGCATTTCCGGATTGTAGAGAGCGGGAACGACGTATTTGACTTCCTCGAAGCCGAACCGAAGTTCAAGCTGGATCGCCGCTTTCTCCAAATCCGATTTGATCTCATAGGACAGCTTCTCGGCTTTCTTCGACTGTTCAAGCCGGGGATCGCGATTCCATTCGAGCATCCGGACCCAAGCGCGGAGTTTGGCGTGCGCGACCTCGTGATCCCGGTAAACGATAGAAGCATCATTCTTGATATCCGACAGTTGCACGTCCGGCTGCCGCAATGCCGGAATTAAGTTCTCCAGCGATTTCTTCTGCTCCTCCAGCACGGTCCGGAACAGCACGGCCAGCGGATCGTCCGCACCTGAAGTCAGCTCGAGAATGGATACCGTCGACTTTAACGATTCCTCACACCAGTCGGACAGAGCGATGGTTTGCTCCACGAGCGTTTGTTCCACGAGCGTTCCCTCCTCTTCGATCTCCATGTATATCTATAAACGAAATACCCCGCGGCTCACGCGGGGCGGTTCCTCAGTTTTCCATCTTCTTCTGTATAATAGGGTGAGGAAGGGGGCGCGTGGTGTTGAAAATTACGGCAGGTTCGATTATCGTCTTGATCCTGGTCTTGTTCGGCTCGGCCTGCACGGGTTCGAAAAAGGAAGTTACCTTGTACCAAAACAGCTTAGTGCGATGGCATGCGCATGAGAAGATGCTGGAGGTTTATGCCGTTGCCCAGAACAAGACCGATGACGCGGTTTCGTTCCGCGCTTCCGTCGTCTGGTTGAATGCGAAGGTGGGCCAGGCAGTGGGCTTGAATGCGGTGGAAATCGTAAAAGACGATCGAAACGGGAAGCCTCCTTTCCGGCTTGAACCCCACAGCGAAACCGTCTTCCATGAATTTATCAAGACGAATGGCACCTTGACGCGGGACCTCTTGGCGAAAGGCGTGGGCATTGAAATTACGATGCACGACCGCAGCTATACGCTGCCGATCTCATACGGTGAAATCGAATAAAACGGCGTGCCCCATGGATCGTCCAGGGGACACGCCGTTTATTCATGCGATCTCGTTTTTCATCGTGTTGGTCAGCGAGCCGAGCTTCTCGATCTCGATCGTAACCGTATCGCCGTCTTTCAGATAGATTTGCCGCTCCGGCGGGTAACCCATGACGACGCCCTCCGGCGTGCCGGTCAGAATGACGTCGCCGGGTTCCAGTGTCATATGCTGGGAAACGTAGCTGACGATCTCGTCGCAGGCGAAGATCATGTCGGACGTATTCGAATCCTGGCGCACTTCCCCGTTCACCAGGCAGCGGATCCGCAAATCGTTCGGATTCCCGACTTCATCGGCCGTCACCAGGTAAGGGCCGAGCGGCGCGAAGCCGTCGCAGCATTTGCCCAGCGCCCATTGCGAGGTACGCATTTGAAGATCGCGGGCGGACAAGTCGTTGGCGGAGCTGTATCCGAAAACATAATCCAGTGCGTCCTCTTTCGCCACGTATTTGGCTTTGCGGCCGATGACGATGGCCAGCTCCGCCTCGTAGTCGACCTTGACGCTCGTTCTCGGCAGGAAAACGTCATCCCCGTGCCCGGCCAATGCATTGTTGAATTTGTGGAACACGATCGGCGAAGCGGGAATCGGAGAGTTCGTCTCTTCCGCGTGCCGGCGATAGTTGAGCCCGATGCAAATGATTTTGTTTGGACGCGTGACGCTGGGCGCCCAGGTCAATTCATTCTCGCGCATCCAAACGCCGTCCTCCGCCCCGACTGATGCCGCGGCTTGCTCGACGAGACGGTTCAGCAGTCCCAGCGTCTCTTCTCCTCCGGCAATCGCTTCTTGCGCATCTTTAGGCGCTGCAGCGCCTGCTTCGAATTTCGCGGCCGCGGCTTCGACGTCTAGCACGCCATTCGCCGTCGCCACGCCTAACTTCGTATTTCCATCCGCGATAAAATGAAGCAATTTCATGTCGGATTAATCCCCTTCCTGCGTCATTCCCGTAACGTTGCCGTCCTGGTCTACCTTCGCAACGCCGGCGAAACCTTCGAACACCGTCGCGACCACTTCGCATTCGAAGGGTTCACCGGGCCTCAGCACCTGGTGCGTACCCTGCCGGACGCCTTCGCCTACGCCGACCGGAAATCCGGTGCAGGGCTCCAGCACAACGGTGTTGAGTCCCCGCCAACCGCCGTAGGAGGCGAACAGCCAGCAATTCGGCAAGCGCTGCCTGTCGTACGATAATGCGAACCCGATCTTGTCTTGCGTATGGGTAATCGCGCACCAGCCTTCCGCCGTCCCGATCGCATACTGGAATTCGGCTGCGCCCGATGAAGCGGGCAGAGCCCGTCTCATATCGTGAAGGTTTCCTTCTTCGTCGGCCGCATAGGGCCAATCATAGGAGATCCCCGTTTTCCCGATACGCGGCGCTCCGAATTCCTCGACGTACACCTTCGCGTCCGGCAGGTCGATTCGCGTTTGCCCGTCGACCTCCATCGCGGCATGGAGCTTCCATAAAAAAGGCATGTCTTTTCCGCCGTTATTCTCGATGCGGTGGCGGAAGCGAAGCTTCGCTTCCCCCGCCCGGAGCGCGACCGTTTTCTCCACCCGGCAATGGCTGATCGGCGTTTCCGTCCACAGACGGACGACCGCCTCGCCCGGGCCGGATTTCTCGACCGCGAATTCCCAAGGCAGCGTCCAGATTTCCCCGTGGTCCGGGTAAGCTTCTTCTCCTATTGTCTCAGGCATGTCATTCGGAAACAACTCGTCCCAGCCGCCGAAAAACTGATCGTCATACACCGAATGGAAGGGCAGAGGTCTCGGCTTGATCCGCGGATGGTTCCAGAGCAGTTCCCGTCCGCGAGGCTTATAAGTGATCTGCCATATTTTCGCGCCGAGTTCCGGCATGAGGACGACCTTCAGCCATTCGTTCTCCAGCATTACCGTCCGGATGCCCCGGTAGGTCCAATCCGTATCGACCCTCGCAGACATTCGCTCTCCTCCTCCGCTCAGCGTTCCCGCACCGTTGCCAGCAAGTCTTCCCGAAGCGGCGTGAAAATTTCAAGCACGAGGGTATCGGCCAAAGCTTCGACCGAGTGAACCGCTCCGCCCGGTACGTACAATTGCTCGCCGGCGCCGATTTCGAACGCTTCGCCTTCCACGGTGAGCCTCAGCCGCCCGTCGATGACGTGCGTGATCTGCTCGTGCGGATGCGAATGCGCAGCTCCTATGGCGCCTGTGCGGAAATCAATGGTCATGCTCATGATGCCCTTACCAGGCGCATGAATCCGGCGGCGAATCCCTTCGCCCGCTTGCTGCCATTCTCCATATGCCTTCATGCTTCGATCTCCCCTGGCGTCAGCAGCACCTTCGATACGTTCCCGGGCTGCCGGATCAGTCTGTCGAACCACGCCGCGCCTTCCTCGAGCGGCGCTTCCACGATGCCTTCCGGCAATCCGATGCGCTTCTCGGCCAACCAGCGGAGCGCGGTCCGGAAATTGAGCTCCGAGTACGCGAACGAGCCGGTCAGCTGGACTTCGCTCCGAATGATCAGATTGACCGGCAGCGTCGACTCCTCTTCATGCAGGCCGGTCAGCACGACGCGCCCGCCGGGGGTGCACGCTTGCACGCACTGCTTGCGCGTCACCGCTGCGCCTACCGCGTCGATGGCGACGTCGACGCCGCGGCCGCCGGTCAACCCGCGCACCGCTTCGAGCGGATCCGTATCCGCCGGGCAGATCACGTCTGAAGCGCCGAGGCGCTCAGCCAGCGCGAGCCGGTCGCGGTTCATGTCAACGGCGATGATTTTCCGTACGCCGTATTGCGTGACCGCCTGCAGAGTAAGCAGCCCAATCGGTCCCATGCCGATGATGAGCGCCGTATGCATGGGCTTCGCGTCCGCCAGTTCGGCCGCGCGGACGGCACATGCGACGGGCTCCGTCAGCGCGGCTTCCCGGAGGGACAGCCCGTCGGGCACGCGGAACACGAAGGATGCGGGGATTTTCACGTACTCCGCGTTGCTGCCGGGCAACGCCGCGGACAGCAGCTTACGTTCGCCGCAAAGCTGCTGCCTGCCGCTCAGGCACTTCTCGCAGCGACCGCAAGTGACGAGCGGGTTGGCCGTCACGCGGTCGCCGACGGACCAACGGCCCTCGGCCGCCGCGCGGCTCCCCATTGCCGTAATCGTACCGGAAAACTCGTGACCGAAAACCATGGGAGATTTGCGCAGTGAATTTTTGCCCAGGAAGCCGCTGAGCTCCGATCCGCAAATACCCGAATAGGCGACGCGGATCAGGATTTCGTGCTCGTCCGGAACCGGGGTTTCCGTCTCCCGGACGTTCATGACGGACGGGCCTTCGTAGATGAGAGCTTTCAAGATGCCGCAGCCTCCTTAGAACGTGATGGATAAACCGCCGTCGACCGCGACGACCGCCCCGCACATGTACGATGCGTCTTCGGAAGCCAGAAACGCGATCGCGCCCGCCGCTTCCTCCGGTTGTCCCGTCCGCTGGAGCGGGATTTTCTTCCGGGCGACATAGATGTCCCGGAACCAATCCGTTTCATGCTCCTTCACCCCGTCGACGATCGACATGGGCGTGTCGATGAAGCCCAGCGCGACGGAGTTGACGCGGATGCCATGATCGATCAACTCCAAGGATGTATTGCGGGTGAGTTGATCCAGCGCGCCTTTGGCGGCGTTGTAATGGGAGGATTCCTCGAGCGCCCGCGTCGAGTTGATCGACGATACGTTAACGATCCGCCCGCCGCCGCCTTGCTCGATCATACGGCGGGCGGCTTCCTTCGTGCAGAAATAAGCGCCGTTCAGAATGACGTCGAACACCTTCCGCCAATCCTGCCAGGACGTCTCCATGAACCTGCCCGGCGTGAAAGCCGCCGCGTTGTTCACCAAGACGTCGATGCGTCCGAAGGCGCGAACCGCCTCGTCCATCAGAAACCTCACTTGCGCTTCGTCCGCCACGTCCGCCTGCACGAACACCGCCGCAAGACCTGCCTTCTTCAGCGTTTCCTCCGCTTCGCGGCCGACGTCCGAGCGCCGGCCGGCGATGACGACGGACGCACCTTCCTCCGCCAGCCGTCGCGCCGTGGCGAAACCGACTCCCGTCGCGCCGCCGGTCACGACGGCCGTCTTGCCTTCGAACCTGCGTAATCCGCGTTCCATCGCGTTGCCTCCTTCCGACCGTCCGTTCTTCCGATTACTTCACGCGGTATTTTTCGATGACCTCTTCATCTACCGTTACGCCCAAGCCCGGACGGTCCGGCACATGCACGTATCCGTCCTTGAACACGATCGGTTCCGGCACCAGATCCCGGGTCAGCGGAGAAACGGAAACCGTATGCTCGATCAGGAAGCCTTCGGGGATCGAAGCGGCGAAATGCGTGCTGGCCGCCACCAGGACGCCGGTTTTGAACGCATGCGGCACCACTTTCTTATGTCTCTCGTGCGCCAGGTGGGCGATCCGGCGGCCTTCCGTGATGCCGCCGCAGCGGCCGAGGTCGGGCTGGATGATGTCCAGATGCCCTTCGTCCAGCAATCGGCGGAACGCCAAGCAACCGCTCTCCTGTTCTCCGCCCGCAATATAGAGGCTGGTCCGGTCGGCCAGCTCCCGGTACCCCGCAAGGTTATCCGGATGCAGCGGCTCCTCCAGCCAGAACACGCCGTATTTCTCGTATACTTCCGCCATGCGAAGAGCGCCTTTCAAATCCCAAGCCAAGCCGGCGTCGATCATGACGTCGATATCCGGCCCTACCGTTTCGCGGATGACGCGGATTTGCTCCTCGTCGAATCGCGCGCTGCGGCCGATCGGTCCCCAGCCGAACTTCATCGCCTTATAGCCTTGGCCGGCATAGCGCTCGGCAAGAGCCGCCGCTTCCTCGATCGTGTCCGGCATGAGCGAGCTGGCGTAGGCTTTCAGCTTCTTGTGATACGTTCCGCCCACCGCTTCGGACACCGGAACGCCCGCGCGTTTGCCGATGATGTCCCACAGCGCCATGTCGATGCCGCTGATCGCGTGCACGGCGGGGCCGGTACGGCCGAAATAGATCGTGCCCTTGTACATCTTCTCCCAGAGCCGCTCGACCTCCAGCGGATTTTCGCCGATCAGCAGGCTGCGCAGTCCCGTCGCGATCGAATGAGAAGGAGGCGCGTCGATCGCCGCCTTCGCGACGAGCGGCACGGAATCCACTTCTCCGACGCCGGTGATGCCTTCATCGGTATGGATCCGGATCAGCAGCGTATCTTGGGTGCCGTCGCATTTGGTCGCGTCCAGGTCGGGAATTTTCAGGTAAATGGCTTCCACTTCGGTAATTTTCATGCGGTTTCTCTCCTCTGCCCGTTCGTCTGCCGTGTTCGTGTTCCGTGTCAGCCCTTCTTGCGAAGCAGCAGCACGTCCGACGATTCTTCCTCCAACCCCTCGAAAAGCAGCCCTTCCTCCATCAGCGCGCGGCCGCTTTCCTCCATGACGCGCCCGCTGTCCGTCCAGCTGATTGCATAGGTCGCCGACGCATCCAACCCAGTCAAGCGGATCCGCCGCTCGGCTTCCCCGCCGGCCAGCCGGAACGCGCACAGCATCGCCTCTTCGGCGCCTTCCATGACGTACAGATAGGCGTTCCAGGAATCGCCGCCGCCCCATCTCTCCGTCTGGTCCGTCAAACGGTGCATGTCGGCTTGCCCGACGAATCGCCTCATCGTCCCTTTGAAGAACGCGATCAGTTCCCCGAGGCGGGCTTCCGCCCAATCCGGCAGCTCCGGCAGCCGATAGGAGACGCCGAACCCGTTCAGCATATTCGCGCGAATGATATGGTCGAACTTATGCCGCGCCATGTCCGGCTTGATCGGATCTTTGTCCACGTTGCTGGCGTAATGCACGACGTTCTGCGACCACGTGAAATGGAAACACGCGGACGGATGCAGCATCATCGTCGCTCCCCAGAACAGCTGCAGATGGTGCCGCGTGAAATCGGGATCGCTCAGGAATGCCCCGTGCGTGTGCCGGGCCAAGCCGAGATCGATGCGCAGCCCGCCGGAAGAGCAATTTTCGAGATACACCTCCGGGTACTTGGCGCGCAGCCTCTTCAGCAGCTCGTAATAACCTTTGTAGTGTTCGTAAAGCCCGTCGCCTTCCCCGTGTCCGTGATCCGTGCGGTTGCAGCCGGCGCAAGGATCGAGGTTGAAATCGAGCTTGAGCCATTCGGCCTTATACTCGACGATCAATCTTTCGAGAACGCCGAACGCCCAATCTTGGGCTTCCGGATTGCCGAGGCAAATATAGCCGAGCGGGGAACCGTCGCGTTTCGCGGGCAACTCCGGCCGGGTCGTATTTACGTCGGCCTTGACGCCAAGCGCTTCGATCTCGCACCAAATGCCGAACTTCATTCCCTTGGCATGCACGTAATCGGACAACGCCGCGATGCCGGAAGGAAACCGCAGCGTGTTGATTTTGTGCCAATCCCCGCGTTTGAGGACCCAATCCACCGTTTCGCTCCAGCCGAGATGGTCGTTGCAGTTCGGGTCCGGCTCGCCGAACCAGCCGGCATCCAGCGTACACACCTCGATGCCGAGTTCCGCGGCTTTGTCCGCGTTGGCTTTGAAGATATCTTCGTTTATGAGGTTGTCCTCGTAGGGCCACCAATGGTTCCACGCGACGGGCACGCTGCGGGACAGCTCGTTTTCGGGATACCAGAACCGTTTGCCCCACCGGCCGAACTCGACCGAAATCGCATCCAGCCCGCCCTCCGAAACGACCGCATACAAGACGGGAACGCTTTCCATCGTTTCCCCCGGACGAAGCACCTTGGCGAAAGCCCAATCGTTCATGCCTCCGGTGATGCGGTAGCCTTGGCCTTGCAACGGCTCGAAACGGAATATCCAGTTGCCGGACCAAGCCACGGCAGCCGCAAGCACGCCGCCTTGCCCGTCGCGGAGCGTGAACCACGGGTGCCTGCCTTTGGAAGAGCGGCCGGCCGTCGATTGCAGCACCTGGGTTCCCCTCAGGGGGAAGGATTTCGGCGTGAACTCCAGTCCGTTTGTCGATTTGAAATAATCGAGCGTATAGTCAGCCTTCGCCAGCGTGACGTGAAAAGGATCGCTTCTGGTGATCCGTACGTCTCTCCCGGAGCGGTTCGTTACGAACACCTGCCGCTGCACGACCGCGGAGCCCGGGTATTGCGTCGTCACCGACTCCACGTCCAACACCCCGTCGTTCGAGACGAATGACTCGGTACGCACGGAGGTTCCTTGCTCCCCTTCCGCTTCCGTCACTTTCGCCCGGTAAAATCCATCTTCGTTCGATCCGCTTTTACCGTCCACGGTGACGACGAATCCGTTCATTTCCCAAAGCCCTCCCTTTCCGAATACAGTCTCTCTTCTCTCTCTTGTCTCATTTACTCCTTGACAGATCCGAGCGTAATGCCCGTCACGAAATAACGTTGCAGGAACGGATAAACCAGCAGGATCGGCACCAGGCTGACGAGGATTTTCGCCGAGTTCACGGTCCGGTCGGACAGCTTCGCGAGCTGCTTGATTTGGTCGGGCGTCAAATGGGACTGCGGCTGCGATGCCTGCACGATGATCTGGTTCAGGTAGGTTTGGAGCGGATATTTATCCGGGCTGTTCATGAGCAGCATGCCGTCGAAAAACGCGTTCCAGTGGCCGACCAAGCTGAACAAGGTCACCGTGGCGATAGACGGCAGGGAAAGCGGTACGTACAAGGCGATCATTCTGTACCACGGTCCGGCGCCGTCGATCAGCGCGGCCTCATCAAGCTCCTTCGGCAGGCTTTTGAAGAAGTTCATGAGCACCACGACGTTGAACACCGGAACGGCGGACGGCAGGACGAGCGCCCACATCGTATCGAGCATGTGGAGATTGCGGATCGTCATGTAGAACGGAATCATGCCGCCGCTGAAAATCATCGTGAACACGAGCAGCCACATGTACACGTTGCGGGTGCGGAATTCCGACGTCGGCCTAGACAAGGCGTAAGCGGTCAGAATCGTGAGCACGAACTGCAGCGCTCCGCCGAGCAGCACCCGCTCGATCGATACGCCGAACGCGCGGAAGAACGCGTGATCCGAGATGACGGCTTTATAGGCGACCACCGTGGCATGGATCGGGTAGAACGTGACCATGCCGCCTGCGACGGACGCTTTATCGCTGAACGAGACGGCCACGATGTGGATCAGCGGCAGCAAGGTGCTCAAACCGAGCAGGCTAAGGACCGCGACGATGACGATATCGATGATCCGGTCGGAAGACCGGTAGCTTTTGACCATTGCCGGTCCCTCCTTAAAAAATCCGGTAGTTGGCGAATTTGGACGCCAGGAAATAGGAAATCGTGATCAAAACGAAGCTGACGGCGGATTTGAGCAAACCGACGGCCGTACCCAGCTCGTATTGGAGCTCCCGAAGACCGGCGCGGTAGACGTAGGTGTCGATGATGTCGCCCGATTGGTACACCATCGGGTTATACAGGTTCAGAATCTGCTCGAAGCCCGCGTTCAGCACGTTCTGCAGGTCGAGCGTCAGCAGCAGGATGATCGTCGCGGCGATGCCAGGCAAGCTGATGTGCAGCAGCCTCTGGAACCGTCCCGCGCCGTCGATCGCCGCGGCTTCGTACAAGCTCGGATTGATGCCGGTCAGCGCCGCGAGATATACGATCGCGGAAAAGCCGAATTCTTGCCATACGTGCGTCCCGACCATGACGCCGGGGAACCAGTTGTTGCTGCCGAGGAAGAAGATCGGCTGGATTCCGAGAGCCTGCAGCGTCGTGTTCACGATCCCGTCCAGCGACAGGATGTTGATGATGATGCCGCCGAGCAGCACCCACGAGATGAAGTGCGGAAGATAAACGATCGTCTGCACCGCTTTTTTGAAAAACATGTTTTTCACTTCATTCAGCAGCAAGGCGAAGACGATTGCGAAAACTTGCGTGAAGATGATTTTCAGGACGGCGATAGAGATCGTATTGCAGAAAATCTGCTTGATATCCGGCAGCATGAAGACGTATTGGAAATTGTCCCAGCCTACGAACGGAGAGTGCCAGATGCCCCGGCCAGGTTTGAAGTCCTCGAAGGCGATCAGCAGCCCGAACAACGGGTAGACGCTGAACAGGCCCAGGATGACGATCGCGGGGAGCAGCATGACATGGTAGTGGAACGCGATTTTGCCCTTCATGAACGAACCCTCTTTCGCTGGCCTCGGGGATAAAGAAAGCGCCGCGCCGTCGAATGCGATCCGGCGCAGCGCTTCTCTCCGTTGCCCTTATGTTCGATGCGGGATGCGGTTACTTCACGGCGTCGTTGACTTCCTTGGTGATTTGGTCGCCGCCGAGCTTCTTCCATTGGGAGACGAACTCGTCGAAGTATTCGATCGGTTTCTCGCCGGTGATGATCTTGATGAACGAATCGATTTCGAGTTTATCCAGGTTGGTCATCTTCTGTTCCATCGTACGGGTCACGCCGTAGTACTCGCTGTATACCGGTTCGATGTTGTTTTCGATGATCGGGTCGACGCCGTAGATCCGGGAGATCGGCTCTCCATAGAAGTCCGGGTTTTTACGCAGCCAGTCGACGCCTTTCGCCCAATACTCGCCTTGCGTTTTATAGTTTTGCAGCGTCGCGGCGCCGACCTTCGGCAGCTCTTCGCCTTTGGAAGCGGCCAGGATGCCGTTGTGGTCCAAGATGACCGAATCCGCGCGCCACAGCGCCATCGGCACCGGCAGCGTCTGCCAGTTCGGCATGGTCAGGCCTTTATAGGGATCCCCGCCCGCCGTTTCCGGATCGTCCAATTGTACCGCGTAGCCGTAGTTCACCATTTTGACCATCGCTTCCGGATACTTGAAGCCTTTCTTGACGACGGCGATGGAGCCGATCGGCATTTCCTGCAGCGAAGTCGATTTGCCGTCCGAGTTCTGCAGCGCGTAAGCGCGCCAATCTGCGGTCGGGTCGTTTTTGATCATCGCGTTCAGCGGGTCCCAGCCGGCCCACCAAGGACCGAAGAAGGCGCCGGCTTGGCCGGAGACGACTTTCTCGGAAGCCTGCTCATGCTTCATGATGGCGAAATCTTTCGGGATGACGCCGTCCTTATACATTTCGCTGAGCTTCGACAATGCGTCCTTCGTCTGCGGCTGGATCGAGCCGTATTGGATCGTGCCGTCCGAGCCTTTGACCCAAGTGCCGGTGTAGGACTTGAAGGCGCTGAAAATGGCGTCGTAGCTATAGAAAGCAGGTGCGCCGTCGGCCGAGGTTTTGACGAATTTGTCCACGCCGGGCAAGCCGATCGTGTCGTTCTTCTTGTCGCCGTCCGGATCTTTGTCCTTGAAGGCTTGCAGGATCGTAACCAGGTCGTCGACCGTTTTCGGGGCTTGCAGGCCGAGTTTGTCCATCCAGTCTTTGCGGAGCCAGATCAACGGGTCCGAGTTGTGCGTGGTGCCCATCGTCGGAATGCCGTACAGCTTGCCGTCGACGGTAGCCAGTTGGAGCGCCTTGCCTTCGTCCGTCTGGAGGACTTCCTTCAGCTGCGGGCTGGCATAATCATTGTAGGCGTCCGTGATGTCGGCCAGCATGTCGTTGTCGATCATCTGCAGGTAATCTTTGTAGCCGACGATCATGACGTCCGAGATGTCGTTGCTCGCGATCATCAGGCGGCCCTTCTCCGCGCCTGCCGCGTCGCCCTTCACCACGACCGGGAATTTCACGTCCAGATTGAACTTCTCGTCGATGGCTTTGATGTACCGGTTGTCGGTGATCGTCTCGCCTTGCGGCAGCGCCAGGAAGTCCGGTCCGCCTTCCGGTTCGACTTTGAAAATGTTGACGGTCGTTTTTTCCGGAAGCGGCCCCCAAGGATCTTTGGCGGCTTGGGAAGCGGGCGCGCTGGCCGATGGGCTCGCCGAGCTTGCTGCCGGCGATGCCGAGTTTTGTGCGGAATTGCCTCCGCTCGAACACGCGGCCAACACGAGCAGCATGGCCGACATCGCGACCGAGGCGGGTTTCTTCCAATGGGTCTTGCGCATGCGAACAACCCCTTCGATGACTGTGATTTGTTTGAAAACCCTTACACCCCTATTGTAAGAAATGAGCGTTTCGGGTTATAGGCGCTGGAGCGTTCGATTCGTTCGGTTTTTGTAACCGTTTACTGGAACCGCTTTCACACTGTCCGCACACTTTTTTCACACTTGCACGCCCATATTCAGTCCAGGGCGCCCGCTTTGCGGTATTCGGTCGGCAGCTTGCCGGTATAATCGCGGAAAACGCGGCTGAAATGCCGGTAATCGCTGAACCCGCACAGCTCCGCCACGCGCGTGATGGGCTCGTCGGTGCGGAGGATCATTTCCTTGGCGCGCTCCAGCTTGATGAGCCGGAGGTATTCCCCGTAGGATTTGCCGGTCACTTTCTTGAACGATTTGCTGAAATGGCCGCGGCTCATGCCAACGGCTCTGGCGATCTCCGCCTCGCCGGACTCCGAGTCGATCGCCTCCCGCATCAGCTCGATCGCGCGGAACACGGCTTCGGACGTTTGGCGCGTCGCGTTGCGGCCGACCGTTTGCCGGATGGATTGCCGGAAGCTGCGCAGCCCGGACTCCCATTCCTTCCAAAACAGCCCCGACCCCGCCAAACCGTGAAACTCGTTCAAGGTCCCGTTATCCAGCAAACGTTCCCATTCCAAGGCGACGGGGTAAAGCATGTTCCGCAGCTCTTCCGCTTCCATGCCGCTCCCGGCTGTCGTTGCGAGAAGCCTTTCGAAGTCGCTATCATCGTACACCCAATCCGCGGAAAGCCAATCCGCACGGAGCGCTGCGGCGGACACGGCGACCTCATCCGACGGGTTAGTCACTGCCGCAACGTCGGACCAACCCCGTGTCTGGAGCCTCCCCCCCGAAGCATAGAACAAAACGCGCTTCCGATACTGCTTGAGCTTCGCCGCCGCTTCCGCTTCGTTCGCCTCTCCGATCCCGGTCACGTGGATGCAAAGCCATCCGCCGGTTTCCGGCATGGCCGCGAACTTGGCCGTCAGCCGATCCGCTTCGGCAGGCGTCACGCGAAGCAGCCACGTTGCCGCGTCGATTTCCGTCATCCGGCCGACCCAGCCCTCCCATTCATCTTTCCACAGCAGTTCGGCAGGCCTGCTCGATCTGGACGGGCCGCACAACAACAGCCCGTCGCTTGTCTGACGTTTCGAATCCGCCCCCGATTTCGCCGGCTCGTAAGGAGAACGCTCTTCCGCCAGCTTCCCGGCGATTCGCGTCAGCGTTTCGTCCACGATCTCGTCCTCGATCTCCGTCTTCACGATGTAATCGAGCACGCCGAGACGCATCGCTTCCTGGATGTATCGGAAATTGTCATGGCAGGTCAGGATCACGACGGGCAGATCCCGGCGCGACTCTTTCACCCGCTTGATCAGTTCCAGCCCCGACATGCCGTTCATCGCAAGGTCGGTCACCAGAAGATCGATTTCCTCCCGCTCCAGAAGCTCCAGCGCTTTCTCTCCGCTGCCGGCGTCACAAGTCACCTGAAAGCCGTGCTTCTCCCAAGGGAAAGTGGTGATAATTCCTTGACGGACCAGCTTCTCGTCGTCCACGACCAGCACTTTGTTCATCTCAGCCGACCTCACTTTCACAGTTCAAAGATCGGATATATGCCGCGATTCCTTCGATGTTCATGGCGCTTTCCCAAGGTCTCGCGCGGCAGCAATCCGCGGGTTTATCGTCATCGTAATATTCAGCCCAAGCTCCCGCCGGATCCAGCAGGCTCAGCACCTTGTCCAGCAGCTTCTCTTGAATCGGATCGCCGAGTTTCGCGGCGTTGTAGAGCATCAGTCCGCAATCGTACCCGAGTGAGCGGGTGCCTCCGATATCGGAAGGAATCTTACCCTCTTCGGCAAACCGGTCAAACCCCGGCTTGACGACGGCAGCCGCCTCTTCCCGCGTAAACAGCTCGCTTCCGATGTACAGCGGAATCAGGTTGACGGAGTTCAACTCGTAAAGCTTGTTCTCGTCGACCGCGGGCTCCGGCATCTTGCGGCCCCGGCATTCCGCGCATAAGTAATATCCTTGCTCCTGAAGCTCCAGCCAGCGATTCACCAACCGGCCGTCCAAGCCGCCGTGGGCGTCGCAGAAACCGAACAAAAACTTGGGTTTTCCCGCGATCCGCGCCCTGGCCGGCTGATTCGCATAAAGCACGCCGTCCGGCACGAAGTTGCGTTTGAACAGCCGCTCCGCTTCCTCCAGCTTCTCCCGGTAGAACGCCAATTTCGGGCCGGCCAGAAGGCCGCGCCTTTGCGCCCACTCGAGCAGCCTCGCGCCGCCCGTCACGAACATCAGGGTCGCTTCCGCGGAACCTTGGAAGATGAGGCGGCGAGGAAACACGCCTCCCGCGATGTAGGTTTCGTCGCTGCTGAATTCGAGCATGCCGCCGGCGAGATGCCCCAACTGGACCGAGAACGCCCATTCCATCGCGGGCCATAGGTCCCGAAGCAAATGTTCGTCTCCCGTCGCTCGGTCATATTCGAAGCAGCACAGCAGCATCAGCGCGGGGACTTCCACTTCGTTATTGCCTCCGCTGAGACGGACGGAATCGTCGCCGACGCCTTCCGCGTTCTCGAGATTGCCGAAGCGTTCCCACTTTCGCTTCCAGAACTGCAAGATCGCCCGGGCCTCTTCGCGGTAACCCAAAGCGAGGTAGCCGCGAAGAACGCCCGCGAGATCCCGCACATAAGCCATCGGGCTGTATCGATGTCCGGGCACGCCGCCGCCCTCCGAGGACTGTTGGCATTTCAGCAGAACGGATACGCTGTCGATCGCCGCGAGCATTTCCGCTTTCCTTGGATGCGCATCCGGAATGAGCGAGTCGAAATTCGTCCGCCTGGACGTATATTGATGCCAGAACGCCATCGTCCGCTCGAGTGAGTCGTCTTCGACTTCCAACAAAGCCTCGGCGGTATCGCGTATCAAGTCCGGAAA
This sequence comes from Cohnella candidum, assembly GCF_003713065.1. Lineage (NCBI taxonomy): Bacteria > Bacillati > Bacillota > Bacilli > Caryophanales > Paenibacillaceae > Cohnella > Cohnella candida. The sequence continues at coordinate 1,514,411 of NZ_CP033433.1, read as the reverse complement.
TCGGAAGCCCGCAGCGAAGACGATTCGGGACTTTCCCGGTAACACCCGAAGGACGGGAACGCCTTCCCGGTCGTCTTCCCTCCATTCTCCTCCGACCACCGTGACGAGAAGCTCGCCTTCCTCGGTGACCGGATCGTAAGCCAGAAACGTCGGGCCTTTCGCATAGCTGAACAGAAACGAAACGGCGCCGGGAATTTCCCCGAAATAACTTCCGCCGGCATTCACCTTGCGGATCCCCGGCAGCGGTTCGAGCCGGAAACGGAGTCCGGTCTCCGCTTCGATGTCCCGCACGAACAAATTCCGATCCGGCAGCATGTAATCCGTTATGATCGCCGCTTGCTTGCGGTCGGACTTCCGGACTCGATGCTTCCAAACCGCGCTGCCCGTCACCCTCTCCGTCTCGCAAGACAGCTCAGCCCCTGCCGATTCAATGTTCATGGAGATGAAAGGCGGGCTGCTGTATGGAGGTCCGTACACGTACTCCAGGTTCGGTCCGATGCCGTAAACGAGCATGTGTCCGTTGCCGATGGCGTGGCGGCTGCCTTCGTCATGCCCGCTGTTGTTCCAAATCCTCATGGTGTTGAACCTCCCTGTTCGGAATGGCGAAGCTATACGTCGTTCCGGCACCCGGCAAGCTGTCGATCGACAGTTTGCAGCCTTCCCCGTAATGAACCTCCAGCATTTTGTTCACGTAACTGAGCCCGATGCCGAGCCCGACGTCGGTCCGCCCCTCCCGTCCACCTTCAAGCATCAGCCGCAGCCGGTCTTCCGACAAGCCGGCGCCGTCGTCCTGAACTTGGACGGTGACGAGGTTCGGTCCTTCCTTCGCGACCTTGACGACGATCGTTCCCTCTCCTTCGTTCAAGCCGTGATAAATCGCGTTTTCCACGAGCGGCTGCAGAATGAACCGCGGGATGGCCACGTTATCGACACCCTCGTCCACTTCAAAGAGTACCTCGAACTGGTGGTCGTTGCGCACGAGCTGCAAGGAAACGTAATCCTTCAAGGCCGACAGCTCCCGCGCGACCGTGACGACGGAGCCTTCCTTCCCGAGGTTGTATCGCAGAAGGCGCGTCAGTTCCGCGACGAGCTTGACGATCTTCGGTTGTCTTTCGGCCCTGGCGATCCATTGCACCGTGTTCAGGGTGTTGTATAGAAAATGGGGATTGATCTGGGACAGCAGCTTGTCGACCTCCAGCTGCCGTTTATCCGTTTCCTTCTGCTTCACTTCCACGAGCAGCGACTGGATCCGGTCTTTCATCTGGTGGAATTCCTTGAGCACCTTGTCGAATTCGGCTACGTTCGTCCGCTCGGTCACCGTGTCGAACTGACTGGAAGCCATCAGGTTGATTTCCTTCTTGAACACGCGGATCGGCACGTACACCGCGCGCCAGACTACATAGCCGAGCATGAGGCTGATAAGCATCACCCCGATGCCGAGCAAGCCCATTCTCAGCGCCCAGTTCCGGATTTCCAGATTAAACGCGCTTTTATTGAACGCCGCAAGCAGCTTCCAGCCATAGTGGCTGCCGCTTTCGAACAAATAAGCATCCGGAGTCGACTTTAGCCCTCCGGCATAAGCCGCTCCTTGCGTCAAAACGTCCGGCAGCTCGCTGTACACCACCTGACCGGCATCGCTGACGATCGCGTAACTGACCGGCATGCCGAGCTGCTCCGTTTTCAGAATCCGCGGCAGCACGCTCAGGTTCGATTCCAGGTAGAGCTTCAGGCTGTAGTCCCCTTGGATGTCGACCGGGCGCGACATGGAAATGACCAGGTCGCTCTGGCCGCCCGAGAACGACTTGTAAGGGCCGTAAAAGGTGAAAAGCGTCTTCTGGGTCAGCACGGGAAGGCCGTCCAGGCTAAAATCCCGGTTCAGGTTGGCATTGCCGAACAGGATGTCCTTCGAATCTTTCCGGTAATAAAAATGGAAACCCGCCGTCGGGTTCGTGTAATCGATCAGGTTCAAGTAAGAGTTGATATTGTCGTAGTGCGTGCGTTTGCTCGAATAGCTGTCCGTGGACAGGAAGTTCGCCAAATCGTTAGACACGATGCCGCCATAGCTGAGCTGGCTCGATACGGACAGCAGGTTGTCCATGGCGGAATCGGTATCCCGGGACACCTGATCCAGCGTCAATTGGATGCTTTTCTCGATTTTATTGTAAAGAATTGAATAGATCGTATAGTAAGAGGCAGCGCTTACAAGAATGAACGTAATCATGGAACTGAGCAGAAAAACGGCCGTTACCCTGTTTTTCAAAGAGTAGAACAGCTTGTTCTGCCGTATCGACGTCCGGAAAGCCGAGACCAAGCGCCGCATGGGTTCACCTCGGTGATAGTGACTTGATGAGACTATTATAAGACAGCCCGGGATGAAGTTTCCGAAATCTTTATATTGTAAAAATTGACAGCCGGCGAATAAGAGAAGCGGCCCCCGTTTGGTAGGAGCCGCCTTCCTCTTAGTCCTCTTTGAAAACCGGCAGGATCGACAGGTCGAAACGGAATCGCTTCTCGCCGAGTCGGTATTTCTCCGCCAGCTCGGGACCGCAGGAATTGGAGCCCACGCCGCTCATGCGGTAATCAAGATGGACGATCGTTTCCTTTCTCGGGGACAGCTCCGGCTCATGGGTCGCGATCGTCAAATCCTCCGGCGTAAAATGGGAAGCGTTGAACGAGAACGGTTCGGAGGAGGCGAACCGCAGCCCTATCCCCTGCTCGTTCGACACGATCGCCCATTCGGTTCCGTAACGGGAACCATGCTCTTGCGGCATGATGTACGGTACGTACATGTCGTTCACCGTAAGGAGATAACGGCCGAGCTTGACGCTTTGGCGCTTGTCGACATAGCTCTCGTGCGGGCCGTAGCCGAAATATTCGACTTCGTCGCTGTTTTCCGGCATCGCCCACCGCAAGCCGAATCTCGGCAAATACGGCAGTTCCTCGCGAACCTCGACGTCCGTCCCGAGCCGGATTTCTCCGTCGCCGTACACGGTCCACTCCGCCGTTCCGCGCAGGACCGGAGGTTTGGAATAACCCGCTAAGGCGTACGATACGCGGATTTCCGCGCGTTCGGGCGACGGTTGGTTCCATTCGCAGAGATAGACCTTCGTTTCCGCCCGGTCGTAGCCTTCCTCCTGCCACTTCTTCCTGATGTGCATGTCGTTGTCCGTCGGCGCCCGCCAGATGGCGAAGCGTGCCGGTTCCGCCAGCAGCGGTACGCCGTTTTTAGAGATGCTCACGAACGTACCGGACGAAAGATCGAACGCGTACTCAAAATCGAAGCCTTCAATGACCAACTGCCCGTTCGTTTCCATGGCCGACATTTTTTTGCGAACAACCGGAACATCCGATGAAGCAGCAACATTCGTGGCTGCGATCCGGAACTGGCCGAATGCCAATTCATAGCCCGGCTCCGCCCAGTCGGTTTCTTCCCGGAGTCGGCACGAGAGGGTCAGTACGAGCTCGCCTTCCGTCTCCGGCGTCTGAGCATACGGCAGCGTGATGATTGCATCCGTTTGGGGACCGACGTTTAGCTCTTGGATAGAGCCTTGCGCCAGCAGTTCTCCCTCCTCCTCGACTTTCCAGTACAGCGAAACGTGCGACAAATCCCGGAAGTCGTAGCCGTTCGTAACCCGGATTAAGCCCGCGGCCAAATCCTCCGCTTCGAAGCGGACGGGCGCGATCACCTGCTTCAGCTCCAGCAAGCCGGCGTGCGGCTTCCGATCCGGGCTGACCAGTCCGTCAACGCAGAAGTTCCCGTCATGGGGCATATCCCCGAAATCGCCGCCGTAAGCGTAATAAGGCCGCCCGTCGGCGGTTGTCGCCGCAATGCCGTGGTCGCACCACTCCCACACGCAGCCGCCCATCAGTTTCGGATACCGGTAAATGACATCCCAATAGTCTTTCAAGTCGCCCGGTCCGTTGCCCATCGCGTGGCTGTATTCGCACAGAAACATCGGTTTCTTATTGTCGGCGTTGCGTGCGTATTCCTCGATGTAATCGACGGTCGCGTACATCCGGCTTTCGACGTCCAGGCAGTCGATATTCGGATGGCCCTTGTAGCCGGGCGCCGCGCTTTCGTAGTGGACCGGGCGGGACGGATCCCGCTGCTTGATCCATTCCGCCATGGCGATGTGGTTAATGCCGTAGCCGGACTCGTTGCCGAGCGACCACATGACGACGCAAGCCCGGTTTTTGTCGCGCTCGACCATCCGCTCGGCCCGGTCCAGATATGCGCCTAGCCAAGCCGGATCGGCGGTCAGTCGGTGAAGAATCCCGGATTCCCACGGCCCCGCGTTGCCCATGCCGTGGCTCTCCAAGTCGGCTTCGTCCACGACGTAAAAGCCGTAATGATCGCAAAGCTCGAGGAAACGCGGATCGTTCGGGTAATGCGAAGCTCGGATCGCGTTCACGTTGTGCCGTTTCATCAGGAGCAAATCCGCGATCATATGGTTCAGGGAAACCGTTTGGCCGAGCACGGGATGGGAATCGTGGCGGTTGACGCCTTTCAGCTTGACCGCGGCGCCGTTAACCCGGAACACGCCGTCCGTGATCTCGATACGCCGGAAGCCGACGGGGAACCGCAGAACTTCTTCTCCCGCATAAAGGTACAACTGATACAAATACGGGGATTCGGCGCTCCATAAGCGCGGCTGCTCCACTTCCAGAAGGATGCTGCCCTTGCCGCCGTTCAGCGTAACGTTGCCCGTGCCGACCACTTGGCCATCCGCGTCGAACAACTCCGCCCGGACGTCGAGCGCGCCTGTCACGTCAAGAACAATCTCCGCTTCCGCCCGGTCCAGTCCTTCAGAGAGCTTTTGCCGCACTTCCGCGTCACGGACGTGCTTCTGATCCCTTGCCAGCAGGTAGACGTCGCGGAAAATACCGGAGTACCTCCACAGGTCTTGGTCCTCCAGATAGGAGCCGTCGCACCACTTGAGCACGAGAACGGCCATGCGATTCTTGCCGGAGCGCAGATACGGCGACAGGTCGAATTCAGCGGGGACGCGGCTTCCTTGGCTGTAGCCGACGAAAGAACCGTTCACCCACAGGTAGAAACAGGAGTTGACGCCTTCGAATACGGCGTACTTGGACTTGCCTTCCCATCCGGCTGCGATATTGAAATCCCGGATGTACAAACCGGCCGGGTTCCGGTCCGGCACGTGCGGCGGGTCGACCGGAAACGGATAATTCACGTTCGTGTAGTGCATTTGATCGTAACCGTTCGTCTGCCAGCAGGAAGGAACGATGAGGTCGTCCCAAGCGCCGGCGTCAAAACCCTCTTCGTAGAACGCTTCCTTCACCAAGGTGACGCTTTCCCGGTATTGGAATTTCCAGGAGCCGTTCAGGGTCTGGTAGAACGGAGACTCGCCCCGCCGGCCTCTCTTCGCTTGCGTCGCGCCGGCGAACGGAACATAGTGCGAGCGCGCAGGCTCTCGGTTGATCTGAAAGATGCCGGGATTTTGCCATATCGGTTGAATCGGAATCATCGGGACATTCACTCCGTTTCGCGTAATTAGTGCGTTTACTTCGTTCGGAAGCCGAGCGTGACGATTTCCGAGGGACGGACTTCTCTCTCGATTCGGCCGATACCGGCTGCGCCTGGCTGACGTTCGGACAAAACCTCTTCCAGCACGTTGCTCTCGTACCATTCCCCTTCACCGGTAACGGCCTGCAAGACTGCGGTCAACCGCGATTCCGAACGGGACATGTTGTACCAACGGAACATCAGGTCGCCGGTGTTCTCGTTCACCTTCACGGCCGTGAGAGCCAGTGAATCGCCTTCCCACGCGAGGAAAGCATGCCGGGACGGGAGTTTTCCTTCGTGAACATCGGTCTGCCGGACGGTCCACGGAACTTTATACTGGGAGGCGCGTGCGGCCGCTCCGGACCGAGCTTTCGCACCGCGGTAAGGAATCAGCGCGAACTCGGCGGTATGGCGTCCCGGGCATTGGGCTTCCGGCGTCGGGAACACGCCCCAGTCGCCCAACTCGCCGACGGCGCGGAGCAGCGTCACCGCGATCGTGTTCCGTCCGTCCCGGAGCACCTCGTATTCGTTTAAGCCGCGGTTGGCGACCAGGAAACCTTCCTCCTCGTTATCCACGCCCGCGAAAGACTGCTGATGGTGGCAATAGCTCGGGTTTGTCCATTCGGGCGCGGGCACGTTCGGCCGTTCCGGGATTTCGAATATCGAGTCTGCGTAATGACGGTCCGTTTCAATGCCGGTCGGAACGAGGACGCGGAGACGATGGTCGCGCGCGGTATTGTCGAAGGAAACGGACACCTGAACCGTTTCGGAACCCTTCTCCAGCGTAACGCGGGTCGTCACGACGAACGGAACCCTTTCGGCCGAGCGCTGCGCCTTTCTGACCGGGAACGGAACCATCGCTTCACGTTCTTCCTCCAGAAGCGCGTCCGCGGAGCCCGGTATTTCCCATTCGTGCCGGAATTCCAACGTCGCCCGGAACGGAAGGTCCTCCGCCGCCCGGATTTGCGCAGGCAAACCTTTGGTGGTGAGCGGAACTTCACCCTCGGGCTGCTTGAACATGTATTCGTTGCCGATATCGCCCACGTTCTCATATTCGCACAACCCTCCGTACGTCCGGCCGTTTTCCTTGTCCGTTAGCGTAAGCGTTCCGTCGTCGGCCACCGTGACGCGAAGTCGATCATTCTCCATCGTCCGGCCGTCTATGAACAAAGAACCTTGCGGTTCTGCTTCCGCTTCATCGGTCGGAATCCACGCATACGCGCCGTATCCGAGCGCCGGCACGTGATCCGCTTGCATGACGATCCGGATCACCCGAGCCCAGTAAGGCTGGCGGAACCGGTCGTCCGGCAGTTCATAGCCGAAGCGGACGCCGAGATCCTCCGTACGGCTGACGACGGGGTTGCCCGACGGATCGATCACGCGGCCGACGGCGGAAATGGCCGCCAGTCCGGCACGAACCGCAGCGAAATCCTCGCCTAACGGAGCGCGAGCGATTTCCAGTTCGATTTCGATCGTCCCGTTCCGCATCCAGCCGCTCGTGTTGAAAGCGACGAACGGACGCGCACCTGCGTAATCGGAGAATGCCGAAGTATCCGCACGGGCGGCGATGGCCTCCGCGCTTTGCGTTGCCAACGCTTCCGCCAAGTGCCGGCTCTTCGCGAATCGGGTCATCATTTCGCGATGAACTTCGTCGACGCTGCAGCCGCAAATGCTGTCGTGCGGGTGGTTCTGCATCAGGATTTTCCAAGCATGAACGAACAAATGATGCGGATATGACGTGCCGGCCATCGCCGCGAATGTGGCCAAAGGCTCCGCAACGTTCTCAAGAAGCGTTTGGATCCGGTCGTTCTCCTGCTTGATGTAAACCCGCGCGGACGCCGTATTGACGAGCGTTCCCCAGCCGTCGGTCCGCTGGCTTCGCAGCTCTCCTTGCACGACCGTCAAATCTTCGGGAACGCTGCTTGCCACGGCCTCCGCATAGTCGGCGAAGTTCGAATGGATAAAAGTAAGTTCCGGATACAGTTTGGCTGCCGTTTCCAAAGCCAGAGGAACGTCAAGTTGGACAGGCTGGTGGTCGCAGCCGTTCATGAACAGCAAATGCCGCGTCGAAGCGTATCTCTCTACGTCCGCCAGCTTCGTTCTCCAATAGGCTGCGGCTTGTTCGGGGTCCGTCGGGATTTCCATTCCGTTGTGGTACCAGTTCGCGAACAGGATGCCGAGCACCTCGGAACCGTCCGGAGACCGCCAGACCATTTCCGAATAGGGGGATTCATAATGCGCCGATTCGGCGACGGCATTATTGAAGCCGGTCGGTTTCACGCCCCGTCCGAATACGGCGGTCGCCATCCCCGCCTGCTTCAGGATTTGAGGAGCCTGCCCGATGTTGCCGAACGAATCGGGGAAATAGCCGATTTTCGTAACCGCCCCGTAACGCGCGGCATCCCGGTGCCCAATCAGCAGGTTGCGGAGGTTCGCTTCGCCGCTGGTCAGGAATTCGTCCTGCAGAATGTACCAAGGTCCGGTACTAAGCCGGCCTTCGGCGACGTACCGCATCACCTGGTCCCGCCGCTCCGGTCGGACCTCCAAATAATCGTCCAGCACGATCGTCTGGCCGTCGAGATGGAAGCTGCGGAAACCGGGGTTCCTCTCCAGCACATCCAGAAGCCGGTCCATCAGCTCTATGAGACGAACATGGTGTTTTTCGTAAGGCATGTACCACTCGCGGTCCCAATGCGTATGGGAAATGACGTGTACGGATGGATTCAAGCTGTCGCCCCCAGAAGTAAGCTGATGGGCTTGATGGTCAAGCCCTCTCGATCACACCCCAAATACTAGAGGTCGCATCCTCTTCTGTAAACGCTTTTTCGTCACCGATTTGGTAGATTCCTGTGTTCGGCTCGTCGTTTGCTCAAAAAAAAGAGACGCCTCCGCGCAGGGAGACTTCTCAGGATAATCTTATGATTTCGGGCCTTGTCCGGCCTCCAGCAGACGGCGTTTCGCTTCCTCGTAAACTTCAGGTTTCAACGGCCCTTTCTCGGCAACCTTGACGTTCTCGGCGAGATGCTCCGGGTTCTTCGTGCCGACGATCGTCGAATGCATATCCGGATGGCTCAGCGTATACCGGAGGATGAACGCGGTCCGGCTTTCACCTTCGTCCAACAATTCGTCCAAACCCGCTTTCTCCCAAGTCGCCCACCTGTCTTGGCTGCCGAGGCCGGCTCCGGGTTCCCCGCGGCCGACTCCGCCTCGTATGATCGTACCGGCCCCGGCCGATGCCGCGTCCGAAATGATCGTCTCGTGATCCCTTTCCAGTGCCGAGTACGGAATTTGGAACGAATCGAATACTCCCGTGCTTATGAATTCCGAAATGTGCGGCAGCGTCGAGGAGATGCCGATCCAGCGGACTTTGCCGGATGCTTGTACTTCCTTCAGCACCTCGATCAGCTGTCCATCTTTTACCTGCTCGACCGACGGGTTATGAAGCTGCCATAAATCGATATAATCCGTATTCATCCGGCGCAAGCTCGTTTCGATGTTATGCAACAGGTTTTCTTTGGTCCATACGTGCGGCGTATCGTCGTGATCGCCGGCATTCACGACCGTGCACCCGCATTTCGTCGCCAGAAAGTATTCATCCCGGCGATGGCGGATGTAACGTCCGATATACTCTTCGCTCAAGCCGTAGTCGTAAGCGGTGTCAATGAAATTAATCCCGGCGTCGAGTACGGCATTGAGAATCGATTCGGCTTCGGCATCCGTGACGGGACGTCCGCTCCAAATCCGCGGTCCCCGAATCTCCATGGCTCCGAATCCAAGACGCGTAACCGGAAGGCCCGTCCGTCCGAATTTCGTTTTCTGCATGATCGGTATCCCCTTTCGAATCCTGGAAGATAGTCCTTGCCTTTCAAGCATAGAATAAAAACGAATGACCCGGAAGTACGCAATTTAACTTGCCTTTGTTACCTTGAAGTTACCATTGGGCGTCATTGATATATGTTGTCATCGCTCTGTATAATGAGAATAATAGCCAATCGTTTTCGAGGAGATCAGATCGAATGGAAGCGGAATTGCAAACTCAAACTTACGAATGTTCCATCGAAAAGGCACTGAACGTCATAGGCGGCAAGTGGACCTTCTTGGTCATTCGGGAGCTGACGCACGGCAAAAAGCGCTTCGGCGAACTCAAATCCGCCATTCACGGCGTCAGTTCGAAAGCGCTCACGGATACGCTGCGTCACCTTGAGGTTCATGACATACTCGTTCGGGAAGCTTTTGCGACCGTCCCTCCGACCGTGGAGTACGGTTTAACGGTCAAAGGTCAAGCGCTCCATAAAATCATCCACGAAATGAAAATGTGGGCCAGAGAATGGGCTTGACGACGACAAGTATGAAACAATAAGGAGCAGTTGCCTGTGGCAAACTGCTCCTTATTCGTTTGGACCGCTATTCTAGGGTCTCGCCTGCACGCCAATTCCGGACGCCGTTGTCTTCGAGAATGCTGATCGTTACGTCCGCAATGTCCGGATCGAGCAACAGTTTGTCGATGACCTTGAATTTGATATCGTCGGCATCGGCGAGGGACAGGCCGGGACGCAGCTCGATCATCCCTTCCACGTGATAATACCGGCCTTCCTGCAGCACGCGCATTTTGTAAATGTCGGTCACCTGGTCGTTCGAGAAAATGATCTTGGCCACCTTTTCCTCGACTTCCAGCGGCGCGGCGACGCCGATCAAACCGGCCATGTTGTCGTACCCTACCCGGAAAGCGACCAAAATCATCAAACATCCGATGACGACGGTCGTCATGCCGTCCATGACGGCGAAATCCGTAAACGAGGTAATGATAACCGCCAGCACAGCGAGAACGGCGCCCGAAGTCGCGACCAGATCCTCGTAGAAAACGAGACGCGTAGGCGGAGCGGCCCTGCCGACATGGCGGAATGCCGCGGGAACGACGGACAAGCCCTTCGCGCCGGAACGCGATTCGAACGCGATTTCCTTCATCGCTTTGATTAAAACAAAACCGTCCACCACGAGGGTCAGCAAAAGCACCGCGATATTCAGCCAAAAACCGGACGGTTTCCCGCCGGGATGCTGGATCAGATGAATTCCCTTGAGAATCGTTTCATAGGCCATGATCGTGACGACGAGCACCGCGATCATGCAGAAAATGTTGATGACGCGGCCGAAGCCGGTCGGGAACCTGCGCGTCGCCTTCTGTTCCGCCAATACGCTGCCGACGAAAACGAAGCCTTGATTCAAGGCGTCGGCGCCGGAATGCATGGCCGATGCGAACATCGTCCCGTTTCCCGTGAAAGCTGCCGCGAAAGCCTTCGCCCCCGCCAGCAGCGCGTTGCCGACCGCCGCCGTCGCCGACGACATGTTTCCTTTTTTGATCAATGTCCAGAACGGAATTCGTTTGCTTGCCGGGTCCATAAAGTGAAATGATTCCTCCATCTTGAATTTCTCGTATTCCTTAACCCGATTATACGGAAAACAAGACACCGAGTTTCAATTTCATGGACGCGGGCTCTGCTCCTATCGGTTCCCCCCATACTCTTTCATGAACGTTCCGAAGTTATACCGGGGCTCATAGCCGAGTTCCGTTCGTTCCTTGGACAAATCCGATGCATGAATTTGCTCGGGCATCCGGAAACCATGCTCGCGGATGAAATCCCTGGCGCCGGGATAAGCTTTCTCCCAAATGTCTGCCGGTGCTTCCGCGTACGAAGCCGCTTCCTCATCCGTAAACGGATCCTGACGGACGATATGATAGGCGCCGAACTTCACGGGACATGTAACGGCGCTAACGACGGCTTGAATAACGTCCCGCCTGTCCACACCGCCGTGGAGCATTCTTTCTCCGTAGTGCAGCAGATCGCGAAACGGAGTAAAATCCGCGGGCCGCAGCATGATCACTTCGATGTCGTGCCGTTCATGGTAGAAGGCGCATAGCTGCTCTCCGACCTTTTTCGTGTAAGCGTAGAAGTCGTTGCCGTAAAAGGACATGCTCGACAGCCAGACGACGCGACGTACCTTCCGCAGCACCGCGGATTGGAACATTTGGAACGTTCCCGTGACGTTCAGATCGTAAAACTCCTGCTCAGAATGCTTGCCCATGCGGATGCCGTGAAAGGCGGGAGTGTGGAGGATGACGTCCACGCCTTCCGCAGCGGAATCAAGCGCTCCGGGCACCCGAACGTCCGCTTGATAATAAGGAAGTGCCGAGTCCAAAGCTTGAACGTCCGAAAGCCGGACCTCATGTTCGGTCGACAAAGCCTCCGCCGCACCGGAACCGACGCTGCCCGTCGCACCGGTGATCAGGATTTTCATAGGAGCACCTGCCCTCGAATCGTTTTTGAATGAATTCTTTAATCGCCCCGCAATTCCTTTAATCCATCCAGGATTTCTTCAGGTTCCATCCGCTGCATGAAATCCGGGTCTACGCGGGCACGCCGGACGATTCCGCCCGAATCGACGATGAATGTCCCTGGAACCGGCAGTACCCATCGGTCGGTATCGTTTACGGCTGCCAGGTCCCTTTTGAGCGTATTCGCAAAGGTAAGCCTCAGGTATTCCGGCAACTCGTACAGAAGCCCGTACCGATCTGCGACATGCCCGTGCGGATCGCTGAGCACCCGAAATGCCAAAGCTTCTTTCTCCAATTGTGACAATGTGTGGTCCGGTCTTTGGGGAGTAACCGCGATCAATTGCCCGCCAAGCTTACGGATTTCCGGCAGGATTTGTTGGTACGCTCTCAGTTGCAGGCTGCAGAACGGGCACCAGCCGCCGCGGTAAAACGTAAGTACGACGGGTCCCTTCGCAAGCTCCCGATACAGCGTTACTTCCTCTCCAAGAGGATCGGACAATACGAAATCCGGAGCTTCCTCCCCTTCCCTCAAGCCGAAGGCGATGCCGGAACGCTGAAGTTCCCCGATGTGAAGGAGAATGGAGTCCCGAGCCTCCTCCGGAGCGATCGAGAGAAAGCCGGCTTTCGCTTGTTCCAACTGATCTTTAAGCCGCAACGTTCATCTCCCCTTTGCGTGAGTATTGGCGAAGCTTCAAGACGGCGTAACCGGCGGCCGCCATTCCGCAAAGTACGGCGTCAAGGCCGATCAAGACTTGATAGCTGCCGAACGCATCGTACGCCAGACCCCCGATCAACGCCCCGAGTATGCCGCCGGCTTGATGGAACAGCATGAGATTGCCGACCAGACTCCCTTTGCGGTTCGCGTACTGACCGGCAATGAGCATTCCTCCGGGAACCGCGCCCAGATAGGTAATGCCGAAGGCGACGGCGAAGACGGCGGGAGACCACGGCGCGTGAATCAGCAAAATCCAAAAGCCGAGAATCCGGATGCCATAGAGCAGCATCATTGACAGCCGTTTATCCGCTACGTCCATCAAGAAGCCGAACGCGAGCGAGCCGACGATTTCCATGACGCCGAGAATGCCCATTGCCTGCGCGATCGTTCCCGGTGAAACGTCCGACTGCTGATGGATCGCTACCAGGTTCATTTCGACGGTTCCCATGTTGAGCCCGCACGTAAACAACGCGAACGCCACGATGAACAATGGCCAGCGGAGACGCTCTCTGAGCGTCGGAGCGACGGACGACTCATCCGTTTTCTCCGCGTGAACGCCGGTTTCTGACTTACCATCCGTTGGTACGTTCCCCTTATCGGGACGAATGACGAACAGAATGAGCGGGATCGTCAAGATCAATCCCATCAACGCCGAAATCATAAACGCGTATTCCCAGGTCAAGTTTTCATTGGAGAGAAAAACCGGCGTGCAAACGGCAAGACCGACCGAGGAAGCGCTGCTTAGAATGCCGGCGGCCTTCGCTTTGTGCCGTCCGAACCATTGAAAGATCAGCACGTAAGCCGTCGACGCGCTAAGACCGGCCAATCCGGATAAGATTCCGTAGCCCGTAAAGAAAAACACGGGTTGGTGGCCCAGATAAACAAGGCCCGTGCCCGAAATGCCGAACAGGCTGGCAAGAAGCATCACCTTCCTTGGCCCGTACCGGTCGACGAGTTTTCCGCCGATCGGCGCGCACAGCGCCGCGATAAACAAGTTCGTGGACCAAGCCGCCGAGATAAAGCCGCGTCCCACGTCCAAGTCCTCCGACATTTGCACCTGGTAGGACGCCATGATAAAACGGGAAATCGCTCCGATGAAGCCGATGATCCATAATGCCCCAAGTCCGATCCAAGCATAATGACGTTCATATACACGTTTAGAATCCATCAGGCGCCGCCTTTCTGTTCAAAAAAAGATACCGATTGGTCCCTTTTATGGTATCATAGTTCCGAAGGAGCGCAAGAGCTTTTTCCGTGAAGTTGGTATAATGGACGTAATTCGAATACTCGTTCGCCTGGAGGGCACATGAAAAAAGGAGAGCAAACCCGGGAACGCATCATCATGAAATCGGCGGAGCTTTTCAACCGGCAAGGATTTGCCGGCTCGTCGCTGAACGACATTATCGCCGCGACCGGGATTCAAAAAGGCGGCATCTACCGCCATTTCGGCAATAAGGACGAGATCGCCCTTGAAGCCTACAATTACGCCGCGAGGATCGTGGGCGGTAAATTCGCCGATGCGATCGGCCGGGAGACGACCGCAGCAGGTCGATTGCTGGCGTATTTCCGCGTCTATGAGAACGTCGTCGAAGACCCGCCGTTCACCGGCGGATGTCCCTTGCAAAATACGGCCGTCGAAAGCGACGATACGCATCCCGTTTTACGCCAAAGAGCCCAGAGAGGCTTGAACGCCACTCTGGACTCCTTGAAAAGCATTATTCAGGATGGGATTCGTACCGGGGAATTCAAGAAGGACGTAGACGCGGACGCGCTCGCCTCTTTCGCTTTTTCCCTGCTCGAAGGCGGCATCCTGCTCAGCAAGCTGGAAGGCAGCAACCGGCACATGCTGATGAATATCGCCAGTTTTACCGCTTATCTGCAGCAATGCTGCTTGAACGCGCACTAAACGTCCATGCGGATGACGACTTTGCCTTTGACATGACCTTCCCCGAGATACCGCAGCGCTTCGGCGACGCCGGTCAGCGGATAAGTCCTGTCGATCACCGGCTGGATTCGGCCCGACTCGCAAAGTTCCGTCACGAATTGCTGATCCTCCCGTTTCGGCTTGTGGAACAGGACCCCCATTCTTCCGCCGCCCGACAACGATATCCACGGTCCGGCCAGTATCGTTTGGCCGATTCGTCCCATCGACCCTCCGAGCATCACGTAGATTCCCCGGGGATTCAAGACGCGTTTCCAATCGAAAACGGACCGGTATCCCGCCACGTCGAGGATGAGGTCATAACGCCGCTCCCCAATCGTGATGTCTTCCTTGCGATAATCTACCGCGCGGCGGGCACCGAGGGAACGAATCAGTTCCAATTTGTCGCCCCTGTCCACTCCGGTCACTTCCGCTCCGAAATATCGGGCGATTTGCACGGCAAACGTTCCAACGCCTCCACCTGCGCCATTGATTAAAACCTGCATCCCCCGGCGAATGCGGCCTTTGTCGCGAAGGCCTTGCAGCGCGAGCACGGACGCCTGCGGGATCGACGCCGCCTGCTCAAAGGTCATCCCGGCCGGTTTCGGCGACAGGACGTGTTCGCGCGCGCAAACATACTCCGCGAACCCGCCCCATCCGCAGCCCGATACGTCCCCGAGCACTTCGTCGCCAGGCCGGAGCCTTTTAACCTTGCGGCCAACCGCTTCCACGCGTCCCGCAACGTCCGCCCCGAGAATCGGATACGGCGGTTTCGTCAGTCCCCCGAGCCTTGTGATTAACGGCTTGCCTCTAATGAGATCCCAATCCCATGAATTGATCGAGGAAGCGTAAACCTTGATGAGTACTTCATCGTCCTTGGGAACGGGCTTGTCCACCTCTCTCAGCTTGAGGGCATCATCCAACGTTCTGTATTTCGCGCATACCATCGCCAGCATCTCGTTGTCTCCTCGCAGATCATTCCAGCCTTTGCGTAAGATTATACGAACCGGCGTCTTTCGCGGTCAATGAGGGAAAGTTCGACCGGAGAACGGCATCCACCAATTCCATTTTCCGAACAGCTTCATCAGCGAAGGAACGAGAATCAGGCGGATAACCGTAGCGTCAATAAACAGTGCGCCGGCGATTCCGATGCCCAATTGCTTCACTCCGCTCACGTCGGCCAAAGCGAACGGCAAGGTAACCGCGATCATGATCGCCGCAGCGGATGTGATGATCCGGCTTGAAGAGGACATTCCTTCCCGAATCGCCCGGTCGTTGTCCCCTGTTCCCCGGTAACTCTCGTTAATCCGCGACAACAGGAAAATCCCGTAATCCATGCTGATCCCGAAAGCCAGTCCGAAAATAAAGACGGGGATCATGATGGCGATGTCGGTCGGCTGCAGTCCCAACCGCCCCGTTGGGAACAGCCAAGCGAGAATGCCGTATGACGCGCCGATGCTGAGCCCATTCATCGCGATCGCTTTAACGGGAATCACCAGGGAACGGAAGGCCCAGGCCAATACGATGAAATTAGACGCTCCTACGAAAATCAGTACATATTTAATCCGATTAAATATCTCATCGTGGACTTCTTGACGATATTTCGCCTCGCCCCCGATCGATACATTTAACGTTGTTAATTTTAACTCTAAGTCTCTCACCCAGCGCATAACAGCGTCCGAAGCGTCGTTGCCGTTCAGCCAGACCGTTAATAAGGTCACTTCTTTCCGCAGCGGAGAGCGCACGGCTTCTACCTTCGCAACTCTCTCGTCCCGTTCCAAAATCAGCCGGAGCTTGTCCGAGTCAGCCCCTGCCCGCCTTCCGGACGGATCCGCCTTCTCATCCACGAGAAGTAACACTTGAGTTACTCCCGGAGGCTTAAATAACGCATCGAACGTCGCCGCTGCCTCTCGCGAATCCGTGCCTTTAGGTAATGAGTCGGGTCCGGGGATGTCCAAGTTCAGGCCGCGGACGGGAATCAGCAAGAGGGTTAGAACGATCAGCGAAAGCACCATTCCGAAGAACGGCCTCCCCAACACGCCGCGAATCAAGACATCCCATCCGCGATGAGCTTCGGATCGTGAGCGGGTTTGCCGAAAAGTTATCCGAACATCGAAAAGGTATAAGAGCGCGGGAACAAGCGTCATATTCACGAACGCCGAGACGAGGAGCACGACGATCGCCGCCAATGCGACGCTTTGGAATATCGGCATCCGTATCGCGAGCGTGCCAGCCAAAGCCAGAATGACGCAAAGCACGGAAGTTGCGACCGCTCGGCCGGAGGTCTTCACGGTTCGAATGACGGCTTCGCTTGGCCTAAGCTCCTTCCTCTCCTCGCGATAACGGCTGACCATCAACAGGGCGAAATCGATCGATACCGCCATTCCCGCCATCGGAATCACGTTATGAACAAAGACGGACAACGACAGCAATCCCATAGCGCCGATGCCGTACATGATTCCCATGGCGATCAGCACGGACAAGCCGCCCGCCAAGAGGGGAATCAGCGCAGCCCCGACCCCGCCGAAGGTCCACGCCAACAGCGCAAAGGCGACCGGAAGTCCGACCGACTCCGCCGCCTTCATGTCCCGCTTGCTGGATCGGTTCACGTCTTCCTGAACGACAGGCTTACCCGTCATCCTGATTTTCATCGAATGCGAAACCGTAATCTCACGCCTGATCTCTTCGATTTCTTTCCGTCTTTCTCGGAGAGAACCGTTAAGCGAAACCAACGCGTAAGCGGCGTTATCCTTCTCCATTCCTTTGCGCTTCAGCGGCGAAGCCGCCACATCTACGCCATCGATCCGTTCGACGCGCGCTAGAAAGTTCCGCAGGTCATCGTGAAACCCCTGTCTCCTCTCATCGCTTCCGCGATCGAACAGCAGGATGACAGGCTCGTCCGGCATATGAAACTCGCGGGACAACCGCTTTTGGACTTCCGCGTATTGCCCATTCGTTACAAGACCGTGATCGCCCAGCACGTCCGGAAGATGAGCGGCAAACCAGGAGCACAATCCCGCTAACACCAGCCAGCAGCCGACGATCCGCCGGCGATGCCGGATCGAGAACAACGCGATGGATCGACCCTTCATAACGATCCGAACACGAGAACGGCATTATGGCCGCCGAAGGCGAACGTATTGGACATGGCCGCCCGGATCGTCTTGCGTCTCGGGAGATTCGGCGTATAGTGCAAATCCAGCTCATCGTCATATTCCCGGAAGTGGATCGTCGGCGGAATGATCTGATCCCGAAGCGCCAAGACGGAGAAGATCGCTTCCACCGCGCCGGATGCGCCCAGCAAATGGCCGCTCGCCGATTTCGTGGAACTGACGCTGACGTCGTAAGCCCATACGCCGAACGCCTGTTTAATGGCTCGGGTCTCGACGAGATCGCCTTGCGGCGTGCCGGTTCCGTGCGCGTTGATGTAGGCAATGTCCTTCGGCGCAAGACCGGCGTCCTCAAGCGCCAGCGACATGGCCCGGCTCCAATCGCTGCCGTCCGGACGCGGCGCCGCGACATGGAAGCCATCCCCGCACGATCCGAAACCGAGCAATTCCGCGTAGATGTCGGCCCCTCGCTCCCTCGCATGCAGCAGAGACTCCAGGACGAGAACGCCCGCGCCTTCTCCCATGACGAATCCGTTCCTGCCTTTGTCGAACGGACGGCATCCTTCGGCAGGATCATCGCTCGCCGACAAAGCTCCCATGGCGGCAAAAGAAGCCAGACCAATCGAGCATATTGGCGCTTCCGCTCCTCCCGCGAGCATAACGTCCGCTTCGCCGCGTTGAATGGCTCGGAACGCTTCCCCGATCGAGTTAGTGCCTGAGGCGCAAGCCGTGACGGAGCAATTCGCGGGGCCGCGGATGCCATGGCGGATCGCAACCCGGCTCGCCGCCATGTTGGGAAGGAACATCGGCAGCGCGAAAGGCGACATTCGGCGGTATCCGCGTTGAAGCACCTCCAGCATGCCTTTTTCGAACGTTCGGATGCCCCCCGCACCGCTTCCGATCCACACCCCCGTGCGCTCAGGATCCGCGTTGCGGCCAATCGCCAGTCCGCTGTCCCGTATCGCTTCTTCGGCTGCCGCGATCGCGAGCTGGATGAATCGGTCCGTCCGTCTCGCTTCCTTCGCGTCCATATAAACGTGCGGGTCGAAATCCGGAATTTCCGCGGCCAGCCGCACCGGCAGCTGCTCCGCACGCTCTGGCGCGAGCCGCCGAATGCCGCAAATGCCGCTCGCCGCGCTGCGCCAAGAAGTCTCTTTGTCCAACCCGAGCGGAGTGACGCAGCCCATGCCGGTAATCACGACGCGGTTTCTCATCCCCATTCTCCCTTCGTTTTCAATCTCGTAGCCCGCACGGCGAACTCGGCGGCCTTTGGCGCCAACATGCCGAACCGCAGCAGCCAAGACGAGAAGACGGAATGGGTCATCGCGCGTTCAAGCATGCCGCCCCATCTCAGGGCGCCGCTAAACTGCTGCCGCACCAATCGGGAGTAGGATTGCCGCCACTCTTCCAACGTGCAATTCCCTTTCAAGCAGGCATCCGCCAGGGGCGCGCAGAGCTCCACCGAACGCAGCGCCATCGACATGCCGTCCCCGCAGAAAGGCGGAATGACGGCAATGGCGTCCCCGACGCACGGAAACCCGTTCCACGCGCGAGGCACCCGGCGAACCTTCACCGGATAGACAGCGGCCTGCGTGCCGGCAATCGGCTCCGCGCCTTTCAGCCTTTCTCCGATCACCGGAACGTTCCTTGCCGCCATATCGACGATTCGCTGGATCGCGGCGGAGGATCCCAGGTTTCTTAACGCATGGCTTGTCAAGAGCGCGGCCACATTGAACCGTTTTCCCTCGACCGGCGCAATGCCGACATAACCGCCTCGAAAAAAATAAAGATCGACGAACGGGGAATCCTCCGCCCTCGCCGTATAGTGGGATTTGATGCCCACGTACGATTTGGCGGCGTTCACTTCGCTCCGCGAAGTACGAGTCTCCGGGAACGGCTGCCTGCCCCATGCTCCGATCACGATCCGGGAACGGAAGCGATCGCCTCCCCGCTTGCCGCCCAGTTCCACGCGATAACCGTCTCCATCCTCCGCAATCATGGAAACCGGACTTCCCGTGAACACGGTGACGCCATGCTCCTTCGCCGCGGTTTGCAGCTCCGCGTCCAACGCATGCCGGCTCACTCCCCAAGCGGGACCCGGCAGCGGAATTTGGAGAGAAGCCCCTCGTTCCGTATGGATGCGAACCTGAGTGATCACCGCGGGTTCCAGAGCCTGTACGGTTTTGTCCAATCCAAGCGAGCGAAGCGTCGCGAGGGATTCTGGCGACAGAAATTCCCCGCATGCCTTGTGCCGGGGGAACTTGTCTTTATCCAGCAGCACGACGTCCCAGCCTTCGTTCGCCAATGCGAACGCCATGCTGCTGCCGGCCAAGCCGGCGCCGATCACGATCGCGTCAGTTTCCCTGACCATCGACCGGTTCCTCCCTTCGACGAGGGAATGCGACGGCATAACGGAACAGCGGTCTCCACCGGCAATCCATATCCGTGAGACCCAGCTGCCCGGCGATCTTGAGGAAATCCTCTCTGCGGAACCCTTTCGCCACGGACAACGGACCGTCATGCCGGATGTATCGGTTCGCGGACACGATCCGGGTGAACAGCCATACGGCCGTCCAAGCGATCCAATGACGATGGATGTCGCCGATGACCGCCCCGTAACGGGAAATGTCCATGCACCTCTGCACCAATGCCGGCAGAGCATCCGCATCGAAATGGTGCGCAAACTGGGAAGCGGTCACGATATCCGCCAGGCCGGCCGGCAGCTCGAAGACATCTTTACGGACGAATGAGACGCGCGGGTCGTTCCGAAACAGCCTTTCCGCTTCGATCCGGGCCTCATCCGTCACGTCCGTCAGGATCACTTTCAGTTTCACGCGCTCCCGTTCCGCCCATTTTAAGACCGCGCGGTTGACGTCCCCTGATCCTGAGCCGACGTCCAACACCGTCAAATTCCGCGGCGCTCCAGCTGCCTTCCATAACCGTTTCACTCCGTAAAGAACGGGACCGGACGCGCCGAGCCACCGGTTTAATCTCCGGAGATGACGAAGCGCTTCCTGCAGCTCAGGCCCTGCTTGCGTAAAGTCGTCCATCCGCTCCGGCTCCGTTGAACGAATCGCCAGAAACCCGCTCACGGCCTGTACCGGAAACGAATGAATTCCGCCGCAACACCCGGGCCGAACGCGATCGCGATTCCTTCCTCGCGGACCTGAATTCCTCGCCGCCGAATTTCATCCAGTACGAACAGAATCGTCGCGGAAGACATGTTGCCGTAATCCCGCAAGACGGTCCGGCTCGCTTCGGCCTGTGAATCGGACAGCGACATCGCTTTCTGGACGGAATCGATGATCCCCCGGCCTCCCGGGTGAATCGCCCACAGCGAAGGAAGCCCGCCCTCTCCCCAAAACGCCCGATAGGCAGAGCGAATATGCTCGGCGATCAGCCCCGGTATTTTCGGAGACAGCCGCAACCGAAACCCCGTATTGCCGATGGACCACTGCATGAGTTCCGAGGAGTTCGGCAGCATCATAACCGTAGATTGAAGCAGTTCGAACATGCCTCTCTGACCACCATCCGATGCCGCGACGACGCACGCCGATGCGCCGTCGCCGAATAAAGCCGCAGAGAAAAGATCCTCTCGATCGAAGGAGGGCTGAATATGGATGCTGCACAACTCTACGGCAACGACGAGCACTTTGGCATCCGGTTCATGACCTACGATGCGCGCGGCTTCCCGGATCGCCGTTAATCCGGCCGCGCAGCCCAGGAAAGTGAACGGAATACGTTTGACTTCGGCACGGAGATCGAGCTCCCACGCCAGCTCGGCGTCCAAGCCGGGCAGGTACATTCCCGTGCAGCTGACCGATATCAAGTGGGTGATCTCGCCGGGTCTCACGCCGCCGTCCGACAGCGCCCGCTTCGCCGCTGCCAGTGCGAGAGGAAACGCTTCTTTCCGGTAGACCGCCATCCGCTCTTCCGTCGTCGGCACTAGACCCGGGGAGGAAACGGAAATGTACCGGCACCGGTCCGCAGGCTCCAACAAGTCCGGCTCGCATGTATATCTCGATTCCACGCCGCACTGGGTGAATATCCGGTTCGTCCATCTGGCGAGATCGGGATCTTCTTTTAAAGCTTCTTTCAATCGGAACGAGGCATCCCGTTGGTCCAACCGATAGGCCGGGACGGCGGTGCCGATTCCCCAGATCGCTGACTGTTCCACGTAAGCTCTCCTCTCTCGGACAAGAAGTGCTACCTCCATTGTACGAATGAGGCCGGCCATACATGCCGCGGAAAAACAGAAAGAGCAGCCGGGAACCTTCGTTTCCCTCTGCCCTTTCGAATCTAACCTCAGCTTTCCTGCCAATGGTCTTTGTTTTGGTCATGAATCTCTTCCATGATGTCGGCGACGCTCCGCTTCATCTTCCAACCCGGATAATGCGACTTGAATTTGCCGAGATCGGAGACGTACCAAATATGGTCGCCTTGCCGGTTCGACTCCGAATAGGTCACTTTCATCGGACGGCCGGCGATTTTTTCGGCAAGCTCGATCGCCTCGAGAATGGAGACGTTCGAATCGCGACCGCCGCCCAAGTTATACACTTCCCCGCCGCGTCTCGGCTGGGCGAAGAAAGCGTGGAAGACGGCGGCTATGTCGGCCGAATGGATAACGTCTCGCACCTGTTTCCCTTTGTATCCGAAGATGGTGTACGGCTTTCCGGTTGCCGCGCATTTGACCAGATAGTTGATGAATCCATGCAGCTCCACGCCGGCTTGCCGGAAGCCGGTCAGCACCCCGCAGCGGAAGCATGCGGTTTTCATTTGGAAATACCGGCCGTATTCCTGAACGAGCAAATCCGCCGCAAGCTTGGAAGCCCCGAACAAGGAATGCATCGTCTGGTCCACGCTCATCGTTTCCGATATGCCTTCCGCATAAAGATGTCCGGGCTCAATCTCCCATCGCTGCGGCAGCTCGGTCAGGGGCAGCCGGTTCGGCGTGTCGCCGTACACTTTGTTCGTCGAGGTGAATATAAACACGGCCTCGGGGCAATGCTTCCTCATCGCCTCCAGCAAATTCAACGTGCCGACGGCATTCACGCCGAAGTCGAGCTGCGGATCCTTGGCGGCCCAGTCATGCGAAGGCTGAGCGGCGGTATGGATGATCAGGCTGATGTTGTTGCCGTACGTTCCGAATATCCGATCGATCTCCGCCTCGTCCCGAATATCCGCCGTATGGTGGATGAATTTATGGCCTAAACCCGCTTCAAGCCTCTTCCGATTCCATTCGGTCGAGCCTTCTTCCCCGAAGAAGGTTTTTCGCATGTCGTTATCGATGCCTGCGATATCCATCCCGAGCGCCGCGAAATATTCAACGCATTCCGAGCCGATCAAACCGGATGACCCTGTAATCAGCGCAACGGACAACTTCCTTCCCTCCTTATTCCATCCCTGCAGGATAATGGCCGTGTCCAAGTTGTCGGGAGTTCATACACTACCTTAGCGATTGTCCCGTATTCTCGCTGTCAATAGGAGGGTTGAATTTGAGCGTGGAAGTCAGCATCATCATGAATTCTTATAATAAATATCCTCAAAACTTGTACTCCCTGCAGTCACTGAAGCATCAAACCTTCGATCCGTCCAAAATGGAAGTTATTTTCGTGGACGACGCTTCGACGGACCGTACTCCGAAATTACGCGGTCTCCGAACTCCTTACCCCTTCCACTATATTCGCACGGAAAGAAATGTCGGCAGGTCCGAGGTGAAAAATATCGGAATCCGAGCCGCCCGCGGAAAGATCATCATCGTCATGGATGCCGAAATGCTGGTGCATCCCAAGCTGGTGGAAATGCACCATCGTTATCACACCCGGGAAGATCGTCTCGTCGTGACCGGCTGTTTGCGCCATCACGGATTGTTCTCCGTTTTGCAGCCTGCCTTCAACCATGGGCAATTCGCGCGTTTCTACTCGTTGATCCGCAAGCGGCCCTCCCTGCGGCGAAAATTCCGTTTGAAATCAGCGAAAGCACGGCTGAATGTCGCGAAGATTTCCGCCAGGGTCCGGAAAACGAAGAAGCCGATGCGGCTTTTAACGGAATGGGGAATCAAGCGGCGCACATACCGGAAGTACGCTTTTCCCGACCCTCTTCGCGGCGAAGTGATTCGTCGATTCGGCCAGCGATATGAGGGCTACCACTTCCCCTGGTACTGTGTCGTCACGCATTGCATTTCCGTGCGAAAGAGCCTGTTCGATGAGGTCGGACCTTTCTACGAAGGCTTCGAAGGCTGGGGATTCGAAGATTGGGAGTTCGGCTACCGCTTGCACCAAGCGGGCGCGAAATTTTTGGACGACGCACGCGCTCCGATCTACCACCAAGAGCATCCCGTCAAACCGTACTCTTCGATCCGCATGGACAATCTGAAAAACTATCAAAGGTTTTTGAATAGGCACCGCGATTTCGCGGTAGGCGTCCATACGATGTTATTGCTGGGCCTTAGGGACTTCGTCTCCGTCAATGGGATCATGACCGACTTCAAGGCATTGTCCGCCGACGACCCCGAAATCGGTCAAACCATGCAAAGTGCTTGCTTGGTTTTGTTCGATTCGGTGGCCCAGAGGCTGGTGGACCAATCGAGGATCGAAAATCTGTCCGAAACACTTCAACAGCATGACGCGAAAATGTTCCGGATTTTCTCCTCCAAGTTGGAAGCGTGGCGGAACGGCGGACAGTATCCACAGTTCACGGCCGGGATGGATGAACTGCTTGCATACAGGGGGTGAGATTCGTTGATAGACGTGAGCATCATTATTCCGACTTACAATAAAAAAAGACATCTCCGACTCAGCTTGTACGCGCTAGAGAAGCAAACATTCGATCACTCGAGGTTCGAGGTCATCGTCATTGACGACGGTTCCACCGACGGAACGTGGCGAAGATTGCGCAAATACAAACCGCCGTATCCTTTTCGATATATTCGTAACATAAAAAATACCGGCCGCGCCGCGTCCCGGAATAAAGGCATTCAATTGGCGCGAGGCCGGGTGCTGATCTTTCTCGACGCCGAGATCCTCGTGGAGGAAGATTTCATCCAAAAGCACTGGTCCTATCACGAAAAAGAGGACATGGCGGTCGTATCCGGAGTTTTCGGCAGGTTTCACGGGCTTTACTCCATCCTCCATCCTTCGTTTAACAGATGGCAGTTCAAGCATTGTTACCCCATCGTCCGCAAAATGCCGCTCATCCGCAAACGGTTCAGGAGTTCGGTCGGCTTAAGCCGCTACCTGAAAAGAAGAAAAAAACCGCTGCAATTGGTCGGAAGGAGATCGATTGACAACCATCGTTATACGAGAGCTGCCTTCAGCAAAAGCTATTACTTAGAACATCTCGTTTCCCGATACGGACCTGAACTCCGCGGCTTCCATTTCCCCTGGATCAGCTTCTTATCCGGCAACGTGTCCGTGAAGAAAGAAAGCTTCGACACCGTCGGCTTATTCGATGAGAGCTTTAAAGGATATGGCTTCGAGGATTGGGAGCTCGGATACCGCTATTTCCTGAATGGCTATAAATTCATCGCAGGCGAGAATATCGTTTCGTATCACCAGGAACACCCGGTCAATCCGAATACACGCAGTCGGGAACACAAGACGAATCATTTGAGGTTTTTCGAAAAGCATCGGGATTACGGTATCGCCATGCTCGTGTTGTACGAAATCGGACTGAAGAACTATGTCGAAATCAACCAGGCGTTGGACGAATATTACCGCCTGCGCGATGATTTTCCCGACAAGTATATGACCTACAAAGCGAGCTTCCATCGCTTCTGCGAGCGGCTTGCGCAAAGGAAAGCAATCGATGATCATTTCAGCGAATACGACGTCGCGTTCGAATCCGACCATTCGGATCTGAAGCGACTGGGCCGTTACCCGCAGCTCGTTTCCGTGATGGAACTCCAAGACCGTAAACGTCTTCCCATGTAAGCAAACAAAAGCAACGCCGGCGTACCTGTCGACTCGACGGACGCTGGCGCTGCGTTTTGTTTAACACCCCATGAGCTGCAGGCTTCTCTCCAATTTCCCGAGATCGACCCGTATGTTCTCCCAATCCTCTTTCGGGTCCACCCCGTCCGGGGGCCTCGGCCCTTCCCCGATCAGATAAAAATAATCGACTCCGACGTGGTTTCCGAGCACCCAATACAGGGGATTCACGTAATTCGGCGAGTGGAACTCCAGCACTTTGGCGTCCGGATGACAGAAAAGGACATTGGTGAGCCCGCTGCCGTGCGGCCCTACGATATAATCCGCGGCGTGGAACAAGGCAGCCTGCTCCGAGACGCTCATCCGGTCCAATTCGTCCGTGAGGATCTCGAAGCCGTATCTTCGCAGCAACCCGATGACTTCCTCTTCGTTCTCCACTTTTCTCCAACGCGCTTTTTGCCGGCTTAAATAAATTCTCTCCATACGTGCCGGCCGGCTAGTTCCGTCGGCATATAGAAAACGGCTTCTCAAAAATTCGCAGGCCCAAGCCGGAGCATGACCCGTATAGCCTACCGATGAAGGCGCGATCAAATTTCGGGCTTGGAGATGAATCCCCGGGTAAGTTTCGATGATTTTGCTCGTCGTGACACCGAGCCGGGTCAGCGTATCCCATTGAAAGGAGCATTTCCAATCCAGGTTGCAGACGTAAACGTCGATACCCGGACCCTTGTATTTCGACAACAACTCGACTCTCGGAAGCACATCCAGCATCCAGTGGTAATACGTATCGCTTGCGCAGAAAGTCAGATCCGCAACGTTGCCGTCCAAGCGTTCCGGCTGTCCGATCTGTTCGTGGAAAATCGGCAGCGTGTACGGGTCGTGCCTATACTCGATGGATAAGTCCCATACCACTTTGTCGTCGGGAGTGACGACGGTTCCGTTTTTACCCCACAACCGGCCGCCTGGGATCACGGTCACGCTTCCCGCCGGAGGCATTTGCCGGACTTCGTTGTCGTGCTTCCAATGCAAGCCTCCGTCAATGGTGCGCGGCATGCGGGAAATGTCCCGGTGAGCCGGAAACACGATCTCATGATGCGTATACGTCAGCTTGGCCCATTCCGACGCCGTTTCATAGTAACCGGTCGGACGGTACATGGACATGGCGGCATCCCCTTCGGTTTGGATTCGTCCATCGGACTTCTGTGGTATTTGATGCGAAGCTTGTTCCGAAGGCGTGTGCGGTTGTCTGATTCCTCCAATAAATATAAAAAGCGAAAGGAATCCGCCGATTCCTTTCGCACACTGAGGCGCCGCGGCCTCCCGCTATTTCTTCAAATGATAAGGCACCGTCGTCACGATGACGTCTTTGCGGAACAACAGCCGCGTGCGGATCATCAAGCTCGTCTGGTTATGCAGGATGTTGTGCCAGCCCTTCTTAGGGATGAACTGAGGGATGATCACCGTCACCTGATAATGCGCATCGTTCGCCTTGCGCTGAACGGAATCGATGAAGCGCATGAGCGGCTGGATGATGCTCCGATAAGGGGAATGCAGCGTCACCAACCGGACCTCCGGCTTCCATTTGGACCATTTTTCCTCGAACCGCATCTCCTCGTCCCTTTCGAAAGGAACGTAAACGGCGATGATCTGTTCGGCCTTCAAGGACTGCGCATAGTTCAAGGAATGCTCGACGACGTGCGTGATGCCGGATACCGGCACGATAATGACGTTCCCTTGGATCGGCGCCACCGGTTCGCAGGTGGCCAGTCTCAACTGCTCTCCGACGTCTTCGTAATGCTTTTTGATCCGATGGAACAAATAAATGATCGCCGGCAGGAACACGAGCACGGGCCACACCTGCGAAAACTTCGTGATGAAGAACATCATCGACACGATGAAGCTGATCAGGGCGCCCGTTAAGTTGATCAGAAGCTTCGGCAGCCATCCCGGCGGCTTTTGGCGGAACCATTTGACGATCATGCCGGTCTGGGAGAGCGTAAACGGAATGAACACGCCGACCGCATACAGCGGAATGAGCTGCTCGGTTTCCCCGCCGAAAACGACGATCAGCAGGATCGATAAAATGCCGAGAATGATGATGCCGTTGGAATAGCCCAGCCGGTCGCCCCTTACCGTGAACATGCGGGGGATGAATTTATCCTTGGCGAGGTTCACGGCGAGCAGCGGAAACGCGGAATAACCCGTATTCGCGGCCAGGATAAGAATCAATGCCGTCGTGCCTTGAATGAAGTAGTACATAAAATGGCGTCCGAACGTCATCTCCGCGATTTGCGAGACAACCGTCACTTGCGCTTTCGGAGTTACGCCGTAGTAGTAGGCGAGGAAGACGATCCCGGAAAACAGAACGGCCAGCAGCAATCCCATCGCCATCAGCGTTCTGGACGCATTGCGCGGCGCGGGATCCTTGAAGTTCGGTATCGCGTTGGATATAGCCTCGACACCCGTCAAGGCCGAGCTTCCGGAAGCGAACGCGCGCAGCAGCAGGAACAGGCTGATCCCGGCCACCGGCGTACCGATCGCGGTATGCGATTCCGGCGGGATCTTGCCCGTCGCGATATCGTACAGCCCGACCGCGATCAGGATGAAAAGCGCCAGCACGAACAAATAAACGGGATAAGCCAGAACCGAAGCGGACTCCGTAACGCCCCTTAAATTCAGAATCGTAATGAAGATGACGAACACGACGGCAATCGATACTTTATGCTCATGCAAGCTGGGGAACGCCGAAGTGATCGCGTCGGTGCCTGCCGATACGCTTACCGCCACGGTGAGGATATAATCCACCAGCAAGGACCCGCCGGCGACCAATCCGTAGGACAGGCCGAGGTTTTCTTTCGATACGACGTAAGCACCGCCGCCCCGAGAGTATGCGTAAATGATTTGGCGATAAGACAAGATGAGCGCGAGCAGCAAGACCAACACGCCGATCCCGATCGGGATCGAATACCAGAAGGCCGCGGCGCTGACCGTGACCAGAACGAGCAAAATTTGTTCCGGGCCGTACGCGACGGACGACAAGGCATCGGATGATAAAATGGCTAACGCTTTGGTTTTGCGAAGTTTCTGTTCCCCTAATTCCGTCGATTTCAGCGGACGCCCGAGCAGGATACGTTTTAGTTTGCTGACCACGCCGACTCACCGTCCATTCTGTCTGATCTCTCCGTGCGTTCCCTAAGTATTTTCTGCCTTGCCGTTTCTTACAATACAAAAAAGCCGCGGAGATGCGCTCCGCGGCTCATGGACCTCAGCCGTTTCACTCTCCGATGACGCTTACGGGGTTAGCTGTCGGATTCGGGCGCAGAGATTCGCCCTACCGCGGCGTGTTGCCGCGGATTCACCCCTTGCGCCGGTCGCCCGCCGCGGATGGTTCCCCCGTTTTCCTTCCGGAAACTCAGCGTGTTGTCGCATATCGCCAACGCATTGATCATACAGCGCGTCTGACCGTAAGCCAATCGCCGTTAAAGAATGCCAACGGTGACCGTAAAGCCTGGCTGATGGAAATAACGCTTACATGCATCCGACTCTTATTTTTAACGCCGTTATCCATCGATTATCTCCGCCGCGCGAAAAAACGACCCTTTGCTTGAGTGAGCAGAGGGTCGTTCGTTCGTTCAAGATGTCACGTTCCGCAGAACGTGCGATAAGGACGGGACGTCGGTTTCGGCAGCTCGGCATATTCCGCTTGCTCAGGCGAATGGGAATAAGGGTCCGCCAGTGCCTTAAGCAGCCGTCCCATGACGCTAAGATCTCCTTCTACCGCTGCTTCCAGCGCTTCTTCCACGCGGTGGTTGCGGGGGATGACGGCCGGATTGCTTCTCTTCATTCGTTCCCGCGAATCGCTTTCGGATTCCGCCTGCCTGCCGCGTCTGTCCTGCCATCTCCGCTTCCACGCCGCGAAATCTTCCGTTTCGAAGAGAATGGCATTATCGACTGTATCCAAAGTAAGTGCGGCAAAGGTGCGGGTGTAGTCCGCCTGGTACTTCTGCATCAGCTCGAGCAGGTCGATGGCCAGGGAATCATCCTGGTCCTCTTCGTTGGACAGTCCGAGTTTAGCTCGAATGCCGGAGAGCCATTCGTTCCGATACGACGCCGGAAACTCTTCAATCGCCGCCTGTGCCAGCTTGACCGCTTCGTCTTCCTCTCCATGAAGCAGAGGAACAAGGGTTTCCGCGAACCTCGCGAGGTTCCAAGCCGCGATCCCGGGTTGATTGCCGTAAGCGTAACGCTCGTTCCTGTCGATGGAACTGAATACCGTCGACGGGTCGTACGTATCCATGAACGCGCAAGGACCGTAATCGATCGTCTCTCCGCTCAGCGCCATGTTATCCGTGTTCATGACCCCGTGGATGAAACCGACGAGCTGCCATTTCGCGATCAGCGCCGCCTGACGCCGGATCACTCCCCTAAGCAGGGCGAGGTACGGATTCTCCTCGTCTTTAGCGCCGGGATCATGTCTTTGAATCGTATAATCCGCCAAAAGCCGGAGTTCATCCTTCGACCGAAAATTCGCCGCGTATTGGAAAGTGCCCACGCGAATATGGCTTGCCGCCACGCGCGTCAGCACCGCTCCCGGCAGCTCGGTTTCGCGGTACACGGCCTCGCCTGTCGTCACGACCGCCAGGCTGCGGGTCGTCGGAATGCCCAGCGCATGCATCGCTTCGCTGATGATGTATTCTCTCAGCATCGGTCCCAGCGCCGCGCGTCCGTCTCCTCCGCGGGAATACGGCGTCCTGCCCGATCCCTTGAGCTGGACGTCGAAGCGCCGGCCTTGCGGCGTGATCTGCTCGCCGAGCAGGATCGCGCGACCGTCCCCGAGCATCGTGAAATGGCCGAACTGATGCGCCGCGTACGCTTGCGCAAGCGGCGATGCGCCTTCGGGCACCCGGTTCCCCGCGAAAACGGCTATGCTCTCCTCGCTTCGGAGCGCTTCGGCGTTCAGTCCCAAGGACTTCGCCAATGGCTCATTCAGCACGACCAACGCCGGTGATCGCACGGCCGAAGGATTTAAGCTCGCGTAAAAGGAATCCGGCAATCGGGCGTAGCTGTTGTCGAAATTCCATCCCGGTTCGGTCATCGCATCTCCCATTCTTTCCTGATTATTCTGCACTCCCGTATTATACCCATTCTACATCGGCAATGCTTTCTTGAGTTCATTCCTTCGTTGAACCAGCATCCGGAACCGGGCATCCAGTTCTTCCGCTTCGGCAGCCTTTAACCCCGGGGCACCGAGTTTGCCGAGTACTTCGCTCATGGCCATTTCCAGGGCCAAAAGCTCCTCCTCGAGCACCGGCCTGCCCTGTCCGGCAGGCGACGAACGGGATAGGTAGTCGGTCAACGGCCCCTCGAAAAAGGCGACGGTTCCGTTCCGCACGTCCAGCACTTGGCCGGCCACCCGTTCGACGAACCTTCTGTCGTGGGAAACGAACAGCAGCGTGCCTTCATATGCCGCGAGAAGCTCCTCCAACGCCTCGATCGACGGGATGTCGAGGAAACTCGTCGGTTCATCCATCAGCAGCATGTTGATCTCGCCGAGAAAGATTTTGGCGAAAGCCGCCTTCACCCGCTCTCCTCCGCTTAAGACGCCGACCGGCTTATACACGTCGTCTCCCCTGAACAGCAAGCGCGCCAGAACCAACCGGACCGTGGCGTCCGGATGGGCGGCGGTCTCCGAGACGTTCTCGAGCACGCTTCGCTCGGGCTTCAGTACGTCCAGGTTTTGGCTGAAGTAGCCGATCTTCGCCCCGGGAGCCGGGAATACGCCTTCCCCGCTCTCGAGGATCCGTTTCACGAGCGTCGTTTTGCCGGAACCGTTTGCTCCGATCAACGCCGTCTTGCTCCCTTTCTTGAGGGCGAAGCCGACATCCCGCCACAGCGTTCGGTCGCCGAACGAAGCGGACAAGCGCTCCACCCGCAAGGCCGTCGGGCTGACGAATTCGCGGCCGCCGGGAATCCCCAGCTTGATTGTCGGCAGCTCGCGGGGTTTCTCCACCTTTTCCAGCTTCTCCACGCGCGTTTCCAGCGCTTTGATCGTTTGGTGTACTCCTTTTTGCGATACGCCTTTGCCGGCCTTGTACAAACGGGATTCTGAGGTGCTCATCCGTTTGGGCGGCTTCAGCATGCCAGCGGCTTTCTGCGTCTTCGCGGAGATAGCCTCTTCCAGCTGGCGCTTTTTCTCCGTGTACGCTTCGTAACGTAAAGCATGCTGCCGCTTTTCGAGGTCCCTCATTTTCTCGTATTCGGCGTAATTCCCCTCGTACACAGACACCCTCGCGTTATCCAAGGACCAAATCCGCGTGCATATCCCGTCCAGAAACGCGCGGTCATGCGAAATGATGACCATGCCGCCGCCGTGTTGCCGTAGTCTTTTCTCCAGCTCCCGGATGTGCGCCATGTCCAAGTGTATCGTGGGTTCGTCCGCCAACAGAATATCGGGGCTCTCCTGCAAAGCGGCCTCCACCTGTTTCCAAGTCGCTTCGCCTCCGCTGAGAGGCGATGAGTGCTGCTTCATTTGCGGAACGAAGACGCACGGCACGGCGGCGTTCACGCTTCCTTGATCCGGCTGCAGCCGACCGGCCAATACCTGCATCAGCGTCGTCTTTCCGGCGCCGTTCGCTCCGACGAGTCCGATCCGGTCTCCTTGCCGGACGATCAGCCGCTCCGCGGAGAATAGCTTCCGGTCTCCCACCGACAATTCAATTCCGTTTGCTTCCAATAGGATCAATGAAAAAACCTCCTTATCCGGGGTTTCCGGACAGGAGGCGTA
Source organism: Cohnella candidum (assembly GCF_003713065.1). Classification (NCBI taxonomy): domain Bacteria; kingdom Bacillati; phylum Bacillota; class Bacilli; order Caryophanales; family Paenibacillaceae; genus Cohnella; species Cohnella candida. The sequence continues at coordinate 1,482,095 of NZ_CP033433.1, read as the reverse complement.
AGACGCGTTAGAACAGAAACAAGCGAACTCCCTGTGCCATAAAAGGCCGAAAGGAAAGCTGCCCAGTCCCGAAAATTCGCGCACGTATCCCGTCCGGAAAAAATCGCCATGTCATACACGATTTCCACGAAACAGGATTAGTTACGCATCGGACTAAAGGTCACCCTTTCCATCATCATTGCGTTTATCTTATGCGATCCCGGCCGGAAACGCAAGGTGCGAGGACTAGGTGGTTTCCTGAACCTCGAAATCGACACCGAAAAGATAACGGTGCATTAACCATTCCGCGATGCCGAGAATCAAGGCGATCCAAAGTATCTCTCCCGCGTCCAGGTTCCAGTCCCGAACGTAGGAGGCGATCCACAAATACACGATTGCCAGTACCGCATCCGCGGCCGTGGCGGCTGCATTGTTCATTCTGCGCAGAATGAACTGGTCGCCGATGAAGTAAGCGATTATCGTAAGGAGCGTAGCCGCAATGGCAGCCTCCCAAAAGCGCGCGTGCGCGTAATACATCAGCAGACAAACGACGATCGCCCCGTTCACGATCCACTTCAACACAAATTTCATCGGTGCTTCCCTCCATGCCATTCCGAATCGGATTCGTTTGAGTAGCGTCCCCATTCCTCGGGTTTCCATGCCAGACATGAAGAAAAGCCGCCCTCTCGGGCGGCTCTTCGCGGTATGATTCGTCTTACCAGCCGACGCGGATGATCGCGCCTTTCGGATCGCCGATCTCCAGATAGGCCGCTTGGCCGTTCACGTCATCATAAGCAAAGCCGTAGGCCAAGCCGTTGATGCTGTGGTCATGCCAGAACTTCGCGTAGTAGTTCGCCGGGGCTGCTTTATAATAATTGCCGACGATGTTCCAGTTGCTGTCCGTATACACGTGGCGGTTGATGGCCGCGCACGTTTGCGCGTTGGTTACGCTTCCGTCGCAGCGCAGGATATCCTGCGTCGAGAAGCTCGAGTAGCCGGCGAAATAGTTGGCGTTCGGGCCTCCCGCAGCGAAGGAACCGTTAATCGGAGCGACGATCCGATAAGGCGCTTGGTCGGTCGCCAAGGAAGTGAACTGCGAGGGAACCTCGTTTTTGTACTTGGTGAAAATGCCGGCCCTCGTCTCGGACTCGAGCTCCCCGACCGTTTGGTCGAAATTGCCCGCCTTGTTGATCAAACGATGCTGGATCGGGAATCCGAAGCCGTCGACCCGCGTCGTATTGCCGTGATAGCCGGCAGCGTCGACCGTGAATTCGATGAAGTCGAAATACACGTCGCGGTTCGGATCCGTCGGATTCGTCAGACTGGGCCCGGCGAATCCGGTGTCGAACGTTTTGATATAGCAAGGCGTGCCGAGGCATAAAAACAATCTCCCCGCCGTGATTTTAGGCAGGCTGGCCCATGAGGCATCGCTGACTTTGTGATAGATGTTCGCATAATTCACCCCGTTCTTGGTCAGGTGACCCGGAGCGTCGTTCAAGGCGTTGGAAATCGGCTGCAGATTCCCGGCAAGATCAAGATAGCTCCACTGATCGTTCGCTGCCGGATTTTTACCGATTACGCCCCAATAAATCTGGTTGTCCGCGTAGGCGCCGTTCGTACCGTTCATGACCTTGAAGGTCATGACTCCGCTGCCGGTCGGTGCGGGAATCGAGGACGCGGAGATGGAATAAATCGAACCCGTACTTCCACCTCCGCCGCCCGTAACCTGAACGAACTGCCATTTTTGCGCGCCAGATCCGTTATCCGTCCAAATTTGCACGTTCGTGCCGTCCGCCGTACCGGATCCGCTTACATCCAAGGCTTTGCCGCTGTTCGTGTTGATCAATTTGTAACTGCCGTCCGCATTTTTGGTGATTTGCCACTTCTGCGCACCGGAGCCGTTCGGCGTCCAGATCTGTACGTTGGTCCCGTCCGCAGTGCCCGAGGAGCTGACATCGAGCGCTTTGCCGCTGTTCGGATTCGTGAGCGTGTAACTGCCGTCCGCATTCGCGGTGACTTTCCATTGCTGGGCGACGGTTCCGTTATCCGTCCAGATCTGCACGTTCGTTCCGTCCGCCGTGCCCGCGGCGTTAACGTCCAGCGCTTTTCCGCTGTTCGTATTGATCAGTTTGTAGGTAGCGCCGGACGTGATGCCGGTTGCGCCCCCTCCCGTACTGCTTCCGACCGTGTAGTTGAAAGACGGCGTATCATAGGCCGGAGTCCCGTTATTGTAAGTGAAAGAATACGTGATCACTTGGCCGTTGGAAACCGGAGTGACTTTCTGCTCGTAACGCGCCAAGCTTGCGTTATAGGTCATTCTGATGTTTTGCTGCGCGCCCGAGTTCACCTGATAATGGACGTCTACCCAAGACGTGTTGACGTTCGACTTGAACCAGATCGTCGCGGTCGTCCCGGAAGTTTCCGCACCGTTCGTATAATCGGTCGCCGCGCTTACTTTCAAGGTAAACAACGACGCCATGAACAAGCTGACGATGAGGCACATCAGAGCCGCTTTTTTCGACATTAACGAATAACCTCCTCATTTTTGTACTGCCGCCACGCTTTAACTGCGAGTTTACCGGCGTTTTTCGTCGTTGGAACTGTACCACCTCCCTTGCTGTTCAATTGTCCTTAAAACCTAAAGTCCCACGTGAGACATTTTACGATGAAGTAAGACATTGCGAGCAATACAATATATTAACCCAGCCGGCTTCTCATAACGCAGCAGCGCGCCTCACGTAAGAAAAAAACCGCGACATTCGCGAATTCTGTGTGACGATATTCGGATAGTCCGATCATCTAGGGTAGTTGAATGTACTTCATGGAGCAGGTAGCCGGAAATTCCGCATAACTCCTCCAATTAAGCTAACTTTTTCACACAGTTTCAGACGGTGTCTCCTGGGCAGTTAATCGGTTTTTCCGGTCATCACAGAAATTTACGAAAAAGTAGTTGCGCAATCAACAATAAAGTGTTACTCTTTGATCAAGTTAATTGCGCAGTCAACTACAATTCAAACAAGGAGGTAACAACGATGGTTGTTACAAGCATCAGCCGGAAGGAAATCCAAACGAAACTCGAGCAAGGCGAACGGGTCATACTCGTAGAGGCGCTGCCGAAGAACTACTTCGAAGATGCGCACCTTCCCGGAGCGATCAATCTTCCTCACGACGAGGTGGACCGGTTGGCCCCCGTCCTTCTGCCCGACAAAACGGCCGAAATCATCACCTATTGCGCCAGCCTTCCGTGTCCGAATTCCGAAATTGCCGCTAAACGATTGATGGAGCTTGGATATTCCAACGTCAAGGAATACCGGGAAGGCAAACAGGATTGGTTCGAAGCCGGGTTGCCCCTGGAAAACGGGAATTAAGCACAATGAAAAAGTCCTCCCAAGCCAAGGCTTGAGAGGACTTTTGTGTGATGTCCACATGCTTCCTGTTTTTAATCTTCGACGGTTTGGCGAAGGACTTCCAACGCTTTGTTCAGAGCTTGAAGGTCCGCTTCTTCGAGCGGTTTCGCGAAGTAGGTTTTGATCCCTTTCGCGTAAACCGGCCATGCCCTGCGGAGTTCCGTTTCGCCGGCTTCGGTCAATACCGCGTAAGCGCCGCGTTTGTCTTCCTCGCTCTTCTCCCTCTTGAGCAGCCCTTCCTTTTCCATGCGGTCGACCAGCCGGGTTAAGCCGCTTTTCGTCAGCACGACCTTCTTGGTCAGATCCCCCAAGCGGAGCTTGCGGCCGGGCGCTTCGAACAGCTCGATCAGAACGTCATAGGTCGACAGCGGCACTCTTTTCTCCTCCGCCAAATCGCCCTCGATCTTCTCGATGATTTTCGAATGCGTCTGAATGAACAGCCTCCAAACCGAAAGCTCTTGCTCCGTTACCCTATCCATAGGCCGCGTCCCTTCCGGTATTTTGAACCTAATATAACCCATTTTAGTTGATCGATCAACTAATTCCACTTATAACTCGTCATCCTCCAACAGCTTGCCCAGCAGCAACAAGCGTTCCTTCCAGAACTTCTCGTAGAAGGCGACCCAATCCTGGACCTCTTTCAGAGGCGCGGGGTTCAGGCGGTATTTCGTTTCCCTGCCGAGCTTGCGATCCGTGACGAGCCCGGCTTCCTTCAAGATCACCAAATGCTTGGACACCGCCGTCCGGCCCATGGTGAACTGGGCCGTCAGCTCATGCAGGGGCGCTTCGTCCTTGTCCGCCAACAGACGGATCAGCTTCCGGCGGTTCGGATCCGCGATCGCGTCGAACACGTCGCGCCTTTCGAGAACCTGCTGCATACCCACCCCCCTTTCCTTATCCGTTCAATTCGCGTGCCGGCGCTCTTGGTCCGGATAGACCACGGCCCTTGGCGTTCGAGATCGCGACTCCGGCCAGAATGAGCAGTCCTCCGCCGATTTGCGCCGCCCGGATCGGGTCTCCGAGGACGAAGAAGCTGACGACGATCGCGACGAAAGGCGGAATATTCATGAACATGGCGCTGGTAGACGGCCCGGCAACCGCGATGCCCTGGTTCCACCAAAATCCGGCCAACCCTTGGCCGATGACGGCCACGCAAACGAGCAGCACCCATGTCGCGGCATGGTGACTCCAATGGAAATTCCCGCTTACCGCCTCTAACGAGACGGCCGGCGACATCATCAGCGTTCCGATGACCGTCGAATAGATCGTGACTTCATAAGAGCTCATGGCTCCCGTCAGCTTCCGGATGAACAGCAGGCTGACCGACATGCCCAGCATCGCCAAAAGCAAATAAACGTCGCCGGCGGAAACGCCAAGCGAATTGCCTCCTCCGTACAGCACGATGCTGACCACCCCGAGGAGCGCCACCACCGTACCGACCAATTTCATAGGCGTGATCGTTTCTTTCAGAAACGCGCGCGAAAGCAGCGCCGTAGCGATAGGCGCCAGCGCGTTAATCAAAGCGGCGTTGCCGGCCGTCGAATGCTGCAGTCCCGTGAAGTAGAACAGCTGATTGCACAGCGTGCCGAAAATTCCGGCGAACAGCAGCAATCCCCACTCCCGACGGGTTGGCCGCCTCATCGATCCGTTGATCGCCGCCACCGAGATCAAGAACAGCGACATGACCACCAACCGGGTGAAGGACAGCAATATCGGAGAAAAATCGCGAAGCATATAGGCGCTCGCGACGTAATTGCATCCCCACAGCAAGGATACTCCCCATAGTTTCAAAAGTACATTCCGATCCGCCATTTTCTTTGAAGTCTCCCTTGCTTTTCCCGTTGTGCGACGGCTTTATGATCGATGTTGGAATGAAGAGCCTGCCGATTGCCGGCTGCGGCTGCCCCGCAAATACGACATGACGGTCGCGAGCGCCATCAGCGCGGCCATGAACCAGAAGACGGCGTGCAAACCGGAGATGAATCCGCCCAGCGAGGAGGTGTCCCCGTTCATGCCCACCTGCGTGCCCGAGAAAATGGCGAGCATCGCCTCATGCGGAATGCTGTGCGTGACGATCGGCATCGAGAAGGCGATGCTCAGCATCATCCCCATGTTGGTCGTCAGGGATCGGATGCCGGAAGCCTCCCCGCGGTATTTCGCGCCGGCGGCGTTCATGATGCTGCTCGAGTTCGGCGAGTTGAACAGGCCGGAGCCGATGCTGATGATCGTCATGTAGAGCGCCAAATGCCAGAATGGCGTCGATATCGCCGTATCCAGCGCGAGGCCGATCAGGCCGAGGATGTTCAGGAATAAGCCGACGGTTGCCGGCGCCGTCTCTCCGTATTTGTCCCCCAGGCTGCCGGCCAGCGGAGACACGACCAGCATACCCGCGGCGAGCGGAATCGTCATGATGCCGGCGACGAGAGCGTCTTTCTCGAGCGCCCCCTGGAAATAGAAAATGAGCATGAACATGACCGACATCCGGGCAATGGCGTTTAACGTCGCCGAAACGATGCCGAACGTAAAGGTACGGTTTTTGAATAAAGGCAGATGAAGGATCGCGTTCGGATGGCGGTTCTCAAAACGCAGGAAAAGCGGGAAAGTCGCGATAAACAAGAGACCGGAAATCCAGACCACGGGCGATGTCCAGCTTTGGACGGGTCCCCAGGTCAAGGCGAGCAGCAGACCGGTAACCGACACCACGTAAGCGATAATGCCACCGCGGTCCAGCCCGCCGGATTTCGGAGCTGCCGCCTTCGCTTCCTTCATGCCCATCGCTTTGAGGCTCCAAAACACGCCGATGACGCCGAAGGGAACGTTAAACCAGAACGTCCACTCCCACCCGTAAGCCGTCGTCAGCCATCCGCCAAGAACAGGCCCGATGATCTGGCCGACGGCCACGACCATGATGTTGACGCCCAGCGCGCGACCGAGCTCTTCCTTGGGAAAAGCGTCGGCGACGATCGCCGTACTGTTCGCCATGATCATGGCTCCCCCGATCCCCTGCAGGATTCGGAAAATGATCAAGAGCGGCGCGTTGTCCGCGAACCCGGCAATGAACGAAACGACCGTAAACGACAGCATCCCGGCGATATAGAGGCGTTTGCGGCCGAACCGGTCCGCCAACGAACCGGCCATCAGGACCATGACGGTCTGCGCGACCATGTAGGACAACATGACCCACATCGCCTGCAGCAGCGAAGCATGCAGGCCTTTAAGCAAATCCGGCAGCGCGATGATCAGCGTGCTGAAATTCAGCGCCGACAATAGCGAGCCCAGGCTCGTCACGGATAATATCCACCATTTTCTCGATTGGTCCATGTGTTGCCGTTCACTCCGTCCTTTTCACTTTGAGCGTTTCTTTAACCGGTTTGCCCGGTCCAATCTTTCGACGATGCGCTGGCGCATCGATTGCAACTTCTCCATTTTCTCGTCGATGTGGGCCAGAATCGTATGAAGCCGGTCCGTCGCCTCGTCCAGCAGCCGGTCGCGTTCTTCCTCCGTTCGGGTGTCTCCGTAATAGGAGGCTTTGATCGACTCCAGCTCCTCCTCGGCTTGCAGAATGGCCCGAATCTCTTGCAAGGACGCGCCGAGAACCTGTTTCAGCTTCAAAATATGCTCGATTCGAACGAGCATTTCTTCGTCGTAAACCCGGTGGCCGCCTTCCGTTCGCGTCACGCCGGGCAGCAGGCCGATTTCCTCATAATAATGGAGCGTCCTCGCCGTGATGCCGAGCCGCTCCGTGATCTCTTCCATGGCATATTGGGGCGTTTCCGACAAAACGTCAACCTCCTCTCCGGTCCCTTGGATGCCGCTGAATCTTATCCTACCACAAGATCCCATCTTACGTTAACGTAAGATTTATCGCCTATTGATTTTTATTCGCGTCGTCCGCACAATAGACGGTGAGACGAGGTGCTGGAATGGACAAGAGCGGGATCACGATCGAAATCTTGCAAGACGGAAACATCGAGATCTGCCGGGATTTATGCAATGAACTGATGGCCTTTCAAAAATCGAAAGCGACGATGGCTCCCGAAAAATTCGATGCGATGAATTTCGATACCCGGATGAAGCGCAGTTACGAGTTGGCCAAGGAGAAACAGGTGATCGTCGCCAAAGCGGATGGGGTCCCGATCGGGTACGCGTTTTCGACGATCGACGTCATCGAACGCGGCAAGCTCACCATTCCGGAATGGGCTCCGAACCGGGACCAGCCGGGCGTTCTCGGCTTTTATCCGGATTGGGAACACCTCCCCGAACGGGTCGGATGCCTAAGCAACTTGTATATCCGCGACGGTTACCGTCACCTGGGACTCGGATCCAAGCTGTTTCGCATGTCTATGGAATGGATGGCAAGCTTCCCTGACGTCGAATGCGTGTTCATCTACGTTTCCAACGGCAACCGCGAGGCACTGGACTTTTACTTGAAACACGGGTTCCTATACAGTCACGATGTTTTCGGCGGCTTTATCCAGGCGGTCTGCAAATTCATCAAATAAGAAAGAAGAAGCCGCAGCTTTGCGGCTTCTTCTTCGTTTATGCCTCCGTATGCGAAATTAAATATTCGGCGAACCGAATGAGCGCATCCGCTTGCTCATCAGAGAGCTTCTTCCCTTTCAGTGCCTCAACTTCATGGATATAAGCTTCATAATTCCCTTTATCCAATTTCGCCAGCAGCGAATTCGCCGTTCCCGGATTGCCCGAGGCTTCTATATACCGCTTCGTCAAAACCGACAAGCTTTCCGTTGTCACGACGACGGTGTATACCGCCTTGGCCGTCGTCACGTTGCCGGTTTCGTCGACCTCGGTGACGCTAACCTCATGGTCGCCCAACGGCAACTGAGAGGCCGGTTCGTTCACCAGCGGTTCTCGGCAAGGATCCGAAGCAAGCCCGGAACCTTCATCGGTTGCCGTGCAGGTAACGTACACCGTCTCGGCGACCGTGTACTCCCGCGCACCGATGAACGTAATTACCGGCGGCGATACGTCAAGCGTGTTGACGACTTCGACGCCATTGCTGGGCTGGCTTTCGTTATGAAGCCGATCGAGCGCGGTGACGACATAGGTGTACCTTTTACCTTCTTCGGCTGTCCGGTCCGTGTACGATTGCTCGGCATCCGCGGATTTGCGAACCGTACCGAGCAGCTTCGTCGCGTCTCCGATGTTCGTTTGTTCGCCTTCGCCGAACCGGTACACCGCGTAATAGGCCGTGTCGCGGGATGCTCCATCCTGCCATTTCAGTTCGACTCCCGCTGCTTTCCTCAGTCCTTTGGTCAAAACGGGAGCCGCCGGCGCTTCGGAATCCAAGTTAGGCGAAGCCGGCACCAGGGCGGGATAGCGGTAGATCTGGGCGCGCAGACGATCCGTGAATCCGAGCAGGTTCGCTTCCAGCGAGTTCGCGCTGAAGAAAATGCTTCCCTTCACCGCGTCGAAATTCCGGTCGTACGCCAATTGGTTCGGCATTTCGTCCGGGTTCAGCCACGACTCGGCGGAGCCGATCCGGTAAGCCGCTTTGCCGCTGTACAGTTGAACGTTCGTGTTCTTGACGACGCCGCTCCACCATTCCACCAATTTGTCGTACGCCGCCGGCGAGTAACCCATGTACCAATAAATCTGCGGAGCGATGTAGTCGAGCCAGCCTTCCTCCACCCATTTCTTCGTATCGGCATAGATGGCGTCGTAGCTGCTGAGACCGTTGGTATCCGAGCCGGCGGGGTCTTGGGATTTGTTTTTCCAAATGCCGAACGGGCTGATTCCGAATTTGACGTAGGGCTTCAATTGCTTAATCTCTTCGCTGACCGTACGGACGAACGTATTCACGTTGTTGCGGCGCCAATCCGCCTTGTTCGCGAATCCCGCCCCATACAATCGGTAAGCGTCATCGTCCGGGAAATCGACGCCGGATACCGGGTACGGATAGAAATAGTCGTCAAAATGGACCGCGTCGATGTCGTAGTTCCGGACGACTTCCAGAATCCCGTCGGCGATGAACCGTTGGGCTTCGGGGATGCCGGGGTTGAAGTAAAGCTTGCCTCCGTAACTGACGACCCAATCCGGATGTTGACGCGCCGGGTGATCCGGCACGAGCTTGTTCATATCGTCCTGAAGACTGATCCGGTACGGATTGAACCAGGCGTGGAACTCCAGGTTCCGCTTGTGCGCTTCTTCAAGCATGAACGCCAAAGGATCATAACCGGGGTCTTTACCTTGCACGCCTGTCAGCCATTCGGACCACGGTCCATACTGCGAGGGATAAAACGCGTCGGCCGTCGGCTTGATCTGGACGATGACGGCGTTCATCCCGGCCTGCTGCAGGGTGTCGAGCAGCGCGACGAAATCGCGTTTCTGCTGTTCCGCGTCGACCACGCCTTTGCGCGGCCAGTCGACGTTGTCCACGCTCGCGATCCAGGCGGCGCGGAGCTCGCGTTTCGGAACGGCCGCCGCTTGGTTGACCGCGAGGTAGTAGTCGGCGGTTTTTCCTTGATAGACGGCGGTGATGCGCGTCGTCCCGACCTTGAGCGCCGTGATCGTTCCATCCGCGCCGACGGAGGCGACCGACGGCACGCTGCTGGTGAACGAGACTCCCGAGGTAATCGCAAACGGTTCCGGGAGCCATGTATAGGTACCGAGCACCCGCACTTGCTGTACGTCCCCGATGGTCATCGATTTCAAGCCCGGCAACTCGATCTTCTGCAGCACCGGTACCGGCTTCGTTACCTCGAGCGTGTAGGAAGCCGTGACACCGCGGAAGGCGGCCGATATCGTCGTCACGCCAACCTGGCCGGTCACGATCGTTCCTGCCGCGTCGACGGTCGCGACGCCCGGGTTGCTGCTCTGATAAACAACCCCATCGAACAACGCCACCGGATCCGCAAAGCCCGTGAAGGCCGCAAACGCTTTAACGCGGTCCGTCGAGCCTTGCTCAAGCTTGCTCTTGACCTGCAACTCCAGCCGGTCCGGTACGGAAACCGCTTCGGTCACGACAAGCGGATATGAGGCGGTCGGCGCGTTGCCGAAAGTTGCCGTAATCACGGCTGTTCCCGGCGCGATGGCCTGCACCGTTCCGGCGGCATCCACCTTCGCGACTTGTTCGTCGCTGCTGCGGAAGACGACGCCGGATGCCGCCGTCACGGCAACGGGTTCCGCGCTTCCCTGATACGTCGCGAACACCTGCGCTTGCGCGGACATGCCGGCTTGAATCGGCGGAAGTCCGGCAATATCCAGCGCATAAACGTCCGTGTCGCCATAGAACGCGCTGACTTGGTCGATATAGAGGGCGCCTTTGTTTTTGTTATTGTCCTTCGTTTCCGTCACGTAGATCTGGTTCAGCTTCACCGGCCCGGCGATATTGGCCGGAAGGGCAGCCGTCACGTATTTCCAACCCGACCAGTTCAGCCCGGTGGAGGAAGTGAAGTCGATTGCCGTTTTCGTACCCGCGGCATCCTCCACCTGACCGCGGAGCCAGTGGTTGCCCGCATCGCCGTACACCCAGACGCCCAATCGTTTGGGGGTACCTTGAAGCTTATGGCCTGCCGTACCTGACGGATCTTTAAAATTCAGGTAAGCAGCCGAAGTGCCGACGGTGCCCGTGAAATCGTATTTGAGCTTGGCGGCATGATAGCCGTACGGAATGGGTTCCGGCCTGGCGACCTGCTCCAGGGAAACCGAGTTGGCCCTGACCGAGGAAGCGGTTACATTTCCAGGCGTCTCGAAAGTTTCCACGACCTCCGTGCGGACCGGCTCCGCAGAAGCGAAAGGTAAAGCGAAACCGGGAGACAAAAGCGATGAACCTGCAAACAAGGCTATACCCATAAATAAGTGCAGCCATTTGGATGATGCTCTTGAACCTTTCTTCACGAATCGTCACTTCCTTTGTTTGAAATGAGTGCGGCACAGCCGACTTATGTAGAAGCCCTCCCTAACCCTTATTCACCCGGATGCGAAACAATGAAACAAATTTCTAAATTTGTATTTTAGATTGATTTTTTATTTCGTAACAACACAACAAATAGACCGACTGATTTCCAGTCGGTCTTCGTTTTCTCCGTATGCGATTTACGATCCCATTTACGCTTCAGGCTGCCCCATCGTGGCAAAACCGTCCATCATCGTCGAAAGATGCCGTTTCGTCTCTTCGGTACCGGTCTCATAAAGCAGCATGTAGACTTCCTTCAAGTAGTAATCGTAACCGTCATTGGCTTGGTCGTTATGGTAGGGAACGAACGGAACATGGGACCGATACCAACCGTCCTGCTCGAATGCTTCGATTTCATCGAACATCGCTTTCAGCCTGTCGATATCCTCTTCACTCGCATCGATTTCGAACTCGTAAGCGGCATCGCCCTGCCCTTCCAGAATCGAACGGGCCTGGACCGATACGTAAAAGCGCTTCTTCTCCATGGAAAGCCTCCGTGTCGCGGTTTCGGTTATTGTCACCGTCGGCTTCCAGAATTATGCGGCTTACGCATCCGTTTCCTTCAGACCGTGATGGCGATTCGCCCGGTGCCCCAAGCCGGTTGATTCTCGACCAGTTCGACCGCGTCTCTCGCCATGACGATTTCCTCGTTCGTCGGAATGACCATCACCTTGCACGGCGAATACGCGCTGGAAATCATCCGTTCTCCGCTGCCTGCGGCATTCGCCTCCCTGTCGAGATACACGCCGGCGAATTCGAGTCCCTGGCAAATTTTCTCCCGGATTTCCGGACTGTTCTCCCCGACGCCTGCGGTGAAAATGATCCCGTCCGCTCCATTCAGCCTGGCGAAATACAACCCGATATATTGATGCAGCTTGGAGACGAACAGGTCCAAAGCCAGCTGCGAACGCTCATGTCCTTCCTTAGCAATCTTCAGCAAATCCCGGATGTCGTTGCTGATGCCCGATATGCCGAGCAATCCGCTCTGGTGATTCAGTACGCGCAGCACTTCATCGGTTTCGATGCCTTCCAACCTCTCCAAATAGGGGATAACCGCCGGATCGATATTGCCGCTCCGCGTTCCCATCGTCACGCCGGCCAGCGGCGTCAAGCCCATCGAAGTATCGTACGATTCCCCGTTGCGTATGGCGGTCACGCTCACTCCGTTGCCGATGTGGCAGCTGATCAGCCGAAGCTTGTCGGCGGGCATCCCCATAAGCTCGGAAGCCCTGCCCATCACGTAGCGGTGACTCGTGCCATGAAATCCGTATTTCCGGATTTTATGACGCTCGTAATATTCGTAAGGAATCGAGTACAAGTAAGATGTCGGGGGCATCGTCTGATGGAAGCTCGTATCGAACACCGCCGCGTGCGGTATTGACGGATAATGGCGTTGGGCGAGCCGGATGCCTTCCAAATTAATCGGATTGTGCAGCGGAGCGAGATACGAGACGGATTCCATCCGGCGCATGACCTCTTCCGTCACCAATACCGACGCCGGAAACAAGTCCGCTCCGTGCACGACGCGGTGCGCCGTCATGTCCACGTCCGGTCCCGCGATCCGGAAGATCTCTTCGAGCATGTCCTCGAACGACTGCTCCGCACCCCGTTTTAGGTTTCCCTCCGCGAGGATCCGTTCGGAAGGCATTTCGAACACCTTGTATTTCACCGAACTGCTTCCGCAGTTGAGCACGAGCGTTTTTCTGCTTGGGTTCGTTTTCATATACGCGACATCCTTTCATTCTTGGCCGCAATTCTTTGCTTGATGACAGTATGAACGAAACAGCGGATAAAGAATGTGAAGTTCATCACAAACATGCGCATAAGGTATGTTTTCCCAGCCGATAGGACAATCTTTCCACATAAGATTCGTATCGGTTAAGGCTGGAGGTTTCCCATGCAGAGCAAACAGGACGCGATCGGACTCATTCCCGTTTTTTCCGTCATCATTTTGGCCATTGGGCTGATGAACCATGTCATGGTCCTCCCCCCGCTTCTGAAAGAGGCCGGGAGAGACGCATGGATCAGCGTGTTGTCCGTGATCGTTCCTTATCTCGCATGGACTGCCATCCTTTTCGGCATCATGAGAATCACGAACCAACAGCCGATCGTTGCCTGGCTTCGGGCTAGATACGGCCGTGCGGCAGGCTGGACTTTGCGCATCGTCTTCATTCTCTACCTGTTCGTCATGTGCTCTCTAACGCTGAAAGACACCGTCCTATGGACGCAAAGCTCCTACCTTCCGCGAACCCCTCGAATCGCGCTTTCCTTGTCCTTGATGTTCTTATGCGGCATGGCGGTTCATTACGGCCTTCGGGCCATTGCCGTCACCTCAGGCATTCTGCTTCCTTTCGTGATCGTGTTCGGCGATTTCGTCATGAGCGCGAACCTGCCCGTCAAGCAGTATTCCCTCTTAAGCCCCATACTGGTAAGAGGATGGGACCCGGTACTGAGAGGGGGACTCTACATTGGCGGAGGCTTATCCGAGCTCATCGTGCTCCTGCTGATCCAACACCGGTTGAAAAAGAAGGTACGGCTCTGGTCCATATGCGTTCTCGCCTTGTTTCTCATCCTGCTCATCTTCGGCCCCGTCACGGGAGCGATCGCCGAATTCGGTCCTGCCGAAGCCGCCATGCTGCGTTATCCCGCTTATGAAGAGTGGAGGCTCGTCCGGATCGGCAAATACATTCGCCACGTGGATTTCCTCTCGATCTACCAGTGGCTGTCGGGCGCATTCGTCCGCATTTCTTTCACGGTTTATCTGCTCCTCGATTTACTGACTTTCCGCCAAGCGAGCAAAAAGGGGAATCTGCTATGGCTTGCCGCTCTGTGCGCCTTGACCGTCATACTTGTCGAACTGCCCATCAGCGACATGAGATACCTCGCTTTTTTGAAGCATGTCTATTTGCCTTGCTCCCTGTGGGGCGCGACGGCCGTTCTCGCGGTATTGTTCGTGCTCGCATGGATTCGGAAACCTTTGGAGAAAGAGTCTTATGAGAACTGAATCAACTGAAGCCATCGAATGGACGGCCGACTCCATCCGGGATTTGTTCCGCAACAGCGCGGATTTTAAAATGGAAAAATACGCTTTCGGGAACGAAACCGGTGAACAACGCGTGTATTTGATGTACGCGGAAGGTTTGGCGGATACCCGATCGATGAACCAATACGTGCTGCCCCGGCTGGAAAGCATGCTGAGCCTCTCGCCATTCGATTGCGAATTCAATAAAACCTTGGAGCTGGATCGGATCGAACGGCCGCAGGACATCGTGTTGAAAGTGTTCTCGGGCCAGCTTGTCATATACTTCGAAAACGATAATCGCGTGTTCTCGCTGAATATCGCCAATCCGCCGGTTCGGTCACCGGAGGAATCGAATGCCGAAATTTCCATCAAAGGACCCCGCGACGGGTTCGTAGAAGACGTGACGACCAACGTGGCGTTGGTGAGGAGACGTCTGCGCACCGCTTCGCTCTGTCATGAATCTTTCACGCTGGGCAGAAGAAGCCAAAGCCGGGCGGCATTGCTTTATATGGAGGACATCATCGATCCTCGGCTGGTGGACGAAGCCCGAACGAGATTGCGCCACATCGATATGGACGCCGTCTTCGGGACGAGCCAATTGGAGAAGATATTGTCCGATTATTCGCCGTCGTTGTTTCCCCTGCTCGATTACTCGGGCCGTCCCGATTACGTTGCGGACTGCCTTGTCCACGGAAGATTCGCCATTCTCGCGGACGGGGCTCCGACGGCGATCATCGGTCCGGCCAACCTGACGTTGCTGTTGAAGTCGCCCGAGGATCTATACTTCCCTTATTTTTTCGTGGCGCTCGGCATGCTGCTCAGGCTGCTCGGATTGCTGATCGCTTTGCTGCTGCCGGGTTTCTGGATCGCCTTGGGGTCATTCAACATGGAGCAGCTTCCTTTTCCGCTGCTTGCCACCATCGTGTTGTCCAGGATCGGACTGCCCTTGCCGGGACCGTTGGAGTCTTTCCTGATGGTAGGTATGTTCGAGCTTTTCCGGGAAGCGGGCGAACGCTTGCCCAAAGCCGTCGGTCAGACCGTTGCCGTCGTCGGGGGAATCGTCGTGGGCGATGCGGCCATCCGGGCCGGCTTGGCTTCCACGACTTTGATCGTCGTGGCGGCCATCACGGCCGTCGCCAGTTATACGCTGGTCAATCAATCGCTTGTGGGGACGGTGAGCGTAATCCGGCTTTTCACCATGGCTTGCGCATCCGTCCTCGGCATGTATGGGTTCATTTTGGCCGTCATCGCGATCGTCCTGTATTTGTCCAACCTGAAATCGTTCGGGATTCCCTACCTCTCGCCTCTATCTCCGTTAACATGGAAAGACGTCGCCGGCGCGCTGATCCGAAAGCCTTGGTTCAAGTCCGGTGCCCGCCCCGGTTTCCTGCACCCGACCGATAAAACCCGAAACGGAGGAAATGCGCAATGACGAGGCGTTGGAAAACGGCGGCAGCCTGGCTGTTGCTGCCTCTGTTGTTGACAGGCTGTTGGGACCTGAAGGACGTCCAGGATTTCAACTATTTGACCGCGCTCGGCTTCGATTACGTCGGAGGACGTTATCGCATTTACGTACAGATGTTGGACTTTACGACCGTCGCGAAAATGGAGTCGGGAAAATCGTCGCAGCCGGTGCCGGTCTGGGTCGGTATAGGACAAGGGGCAACTCCGATAGAAGCGTTTAACGACTTATACCGGTCTTCGCAAATGCGGATTTTTTACGGTCAGGTGAACGCGATCGTATTGAGCAAGAACGTGATCGAACATGGACTCTTGGACACCATGGACTTATTGCGCCGCTACTACGAATTGCGGTATACGCCATGGCTGTTCGGAACGAAGGAGCCTCTGGATCGGCTCTTTACCGTTACGCCTTTCTTTAATCTCTCGCCGGTCCTTTCCATCCTTCATCAACCGGTCGAATCCTACAAACAGGAATCCCTCGTGGCTCCAATCATGATGCGGGAGTTCGCGATCAGCACGAGTGAGCCGGGTTCGACGACGCTGTTACCGTCTTTGGCCATCACGGACCGGTACTGGAAGCGCGAACATAAGCCGCATCCCGTTCCCATGATCGACGGCGTCTACGTGTTTCAGCAGCACCGATTCCGAGGGTGGTTAAGTGAGGACGAAATTCCGGGGCTTCGATGGATGGAACCCAAAACGAACCGGACTCCGCTGACCGTGGAAGCCGGAGGAAAGTCGCAGGTCTCGATTTCCCTCGGCAAACCGGAAATACGAATCGTTCCGGCTATCGAAAACGGGAATGCCGTTTTTTACGTAAAAGTCACGCTCAAGGGGGATGTCGGAGAAGTTACCCGAAAAATGCCCGAGTCCGAATTGAATCGTGAAGCGGCCGAGAAGATCGAAGTCCAGATCCGGCAAACCTTCGCGGAAGGACTGCGGATCCAATCGGACCTCTTTGGGCTGGAAAATACGTTATATCGAAGTAAAAACCGGGACTGGCAACGAATCCGCCGTCAGGGCGGCTTTCGTCTTCATCCCGGTTCGCTCCGGCAAGTTCAGGTCACGGTTCACGTTTCCCATGCCGGCAAATTGAAGTATTAAGGCGCGGAATGACCCGCGGCCGCCAAGTTAATGCCCGAAGCCAGTCGGCCTTTCTCGATCCATTGCCGCGCGCGTTCCACGTCTTGCTTCGACGGTTCCTGGATGCCTTCCAGCATATAAGGAATGCCAAGCTGCTTCCATTTGTAGACGCCCATCCGGTGATAGGGCAGAATCTCCACTTTCTCGACGCCGTTCAGTTCGCCCAGGAACGTTCCTAACGCCAGCAGTTCCTCCGCTCCGTCCGTCCAGCCGGGTACGAGCACGCGGCGGATCCACATTTTCGTACCTCTCTCCGACAGATAACGCGCAAACTGAAGTATTCTCTCGTTCGGCTGTCCCGTCAGTTCGCGGTGGCCTGCCTCGTTCATCATTTTCAAATCCAGCAACACAAGATCGGTGACGTCCAGAAGCTCCCTCGCATGAGACGTTTCACAAAAGCCGGACGAATCGAGCGCGGTGTGCAGCCCCCATCTTTCCTTGCAGGCTTTGAACAGCTGCGCCACGAAAGGCGCCTGCAGCGTCGGCTCTCCGCCCGTCACCGTGATCCCGCCGCCTGAACTTTTGTAATACTCGACGTAAGGCTCGATTTCCGCCAGCACGTCTTCTACGCTAACCAGCCGTCCCGCGGCGGGATCCCAGGAATCGGGATTGTGGCAATATTGGCATCGCAGTGCGCAGCCCTGCACAAACAACACGAATCGGATTCCGGGACCGTCGACGGTCCCGAACGTTTCGAGAGAGTGGATTCTCCCCGCATGATTCATCGTGTCCTCCTCCTCTCTCTCACTCGTGAACCTAAGATTAAATGGTGCCGTGGAACGTACGGCTGATGACGTCCAGCTGCTGCTCGCGCGTCAGTTTGATGAAGTTGACCGCATAGCCGGAGACGCGGATCGTCAGCTGCGGATATTCCTCGGGGTGCTCCATCGCGTCAAGCAGCTGCTCGCGGTTGAACACGTTGACGTTCAAGTGGTGGCCGCCCTTGACAGCGTAACCGTCCAGCAGCGAGACCAGATTGCGAACCCGGACGTCGGCTTCCCGGCCCAGCGCCTTCGGGATCAACGAGAACGTGTTCGAGATGCCGTCCAGACTGCTTTGATAAGGCAATTTGGCAACCGAGTTGAGCGAGGCCAAGGCACCTTTGCGGTCCCTGCCGTGCATCGGGTTCGCGCCCGGCGCGAACGGTTCGCCTGCTTTGCGTCCGTCCGGCGTGCTGCCGGTTTTCTTGCCATACACGACGTTGGACGTAATCGTCAGCACCGACTGCGTCGGTACCGCTCCGCGGTAGGTGCGGTGCTTCCGGAGTTTATCCATGAAAGCCTCCGTCAATTTCACCGCGAGCTGGTCGACCCGGTCGTCATTGTTGCCGTATTGCGGGTACTCGCCTTCGATTTCGAAGTCGACGGCAAGCCCTTTATCGTTTCGGATCGGACGGACCGTGGCGTATCGGATCGCGCTGAGCGAGTCGGCGACGACCGAAAGTCCGGCAATGCCGCACGCCATCGTTCTCAGAATTTCGGTATCGTGAAGAGCCATCTCGAGCCGTTCGTAGCTGTACTTGTCATGCATGTAGTGAATGACATTCAAGGTGTTCATGTACAGCTTCGCCAGCCACTCGAGCATGTCGTCGTAACGCTTCATTACTTCGTCATAGTCCAAGACGTCCGATTCGATCGGGGCGCACGCGGGTCCGACCTGGATGCCCAGTTTCTCGTCCACGCCGCCGTTAATGGCATAGAGCAAGGCTTTAGCCAAGTTGGCCCTTGCCCCGAAGAACTGCATCTGCTTGCCGATCCGCATGGCGGATACGCAGCAGGCGATGCCGTAGTCGTCTCCGTAGATCGGGCGCATCAGGTCGTCGTTCTCGTACTGGATCGAGCTGGTGTCGATGGACACCTTCGCGCAATAATCCTTGAAGCCCAGCGGCAGCTGCTTCGACCACAGCACGGTCAGGTTCGGCTCAGGAGCCGGCCCCAGGTTATACAGCGTGTGGAGGAACCGGAAGGAATTCCGCGTCACCCGCGTTTTGCCGTCGTTGCCCATCCCGCCGATCGATTCGGTGACCCACGTCGGGTCGCCGCTGAACAATTCATTGTAATCCGGCGTACGAAGGAACTTCACGAGCCGGAGCTTCATGACCAGGTGGTCGACCAGCTCCTGCGCCTGCGTCTCGTTCAGCTTGCCTTCTTGGATGTCGCGTTCGATGTAAATATCGAGGAAGCTGGAGACGCGTCCGAGGCTCATCGCCGCGCCGTTCTGTTCCTTGATGGCCGCGAGATAGGCGAAGTACAGCCACTGCACCGCTTCTTTGGCCGTGCGTGCCGGCCCGGAGACGTCAAACCCGTAGGATGCCGCCATCTGCTTGAGCTCTCCCAAGCTGCGGATCTGCTCCGACAGTTCCTCGCGACCGCGGATCAGCTCTTCCGTCATGGCGTCCTGTTCCATCTGCTCCAGATCGGCTTTCTTGGCTTCGATCAGCCGGTCGACGCCGTACAGCGCCACCCGGCGATAGTCGCCGATGATGCGGCCTCTGCCGTAGGCGTCCGGCAAGCCGGTCACGATGCCGGCTTTGCGCGCCAGCTTCATTTCCGAAGTGTAGGCGTCGAAAACGCCCTGGTTGTGCGTCTTGCGGATATCCGTGAACGTGCGGACGATTTCCTCCGGCAGCTTGTAGCCGTAAGCTTCGCAGGAGTCGATGACCATCCGGATGCCGCCGAACGGCTGCACGGAACGCTTCAGCGGCGCGTCCGTCTGCAAGCCTACGATTTGCTCCAGCTCAAGCGCGATATACCCTGGTCCATGCGATGTGATCGTGGACACGGTTTCCGTATCCACATCCAGCACCCCGCCGTTTTCCCGTTCCTGTTTCATCAATTCGAGCACGCGGGCCCAAAGCCGTTTCGTCGCTTCCGTCGGCTCGGCCAGGAAACGCTCGTCGCCTTCGTACGGCGTCAGGTTCAGCGCCAGGAAATCGTTCACGTCGATGTGCCGCTGCCAGCGTCCCTGACGGAACCCCCGCCAGCCTTCCATTTCACCGTTCGGGGCGATTTGTTTCAGATCCTTCTCCGTCGCTGCCATGATCGGTTCCTCCTCTATCTATACCGTGAGCGGTTATGCTTGGAAATTGCCGTAAAACGCGTTGCGGTAAACGCCGGCCAGCTCGGTGACGAGCGGCATTCTCGGATTGGCGGTCGTGCATTGGTCCTCGAACGCCCGATCGGCCAGTTCCTCCACCCTCGCTTCGAAATCCTTCTCGTCGAATCCGAGCTCCCGGAACGACTCGGGAATGCCGAGGACGCGGTTGAGCTTGCGAATGGCGTCGATCAGGCTGGCCACGCCTTCTTCCGTCGTCGATGCCGGCAGCCCGAGCAGTCTCGCGATATCGGCGTATCGCTTGTCGGCGACGAAATGGTCGTATTTCGGGAACGACGCGAACTTCGTCGGTTTCTGCGCGTTGTACCGGATGACATGAGGCATCAGAATCGCGTTGGTGCGTCCATGCGCCGTATGGTACTGCCCGCCCCATTTGTGCGCCAAGCTGTGGTTGATTCCGAGGAAGGCGTTCGCGAACGCCATGCCCGCAATCGTCGACGCGTTGTGCATTTTCTCGCGCGCTTTCGGATCGGCCGTCGCGTAGGAAGCTTCCAGGTTCTCGAATACGAGCTGGATGGCCTTAAGCGCCAAGCCGTCGGTGAAATCGTTCGCCATGACCGAGACGTAGGCTTCAATGGCGTGCGTCAAGACGTCCATGCCCGTGTCCGCCACCGCCGTTTTGGGCAGGCTGTACACGTAATCCGGGTCGATGATCGCCACGTCCGGCGTCAGTTCGTAATCCGCGAGCGGATATTTCGTGTTGCCTTTCTCCTTGTCGGTAATGACCGCGAACGAGGTCACTTCCGAGCCGGTTCCCGAAGTCGTCGGGATCGCGACGAACTTCGCTTTCTGTCCGAGCCGCGGATACTTGTAGATCCGCTTGCGGATGTCCAGGAACTTCTGTTTGAGCGAGTCGAAGCTCGTGTCCGGGTATTCGTAGAACAGCCACATGGCTTTCGCCGCGTCCATCGGAGAGCCGCCTCCGAGGGCGATGATGCAGTCCGGCTTGAATTGCTCCATCATCCGGGTTCCCCGGCGAACCGTATCCACCGAAGGGTCCGGTTCCACGTCCGAGAAGATTTCGACCGCCACCGCCTGCTTGCGCTTGCGGAGGTAGTACTCCACTTTCTCCGCGTAGCCCAGCTTCACCATCGCGGCGTCGGTGACGATCATGACCCGGCTGATATCCGGCATTTTCTCGAGATATTGCGTCGATCCGCGCTCGAAGTAAATTTTCGGAGGCACCTTGAACCATTGCATGTTCAGCGTGCGGTAGGCGACTCTCTTCACGTTGATCAGATTGACTGCGGTGACGTTGGAGGTCGTCGAGTTGCTGCCGTACGATCCGCAGCCGAGCGTCAGCGACGGCAGGTTGGTGTTGTAAATGTCGCCGATCGCGCCGTGCGTCGAAGGAGCGTTCACGATAATGCGGCCGGTCTGCAGCCTTGCAGAGAATGCGGCGATGACCGCCTGGTCCTTCGAATGGATGACCGAGGAGTGGCCCATGCCTCCGAACGCCACGACCTGCGCGGCTCTTTCGATCCCCTGCTCAGCCGTCTTCGTTCTATAGCACGCGAGAACCGGGCTCAGCTTTTCCGCCGACAGCGGGAATTTAGGGCCTACGCCTTCCAGTTCCGCGACAAGCACTTTCGTTCCGGCCGGCACCGCAATTCCCGCCATTTCGGCGATTTTGACCGCAGGCTGTCCCACGATGACCGCATTGACGGCACATTTGTCGGGATTGATCACGAGCTTGGAGACGGCTTCCGTTTCTTCTTTGGTCAGGAAGTGGCAGCCGAGCTGCGTCATCAGCTTCTTCGCTTCTTTGTAGATCGGCTCGTCGAGAATGACGGCTTGCTCGGAAGCGCAGATCATGCCGTTATCGAACGTCTTGGACAGAATCAGGTCGGTGACCGCTTGTTCCAGGTCGGCTGTCCGTTCGATGAAGCAGGGTACGTTGCCGGGTCCGACGCCGAGCGCCGGTTTGCCGGTGCTGTAAGCGGCTTTGACCATCGCCGATCCGCCTGTCGCCAGCACAAGCGCAACGTCTTTATGGTTCATCAGCAGCTGCGTCGCTTCGACGGAAGGATGCTCGATCCACTGGATGCAATGCTCCGGCGCGCCGGCCGCCACCGCGGCTTCCAGCAGCGTCTTGGCCGCTTCCGCACTGGAGCGCTGGGCGGACGGGTGGAACGCGAAGATAATCGGATTGCGCGTCTTCGCTGCGATCAGCGCCTTGAACATCGTCGTGGAGGTCGGATTGGTCACCGGCGTAATTCCGGCGATGACGCCGACCGGCTCCGCCACTTTGCGATAGTTTTCGTAAGGATTGTCTTCGATGACGCCGACCGTTTTCTCGTTCTTGATGCTGTGGTAGATGTACTCCGTCGCGAACAAGTTTTTGGTGATCTTGTCTTCGTAGACGCCCCGTCCGGTTTCCTCCACCGCCAGCTTCGCCAGCGTCATGTGCCGATCGAGTCCCGCCAGCGCCATTTGGTGGACGATGCGGTCGACCTGCTCCTGATCCAGTGCCATATAAGCGTCCTGCGCCTGTTTCGCACTTGCGGCCAGCCGGCTTACTTCCTCTTGAGCGGATACGAAAGTTTCCTGAACCTTCTCCTTGGTTGCCATCGGGCACCCTCCATTCGGCTGTTAAGAGCCGCTGTATGCGATCTCGTTCATCAACTGCTCGGTTGCGGGCACCACCGTCTCGTCCTCGATCCGGAAATGCTCGGCGACGATCATCAGCACTTGCAGCAGGTGGGGCAGCGCTTCTTCTGCAGGAGCGCCTGCCTCCACTGCCTTTAGGTACGTCTCGTAATATTGGGCGGCGATGGTGCCATCCTGCTCCAGTACGCCCACGGGACCGATGCGGCCGGCGCATGTCGCAGACTTCGCGAAGGGATAGATCGTTCGGACCTCCCGGCTCAAATGCCGCTGCCAATCCAGCATGAACGGGATAAAAGCTTTCCTGACCTCTTGATGGTGGTCTTCCCAATCCTCCATCTCGTCACGGACGGGGTTCCACTTCATGAAGCGGCACAGGTCCAGGAGCCTTCGGTGCAGAGAATCGTGTTCTTCCTTCCATTGATCGTAGGTGAGCACCAAGTCGAGCAGCGGCGGCGATTGCGAGTGCCTCATCATTGTGGCTCGCTCCTTTCGAACGTCAGTGCGGAAGCGCTTTGCCGACGCCGCCGTTACCGGTTTTGTCTTTCCGATGCGTCAGCTTCGCCCAAACTTTGCCGATATGCGGGAACACGTACCCGTCTAGCCCGAAGCGTCCGGCGTTGGCGCCTGCGGTGAAGATGATCACGCCCAGCACCAGCAGCCAAGGGTTCGTGCTGACCGTGCCGGCGAAGAGGAACAGGAAGTTCAGCATCATGCCGAAGAATGCGGCCGTCAGCGTCAGTCCGCCGAGGATGAGCCCGACCCCGATCAGGAATTCGCCCAGCGGGATCAAGACGTTAATCAGTTTGACGTTCGGCAAGGCGAAGTGCTGGATGAAGTAGGTGTAGTTCGGGAACAGTACCGCATTCGTCGCGTGGTCGGCGACCGGCTTGGCGACTGCTCCTTTCAGGAAGCCCGCGGCGTCGAAGCCGCCCGTCAATTTCTCCCAGCCGTGATGCATCCATTCCCAACCGACATACAATCTCAGCAGCGTAATCGCAACGGCAGCCCACACGTTTTCTTTGAAAAATCTCATGACCATGACGGTCATCTCCCCTCGGGGTATTGGATTGGTTTTCCGTACAGCCTCATTATGAAGGAGTTTCTGGAATCGGAATGTGAAGTCCATCACACTTCTGAAGATTAGTTTGTGAAAATGGTCACATGACTCGGCAGCTTAAAAATCGAACCGATTGGATCGATCCGTCAGCGCCGACATGATCTCCTCTTCCTCTACGAAACGGTTTTTGAGAACCGCGTACGCTTGGAGCAAATAAGAAGCCATCCGGTATGCCTCGTCATGCGGTACGGGAATAACGGCGCGGTCCAGCGTATGCAGAAACGCGCGGATGAATTGTTCGGCGAGTTCGTATTCCTGTTCCATCAAGGCGAACAGATCGGGCTCGCCGCCGAGATACCAGGAAGCGTACGGGAACAGCTCGTTTTCCTCCCATTGCACGTGGATATTCCATTCCGCCATGAACCGTTTGACGTTCTCGTTCAGCTCACGGATTTCGCGGTTGAGCCGGGGAACGTTCATGTCGCTTCGGACCGTGCAGGCCAAATCGTAAATGTCCTGAAGCTCCCTTTTCAGCAGGTCGTGTTCTTGTTTGGCCCGAACGACCGCCGTATCCAAAACCAACTGGCGCATATCGGCGGGCGGCAGCGCGTTGTCCAGCAGAGCGTGCGATTTCATGTTCATTTTCCTCCTTGGTTTTCATGAACCCAGCATAACCGGAAAATCGATCAGATAATGTGAAATAAATCACATATGTATCGATGTCATCATTTCGTCATTTTCAGCGCCTCAACGTCGTGAATCACGAAACCGGAACGGCCCATGTCCGCGATTCCCCGTTCGTGCCATTCGCGAAGAAGCAGCTCTCCGTTCTCTTTGGTCGTGCCGATCGTAAGGGCGAACGATTGGTTCGTCATCGGAATGCCGACCCGGACTTTGCCTCCCGTCACCCTTCCGCAATGGTCCGCCAGCTGAAGCAGAAAGGCCCGTCCCCGACTTTCGGCGTCCGCCGTCTCCTGGGTTCCCATTATGGCACGTTCGTAAGCTCGGCTGATTTTCGCAGCCGCTGCGGGGTTTCTCTCCAACCAAGCAGCGAATTCGGCAATCGGAATTTTCACGAGTGCCGTTTGCGAAATCGTTTCGGCGGTCTCCTCATAGCGAGCCCCCCTCTGCGGCCAAACGCCAGGCAAAAAGTCTCCGGTCGCAAAGAAGCCGATCCGGTCCGGCGAGTCCTTGCGCAAGGTCTTGACCAAACCGGAAACGATGCCGTACACGGCTTCCGCAGACTCGTTCTCTTCATAGACGGTTGTATGCTTCCTTTTTTTTCGCTGTACGGTGATTCGGCTTAAGCTGAGGCGCTCCTGCAAGGTAAGGACGCCGAACAAACGAATCTGACGAAGCAGGTCGACGGTTTTGGATCGTTCCGACATGTGAATGAACTCCTTTCAATCGGACGGTCAGGTGTATGCCATCCAAGCGGAAATGACGATCAGGACGGAATAGGCCACTTCGAGCATGCCGCTTTGCTTGATCGTAAGCGTCGTTCGCGGGGACCAGAGTGCCCGGATGAACAACACGGTGATCGGGATCAGGAACAGCGGCGAATAACGCGAGGAGGCAACGGCCAGGAACACCAAGTGATAAACGGCGGATATCCGGTAATAAGCCGGGTTTTTCCGTTCGCGGATCATCGTTTTGACGTACAAGGCCGTACCCGCGAAATAAAGCACGCAAAAGACGAACAGCTCCAACGCTTGGCTCCAGTCGCGTACCCCACCTAATTCGTAAGAAACGAACGCGATCAAGCAGAATTGCACGATTGCGGCGATATCGTTGACGAGAGCCCGCTCGCGGTTCCGTTTTGCGTAATACGCGTTGACCAGGAGTAACGGCAGGAAGAGCGGCGCCATCCGGGCGGAAGCCGAATGCAGAACGAGCAGCGCCGTTCCGCTGAGCAGCAAGGAAGCGCCGTAGACGATCGCCGGATTGCGGTATCGTTTCCCTTTGCCGGTTCGAATCCATTGAAGCAAGACGTAGACGAACAAGTAAGCCAAGAGCCAGACGATGAACAACAAAGCGTGCAAGGGCACGAAACGGGCCGCGAAACCGCCCATCAGAAACGGGACGGCCAACATGGCCCACGCGCCGTGCTGGTTCGGGATATACGTTCGGTACACGACATCACCCCTATTCGATCGCGTTGCCCCCATTGTAACGGTCAGGCCTTCTCCCCCCTGTGACGGATATCACAGCCGCGAACGGTTTCACGTTTTGGACAAAACAGCACCCCGCCCGCGATCATCGGATCCGCACGGCAGGCGGTCGACACGGACAAGGGTACTTCGGAAAATTCAAAGCGACTCCTGATAACAAGGAGTCGCCGTGCAAAATCTTTTCAATTTATCAAGCTACTCAGCATCTACAGGTTTTTTTCCAGCAAATTTAGCTGGTCCGCCAACGAAGGTGTCTTGTTCGCCGTGAACATCCTTGGCCAGAACATGCTGCGTTTCTGGATCAATAACATAAGTAACGGAAGCACTCTTAAAATGGCCCACCCGCGTATCATATCCATCTGCATAATCGACTACAGCTACCCAGACAAGTCTGTTCTCATCAATTGAAGTATTGAGCTCCTCAACACCGTCCTTTGAATTGACGGAATTGTATTCACTCCATGGCTTTAATTCAAAGGAGACAATTTTGTTGTTCCCTTTTAATTTAAACTTGCTTGCGATTACGTCCTTCTTAGCCAAAATGCTCTGCTTCTGATCTTGATTCGATTTTAATTTAGGCTCAGGATTTAGATTGTAGGTTTGAGCTTCAGCTCCAAACGGCTTCAACTGTGGAGCATTCGCGGCATTAGCGTTCGTTGTGTACCAGATGCCCCCTGCAAGAACAGCTGTTGCAGCTAATATAGTCGTCCATTTAGCAACGGATTTCATTTCACTCATCTCCCTTTCACTTTAGTTGTGAGTATACGTCAACCGATTGTTAGAGGACGAATATGTTGTGGTCCAACCGGTTCCGTTGGTAAGGTCTGTACGGGTGGCTGAAGATGAACTCCATGTCACCCACGAACCCGATGTGTTCCGATACTGCATCGCGGAAGAATACGTTCCGCTAGTAAAAGAATTATCCGAATCACTACTTTCAATCCCTACGTCATGGGATATCCCGCTTGTATCCGTAATGGCCGGAATTGTGGCTACTCGATTGTAGTCAAAATAAATCGTCCAATTGGTGGAACCATTAACGGTATCTCGTGAAATTTGGAAATTATGCGTTCCCGTCTTATACTCTGTCTCCACATTCCTTTCGTGGTAATCGCCAGAGGCGGTTTCATAGGCAATAAAATGACCATGCCAATCATCTACATATCCGTCGCTATTACTTACTGGCCCACGCGTAGTTCCAGCTTCTATCCAACGGGTTCCGGCTGTGTTAAAACCAAGCCACATTTCTTTGTTAATAAACGTACCGGATACATGGCTTAAATCCTCCTGATCGTTTGTAATAGACGAATAGATGCCGGTATTTGTTGCAGTCAGCCGTTGAATCGCATACCAGTGTGGATTTACAGAACTGGCATTAGCAGTTGGCAAGCTGGAAAGCATGACTACAAGGGCCACGACGACTGACAAAAGGGCAGGATCGTTGCTTTTATTCGTTTTCATGCCTTAATTCCTCCTTCACCATTTTCTTCTTCTCATTGTGGTAAACATGTTGTAGATAAAGATGATCGCCAATTCATGAGTAAATCCTTCCGCGCGTTAAGCTTAATGACCGTTCTGGTATATAGAAACGATATTTTCATTCGTTGATTCTTAAACACCTCCCCCATTTAGGATTGTCCCTACAATATAAGTGACACCCAATAAGTCATAATCGTAACAACTTTTACAAATAAATGGTAAAATAAGACCAGAGTGAATGGGTATCTTGATTGTGTCCGGGTTGGCATTGGGTATTACTGTCTACAAATTAACAATTTTCGACGTTGCATTCAGGACTTTTGCCAACATAAGAATAGTCTAATCCGCCGCCATTGTACGAGAAAATTATGATATTCATCCCGCTCAATTCCGTCCGTAAGGCGGGAACGATGGCGGCCAATAAACTTCTTGCTGTCACCCGCAGCGTAGATCTCCAATGGCGATTTGCCGAATTGGAGAGGCTTAATGGCGCTAGACCAAGACGAGCAGCTCTGCCCATAAAGGTGCAGTTTGGGTTTCTCTGTTCGTCCCTCACATGGCAGCCGCATATTTGATCGTGCTGTTGCTCATGCAAAGCATCAGGTTCTCCCAATCGTTGGCAGTTCCGCTGGAAATAAATAAAGCCCTTTCCAAAGGAAAGAGCTTACCTAACATTCAAAACACTGTTTTTGTCATTCCAGGAAAAGGAAATCATACGGTACACAGGAAAAATGGCCTGCAAAGTTTCATCTCACTGGCCCAACCGGCCGGACAGAAAGTGCGATTGCTCATAACGGCGGCAATCAGGAAGCTACGGGATTGACACTCGTCAAGCAGTTTCTATCTCATGTACCAGTTGTCCGCCATCCCATCGCTATTTCTATGCTTTCCCTTTTACTTCCAGAGCTGTTCGCGCCACTTGTACTTCGGCTGCCAGCCAAGCAGGCGTTTGGCCTTCTCGTTGTTCAGCAGCGTCTCGTATCCGTCCATCGGAGCCCGGAAATCCTCCACTTCCGGATACCGGGCGGCCATCAACTCGCGGCTCGGGATGTCCATGCTAGACTCGTCGGACGCCAGGTTCAGCGCCACCGAGCCGAGTCCTTCCGCTTCGATCGCGAGCCGGCAAGCTTCAGCCGCGTCCCTCGTATCGATATAGCTCCACAAAATGCGCTCGCGTTCTTCCGGCTTGTGGATGAAGGACGGGAACCGCTCGTACCACTCCGGCGGAATGACATTGCCCAGCCGCAGAGACACGACTTGCATGCCGGTCCGGCGGTGGAACATGTCCGCCGTCGCTTCGTTCACCACTTTGGACAAGCCGTAACTGTCTTGGGGCAGCTGCGGGTGCGCTTCATCCATCGGCACGTATTGCGGTCCGAACGGATGTACTGCGAAGCAGATGCCGTAAGACGATTCGCTGGAGGCGATAACGGCTTTCCGGATGCCGAGTCCGGCCGCCGCCTCCAGCACGTTGTAGGTTGACATGACGTTATTGCGGAACGTTACCTCAGGCGGCACCATGCCGGCTCTCGGGATCGCCGCCAGATGCACGAGGGCGTCAGCGCCGGCGAGCGCTCCATAAGTTTGGCCGAGATCTTCCAAATCCACGATGAGCGTAGGACACAAGCCTTCCTCCGGTTGCCGCGTATCCGCGTTTAAAACTTCGTATCCCGTTTCGACGAAATGACGGACCACCCAGCGCCCCAACATGCCGCTTCCGCCGGTCACGACGACTTTTGCCATATCCAACACTCCTCCCGCTGTATCGCTCTGAATTATAGAGGAGTTTCGTGCGGTTGGGAAGGAGCCGATGAAGCGGTTTCACCCTAATTAGCCCTTCATGATGGACATAACGCTTCAATTTCCGGATGATGTACATTTGGCTCTTATACTTTTTCAACACGCGGATCTTCTTGACCAGCAGCGGTCGAGGCAGCCGGTTCGAGGAAAGGCCGAACGTATAGAGGTTTCGCCTCACCAGCTTATGGAGGATTCGCGACAGGATTTTGTGCTGGCGATGGCCGTACTCGCCGGACAATCCGTGCGTCACGATTTTTCGATAAGGCTGTTTCCGCAAAATACCTCTGATTCTCCCGTATAACGCATGGCGTGGCCCGAAATGACCGTGCCGGCGATCCCGGTAATCCCACATCTCGTAATCCGCACCGAGCGCATTCATCGCCCGACTGAACTCCTTGGCTCTTCGGCGGTTGTTTCGGTTCGTCACGCAGATGACTTTCCAATTCCCTTCCTTGAGCAACGCGGCTCCTCCGAAAATGGTCTCGTCATCCGGATGCGCGACGATCATCAGCTTATCGGGCAAAACGGCGCCACCTCCTTACAACAAACTATGTGAGGCGCCTTGCCTTGACCTGTACGAATGTCGATCCGATCCGCAAAACAAACGGCAGTACGAAACGCGATTCCCGCGTTCCGTACTGCCGTGCCAGGCGTTATTCGATGACCGTTCGGATAAATCTCTCCAAGGCTTCGGTATCCGTCATGTTGTTGTTGCAAACATGTCCGTCTAAGCACAAATAGTTGCCGACCGCCTTGTAGTAATCCGGCGACGCGAACGCCGGCCTCTTCTTCGTGATGGCCGTAAAGAGCGCCAGCTCTTCGAAACGGTTGCAAACGAAGCAATAGTTTTTCTTATGGGTCGACGTGAATCTGCCTTCAACGCCGACGAGCCGGCCGTCCAACGGATAAACGAGGAACAGCTTATTTGCGGCGATATCGACCCAGCTTAGATAGCTGATGTTCCGATAATCCAACGACGCCAAGTCGGGAATCTTCAGCTTCTTGTTCTTGGGGAACAGCTTCAACAGCTGCTCCTTGGTCACCCGCGGGAACTCCTCCCGATAGGGCTCCAGCAAAGCCGCATATCGGCGGAAATCGTCGGCCGTCTCCAGCCGGGAAACGTCTTCCAGCAACCGCTTCCTGCCTTCCGCCGAATCCGGCAGCAAAGAAGCGATATGCTCTTCGGTGCCGGATCGGACCGATGAGACGACCTTGCGGTCGGTCACGGTTCTTAGCGTGTGCTGCAGGATGCCGAGCTGCTTGATGATCGAATTATATTGATGGTTTCTCATAAACGGTTCGCACATGGCATTTCGCCCCTTATTCGTAGTCTTGAAAAATAAGGCGCAAAGCCGGGCATGCGAAACGATCTCCGTTTAATGGGGCGATAGGGTTAAACCGGATCGCGCCTCATGCAAAGTATCGCCTCCGTGCCTGGCTTTGCATGAGTCAAGCGAGTCCGACAATCTTCCCGGATTGCCATCCCTACCAACCCCCTTTTCCTCTTGAATGCTTCAAGTATATAAGGTTTGCGGGGCCAATTCAATTTGCGGCGGACCGTTCTCGGCTGCTTTCTCCCCATTTGAAGCAAACGATGCCGCCTGCGATGACCAGCACGCCGATCAGCTGCTTGGGCGTAAACGGCTCCTTCTCGAGGCCCAACAGGCCGAGGGAATCCCACAACAGCGCAAAGCCGAGCTGCGAGGTTAACGCGATCGCAATGGCATACGTCGGACCGAGCCGGCGAATTCCCTGCATCAGGCAGACGACAACCCCGACCCCGATCAAGCCGCTGAATCCGTACCAAATTTTCATGCCGCTCAAATGGAACAGATGACTGCCTTCAACGAACAGCCCGATCGTCAGGGAGGCGGCAAAGCCAAGCCCCAATACGAGCGCCGTCGTCATCCAGGATCCCGCCCGTTCGTTCACTTTGCTGTTAAAAATGTTCTGCATGCCGACCAACGCTCCCGCGAGTACGGACAATAGGAAACCAAGTGCCATGAATGTTCACCTTGCCTTATTCGTAAATGCCGTTGCCGGCCAAAGCTCTCAAACCTTGCCTGTCCTTCACCCGAATCGACCCTCGTACGCGTTCGATCAAGCCGTCCGCGCACAGCTGCCGGATCACGCGGTTCAGATGCCGGTAGCTGGTTCCGATCAGGTTGGCGGCATCCTTCAGGCTGACGGCGCCGAGCCGGCCTTCGTACAATGTATCCGATTCGTCGAACGAAACGGCAAGCAGATAGCTCGCGAACCGCACCTCCACCGGATACATCAGGTTGAAGCGCATCGAGTTGGATTTGAGATGGAATTTGCGGGCCAATACGTCCAGCAGCAGACGCAGCAGCGGCGGATGCTCGCCGGCATATTGTCTCAGCCATCGGTAAGGAACGCGGATCATGACGGCTTCTGACACGGCTTCGACCGTATTGATAATCTCGATGTCCCGTACGTATTCGATATCCCCGATCAGCTCAATCGGCGTTTTGAACGACAGGATGAGCGTCTTCCCTTCGGGAGATACCGTGTAGATTTTGATCTTTCCCTGGACCAAAACATATAGGTATTCCGCTTTTTGCCCTTGTGAGCAAATCCGCTCCCCCCGTTCAAAACGGCACAGCGTGAGATGCGGGAGCAAAGGTTTGGGAAAAGCGTTGTCCAACGGAGGAACGCCCAAGTATGCCGCCAATTGCTCCTGATCCTTGATTTCTCTCATGCCGCGTGTTCCCCCTGCTTTCTGCCCGCTTAACCTTCATAAACTTATAATCGCGACACCGGCTGCCATCATCCCGATTCCGAGAAACTGCGGCAGCCTCATTTTCCGTTTCTCCACGCCGAACCACCCCCGGCTGTCCGCCGTGAAGGTCAGGCACAGCTGGGCGATCAGCACCGCTGCGATCGTGAGAGTGGCCCCGATTCGGTGAATGGCCGTCACGTTGCTGGAAATAATGATCGCCGCGAACGCTCCGCCGATCAAATAGATCGGCTTCACCTGCGCGAATGCGCGCCATCTGCGTTCTTTGACGAACAGCAGGATAAGCAGCGCGGCGGCGAATCCGGTGAATTGAGTCAGCGCCGCAGCTTGCCATGTGCCGAGATCCTGGCCGATCCGCGCATTGGCGACCCCCTGCAGGGCAATGAAAGCCCCTCCCATAAACGCGAATAAAGCTCCTACCATCATTGTCCTCCCGCTTTCCTGATTTGTCTATTATTTAACGGGATTTCAACGCACCGGCGATAGGACATATGTCCTCAAGAAAGAAAAAAACATCCACGGGTTGCCATGGATGTTTCGCTGCAAAGCCATGTCGTGTCCTGCCGATCGTGCTATAATATGGAAATGATTTACTTTGGGATGCATGCCTTTTCCTTTACCGATGCTGTCCGTTCATGAAACGCGCCAGTCCTTCCGCCAGATTGTCACGCGCCCACCGGATATGCCCTTCGTCGTCGTATTGGCGGAACGTGCATTCGACGTACAGGATAAGATCGAGATACAGATCATATAAAGACCTTCTGGCGAACTCGCTTTCACTCAGTTTGGATTTGCCGTATCCGCGCAGGAACGCGGGCGAGCGGTTGAAATGACTGAAATAGACTTCCATGAGAGGATCTCCCCACAAGGCCCTCTCGAAGTCGATTAAGCCCGTCACGGCACCGTCCTTCACGAACACGTTCCCGTCCCACAAGTCCCAATGGACGAGACGCGGCTCTTTCACTTCATCCAAAACTTCGCTCCGGGCCAAAACTTCTCCTCGGATTTCCGCATACGGCACCGGCAAAACGACGCCCATCTCTTCCCCGTCCAGCAGGACGCCGAAAATGAGGTCCATGAACGTGTCCTTCCATCCGGCGTCCGAAGGCTGGGCATACAGGCCGAACCGTTGTCCCCGCACTTCGTTCAGAATTCGGTTCAATCGGCCCAGCTCGGCATCGATGGTTTCCCGCTCTGCTTCCGATAGCGACGGTTTGACCGAACCATAGATCTCACCATCCATGTGCTCCATGATGAAGAATTCGACCGGCAGCTCGGTGCAGGTGTCGTCGTAATGATAGACCTGCGGAACGGGCAGCGGCGACGATGCCAACAGCCTCATCGCCTCCACTTCCGTTTTCATGATCCTGACTTCGTAACGCATCATCCGCGCGGATTTCGGCGGCCCGGCTTTCAACACCGCCCGCATTCCGTCTTCCAACTCAAGTGCGTATGCGCTGTTGGCCCAGCCTCCCGTCATCTCTCGCGATTTCGTCAGACGGCCGCCGAGCGTTTTCCTGACGAGATCGGCCAGTTCGGTTTCCCTGATTTTCGTTTTGTATATGCCTTCCACCTTGCACTCTCCCCGATTAACGGATGCCAATCGATACTCCGTTAACATTTCGACTTTATTTTCCCAATTCCTGTCATGGGGAGGTTTTCAAAAATGGGCTTTTGGAAACGTTTGTTCGAAGCGCTGACGCCCGGCAGCCGAATCGTGCTCTATGTCGCGACGAATGAGAGCGATCTGTTTCGAGTGACGGGCCAACTCATCAACGCGGGTGTCCCGTACACGGTGAAATCTCCGTTAACGGCCCGGCCGCAACGCGGAGGATTCCTGATCGGCGAACGAGCGCAAATCTATGAGATTTACGTGAAGCCGGAACATGAATATCAAGCGTTGCGAGCGATAAGTAGCGGAAACAGGTAAGACTAAAGCGGTCGCAACGGAACTCAGCGACCTTATTCCTTCCTTTTGAGACCGTTTGTAAGACTAACGGAACCATACGCCGCTATTCAGCAATTCCGAGGCCAATTCTTGGTGATATTCGGACAATAACGTCGCTGAGTTCCGTTAGATTAGAAAAATGACCTTTGATTGACGAATAACGCTTTTCAGTTCCGTTAGCTCCCTTTCGCAGTCAATTTGCAGTCAACTTTTCCTTGTGAACGCGGTTCGTTTTCAACTCCGCGCGGCGGATGTGGATCTCGACCTGCACGTCGACCGGCGCTTTGGCGAACTTCCGGTTCCATTCCTCAGCCATCGGCACGAATTGCTGGTAATGCCGTCGATACAGCCATTCCCCGAACCCGAATACGTCCGAGCCGAACTCCTTCTGCACCTTCGAGATGGCGGCTTTTATATGCTCACGGGAGTAATCCTGGGTTAACCTGTCTATTTGCAGATACCCGGATACCTTGTTAAGCGGCATATCCTCTTGAAGCCCCACGATCATGCCGTCAGCCTCCACGTACATGCGGAGCTGCGGAACGCCTTTACGGAAACTGACGTTGCGTTTGGATTGGATATTGTACAGACGGACTGCGGTGTACATCCCTTTCTGTTCAAGGGGTACCGAAAGCGTCGTCACCTTCATTTGCCCGCGGGCCATCTCCACCCATTGGGCTTCTTCCCCCGAAAGGAACCCCATCAGGTTATCTTCGCGCAACACCGCCGTCCCCGCGACTTCGACGACGACGCTGGGTACGTCGGACTTCGTGTTGTCCAAACTTTCCCCTTCTTTCGGCGGTCCAACTATTGTAACGGCGCTAAGAAGCGGCTCTCTCCCTTGTATAAGCATGGCCTGCGTCAAATCGGACATCCGGCTGATCGCCACTCCACCCCCCATTTTTTTTAGGCTTTCGATTTGCATGCGTACTTTGGCCGAGGAGACTCCTCCCCTTGGATAAAGGACTTTCAGCACATTCGAAGCCGGACCTCCCCGGGAAATCAGAATCATCACGTCTTCGCGAATGTAACGCGAACGCTGCAACACGTCCAAGTAGGGTTCCATGCCCTCACGGGCGAGTTTCTCGTCGAATACGACCACGCCGATATGCGAAGGAATGGGGACTCTGTCGGAAGTGACGTTCAAACGACTGATCATTTCTGCCAGCGTATTGCCTTCCAACGTCTGAATGATCGACGGCGACCTTCCCTTGCCTGCCGTTTGGGAAAGCTCGCTGGGGTTCAAGGCTTCGAAAGAGACCCGAAGCTTATGGCCTTCCGTACCCGGCTCCAGCGCCACGCCTGAAACGATGCTCGTGCGGTTCAACTCCACGTGACCCCAGCATCCCGCCAACAACGCGACGGGCAATATCCACCCGAGAGACCGCGAATACCTCGTCAATCGGTTCATGACCCGTCACCCTCCCCGAGCGTCCTCACGTAGGGCACTCCGAATGAATGGAGCCGGGTCAGGTGGATCATTAAAAACGCGGCTCCAAGAATAACTCCGAATACGCCGAACAAAGACGCCATGATAATTAGAGCGAACCGCAGCAAGCGTACGTTCGTGCTGAACGAGTAGACGGGAGATACGAAGGACGAAATCGCGGTTAGGGCCACGACGATGACCAGGATATTCGAAACGATCCCCGCCTGCACGGCGGCTTCTCCCAACACCAGCGCTCCGACGATCGAAATCGCTTGACCGACGACCCGCGGCATCCGGGTCCCCGCTTCCCTAAGGATTTCAAACGTCCCTTCCAGCAGCAGGACTTCGATGGCGGCAGGAAACGGGATGCTTTCCCGTTGAGCCGCGATGCTGACCAGAAGTGTCGTGGGGATCAACTCTTGCTGGAAATTGATGGCTGCCACGTACAGCGAAGGCAGCATCAGCGAGATGAAGAAGGACAAATAGCGCAGCGCCCTCGTAAACACCCCGAAAGCAAACCATTGGTATTGGTCTTCCGGCGATTTGAAAAAATCGTTCATCAACGCGGGAACGATCAGGACGAACGGGCTTCCGTTCACGATGATCGCGATTTTGCCCCGGCACAGCGAACCGCACACCGCGTCCGGACGCTCGCTGCTGTACAAGGTAGGAAACAAGGCCAACCCTTTGGGCTGAAGATGCCGTTCCAAGGATCCGGAATCGAACATGGCTTCCGTTTTCACGTGCTGCAATTCCTCGCGCAATCGGCGAAGCACCGTTTCGTCCGCTTCGCCGTTCAGGTAAACGACATAGACGGGTGTTCGGGATCGGCTCCCCAACGTGAATTTCTCGGTACGCAGCTGTTTGTCCAACAACCGCCTGCGGATCAGGCTGATATTCGTTTGGGCGGATTCCGTGAAGCCTTCTTTGGGACCTTTGACCACGGTTTGCGTCGTCGGTTCTTCGATGCCGCGGGCGCTTAATTTCTTGACGTCGAGGATCAGCCCCCGTTCGTCGTCACCCAGGATCAGCACGGCGCAACCTTGCGATAGATCCTCCACCGCCTTCACCCGATCGTTATCCCATCTGGGCGAAAGCGCGGCGAAGCACGTCATCTTCAGGTCTTCCATCCTATCGAACGTCGTTTGGCCTTCTTCCCGACGGCCGTATCGGACAAGCGGCAGCATGACATGCTCGGTCATAAACGCGGAATCGGTCATCGACGACAAATAGCAAAGCCATCCTGCGGCATGACCAAGCTTAACGGGCACGCATTGATAATCCTCCGAATGCCCGAAGGCTTCTTTCAGCGCGTCAGCCAAGCGGTTCGTTCGATTCACGCGGTTTCCCTCCGATTCCCGTCCGCATTTTCATGACCAAGACCGTAATGAGCGGTAAAACGAACTGCATGGGAATGTGCAGCCAGTACACGACTTCCGTCAGCCCTTCTTCGACGTGTTCGGCGGCGTTTTCCGATACGAGTACGGATAGAGCTCCGATCAACAAGGCCAGCGGCAATTTGTACGACTGGTCCTTCCCCCGGAACACGGTCGAAATGCCGAGGACGCCCGCATGAAGAAAGACGGCGCATTTGACGAGAACGCCGAAAAGAATGATCATCGCCACCACGGCGTCAAGTCGGGTGATGAAATCTTCGACGTTGATGACCCGTGCCGTATCAAGCAGCCCGAAAGCGGAATACTTTTGGAATTCCATCCCAAGCGTCATGGTCTGGAGCAAGTCGGATAGGGTCAGCACGATCACGGCGCTCCCCATCGCGGCGAAACCGATCTTCCGGAACCGGGTCCGGCCCCCGATCCGATGGGCGAAGACGAGGAAAACGACGAGCTCTCCATAAGGGAACCAAAGCGTTTTCGTCGCGGCCTCCTTGGCAACCGGAAGGAAACCTTCGGATAGGAACGGGAGAAGCCTCTGCAGCTCCAGGGATTTGCTGATCATCAGCAGCACGATGAGCGCGAAGAAAAATACGAGTATCGCGGTAAGGATGATAACGGAAAGCCGGCCGGTGCTTCGAAGGGTTCCCGAAGCCGCGTATGCGACCAAGAGAACGAAAAGAGCCACCGCGAATTGCGGCGGCGTCGTACGAAGCAATGTGGTCATGACGAATTCCAACAAATCCCGTACGTTCCGCGTCGCGATATACAAGAAATAGACGGCATAGAGAAGCACGAACGCTTGACCTGGCCTTCCGCCCCATGTCTCCGTGAACTGCTCGTACAATCCTTTCGGGCGATCCGTCGATACCAGGAGAGATTGCAGGAAAAACAAGAGGAGGGCGGGGACGGCAGCAAGCAATTCGACGAGCCACACATCGGGGACGAGCTTCGGGGTTCCGAATATGATGGCCGTGGCGAGCAGGAACACGAACATCATGCAAAAGGAGTGCACGCGCGGGATCGGATTCACGCGGAACGCCCTCCCTCTTGCGGATCGGATTTCCGCTTATGCCGGATATCCGCCACCAGGGCCGTAATCCATGAGCTCGCCAGCAATAACAGCGTGAGTTTGTCCCTGGCGTGGTTGAACAAATCGTAAAGCGCCGCGGGAAAATTCTCACGGTAGATGATCATGTCCATAAGCGCCATGAGCAGGATCACGAAGACGGCGGCGAACGTTACCCCTCCGGTTGCATGCATATCCAGCCCCCCCTTCCATCATCCTCCTTACGTTCCCCCCAAAATATCGGCGGTATTCCAGCATTTCCCCTGTATGGGGCAGCACAAAAAAACACCGTCAGGAGACGGTGTTTGCCCAAATCGTGGAGAAAACGCGTCTTATCCCGTGCGGCCGACGAACGGCAGAGCCGATAGAATCCGTTCTTCCTTCAGCGTGCGGAAGGACTTCTTCCCCCAGTCCAGCACGCGGACCTGCCCGTCCCGTACGGAATAGACGGACACTCTTCTCTTGGTGAAATTCCCTTTGCTGTCCTGGTAAATAATTTCCGCTTTGCGGCCGACATACTTCTCGATATTGACGGGCGACATGGAACCACCCTCCTCGATCGGTTAATGTAATCTCATTATAAAATAAGAACACATGTTCGATCAAGAGGAACACGCGGCTAACCTTCTTTTCCCTCCCGCGCGCGGATATTTTCAGCCGCTAAGGCAAATAATGGGGACGAAGATGTCCCGACTAGAGGATGGATCGGATGCAAAATTTCAGGACTCGCTATCGCAATCGAAGATATATCGGCCACGTGAGCATTTTAGGCACGACTCAGCTCCATCTTCGGAGTCCGCTGACGATTGCTCTCTGGTCTCTCGCCTTCCCTGGTTTCGGACATATGTTGATGAACAAGTACCTTCGCGGATATGCGCTATTTCTTTGGGAATTGTTCATCAACCAAATCACCCATTTGAACTTGGCGATCGTATATTCCTTCAACGGCCAATTCGACGCGGCCAAGTCTGTGCTCAATGAACGTTATACGCTGCTCTACGTTCCCGTTTACCTGTTCGCGGTCTGGGACAGTTACAGAACGACGGTAGATTTGAATAAGATCACGTTGCTCGCCAGAAGAGAAAACGCCCCGTTCAACAATTTCGCGATCAGTGCCTTGGAAATCAACTATTTGGACAAGCGCAAGCCATGGATCGCGTTCGTCTGGTCCATGACCGTTCCGAGCCTCGGACAGCTGTACATCCACAGGATCGTTCTGGCCATTTTCACGCTTTCCATCACAATCGTCATTGTGGCGCTATCCGGCCTAATTGAAGGCATCCACTACCTCATTTTGGGGCAAGTCGCCAAGTCAAATTCAGTTCTCGATCCGCAATGGCTGCTCTATTTTCCTTCTTTGTACTTTTACACGATTTATGACGCATACGTGAACACCGTGGAAAACAACAAGCTGTTCGACCTGGAGCAGCGTAAATATTTGACGGACCAATTCCAGTCGCCGTCGTTCGTCATCCACAAAGGAGCCAAGATCGATGCAAATTCAGATCTTTGCCGCGTTTGACCATAACATCTTTCTCGAGCTCGCCATCAGCAAGCTGAAGGAGAACGACATCCGGGATATTTACGCGGTACCCTTGGATAAAAGGAAAAAAGACATGAAAATGTTCGACAACATCCATCAATCCGACGGAATCTCGTTAATCGACATCGGGATGATTTTCGCGTTCTTGGGAGGGACGATCGGTGCGGCGCGAGGATTCGCGATGGATTGGGGCCCGATCAACTGGGGTTTGATCGGCGCGGGATCCGGATTCCTCGTCGGCTTCGCGATCGATTTAATCATAAACCTGGTGAAAAGAAAGAAGCTTCGCGTTTCCAAGAACCGCGGCCCGGAAGTCATCCTGATCGTCACTTGCACGAAGGACCAAGCGAAGCAGGTCGAGCGCATCATGTGGGACCACCTGGCTCGGGGGTTGGCGGCAACGCAAACGTCCGTCGGCACCGTGCAGGAAGGTACATAAAAGCGGCATCCCGGGGGATGCCGCTTTTCCATGCAAACCTATTACGCCAAAATGGATTCGATGCGATCCAGCACCGCTTGCGGAAGCACGATTCCCGACGCCTTCGCGTTCTCTTCGAGCTGCGCAACCTTCGTGGCGCCGACGAGCGCACTGGCCACGCTGCCGTGGCGCAGGATCCAGGCGATGGCCAAGCTGGACAGCGAAATGCCGAGCTCTTTTGCGACTCCGTCCAGCTGGTCGACCTTACGAAGGTGGTCTTCGGTAAGGAAATTGCGGATCCACATGTTCGTTTTCGGATCCGCTGCGCGGCTGCCTTCCGGATGCTGCCGGCCGAGCCGGTATTTGCCCGTCAGCACCCCTTGCGCGAGCGGCGAGAATACGACTTGGGAGACGCCGTTCTTCTCGCTTACCGGAAGCACGTCGGCTTCGATGTTGCGATAAAACATGTTGTATTGCGGTTGATTGACGACGATCCGATCCAGCAGGTATTTGTCGGCGATTTGCATCGCTTCCTGAATCTGAGCGCCGGTCCACTCGCTTACGCCGACATAGAGCACTTTGCCCTGACGGACGAAATCCTCGATCGTTCGCAGCGTCTCTTCCACCGGGGTCTCCGGGTCATAACGGTGGCAGTAGAAAATATCGACGTAGTCCTGCTTCAACCGTTTGAGACTGGCGTTCAACTGCTCATAAACGTGTTTGCGGGACAGCCCCCGGTCGTTCGGCCCTTCCCCCATCGGCCAGAAGGCTTTCGTCGCAAGGACGTACGATTCGCGGGGGTAGCGGGGCAGCACCTCGCCCAGCATGAACTCGGCCTTGCCTTGCTCATAGACATTTGCGGTATCGATGAAATTGATGCCGAGCTCAAAAGCGCGGTCGATCAGCTTGGCGCCGGTATCCT
This sequence comes from Cohnella candidum, assembly GCF_003713065.1. NCBI lineage: Bacteria > Bacillati > Bacillota > Bacilli > Caryophanales > Paenibacillaceae > Cohnella > Cohnella candida. The sequence goes on along the minus strand of NZ_CP033433.1, from coordinate 1,441,450 downwards.
CTCCGACGGAATGCCCGTAGGTCATCCAGCTGCCGAAGCTGATCTCGCTGACCTTCAATCCGGTTCTTCCCAGCTTTCTGTACTTCATGGAATTCATCCTTTCCGTTCATATCGTGAACACGCGTTTACAATCATAGCACAAAAGCGGGCCACCATTCAATGGCCCGCTCTCTCTCAGGATTACATATGCGCAGCCGCCGAAGCCGCGGCATGCGCGCTTCCCGACTTCACTTTCACGTTCGTCCAATCGAGCGACAGATAACGCCAGGCGTTCGCAATCGCCGTCAGCACGATCAAGGAGCACAACGCGGTCCAAGCGCCCGTCTGCCCCAGATCCAACACGCGAGTCAGCACGATCGTCCCCGGGATGAACAGCACCCAATTGAGCAGCATGGCGGTTCTCGATAAGAACGTCGTATCCCCGATTCCGCGGAGTCCGCCGCCGAAGATGATGTTCGCTCCGGTGAACAGCTGGATGAACGCGGCCAGATGGATGAGCGAGATGGCTAAGTCGTATACCGCCTTATCCGGCGTGTACAGCTTGGCGATCGGCAAGGCGAACAGGAAGAAAACGACCGAGATGAGCGCCATGAAAATGAGGCCGAGATACACGGTGACGATGCCGAACCGACGCGCTTCCCGGCTTCTTCCTTTGCCGATTTCCTGGCCGATGCCGATGGTCGCGGCGGCGCCGAATCCGTTCGAGGGCATGAAGCCGAACGACAGGATGTTCAGCGCGATTTCATTGGCCGCGATCGCCGTCGTACCCAGCATCGTGATGCAGGAGGTAAACACGAACATGCCTAGGCTGTTCGATAGCTCCGTCACGCCAAGCTTAGAACTTTCGAGCAGCACCAGGCGAACCTGCTGCTTCTCGATGCGCTCCCAGACGCGAGTCAGGTATGCGCCGGCCATGAAACGGTAATACACGAGAAGGCACAGCAAGGCGGTCGCCAGCTCCGTGATGAAAACGCTCCACGCGGCCCCTTGCAAGCCGAGATCCGGAAAACCGAACTTGCCGTAAGCCAGGAGGTAAGTCAAAGCGACGACGAGGCCGCTGTTGATCAAAGCCAGCGTCATCGGCGTGCGGGTATCCCCGACGGCGCGCATGTAGGCGAAGAACGTGCCGTTGAACATCCCGAAGATCAGTGCAAGCATCCGGACCTGCAAATAAGGAGTACCTAGGTCCAGAATCGTTACGTTGGAACCCATGATATATAAGATGGCGTAAGGCAGTGCGAAGCTGCCGATCAGAAGACCCAAGCCTTGGATCACGGTGAAGATCAACGCGATCTGCATTCTCTGGTTGCCTTGTCTTATATCGTTGGAACCGAAGTTTTGCGCGACGAGATAGTTGATGGCACCCTGTACGCCCGAGAACATCGCCCACAGGTTATAGATGACGATGTTCGAGATGCCGACCACGGCAATCGCGGCGGCTCCCAGCTTGCCGACGATCATCAGGACGAGCAATCCCGTAAACGTCATGGAGGAGAACGTGGCGATCGAGGGAATCGCCAATTTGAGGATTTGTTTCACCAGTTGCACGTATGCTCACGACCCTTCTGAAATCCCCATTCATTATAAACCCGAACGGGTCGAAGTCAAGAGTCGGAAAGCATGGCGAGACGAGAAATTAACCGGCTTGGAGCCCCGCCGGCTGACGTCTTCGTTGGCCGCCGTTCACCAAATAGATGCCGAAGCAAATCAGAGCCGCTCCCGCCGCTACCGCTCCTCCCACCTTCTCGCCGAGCAGAAGCCAACTGGAGAGGACGCCGAATACCGGCACGAGAAACAGGAAAACGCTCGTTTTCCCAGGGTCGCTGTGGCGGAGCAAGTAAAACCACAGCGTGAATTGTACGATGGAACACATAATGGCGAGCCACAGAAGCACCACAACGGAGCTAATGGACAGCGCGAAACGCAGCGGTTCCGTTAAGAAGCTCAAAAGCAGCAAGAACACGCCTCCGAACAACATTTGATAAGCGGCGAGCACGGTCGAGTCGAATCCGGCTCCCCAACGGTTCACGAGCAGCGTCGCGAAAGCGAAGCACACGGCGCCCGCGAAGCCGATATAGGTGCCCGGTACGAACCCGACGTGGAACCCGAACGTCAGCGCGACGCCCGCGAAACCGACGGCGACGCCGAGCCACTGTCGGCTTCGGTAGGCTGCGCCGTTCAGCAGCGAACCCAGCACGATGACGAGCAGCGGCGCCGCGCTCGTGAGGATCGCCGATTCGCCCGACGAGATCCAGTGCATGCTGTAATAGGCGCAACCCATCACGCCGGCGGATTGCAGCAAGCCGATCACGGCAGCCTTGAGCCACCGCCTTTCACCGCGGATCCCTCCCGTGCCCTTGCGGGCGGCGAACAATGCGAGAGCGCCTCCGGCGAGCAGAAAGCGGACGGCCATGAGCAGAAAAGGCGGCGCGTAAGCGAGTCCCATTTTGCCGACCGGAAACGCGACCCCCATCAAGCAAGTGGTCGCCATCACCAAAGCGTAGTACTTGAATCGATTCATTTGCTATCTCTCTCCCCTATCCTGACGTGTTTTCAGTTTAAGGGAGTGCTGCTTTTATGTATAATGATTGTTAGCGATATTCGATATCATTCATAACGATACCATCATAAGAGGAGGCGATGATATGGAAAGCTCGGATCTGCGCGTATTTCGGACCGTGGCGATGGAAGGATCCGTGACCAAAGCCGCCGCCAAGCTGGGCTACGTCCAATCCAACGTCACCGCCCGCATCCGGCAGCTGGAGCAGGAGCTCGGCACCCCGTTGTTTCTGCGGCATAATCGCGGCATGACGCTTTCGGCCGGCGGCCAAACGCTTCTCGGCTACGCGGACAAAATCGTCGGATTGTTGGAGGAAGCCTCCCAGGCGCTTGCCTCTACGCTTACTCCCTCCGGACCGCTCCGGCTCGGCTCTACGCAGACCGCCGCAGCCGTGCGCCTCCCTCCGCTGCTCGCGGATTATTACCGCCGTCATCCGGGCGTGCAGCTATCGGTGACGACCGGGCATACGCAGTTTCTGCTGGAAAAGATCCTGCATTACGAACTCGACGCCGCCTTTCTCGGCTGCCCGGTCGACCACCCGGACCTGCTGTCCATTCCGGTATTCGACGAGGAGCTCGTCATTTTGTCGCCGGCGGAGGTCTCCTCTTTGGAAGAGGCCGTGACCCGGCCGATTCTCGTGCTCAGCCTCGGGTGCTCCTACCGGGAAATTCTCGAAAGCTGGCTGCAATCGAACGGCTCGGCGCAGCCGGTCATCATGGAGTTCGGCACGCTCGAGGCGATCGTCGGCGGAGTCTCGGCCGGCCTCGGCATTTCCTTGCTTCCACGCGCAGTTTTACGCGCGACCGGGAAAGAAAACGCGATGCGCGCCCATGAAATGCCCGGAACGGCCAACCGGATGCATACGACGTTCGTAATCCGCAAAGATTCGTTCGTGAGCAGCGCATTGAAAGCTTTCATGGACATGCTGCCGGATCCGGGGTGACAGCCATGTATCAACTCACGTATGTATCGGACGGATTGAAGGTCAAAGGATACTTGGCCTTTCCGCACGGTTACGGTCTTCCTCCCGGCGAATTGGCCGAATCGCTGCGGCGGCATTACGGGCGAACGGACCTCCCGGTAACGCCGATCGCGACGCCGCTGCTTCGCGACATTCGGGACGTCCGCGCGGCCGAGTCCCCTTGGCCGGTCTTCCTCTACTGCCGCGGCGGCATCGGCCATGTCGGCCGGGTGCAGACACACTGGCTGGAGCGGTTCGCCCGGCATGGGCACCTGGTGTTCGCCCCCTGTTACCGCGGCAGCGAAAACGGCGAAGGCCGCGACGAATTCGGCGGCCGCGACCGGGAGGACGTGCTTGCTGCATACCGTTTCTTAGAGAGCCTGCCGTTCGTGGATGCCCGCCGCATCTCCGTGATGGGATTTTCCCGCGGAGCGATCAACGCGGCGCAAGCCGCTGCAAGCCCGCTCCCCATTCGCAAACTCGCGCTGTGGAGCGGCGTGTCCGACCTGGCGCGGACTTATGAGGAAAGGGTCGATATGCGGCGAATGCTGAAGCGCGTGATCGGCGGCTCGCCGGCCAAGTTGCCGGAAGCGTACCGGGAACGTTCGCCCGAGGCACTTGCCGGACGCATCGGGTGCCCGACGCTCGTCATCCATGGCACGAACGACGTGCAAGTGGATTTCGAACACGGCAGGCGCATGTACGAACGTCTGCTGGAAGCAGGCGTGCCGGCGGATTTCCATCGGTACGAAGGCCTCGGGCATCACCTTCCGCCCGACGTCCACGAAGCCGCCATCGCCCGCATGTTCGACTGGATACGCAGATAGCCCTCTTTTAACCCCCCAGCTTATACGCTCAAGTTCTGCACGTTGAATAACCGCGCGTAGGCTCCGTCCCTCGCCATTAAATCCGCGTGCGTGCCTTGCTCGCGGATTTCGCCGTTCTCGATCATGACGATCTGGTCCGCGTGGGTGATCGTCGACAGACGGTGCGCCACGACGAGCGTCGTCCGGTTTTTGGCCAGCTTCTCGAGCGACTCCTGGATGAGATGCTCGGATTCCAGGTCCAAAGCCGACGTCGCTTCGTCCAGGATCAGAATCCGCGGATTTTTCAGGAACACCCTCGCGATCGCGATCCGCTGCTTCTGTCCTCCGGACAGCTTGACCCCCCGCTCCCCGATTTCCGTATCGTAGCCGTCCGGCAGCCCGCAGATGAACTCGTGAGCGTTGGCCGCCAGCGCGGCTTCCACGATTTGCGCGTCAGTCGCCTTCGGATTCCCGAGCTGGATATTTTCCCGGACGCTGCCGCTAAACAGAATATTGTCTTGGAGCACCATGCCGATCTGGCTGCGCAGGCTATGGATGGTGACGTCGCGGATATTCCGGTCATCCAGCGAAATGCTGCCCTGCTGGATGTCGTAGAACCGGGGAATCAGGCTGATCAGCGAAGATTTCCCTCCCCCGCTCATGCCCACGAACGCGACCGTTTCCCCCGGATGAATCCGCAAATTCAAATCGCGGATGACCCAATCGGTCGTCTCCGAATACCGGAAGCTGACGTTCCGAAACTCGATCTTTCCCTGAACTTCCCCCGGCAGCTCCCGCGCGCCGGGAGCATCCTGGATGTCATAAGGCTCGTTCATCAGCTCCACGACCCGCTCCAGCGAAGCGCCTGCTTGCGTGAGCTCCGTAGAGGAGTTCACGATCCGGCGCAACGGGCTGTACAGCCGGTCCAAATAAGCGAAAAACGCCATGAAAGCGCCCAGCGTCAAATTGCCGCGAAGGACTTGAAAGCCCCCATAGAACAACACGAGCAGCGGCGCCAGATCGGTCAACGTGTTGATGATGGCGTTGGTCAGCGCGTTCCACCGGGTCAAAGCGAAAGCGCGATTCAGGAAATTCTCGTTTTTGCGGTCGAAATTGACCCGCTCCGTCTCTTCCAGCGTGAAGCTTTTGATCACCGGCATCCCGTTCACGCGTTCGAACAGATAGCTCTGTAAATCGGCCAGCGCCTGCGACCTCGTTTTGGAGTACGCCTTCAGCTTGCGATAGAGCTTCTTGACCGACAGCGCGTAAAACGGCAAAACCGCGATCGAGACGAGCGTCAGATGGAAATCCATGTTGAACATGAAACCGATCGCGATCGTCAGCGTGAACAGGTCCAGCCAAACGTTCATCATGCCGGTTTCGACGATGGATTTGGTCTGTTCGGCATCGTTGATCATGCGGGAGATGACTTCCCCCGTTTTGCGGTTCTGATAATAACGAAGGGAAAGCTTCTGGATATGGCCGAAAAGATGATTGCGCAGGTCGTACAGAATCCGGCTGGTCGTCCATTGCGCGAAATATTGCCGCCAATATTCCACGGGGCCGCGGACGACGATGAAAACGAAAAACGCGCCTGCCATCACGTAAACGAGCTTGCGCGTTTTCACGTCCGCCGGTTCCGCGCCCAACAGAATGTCGTCGACCACGTATTTCATCAGGGCAGGGAGAATCAGGGGAATTCCGAATTTCAGCATCCCGACGAATACGGTCAGCAGCACCCGCTTCCAATACGGTTTAACGAACCGGAAATAAACTTTGAAATTGTGCATGTCCTCTCCTTAAGGCCGTTCCGGGCTGTTGTTCTTGATCATCCTTCCATTTTACCAGTAATGTCGCCGTTTATCATGCCGGCTTCAGCTTCCGTCTCAGAAGCATAACCGCGAAAAGCAGCATGGGAAGCGCGATTTGGAAAATCGGAGACACGAATTTAACCGTAATGACGCGGCCAAGCCACAGATGGTGGCTGAGATTCGGGGAAACGAAGGCCAGCGGGTAAATGACCGCTCCAAGCACGACGATCCATTTTTTAAAGCCGAAGCCGATAAGCTTCTCGCCGCCCATCGCCGCAGCGGCGAGAAAGCACACCGCCTTGATCCCCAGGCCGACGAACAAGACGATCGTGAAAAGGGGATCCATCCGGAGCGGACGGTTGAAATGGATCAGTTGCACGGATTCCAGGAGCGGAAACGTGCAATTCGCCGCGAGCACGGGACCGAGCACGAGGATGTTGATCTGATTGATCGCGATCAGGAACAACGCCACGAAAATGTAGGCACGCACGATCGCTTTCGGCAGTCCTTTGCCCTCTTTTGCGCCGTCTTTCTTCGCGTACGCGAAGAAAACGAGGAACAGAACGGTTTGCCCGAACGGAAACGACACAAGCGCCGGGAACGCTTCGCGCGCGACCGGAACGATCCCGTTCTCCAGGAGAGGAAACATGAACTCGACGTGGATCAGACCCGAGTTCCAGATCAAGACGATCAGGATCAGGTAACTCACCATCAAGGTCGGAAACAGCGCGACGCACGTCAATGCGATGCCTCTGAGGCCGTATCTCGCGGAGTTGGCGATCACGAGCAGCGCAATGAACATGATGAAGGCGATCGGCGTTCGGTCCAGCAAAGTAAGCACCGTCAATTCGCCGAGATCGCGCAGGTTGCGGGAGGCTTCGTATAGGAAATAACAAGCGAAGACGCACCCGAGCAAGGTCCCCAGGTACTTGCCCAAGTACCGCTTGCACAGGTCGAATAAATCCCGATCCGGATCGCGCTTGTGGATGACCAGATAAAGCGCGAGCAGCAGCAAGCCGCCCGCTGCCGCGAGAAACATCGACAGCCAGGCGTCTTGTTTGGCCTTCGGGGCTTGCAGAAACAGCGTCGTGCTGCCGATTTCGAACAGAATGAGCAAGATCGCCAATTCGGAAGCCCGAACCGAAGGTTTTCCCATCTCTCGCCGCCTCCTATTTCAAGATCCGCTGAAAGGAATTCGCGGTGAGACCCTGCCGGCGGATTTTGACGTCGGTTTGAACGTCCACCTCCATTTCGGCCAGGCGTTCGTTCCAGGTATCCTTCACTTTCCGCCAATCTCTCGGGTATTTCCGATGCACTTTGCCGGCCAAACCCGCAAGATCCGCGCGTAACCTTTGCATGGCGGCCCAGCCGTTTTTCACGTCCTCCCGGATCTTGGCCTCGACCTGTTTTTCGATCGCGCGAACGGTTCCGAGTCTGGTGATATCCGGCATGCAGCCGTAATTCAACAGTTCTCCCGACGTTTTCACCTTGACTCGAAAAGAGTATCCGTCCCTTGTTCGGATAGGGGTCACTTTCGCCGACGCCTTATAGGAACGGTAGGTCGCAAGCAAGGACTCGTCCTCGCCGGACGGGCATGTAAACGTGAACGTCGTGTTTTTCACTTTGCCGGACATCCAGGATACGCCCAAACCCTCTTCGCGGCTCAACCAGCCGGCAAGCGTGTCTCCTCGAAAAACGGCGATGCGGGTCAGCTTCAACTTGCTGCTCTGGGAGCTGGTTTTGAATGCGTCCAGCGACTTCGATCTTTCCGTTTCTTCCCCCGAGAGAGAGATCTCCGGCAACATGGCGGTTCCCGTCTCAGAGGTCAGCATAAGAGCCGCGTCGAAAACGGATACGGCCGGAATGGCGGAAGAAGACCGGTCTTCTTTCCGCAAGATAGAGGCGATCGCATCGCCTGGAAGCCGTTCCGGCGGGACGAGCTGCTCCAAGATCAGTCTGGCATCGCGGTCTGTCACGACGATTTCGGTCGACTGTCTGGCATCGTGATTCCGGAAATAGGCGTCCAAAATGCTGCCGATCCCGTGCTTTGCCGCCTCGCGTCCGACGACTACGACGTTGTTGTGGGCCAAGTAAATCCAACGCGAATGCTCGAAATCGTTCACCGCTACCGCTTCGCGGATCGTTTTGGCCCGGGTGGAGAATACGTGGACCGGACTCTGCGCAATGTTCCCTCCCGTAGTTCCTCCCGCAGCGGCGGACATCGCGGATGGGACGATTTCCTGAAACGTCACCACCCACTCGCCGTTATCCCAATCGATGCCCGTCGCCGTCGTGATCCCGAGTTGGTTCAGTTCGATGCGGTTCCAGCAGCCGGTCAGCGTCAAAAGCGGAATCAAACACGCCATCAGAAGCCGGCAGAATCGCATCCGATACCCTCCTACGAATTCGTTTTAGGCCCTTGACGCTGCCGGTTTTGTTTGCCGATCACGGCCGGACGGGTCTTCATCAGCGGCCAGGGAACCCGGACGACCAAGTCCTTCCAGTTATTCATCCAAATCGGCGCAAGCGGAGTGAAGTAAGGAACGCCGAACGAACGGACATTCACCACATGCGTCAAAATAGGGACAGCTCCCGCCAGAATGCCGAACAGGCCCAGCGTCCCCGCCAGGAACATCAGTCCGAAACGGATGAGACGGACCGACGCCGCCATGTTGAACGCGGGAATGACGAAGTTGGCGATCGCCGTGAACGATACGACGATGACCATCGCTCCCGACACCAGTCCCGCCTGAACGGCGGCTTGTCCCAATACCAAAGCGCCCACGATCGAGATAGCGGGCCCGATCGCCCGCGGCATCCGCACGCCCGCTTCGCGGATGACCTCGAACGTGATTTCCATGAGCAGCGCTTCGATTAACGCCGGAAGCGGCGTCCCTTCCCTCTGCGCCGCCAAGCTGACGAGCAGCGTCGAGGGCATCATTTCCTGGTGGAACGTCGATACCGCGATATACAAGGAAGGCAGAAGCATCGCGACGAAAAAAGCGAACAGTCGAATGACGCGGAGGAAGGAGGAGAGATCGTATCGCTGATAGTAGTCTTCACTGGATTGGAAAAACTTGAAGAACGTCACCGGGGCCAGAAGCACGAACGGCGTTCCGTCCACCAGAAGTGCGACCTGTCCCTCCAGCAAACTTCCTGCAGTCGAATCCGGACGCTCCGTGTTCATCATCGTCGGAAACGGCGTCCACGTCTTGTCTTGAATTAACTCTTCGATATACCCGCTCTCCAGCACGCTGTCCGTGTCGATGGCGTCAAGGCGTTTTCTCATTTCATCCAGCACGGCCGTGTCGGCAAGCCCTTCGATATACGCCATGACCACCGGCGTTTGGGTATACCGGCCAATGGTACGCCTCTCAATCCGCAGGTCCGACGTGCGCAGTTTCCTTCGGAGCAGCGATACGTTCACCGTCAGGTCTTCCGTAAAGCCTTCCTTGGGCCCCCGGATCACCGTTTGGGAGGTCGGTTCCTCCACCCCGCGTTTTTCCCCGCCCGGCACGGAAGCCGCCAAGGCGGCCGGAAACCCGTCCGTCAAGATGACGGCATTACCCGTGAGCAAGTCGGCCCTTAGATGTCCTTCCGTATGAACGAGCTTCACTTTGCCGACGGGAAGCTTGCCTTGGATTCTGGTTTCCATGGCCGCAGGGCCGCCCGAAACGGAAGGAAGCTGCTCCGTGATGGCCTCGACGAGTTTGGATAACAGTTTCGGATCGACGATGCCTTCGATATACGCAACGGCAACTCTTCTCGAAGGTGCAGCCGCATCCTCCCACTCGCGGATCACGAGGTCGGCGCTGTGCCCGAACGAGGCTCGCAGCCGGGAAATCGCTTGGAACAGCGAAGCCGGAATGGGCGGATCAGGCTCCGGATTCGATGCCGCCTGTTGCGAAGGGTCTGACGTCAGCCCCATCGACTTCAGGATCCGTTGGAAAACAGGCATGGCTTCTCACTCTTCCGGTTGAATTTGCCATTATTATGAGTTCGGCATGGGACGCTTATACTATAATGGAAGGACCAATCCAACTGCCGGGAGATGCGCCCATGGACTATATGACGCACAGTCTGTTCGGAGTCGCCGCGTACGCGGCCCAGGACAAATCGAAACTCGACGTCAAAACGAAAATCGCCCTCCTCGCGACATCCGTCGGGGCAAACATCATCCCCGACATCGATATCCAATGGGCGACCAAAACGAACGATTCCTATTTGATTTATCATCGCGGAATTACGCATTCCTTCTTGATGGCGCCCGTCTGGGCGGGCTTGTTCGCCTTGCTGGCCTTCCTTCTCGTGCGTGCCAAGGGCAAACGGTTCTTCTTGACGGCGCTTGCGGGCGTCCTTCTCCATATCGTCAGCGATTGGACGAATCCTTGGGGAACCGGGCTGCTGGAGCCGTTCACTTCCCGGCGATACGTCTCCGGGTTTATTCCGAACAAGGGATATGTATTTTGGTGTTTCGCGGCGGCGATCGCCGTCCTCTTGCCGTTCTTCCGCATGCCGAAGCAGCGGCTTCGCGTCCTCCGCGGATTCTGGGCGTTGTCCGCCTTCTACGTCCTCTTCCAACTTGGCCATGCCTCGTATTTGTACGCCGATTTAAAGGCTCAAGGCTATGAACACGTCGCCATACGGGCCGACCGTTGGCCCGGAGGTTTTTCCTATTACGCCAAGAAAGGCGGAGAAATCGTGGAAGGACGAAGCGATCTCCGCGGACGTCAGCCGTCCGGCATCGTGCAAGAATACCGTACGGATCCGGTCGATCTGGATCCGCTCATGGAGAATCCCTCCGCGAGAGCGTTGATCCTGTTCGCGCCTTTCGTCGGAACGCAGGATTTGGGCGACAGCGTGCGCCTGTTCGATCCCCGGTTCGCGGGAAGACGCGGTTTTCTCGATATCGTCGTTCCGAAACCGAACCCGTCGTCAAACTAGCAACTTAACATGGTCGCTGACCATGATTCCCTTGACGAGTCTCGGCCATTTGGAATTCGCCGGGCAATACTTCTGCGCGACTTTCTCCACGGTCGTATATCCTTTGCCGACATAGTTTTTGGCGATCAATTGGCCGAATTTGCGGACGCTGTCCGCTTTCGTATCGAAACGGTAAGCCTGTTTATTCCCGTTACCCGTAGCGTTTAAGCCAAACAGGTTGTTTTTGCTTTTGGCCAGCCGGCTTTTGCCGTTGCCGCTCTCCAGCTTCATCACGGCGATCGTGAAGTAGGCGTTGATGCCGTAGTCTTCTTCGATTTCCAAAATGGCCGACTCCAAATGTTGGCCTTCCAGCGCCGTCCCTTCAAAAATCCGGGCGATATGCTCCTCGGTTAACCCCGAATCCGAACGCACGGTCGGGGTCGGATCGGCCGGACGGACTGCCTTCGCCGGCTCAGGAAGCTTGTAAGGCCTGGACGACCGGGCGGGCTTCAGCGCGTCGGCGGCCATGCTCTGGGATTCCCGCGTTTGCTGCGGGGATAGCTGCGCGTATCCTCCGTGTACATACCCTCCCCCTTCGAGGCGAAGCCAGCCGTTATCCGTCGTTTGGATCACGTTAAGCTCCGTGCCCTTCTCGACGACTTTCAAGATCCGGGCTTTGCTGCTCGGCTCTTCTCGGATGTTCAAATAAAATGCGGTTGTGACATACGAGGAAGCCCTCGGCTTTTGGGGAGCGCGCGCGGTTTGAACGGGAACCGCGGCCAGCTGCACGGCATGGGTCCGGGGAGGCAGTTTCACGAGGGCGGCGATTTGCAGGCGGGGATCGATCTTGGATTCCCTATTGGCGGTCGACGCAGCGGCCGACGCGTAAGTGTTTCTGGAGACGGAAACGTACAAGAAGAAGGACAATAGCAGAACGGCGGCGAGTACGAGAACGGACAAGGTAACAAGGCGTTTGGCGATCATCGAATCTCTCCTTCGCATCCTCTAGTCGTACAAGTTATCTTTGATTGTACGGGGAGGGCGGCGAAAAGCTTGTCAAACGGTCTGTGAGTTTTTGATGATTATTTGTCGCAAAAGAAAAGACCGCCCCACGTTAGGGCGGTCGCCTCGATCAAGCTTTGTCGAAGGCTTCAGCGAAGCCATTGCTCGAGCTTCGGATAGATGGCCTTGGCGTCCTCGTAACCTTGCTTGTACAACCGTTCCAATTTGGCTTTGTTTTGCTCCACGCGTCCGACGACGATCGGCTCCCGGGGGCGGATGATGAAAGCCTCGCCGTTACGTTCCTTTTCCTCCGCGTACGCGACCGTCTTGTTGTAAATGTCGTGACGGTTCAGCATGACCTCCACGAATTTCGGGAAAGCCCCGAACTTTCGCTGCAGAAGCCAACGCAGCCGATTACGGCTTTTCACGTATCCCTGATTCCGAGTGAGGATGAGCAGCGTGCGGGAACAGCCGTCGGCTTCGGCTTTGCGGATCGGGATCGGGTCCGAGATACCGCCGTCCATCAGCTTCTTCCCTTGAAATTCCACGATCGGCGCGAAGAACGGCAAGGAACTCGAAGCCCGTAACAGCGTCAACGCATCAAACCCCGGCCGGCTCTTGTAATAATACACCGGCTCTCCCGTATCCACGTCCGTGGCGGCCACGACGAATTCTTCGCGCGACTCTTCGAACGCTTGAAAATCGAACGGAACGAGGAACCTCGGAATTTCTTCGAATATGAAGTCCATGCCGAACAGCTCGCGCCGATGACGCAGGAACTTCCGCCACGACAAGTACCGGGGGTCGCCGGCGAAGTCGATGTTGACGATCTTGTTCCGGCCCCGCTGCCTGGAGAGATAACTGACGGCCATGCACGCGCCGGCCGACACTCCGATTTGGTAAGGAAAGTACAAGTCCCGCTCCGCGAACAAATCCAATACGCCGGCCGTATAGAGGCCCCGCATTCCCCCGCCTTCCAGCACCAAGCCGGTTTGATCTCCTGCTGGTTTCATCCGGTCCACCCTCTTGATCTTCCTGTTAATGTTTATCTTTGCCTTTGTTATTTTTTCTCTTCTCTTTTCCGGTCTCCTTTTTTTGTTCCTTTTTTGGCTCCTTTTGTTTCACCGGTTTGGGCTCATCTTTCGGCTCCGTATTCTGCACATGTTGATTGCCGCCGGGATTTTTGAACGCGGACACCGGTTCGCCTTGCAGCGCCGCGGACATCATCGCTTGAAAGATCATGGCGGGATACTCTCCCCCCGAGGTGGTCAAATAGTGGCTGCCGTCCGTGCGGTCGTAACCGAGCCAGACGGCGCCGACGAGCTCGGGCGTATAGCCGACGAACCAGGCGTCCTTCGCGCCGCTGATTCCTTTGAACTCGGGGGTGTCCGGCAATTGGGTCGTGCCGGTTTTGCCGGCCGTCGGCCTGCCGGAAATGGCCGCTTTCTTGCCGGTTCCGTCGCTCACGACGTTCTGAAGAAGCTGCGTCATTTCGAAGGCTTTCCCCGCCGGCATGACGGAAGCCGCCTCTTCCTTCGCTTCCGCAAGCACCTCGCCTTCCGCGTTCTCGATCCTCAGGATGGTATGCGCGGGCGTGACTTTGCCTAGAGCGGGAAACGCGCTGAATGCCTGGGCCATCTGGAGCGGCGACACCCCGTGCGACAATCCCCCCAGCGCAAGGCTTAAATTCTTGTCTTCCGCCGTCAGAGGGATCCCGAGCTTCTTGGCGAACGACCAACCGGTCGTGACTCCGATCTCGTTCAGCAACCAGACGGCCGGCACGTTCCAGGAATGGGCGAGCGCATCGCGAAGGCTCGGCTGCCCATGCGACTGCCCGTCTATGTTCTCCGGGCGGTAGCCCCCGATATCCAGCGGACCGTCGTACAAAGCCGATTCGGCATTGTACCCTTGCATGAGGGCGGGCGCGTAAACAGCGAGCGGCTTAAACGTCGAACCCGGCTGCCGCGTGAGCTGGGTTGCCCGGTTGAACCCGCGGAAGACATGCTCGCCTCGTTGCCCGACGATTCCCCGTACGCCTCCGGTGTGCGGATTCAAAATAACCGCTCCGCTTTGCGGGCGCTCTCCGTCTGCTCCCGCCGGGAACAAACCGTCGTCTTGGTACGTCTTCTCCATCGCTTCCTGCACGGTGGGGTCCAGCGTCGTATAGATCTTCAAGTTGCCGGCCATCAAATCCCGCTCCGTGAATCCGTACCGGTCGATCGCTTCGTCAATTACCGCGTCCGCAAAGGAGCCGTACTTCCCGAGCAGTCCGTTCCCTTCCGCATTCCCCTGGCGCAGCTGAATAGGCTCCGCCTTGGCCGCCCGGTATTCCGCATCCGATACGTAGCCTTCGTCCCGCATCATGGCGAGCACGAGATTGCGGCGCTCCAGCGCCAAATCCGGATTCCGGTAAGGGGAATACCGGCTTGGCGCCTTGGGCAGCGCCGCGAGCAGCGCGCTTTCGGGCAAGGTGAGATCCTGAACGCTTTTGCCGAAATAACGTTTGGCCGCCCTTGCGACGCCCCACTGTCCTTCTCCGAAATAAATCTGGTTTAAATACATACCGAGAATGGCGTCTTTATCGTAAGCCGCTTCGATTTTGATCGCGTAAGCGGCTTCCGTGATCTTCCGCTTGAACGATTTCTCGCCCGTTAGGAAGACGTTTTTGGCGAGTTGCTGCGTGATCGTGCTGCCGCCTTCCGCGGAAGCTCCGCTCTTCGCGTTTCGGAAGGCGGCGCGGACAATCCCCGTCAGGTCGACCCCGGAATGGTCGTCAAACCGTTTGTCCTCGACCGCTACGACCGCATGCCGGAGGGACATCGGGATCTTGTCGATCGGCACCGGCTCGGTTTTCGCGACGGATACCACGGAAGCGACCTTGCCGTGGACATCCAGCAATTCCGTCGGCGCCGCGACCGGAAGGGCAAGCTTGCCGATATCGAGCGATTGATACCATTTCCAGCCTGCTCCGGCTCCCCATAAGGCCAAAACGAACATCGCCAAAAATACGTATCGAAGCCGAATCCGGAAACGCATCCGGAAGCGCGGCCGACGCCGGCGCTTCGCGGGTTGTTCGGCCGGCACTTGCCTTATCGTTGGTTCCGCGGCAATCGGTTCCCCTTTCCACTGAAAGGACTTGGGCTTGTCCATGTTCGGACACCTCCTGCTGCGTGTTATTCAATTTGGTCACTTCCTTGTTTATACACGAAGAAACCGCCTCGAAACATTGGTAAAAATAAGCAAGCTGCCCCACGAGGGGCAGCTTGCGGCATTTCTTCCGGATTCACTTGACGATATCCTCCAGCGCGTGTTCGAGCTCCTTTTTCGTAATCAGCATATGTTCCATCAAATATTTGACGAACAGCTCATCCCGCACAAGCGACGCTTGGTATTCCCGTTTGATGAAGCTTTCCGCCTCTTCGAAGGTCGGAAACGTCTCGTTTTGCGTCTCCCCGTTCCGGTCGATCCGCCACAGGTCTCCGCAAGTGAACAAATAAAATTGTTCGGCTTCCCGGTTGTCGTACAAGTTGCCGTATTCCGAGCCCTTCAAGTTGAAACGGTTGCGCGGCGCATCGGGGCGGACCGGATCGATTCCGAACACCGAGTCGACGTAACTGGCGTAAGCCTCCTCGGTCAACGGGCAGCCGGACGCCTTGGCATGTCCGCCTCCTCCGAAACCGCCGGCGATTTCGGACACGTCCACGTTATCGTGGATGGTGCGGAGGCTCATTTTCCGTCCGCCCATGTTCAAGATCGCGATGTAATCCAGATGGGCATTCTCCCGGCCCAATTCGCTCGACAGCTCGGAATGGTACAGCTCGGCGTGCACGATGCCGACGCATCGGTCGGCGATGAACGTCTGCACCAGCTCTCTCTTCTTCCGTCGAACGTAGCGTTCGATTTTCTCCTGCTCGAGGCCGAGCAGCTTTTCTTCGAATTCCGTGAACGCAAATCCGCCGTCCGCCTTTAACCGCTCCAGCATCTGGTCCTCGAATTCATCGATTGACCACATGAAGAACAGGTCGTTGAGCTGCTTGGCCTTCGGGTTGCCCAGCGCCTCCCATTCCCAGGTGTCATATTGCCGGACCCATTCCACGTACTGGTTTAACGATTCCGTCGCCCGAATCCATCCTTCGCGTTGCAAGTAGTCATACATCAAAGAAGTCGCCGACGCGAGCCGGCCGTCTTCGTAGGCGACGGTGACGTCCGCCCAAGCATATCGATTCAGCTCCAGCGCGGATTTGTGATGGTCGATCAGTTTCACTTTGGCGCCGGACCGGACGAATTCGGACAGCCTCTCCGCGTTGGCATCGTTCACCATCAGATCCGTAATCATGAGGCAATCGTCTTTTCTTCTTTTGCCTTTCGATTTGCGCTCCAGGAATCTCTCGACCTCGCGGTTCAACCCTTCCACGGAATTGTAGCGAACCTCCGCGTTATCGCCGAACGCGAGCCTCGCGAGAATGCCGCAGCTGACGCCGTCGAGATCGTTGTGGGTAAACAGGAAAAACATCGCTCTTCCTCCGTTTGCAGGCACCATATTTGCGTGGATAGGATGCCCATAGGAGGTGGCAGACGATTCCTCGGAACTTTTTCTCCGCAGGCGCGTAATATCGCGTAATATAGAGAAGATTCCTGCGCGCCAAGGCGTGAGCGACAGAGGGAGAGACAACTTAATGGCCCGCATTCGGATCGTCACGGATTCTACCACGGATTTGCCTAAGGAACTGCTCGAGCAGCACCGGATCGAAGTGATCCCGCTTTCCGTATACGTCAAAGGAGAGACGTATCAAGACAACGTCTCGATTACGCCTCTCGAATTCATCGAGCGGATGAAACAATCTCCCGAGCTCCCGAAAACGTCGCAGCCTTCCATCGGCGTGTTCGTGGAAACGTACGACCGGCTGGGCGCGGGCGGCGATACCGTTCTCTCCATTCATATGACGGGCGGCATGAGCGGCACGTACGCGACCGCCTGCGCCGCCGCGGAAATGTCGGCCAGCAACGTCTTCGTCGTCGATTCCCAAATGATCTCGCAAGCGCTTGGCTTTCAGGTGATCGAAGCCGCCCGGATGGCGGAGCAAGGCTTGACGATCGAAACCATCATCCAGCGTCTGAAGCAAATCCAGGACCGCACCTCGCTGCTGGTCGTCGTCGAAACACTCGAAAACCTCGTAAAAGGCGGACGCGTCGGCAAAGCGGTCGGCTGGCTGAGCAGCATCCTGAGCATCAAGCCCATCGCCTTGCTGGAGAAAGGCGTTTATACGCCGCTCGCCAAGGTGCGGACGACTTCCCAAATCCTTCGGACGTTATTGGAACGTTTCGAACAGGACATCGCCCAGAAAGCCGTCAAGGGCATCGGCATTTCCCATGCCGACAACCTCCCGCTTGCGGAGCGCCTTCAGCAGGAGATCGCCCGCCTGACGAACGTCCCCGTCTCGATCCGTCCCGCGACTCCCGTCATTACGACCCACACGGGCGCAGGCGCCATCGGGTTCATGTATTATACTGAGTAGCTTCCGCCGGGGATGCCGGCGGGAACATGGCCCCCGCTTTCTCGGGGGCTTTTTTGTGATCCTTGTGGGACAAATACAACAGAAGACCCGTGAACAGGGCGCCGCCGATCAGGTTGCCGAACAGCACGGGGATCTGGTTCCAGAGCCACCAATCTCCGAAGCTTACGTCCGCCCCAAGCATCATGCCCGTAGGAATGACGAACATGTTGACGACGGCATGCTCGAAACCTTGGCCGAAGAAAATGAGGATTGGCAGCCACATCGCTGCGATTTTGCCGATCGTGGAGCTGGACGTGAACGCGATGACCGCGCCCAGCGTCACCATCCAGTTGCATAGCATCGCCTTGACGATCACCAGAAGCATCCCGTCGAACCCCAAATGCTTGTAGGCAACCGTTTTCGCCTCGCTGGCCGATATGATCGTCTGAATGAGCGGATTGCTCATATCCGTCCCCATCTTCGTGATCGTCAAGCCGTACAACGCCCCATAGACGGCGCAGCCGACCAAATGCCCGATGGAGACCCAGGCGAAATTGGCGAGCATTTTGCCGGGCGTCGTCCGTTTCCGGAGCACCGCCAGAGGAATCAGGGCGAAGCTTCCGGTGACGAGCTCCAAGCCAAGCAATATGATGATCACGAAGCCGACGGGAAAGATCAGCGCTCCGGCCATTGGAATTTTCGTCTGCGCAGCCGCGGTAAACGCAAGCGTCGTCGCGCAGGCGAGAATCGCGCCGCCCAGTACGCCGCGGACGAACATCCGGCCCTTGCCCATATCGGCTTTGGCCGCGCCCGCTTCCACGATTTCGTCCAGCGCCTGGTTCGGTTTCACGTAGTCCATTCTCCCGCTGCTCCTTTCGCTATGCCTTCAAATAAATGGACCCGTTCGACCGGTCGATTTCCAGCTCGAACGTCCCTACGCAGCCGTCGTCCGGCTTTTGCACTTGCCCGCTCCGGAGATCGATCTTCCAATCGTGAAGGGGGCAGTGGACGTTGCCCCCGCATACCATCCCTTCAGACAGCTTGCCGCCTTTGTGCGGACATTTGTTCTCGACGGCCAGCACTTCGCCGTCGGACAACCGGAACAAAGCGATTTCCTTGTCGCCGTGACGGACGGTGCGCGCGCCCAGCGGATCGATCTCGGAGATGTTTCCGATCAAATGTTTGCCCATATGCGTCATCCTCCTAGATCTGAACCTGTGCCGGCTCCGGCAAGGACTCGAAGTTTTTGCGCAGCTCGCGTTCGCTGACGATCTCTTTCCAAGGGTCGACCGTTTGGCTCAACGCCGTCTTGATACGGGCGTAGAGAGCCTCGCGGTCTTCTTTGTTTTCCAGCGCCTTTTTCACCGAATCCAAACCGACCCGCTCGATCCAAACCGACGTCCGTTCGTTCCACTGCGCATTCTCGCGGTAATGTTGCAGGAACGCGCTTGCCCACTCCACCACTTCATCCTGCGTCTTCACGACGCACAGCAGGTCCGTCGCTCGGACATGCACGCCGCCGTTCCCGCCCACGTGAAGCTCCCATCCTCCGTCGATCGCGACGACGCCGAAGTCTTTGATCGTCGCTTCCGCGCAGTTGCGGGGGCAGCCGGATACGGCAAGCTTGACTTTCGCCGGCGTGTTCAGCCGCTCGAACTCCTTCTCCAGCCGGATCCCCATGCCGATCGAATCCTGGGTACCGAACCGGCAGAACGTCTCCCCGACGCAAGTCTTGACCGTCCGCAGCGCCTTGCCGTAGGCGTGGCCCGAAGGCATGTCGAGCTCTTCCCACATTTTCGGAAGGTCCTCTTTCTTCACGCCCAGCAAGTCGAGTCGCTGTCCGCCCGTGAATTTGACCATCGGCACGTCGAATTTCTCGGCGACCTCCGCGATTTTCTTCAGCTCGGCCGGCGAAGTGACGCCGCCGTAAATACGCGGTACGACGGAATAGGTGCCGTCCTTCTGGATGTTCGCGTGGTACCTCTCGTTCGTGAACCGCGATTCTTTCTCGTCCTTGTATTCCATCGGCCACAGCATGCCCAGGTAGTAGTTGAGAGACGGCCGGCATTTGGAGCAGCCTTCCGGGTTATCCCATCCGAGCACGTGCATGACTTCCTTGACCGACTTCAACTCCATGCGTTTGATTTCGGCCACGATTTCGTCCCGGCTCAGCGTCGTGCAGCCGCAAATGCCTTCTTTGACGGGCGCGCCAGCGGCGTCCCCTCCGTAAACCTTGAGCAATCCTTCCACGAGCGGTTTGCAGCCGCCGCAGGAAGCGGAAGCCTTGGTGCAGGCTTTGATCGCGGAAACCGAGGTGCAATCCTTGTTCAAAATAGCGTCCTGGATCGTCGCTTTGGAGACGCCGTTGCAGCCGCAGACGATTTCGTCGCCCGCCATCGCTTC
Organism: Cohnella candidum; assembly: GCF_003713065.1. Taxonomy (NCBI): domain Bacteria; kingdom Bacillati; phylum Bacillota; class Bacilli; order Caryophanales; family Paenibacillaceae; genus Cohnella; species Cohnella candida. The sequence goes on along the minus strand of NZ_CP033433.1, from coordinate 1,421,489 downwards.
AAGCCGGCTCTCCGGGGATGCGGCGCTAGACCCGCCCGGCGCGAACCCGAGCAGCAATTCCTTCTCTTTGCCTTTGACCGATTCTCCGCTTTTAATGAGCGAGAACAGTTGGGCTCCGTCGCCGGTATCGCCGAACAACACCGCCCCGACGAGTTTGTCGTCCTGCAGGACGATTTTCTTGTAGACGCCTTCCACTTCATCCTGGTATCGCATGGCCCGCGTGCCGCTCGGCTCGTCGTACCGGCCCGCCGAGAATACGTCGACACCCGACACCTTCAACTTGGTCGAGGTCACGGAGCCCGCGTAACCCGCCGTCTCGACGCCCGCCAACCGTTTGGCCAGCACGGCGCCCTGCTCGTACAGCGGTGCGACGAGTCCGTACGCGATGCCCCTGTGCTCCGCGCATTCCCCTACCGCATAGACGCCGGGGACGTTCGTTTCCATGAAGTCATTGACGACGACTCCCCGGTTCACGTCGATGCCGGACGATTTGGCCAGCTCTACGTTCGGCCGGATGCCGACGGCCATCACGATGAGGTCCGCTTCCAACTCGGAGCCGTCCGTGAAGCGCAAGCCCTTCACGCGTCCCCTGCCGTAGATCGATTCGGAATTTTTCTGCAGCAGGAACTTCATGCCCTGGGCTTCCAGCTCCTTTTGCAGCATTTTGGATGCAGCTTGGTCGAGCTGGCGTTCCATCAAATAAGGATGAATGTGCACGACCGAGACGTCCATGCCAAGGTGCAGCAATCCCCTGGCGGCTTCCAGGCCGAGCAAACCTCCGCCGATGACGGCGGCTTTTTTGTACTTACGGGAAGTTTCCATCATGATTTCGCAGTCCCGGATGTCCCGGAACGCGATGACGCCTTCTTTATCCGCGCCCGGAAGCGGGAGCATGAACGGATTGGAGCCGGTCGCGAGGATCAGGGCGTCGTATTCCGCCACCGTTCCGCGCGAGGTGGTCACGGTGTTGCTTTTTGTATCGATTTTTATGGCCGTGTGGCCAGAGAGCAGCCGGATGCGGTTTTCCTCGTACCAGTTCCAATCGTTGATGACGATGTCTTTCATGTCCGCCCCGCCGGCCAGCACGGAGGAAAGCAGGATCCGGTTATAGTTGGGATGAGGTTCCGCCCCGATAATCGTAATGTCGTACGCGCCGGGAGCGAGCTTGAGCAGATGCTCGATCGTCCTCACGCCGGCCATGCCGTTGCCGATCATCACCAATTTTTTCGCGTTGTCCATGTCATCATCTCTCCCGTAACTCGTATTGGCTTCGAGAAAGCAGAAAAGCCTGCTTTGCGCCGCGGAATGAGATGAACTCATTTTCCGTTGCGAAAGCAGGCTTCGTTGCCGCTCGTCAGGATACACCGTTGTATCCGGGGGATTTAAGTGGTTACGAGTACTATACCTTGCCGGATTGTTGTATGTCAATATAAGTTACATAAAATAGTTGTTTTTCAGGAATACATCGACACATCCCTTAATTTTGTGTTATATATTTTAACATCAAGATTGAAAGGAGCGGCCCTCATGCGTTCTTTGTTGGTGATTCATCATGAAGCGGCGGCCACGGAGACGAAGGAATCGAAGCCGGGCTCCGTCCTGACCTCGATCGGCTTCCAAGTGACTTTGGCTGACGGAGAAGAGCGAGCCGCCCGGGGGATCGCCGAGGCGGACGCGGCCGTGCTCCACCTGCCGGTATCGCGCATCAAAGCATGGTCCGAGTTCCTCCATCAATGGAAGAGAATGCCCCTTATTTGGTGGTGCAGCGCTTTTTCCGCTTCGGCTTCGCTGGACGCCTGCGAGGATGACGTCGTGATCGACGGGATCCTGACGCCGCACATGGAAAGCCATGAAATCCACTGGGCACTGCAGTTTGCCGCACGCGCCTTCTTCCAACGTGAACAATGGCTGGAGGAGCGCAAACAGCTGCTGGCTCGCGTCGAAGAACGCAAATGGATTGACCAAGCCAAAGCCATCCTATGCGAAATCAAAGGCATCAACGAAGCGGAAGCTTACGACATGCTGCGCAAACAGGCCATGAACGAACGAAAAAGAATGGTGGACGTCGCCACTTCCATCGTGAAGGTATACGAAATCCTGCAAGAATCCAAACCGAAAGGAACGAAACGCAAATGATCCATCTGCTGAAGGAAGTGGCGCGAGGCAAGCGGGGAGCGCGCGATTTGACGTACGGGGAATCGCTTGAGGCGGCGGAGAAAATCCTCTCCCTGGAAGCGACGCCCGCCCAGATCGGCGCCTTCTTTATCGCCGAACGCATCAAAATGGAAAGCGTCGAGGAACTCGAAGCTTTCGTCGCGGTTTGCCGGAAACACACGTACCGCCCGCCCGTCCAGCGGGGGCTGGATTGCGCCGGCCCCTACGACGGCCGCCGAAAGTCGTTCATGGCGACGATCCCGGTTTCGTTCGTCCTCGCCGCCGCCGGGCTGCCGGTCACGCTCCACGGTTCCGCCTCCCTGCCGCCCAAATGGGGAATCACCTTACAGGACGTATTCGCGGCCGCGGGCATTTCGGCCGACCGCCTGTCCAAGGAGGACTCGCTCCGAGCGGCGGAACGCACCGGATTGCTGTATGTACAGGCTGAGGATTGGTGCCCGCCGCTGAAGCGCCTTCGCCCGATCCGCGAAGAGCTCGGCATGCGGACCGTCCTGAATACGGCGGAAAAACTCATCGATTATGCCCATTCGCCCTATTTGGCTTTCGGCGTTTACCATAACACCGTATTCGACCGGCTCGGCCGCCTGCTGACGAGCCTGGAATATAAGAAAGCGCTCATCATCCAAGGAGCGGAAGGCTCCGAAGACCTCCACATCGACCGCCCGACGAGAACCTATCTCGTGGAAAACGGCGAAGCTCATTTGCGCGTCATCGATCCCGACGCCTACGGCTTGGAAACTCCCGTTCCAGAATCGGAATGGACGGCCGCCGACCAGCTCCGCGTCGCGGAAGAGGTGCTGCGCGGGCAAAGCGAAGCGGCTTACCTTCATCAGACGGTGCTTAATGCGGCGGTTCGATTAACCTTGGCCGACAAAGCGGAATCAGTGGAGCAAGGCTTGTATACCGCGAAAGCCGTTCTCGATTCGGGCGATGCTTTCGCGCGCTACGAAGAATGGAAATCGACGCTGCTCCGGCCTTAATGGGTCCGGGGCGGGTCTTGTTCCACCAATCTTAAGTCAGGAGCCGGCGCCGCCCGGTTCACGATCTCGATCTTGCGGATGCGATGGTTCTCCCTTTCCCTTACGATAAAGGTCAATTCCTCGTGGTTCCAGGCCATCCCTTTTTCAAGCTCCGGCTGCAAGGCGTACAGCCAGCCCCCGATGGAATCGACGGAATCGTGCTTCAGACGGGCTCCGAGCAACCGGTTTACTTCTTCCACGGGCGTGACCCCCTCCACCAAATATCGGTTGCCCCCCAGCGGTTCGATCGGCCGCTTCTCGTCCGCGTCGAATTCGTCGCGGATTTCCCCTACGATCTGCTCCAATATGTCCTCGATGGTGACCAAACCTGCCGTACCGCCGTATTCATCCAGCAGCAAGGCGATATGAATCCGCTCCTGCTGCATGCGAGGCAGCAGCTTCTTCACCGGCGTGGCCGAAGGAACGGTGAGCACCGGCTGGATGATCGAACGGAAATCGAACGCAGGATCCGCCACGTACCGCAGAAAGAACTGCTTCGTATTGATGAAGCCGACGATATCGTCTTTGCTTTCTCGAGCGACGAGAAAACGCGTGAACGGTTCTTCGCGGACGACGGACAAATGCTCCTCCAGGGATTCATGCTCATACAGAACGACGATATCCGTGCGGGGCACCATGATCTCCCGGGCCAGCAGCTCGTCGAAATTGAAAATCCGGTCCACGTACCCGAACTCGGTCGGATTAATCTTGCCTTTCTCATAGCTCTCCGACAAAATAATCCGGATTTCCTCTTCGGAGTGCGCTTCTTCGTGCTCGGACGCCGTTTTCATGCCGAACAGCTTCACCATGCCGTTGGCCGAACCGTTCAGCAGCCAGATAAACGGATACATGATCCGATGGAAGTAAATCATGATCGGCGCAATGAGCACCGCGATCTGTTCCGCCTTTTGAATGGCCAGCGTCTTGGGCGCCAGTTCTCCAAGTACGACGTGGAAATAGGTGATGGCCGCGAAGGCAATGCCGAGCGACAGCGCATGTCCTGCGGTCTCGCCGAAGCCGAGCCGGCCGAACAGCGGATTCAGAAGACTTTGCACGGTCGGCTCACCGAGCCACCCCAAGCCGAGCGCGGTGATCGTGATACCGAGCTGGCAGGCCGACAAATACCCGTCGAGGTTCCCGATCAGCCTTTGCACGGCCAAAGCGTTTTTCTTCCGTTCGAGCACCATCTGGTCCACGCGGCTGGGACGGATTCTCACGATCGCGAATTCGGTGGCGACGAAGACGGCGGTCAGCAGGATCAAGACGGCTACCGAAACGAGCTTGAGAATCATGGCATACCTTCCTTTGCATGCGAGAGGAAACGAACGACTCGCTTTTCCTCTTCTTTACCCCAAAAACGCCAAAGAAGCCTGCTCCGGAGAGGAGCAAGCTCTTTGACGATGCTGGCGGTTATTCGGTACGGCTCCGCGCAAGAACCTCAACATCCGTATCCGTGGCCCATACGACGATGTCCGCGGCTTCGGGAAACAAGCCGGTTTCCACGACCCCCGTCGTCAACTTGAGCTGCCGATGAAGCTCGGCCGGTTCCCGGATCGCGCCGAAATCCCCGTCCAAAATCCAATTTCCGTTGTCGGTCCGAAACGGCTTCTCCTCCGCCATCCGCAGCGAGGTTTGCCCGCCTATCTCGCGGATCCTTCTGGCGGTCGCTTCCCAGCCGAACGGCACCACTTCGATCGGCACCCGGAACTTTCCCAGCTCCGCCACCCTTTTCGAATCGTCGGCAACGATGACGACCTTGTCCGAATTCACGGCCGCCATTTTCTCGCGAAACAGCGCACCGCCCCCGCCTTTAATCAGATTGAAGCGGGGATCGATTTCATCGGCGCCGTCGATGGTGAGATCGATCTTCTCGACCTCGGCGAAAGTCGTCAGCGGAATCCCCAGTCGTTCCGCCAATTCCTTCGATCGTTCAGACGTCGGGATGCCGCGGATCGACAGCCCCTCCCGTACCCGTTCGCCCAGCTTCAGAATGGCCCAATAAGCCGTGGATCCGGTTCCCAGGCCAACGACCATCCCGCCCTGCACGAAGGCAGCCGCGCGTTCACCCGCCCGTTTTTTCTTGTCGTCCATGTGTCCGCACCTCATCTTGCCCGCCGCGAAACCGCGCGGGGATAGAAACAAACCTATATCAACCATACTATCCCTACAAAGCCGGCATGAAAAGGGGTTGGACCATGAAAACGTGGAAAACGGCGTTATGCGCTCTGTTGATCGGTTTTTCGCTGCTTCAAACCGCGCCCGTCTCCGTCGCGGCGGCGGATATCCAAAATCCGCCGGCCGTGAAGGCGCCGCCTGCTCAGAAGGAACATCCTTCGCTCGGAGCGAAAGCCCTCCGTTCCGGCCGCGCCGGCTTCCGTTCTCCCCGCATGGGATATACCGGGGGTACCCGCGCCCGCAATCCGGTGACGAACACGCCGGTTACCCGGACGCCAAGGGTGACGACGGGAAGAACCGGCGGGTTTTTCGGCGGCCTGTTCGGCGGGTTCCTGGCCGGCAGCCTGCTCGGCAGCCTCTTCCACCCGTTCGGTTACGGTGCGGGCGGCGGCGTATCGCTGCTGGGCATCCTGTTCTGGGTCGTGATTATATACTTCGCTTATCGGCTGCTTCGCCGCGCTTTCGATAAAGGACGATAAAACCGCTCAGGGACGCGACTAACTTTCGGGAACTTACAGATAGGCTTTGATTTTCTCGACGACCTGCGCCGCGCAACGGCGGCTCCCCTGCTCGGTCAGATGCAGCTTGTCTTCGCAGAGGAAGCCGTTCAAATCCGCCTTGACGAGCGCGTTCAAGTCGTTCACTTCGACGCCGCTGCTCCGCATGAGAAGGACGGCCGCTTCGTTGTAAGTATCGATCTCCGCATTGCTTCTTCCCGCGCCGTCCGGCGCGATCGGGGTCGTCGTCGCGAAAATGACGGCGGCCCCCGTTCTTTGCAGCTCGTTCAGGATCCGGCGGAGCGTCTCCAAGTATTCGGGCAGGGAGGTCAGCGCTTCCACCATCGGCGGTTCATGGTGCAGGTCCCACAAGCCGTTGTTCCAATGGACGACGTCCGGTTTGCCGAGATCGCGCAACCAGAGGTTCACGCCCCATAGCGTATGTTTGGCGAAACGTCCGTTCTCTTCGGGCGCAACGACTTCGGCAAGACCGGCCAACCCTTCGCGCACGAATGGCTCGTATCCGAGCCGAATGGAGTCTCCCAGCAGCAGCACTCGTTTCATGGCAGCTCCACCCACTCGTACGGCGCGGCGGCCGCTTTGCGGCCGTATTCGATCAGCGCGATGATATCTACGGTCTGGCGCTCTTCGACCTTCGGTTTTCCCGTTTCGAAAAATTCGATCAGCCGGCGGATGAACATGGAGAAGTAGTCGGATTCCGGAACGATCGCCAGCGTTTTGCCCGTTTCGTAGCCAACGGCCATCCGGAAGGGGCAATCCCAGCCGAAATGGTGAAGCGTCGCTTGTTTCCCGCCGTCAAAGCCGATCAGCATGGCCGGATTCGCGTCGGTGCCGATCGACATGATTCTCTGCGGACGGCTTCCCATCAAGGACACGATCGGCTCGATCTGGTGAATCGAATAATTCTCGAAGCTGCCCGGCCCCCAGCTGGCGATCGAAACGATTCCCTCTCGCTCGGCATTCTCGTATTCCGCCGCGAAGCGCATGGCGGAGCTGGAATACATCGGCGTGCTGTGAGCGCGGGCCAACTCGAACAGCGCGACGGCCGTTTCCCGGTCCGGAGCGAACGTCTTGTCCACGTAAGTGGGTTTGCCCGACTTCAGCGGCAAATCGGAAAGCTCCGCGTGGAACTCCGGATGGTCGGGGGACAGTACGATCAGGTAATCGGATTTGGCGACCACCGCTTCGATCGAGCCAAGGAGCTGCACGCCATTTTTCGCGCACCATTCGGCGTTGCTTAAGCCGTCTTCATTCGGGGAATCGATTTTGCCCCAGGCATAGGCGACCTTCATGCTGCCGCCGGAAGCCTCCTCGATCCACTTCGGATATTGGTTGGCATGCCATTCATCCAGAAAATAATCGATAAAGCCTATCGTTTTCATAGCATCCTCCGGGATCGCGGAATTTTGCTTTAAGCATATCACCGGACGAATATTTATTCCATACTTCATAAGAATTTTGGTGTTTTTTTCTCAACGGGCGTTCGTACCGACTTTGTGCCCCTGCCGTTCCCAAGCGCGTATGCTAATCCGAATCCTTCATTTTCACCCGGAAGGAGTGAGGAGTATGATCATCAAACACGGAAGCTGCGGATGCGGCTGCGGCACGTGCGGGGGACGGCGCAAACACAAGCACCACAACCACAAGCACCGCAAGCACAAACATCGCAAGTACTCGAAAAACCGGCCGGAAACCCGCTTGTTGTTCGTCAAGTGCGGATGTCACAAGCGGCGCAAACACGCCTAAAGGCCGGTTAAGTGACGCGCACCGCTTTCTCGGCCACTCGTTCCCAGATCGTATCGATCGTCAGTTTCAGGTTGGAGCCCCGCGTCGGATGCACGTACAATTCGTCCGTTCGGAAGTAATGCTCATGCCCGCCGATCATCGTAATATCTCCCACGAACCCGGGCGCGTACTTCCGCCGGTTCCAATACCAGATGCCTCGCCCGCTGCGGCTCCAACCGCTCCAGCTCCCCAGCAGCGTGATCGGATCCCGAAGCTTTCCCTGTTCATCCACCGCGGCGAAATAGCTGACCTTCTCCCGATACTCGGGCCGGATCGGCACTTTCGGGGATCCGACCTGCACGATGCGGAAGTCCGGGATGGCACGTTCGTTCATCAGCCGGACGGCCGCATGGTAAGAGGCCACGCAGCCCCCGCTGTGGCCGATGAACAGAACGGGACGGCCCGCCGACAGCCGCCGAACCTCGGCGGCCGCCTCCCGGCCGCCGGAGCGCCATGAGCCGTGAATGCGCAGCAGATCGGCGCCGACCTCCACGATTTGCCGCCACAGCCGGTGCGTATGATCGCCGTACGGAAACAGCTCCCGGATGACCGGATCCCGTCCGGCTTCCCGAAAGCGCTCCCGAAGCTCGCGTTTGCATTCTTTGAAAATACTCGGCGTCGATCCGATGCCCGCCAGCAAATAAATATCCCATTCCGGGTCGTTCGAGTCCTTCGCCATCCGTCTCACCGCCTCTTCACATTTTCCCCTAAAGGCGCTGCCGACAAAACATAAGTCCCGTAATCGCGTCATTCGCGATACGGGACTTATGCGGCGTGTTGCGTATTCATTTGCGCTTTCAATCGGATCTTCTATCCCCCTTCTCCGCCAAGCGATTCACGACAACGCCGGGACCGTCATGAGCGGGGCCGCTGTCGTCGGCCCTCGTCGCTTCCGCGCGGGTTTGGCAAGCTGCGGTCCGTGCGAGGCCGCAATCTCGTGCCGTTTCATTCGGTGCCGGGTGCTGTCAATCGCTTGAGATGGCTTTATTATAGCCCAGAACGGAATTGTGCGAAAATTCGAAAATATCGGATGTCGCCTGATTTACACCGCTTACATACGGTTTTGCGCGGTTCCTTTCAGCGCCTCTCCTATTCTCTGCCGTCCCCGAATAGGAAAGGCCGCCGACCCGGTTTCGGTTTCGGCGGCCTTCCTGCCCTACAGCTTCGTATCGTCGACCCCGTTCAGCCAGCTCTCGATGTCTCCGATAACCGAGACGACGCAGCCGTCGCGGAACGGCGAGATCAGACCGGCGTAATCGACCAGCTCGACGAACGAGCGGCTTCCCCCGACTTGGCACAGCTTCAGGTAATCCGCCCATGCCGCTTTCCAGTCCTCGTTCATCCGTTTCCAAAACTGGAACGCGCAAATTTGCGCGAGCGAATAATCGATGTAGTAGAACGGCGATTGGAAAACGTGGCCCTGCCGCTGCCAATATCCTCCACGCTCCAGATAGTCGTTCTCCTCGTAGTCGCGATGCGGTAAGTATTTTCGCTCGATGCGGCGCCATTCGCTTTTGCGTTCCTCCGGCGTCGCATCAGGATTGCCGTAGACAAAGTGCTGATACTCGTCGACCGTCACGATATAGGGAATGATCAGCAGCGATTGCGCCAGATGGTCGAATCGGTACTTCTCCGTGTCCTCCTTAAAGAACAGCTCCATCCACGGCCATGCGAAAAACTCCATGCTCATCGAATGGATTTCGCAAGCCTCGTAGGTCGGGAAGCTGTATTCCGGCACTTTAAAGCTTCTGCTCTGGAACACCTGGAACGCGTGTCCCACTTCGTGCGTCAGCACGTCGATGTCGCCGGAAGTCCCGTTGAAGTTGGAGAAAATGAACGGAGCGCCGTATTCGCTGAAATAAGTGCAGTATCCGCCGCTTTGCTTGCCCTTCTTGCTCACCAGATCCATGAGCCCGTTGTCCACCATGTATCGGAAAAACTCGTCGGTCTCCTTAGAGAGCTCCGCGTACATTTTCGCCCCATTGTCAAGGATCCAAGCGGGATCGCCTTTAGGCTTGGCGTTGCCCGTCTTGAAGCTGAACCCTTCGTCATAATAACGAAGACGGTCGACCGATATCCGGTTGCGCTGGCGTTCTTTCAGCTTCGTCGCTGCGGGCACGATATGCTCCAGCACCTGTTTGCGGAAGTTACGCACCATCTCTTCGTTGTAATCGGTGCGGCTCATCCGGTCGTACCCGAGCTGCACGAAATTGTCATAGCCGAGCTTCTTCGCGATTCTCGTCCGGACCTTCACCAGGTCATCGTAAATCCGGTCGAAGTCGGCTTCATGCTCGGCCATGAACCGGTAACGCGCTTCCGCCGCGCGCTTCCGCATGCCGCGGTCGGTGGACTGCTCGAAGGGAGTCAGTTGGGCGAGCGTGCGCTCTTCCCCTTCGAACGGGATTTTCGCGGAGGCGATCAGCGCGGCGTATTCCGTCGTCAGCTTATTCTCTTGCTGCAAGTCTTCTATGATGGCAGGGCTGAACGTTTTGAGCGAGAGCTCGGCGAGGCGGAAAAGCTGCGCGCCCCACTCCTTCTCAAGCTCGGCCCTGAACTTGGAACCGACCAATGCACGGTAATAATCCGTGACGAATTCCTGGATCACCGGGCTTACTTCGTCCATGAAATCTTGCTCGGCCTTGTAGAAGGCGTCGGTCGTATCGATGGAGTGGCGGACCGAGACGATCGTGTTCTTCGTGTCGAACTCGTTGCGCAATCGATTGATGGAGGCCATAACGCCGCTTTGCTTTTCATAGGAATCGGCTTCGTTAAAGGCGGCAATCAGCTCCTTGAACTGACGCCCGATTCGGTCCGCGTCCGGACGTTCATACGGAAACTCGTTGAAATTCATCCTCGTTTCTTCCTCCCTTGAGCGCATAGGATCGAATGGATCTTGCCCTCTATATCTATTTCTTTCCGTTCCAGGATTTTCCTCCCTCAAAACGATAAACGGGACAGGAAAACGATCAGCCAGACGGCAAATGCCGCCCATAATACGACGATAATGCCGCCCGCGATCCAGTTTTTCGGTTTGCCCGTTCGGCGAAACTCCTCTTCCGCCCGGGCTCGGCAATCTTGCACCACTTCTTTCGGAACCATGCGAATCGCGATGAGCACGCCGAGAGGAACGAGAATCAGATCATCCAGATAACCAAGCACGGGAATGAAGTCCGGAATCAGATCGATCGGACTGAAGGCGTACGCGGCGACGCATATAGCGAACAGTTTCGCATACCACGGCGTTCGGCCGTCCCGGCAGCACAAATAGAGAATATAGGAATCCCGTTTCAATTTCCGCGCCGCGCGGATCAGCCGCTCCGGCAGCAAAGCCATGCTAAAATCCCTCCCCGCGCAACAGTCAGGCTCTTCCTAACTGTATACGCGGGAGGGACCGAATTCAACTATCCTCAGCCTTGCTGCCCTTTTTTCACCCAGCTTGCGACGGTCACGACCCTTTTCGCCTGATGGACGACGGCGCCTTTGGGGTCGCCGACGATTTTGCCTTCCTGGTCGACGGTGACGCTCGTTCCGTAGGGATTCCCGCCGGCCGCATAGATCGATTGGTCCGTGTAGCCCGGCGCGACGACGATGGCTCCCCAGTGGTACATGGTCGTGTAGAAGTTGAGGATCGTGGCTTCCTGACCGCCATGGGCGTTAGAAGCGGAAGACATGGCGCTGACGACCTTGTTGGCCGTTTTACCTTGGAACCAGATGCCGCCCGTCGTATCCAGGAACTGCTTCATTTGTGAAGCGACGTTCCCGAACCGGGTCGGCGTGCTGAACAGGACGGCGTCAGCTTCCACGATATCGTTCGGCGTAACGACCGGTACGTCCTTCGCGGCCTCTACGTGCGCTTTCCACGCGGGATTCGATTCGATCGCCGCCTCCGGAGCCAGCTCCTGGACCTTGAAGATTTTCACTTCGGCGCCGGCTTCCTTCGCGCCTTCGGCCGCCCATTGCGCCATTTGGTAGTTCGTTCCGGTAGAGCTGTAATAAACGATCGCTAATTTGACGGATGCCATGTTTGTCCCTGTTCTCCTTTGCATGCCGGCACTGGATGGCCGAATATTCCCTTTCATGGTGCGCTTTCGCCGAACATTTATGCACGCTTGGGCGCGCATAGCTGCGTGATGCGAGGGAACCGTAAGCGTAACACGCGTCGGGGGTGCCGCATGCGGAGCTTAAACGATTGGCTGCATGATTTGGCCGACAACTACGTCCTCCTTACTGCAGGAGCTATTCTGTTCTTCGCGGTGAAAGGACTGATCGGATATCTAACCTTCCGCCATTATGACAAGAGGCTGAGCCGGCTGGAATCGGAGCTTACCGGCCGAGAACCGCACCTGCGCCCCAAGTAAGAAGCCGCTGCTCACGCAGCGGCTTCCCGTCTTCTTAGGATTTGTCCAGCCAAGTCCGAATCATGGAGAGCAATTGTGCGCTGTTCACAGGCTTGGTGATGTAGTCCGAGCACCCGGCTTCCAGGCACAATTCGCGGTCACCTTTCATCGCTTTGGCGGTCAGCGCCAAAATCGGAAGGTCCTTGAACCGCGCTTGACGGCGGATCGTTCGCGTCGTCTCGTAACCGTCCATGCCCGGCATCATGATGTCCATGAGCACGATCTCGATATCTGGCGTGGTTTCCAGGATGCTGACGGCGTCATAGCCGTTTTCGGCCGGTATCACCTTCATGTGGTGCCGCTCCAAAATGGAGGTCAAGGCAAAAATGTTGCGGATATCGTCGTCAACGACGAGCACTTTCTTGTACTCGATCATCGCGTCGGATTGATGCAGCTTGACCAGCTTTTCCTTCGTGACGGCGGGCAGCCGTTCCGCTTTCCGATGGAGGAAGAGCGTCGTCTCGTCGAGCAGCTGAAGGTTCGACCTCGCTTCCTTCACGACCGCCGACTTCGTGAGCTCATCCCATTCGTTTTCTTCCTCTTGCGACAGCTTGCCTCGCGCGTGGATGACCACGGGAACGCGTTTGTTTTTGGCGTTCTTCTGCATTTCGCGGACGAAACGGACGACGTTGTAATCCGGCAGCCCCGGCGCGAGCACCACGCAGTCGAACTCTTTGGCGTTCAATTGGTTGAGCGCTTTGCGTCCAGTATCCACCGCAACGATTTTCAGCTCTTCGTCGCTCAACAGCTCCGAGATTTCCTTACGTTCCTCTTCCCCATGCGCGGCGACGAGCACCGTACGGAACGTCCGGTCGGCGATCCCGTTCAGCCGGTCGAGCGCTTGTTCCAGCTCCTCGTTCGTGACCGGCTTGCGGAAATAGTCGAACACGCCCTTCCGCAGCAGCTCGATCTCGTCTTCATCCACCGTCATGACGCAGATCGGAATGTGCCGGACCCGGATGTCGTTCTTGAAGCGCTCGAGCACCAGCCACCCGTCCGTGTCCCCGAGGTGAAGATCCAGCGTGATCGCCGCCGGTTCATAGCGGTGCGCCAGCTCCAGCGCATCTTCTCCTCCCGTCGAAATGACGGTCTTGATTCCTTTTTTCCGCAATAAATCCAGGATGATTTCGTTGAACTTCTGGTCGTCTTCGATGACGAGGAAGACACGATCGCCCGGCTCGATTTCGTCCCGGTCATCGAAGGGCTCGCCCTCTGCCGGCTTGATCGCGTGGCGGCTGCGTTTCGGCGGCGTGACGTCGATCACTTCGGGAACGTGTACTTTCTTGGGCTCCGGATCCGGATAATCCGCCTCCGTAGGCAGGTAGAGGTTGAACACGCTGCCCTGGCCGGACTCGCTGAAGAGGGTGATTTCCCCGCCCAGCATCTCGGCGATCTCCCGCGAAATGGCCAGTCCGAGACCGGTGCCGCCGTATTCGCGGTTCGTGCTGCCGTCCGCCTGCTGGAACGCTTCGAAAATAATTTGCTGTTTATCCTTCGGAATGCCGATACCGGTATCGCTGACCGAGAAACAGAGCACCGTTTTCGCTTTGACGAGCGAATCGTTATCGGGACTCCACCCGTCGGAGGCTTTGCGAACCAACAGCAGGATCTGCCCTTTCTCCGTAAACTTGAACGCGTTGGAGAGCAGGTTTTTCAGAATTTGCTGCAGCCGTTTGGCGTCCGTCACGATTCGGGAAGGCACGCCCGGCTCCACCCGGATCCGGAAGTCGAGATCCTTCGCGTCCCCCATGGGGCGGAACGTGCGGTCGAGACTGTCGGTGAGCTCAGGTACGGATACTTCCGTGAAGTCCGGGGTGACCGTGCCTGATTCGATTTTAGACAAGTCCAGAATATCGTTAATGAGGTTAAGCAATTCAAAACCGGACTCCTGGATGGTCTTCGCGAATTTGACCTGGATCTCGTTCAGATTTTCGTCCGGGTTTTCCGAAAGCTGCTCGGCAAGCAGCAGCAAAGAGTTAAGCGGCGTCCGGAGCTCATGCGACATGTTGGCCAGGAATTCCGATTTGTACTTGGAAGTCAGCGCGAGCTGTTCGGCTTTCTCCTCCAGGTAGCGCTTGGCCACCTCGACCTCGTGGTTTTTGCTTTCGACCTCCGCTTTCTGCAGGACGAGCAGCTTCGCTTTGTCTTCCAACTCGTCGTTCGTATGGCGCAGCTCCATCTGCTGCTTCTGCAGCTCTTCCGTGAGAGACTGCGACTGGATGAGCAGCTCTTCCGTGCGCTGGTTCGCCTGCATCGTGTTGATGACGATCCCGATCGATTCGGTAAGCTGATCGAGGAACGCGATGTCAATGTCGCTGTACGGCCGGAACGAAGCCAGCTCCAAAATCGCAAGCACCTGATCCTCGAAAATGATCGGCAGCAGCACGATATTCAGCGGCGTCGATTCTCCCAAAGCGGAGGAGATGACGACGTAATCTCCCGGAACATTCGTCAGGAGGATCCGCTGTTTTTCGATCAAGCACTGCCCCACGAGACCTTGTCCCGCGCGGAATTCGTTCGACAAATGCTTGCGGTTCTGGTAAGCGTAGCTCGCGAACAGCTTGAGCACCGGTTCTCCGTTCGACGGCTCGTTGATGTAGAAGACGCCGTGCTGCATGGACACGAGCGGCGCCAGCTCGGACAGGATCATGCGGCTGACCGCGTACAGGTCCCGCTGGCCCTGCAGCATCCGGGTAAACTTGGCGAGGTTCGTCTTCAGCCAGTCCTGCTCCGTATTGATGCGCGTCGTTTCCTTCAGGTTGCGGATCATCTCGTTGATGTTGTCTTTCAAGGTTGCGACCTCGCCGGACGCGTTGACGTCGATCGCCCGCGACAGGTCGCCGTTCGTCACGGCGGTCGCGACGTTCGTGATCGCGCGAACCTGGGTGGTCAGCGTACTCGCCATGTAGTTAACGTTGTCCGTCAAATCGCGCCACGTGCCGGCAGCGCCCGGCACGTTGGCCTGGCCGCCCAGCTTTCCTTCGGCGCCGACCTCCCGCGCCACGGTCGTCACCTGATCGGCGAACGTCGCCAGCGTCTCGATCATGTTGTTGATCGTATCCGTGAGCTCGGCGATTTCGCCTTTGGCTTCCACGTTCAGCTTCTGCTTCAGGTTACCGTTCGCGACCGCGGTCACGACCTTGGCGATGCCGCGCACCTGGTCCGTCAGGTTCGTCGCCATGATGTTAACGTTGTCGGTCAAATCCTTCCAGATCCCGCCGACGCCGCGCACCTGCGCCTGTCCGCCCAGCTTGCCGTCCGTGCCGACCTCGCGCGCCACCCTCGTAACCTCGGAAGCGAATGAATTGAGCTGGTCCACCATCGTGTTGATCGTATTCTTGAGCTCCAGCAGCTCGCCTTTTACGTCGACCGTGATTTTCTTGGACAAGTCGCCGTTCGCGACCGCCGTCGTGACGCCGGCGATGTTGCGCATCTGGATCGTCAGGTTGCTGGCCATGTAATTCACCGTATCGGTCAGGTCTTTCCAGGTTCCCGATACGTCCTTCACTTCCGCCTGGGCGCCCAGCTTCCCTTCCGTGCCGACCTCGCGGGCGACGCGCGTAACTTCGGAAGCGAAGTTACTGAGCTGGTCCACCATCGTGTTCATCGTGTTCTTCAGCTCGAGGATTTCGCCTTTGACGTCAACGGTGATTTTCTTCGACAGGTCGCCCTTCGCGACGGCCGTCGTCACGTCGGCGATGTTCCGCACCTGGTCGGTGAGGTTCCGCGCCATGTTGTTAACGCTCTCGGTCAGGTCCTTCCAAGTTCCGCCGACGCCTTTAACTTGCGCTTGGCCGCCCAGCTTTCCTTCCGTGCCGACCTCCCGCGCCACGCGCGTAACCTCTGAAGCGAAGGTGGAAAGCTGGTCCACCATCGTATTGATCGTGTTTTTGAGTTCCAGGATTTCGCCTTGGACGTCCGCCGTGATCTTCTTCGACAGGTCGCCGTTCGCGACCGCCGTCGTGACGACCGCGATGTTGCGCACCTGGTTGGTCAGGTTGGACGCCATGTAGTTAACGCTCTCGGTCAAGTCGCGCCACGTGCCGGCGACGCCGCGCACCTGGGCTTGTCCGCCCAGCATGCCTTCGGTGCCGACCTCGCGCGCCACCCGGGTAACCTCGGAAGCGAAGGTGGAGAGCTGCTCCACCATCGTGTTGATCGTGTTTTTGAGCTCCAGGATCTCGCCCTTCGCGTTAACGGTAATCTGCTTCGTCAAGTCGCCTTTCGCGACCGCCGTCGTCACTTCCGCGATGTTCCGCACCTGGTCCGTCAACGTACCGGCCATGTTGTTCATGCTGTCGGTCAAATCTTTCCAAGTACCCGACACGCCTCGAACGTCCGCTTGTCCGCCGAGGATCCCTTCCGTCGAAACCTCGCGCGCCACCCGGGTAACCTCGGAAGCGAAATTGCTGAGCTGGTCGACCATGATGTTGATCGTGCTCTTCAGCTGCAGGATTTCGCCTCTGGCGTCGACGGTGATTTTCTTCGACAGGTCCCCTTTGGCGACCGCCGTCGTGACCTCGGCGATGTTCCGAACCTGGTTGGTCAAGTTCAACGCCATGTAGTTAACGCTCTCGGTAAGATCCCGCCACGTGCCGGAAACTCCTTTAACGTCGGCTTGACCGCCGAGGATGCCCTCCGTGCCGACCTCGCGCGATACGCGGGTCACCTCGGACGCGAACATGGACAGCTGGTCCACCATCGTATTGATCGTATTTTTGAGCTCCAGGATTTCGCCTTGCACGTCCGCCGTGATCTTCTTCGACAGGTCGCCGTTGGCGACGGCCGTCGTCACGACCGCGATGTTACGGACCTGGTTCGTCAAGTTCGAAGCCATGTAGTTAACGCTTTCCGTCAGATCGCGCCATGTGCCGGAGACGCCCTTAACATCAGCCTGGCCTCCAAGCTTGCCCTCCGTGCCGACCTCCCGCGCCACCCTCGTGACCTCGGAGGAGAACATCGAGAGCTGATCCACCATCGTGTTGATCGTATCTTTAAGCTCGAGGATCTCGCCTTTCGCGCTGACGGTGATCTGCTTGGACAAGTCGCCGTTGGCGACCGCCGTCGTCACGGCCGCGATGTTGCGGACCTGGTCCGTCAGGTTGCTGGCCATGTTATTGACGCTGTCGGTCAGGTCCTTCCAGGTGCCCGACACGCCTTTGACGTCCGCTTGTCCGCCGAGGATGCCTTCGGTGCCGACCTCCCGCGCCACGCGCGTCACCTCGGAGGAGAACGTGCTGAGCTGATTCACCATCCGGTTGATGTTGCTTGCCGTGCGCTGGAATTCGCCGGTCAGCGGCCGGCCTTCGATCGCCATCTCTACATTCTGCGTCAGATCGCCTTTGGCGACCGCATTGATAACGCGAACCATCTCGCTCGTCGGCTGGATCAGATCGATGACGAGGCCGTTCAGCGATTCGAAAATGGCATCCCAGGAACCGCCGTGGTTTTTGTGCGTGAACCTTCGCGACAGGTTCCCTTCCTTGCCCACGACTTTGGCGACGGTCTGGATTTCGTTGACCATGCTTTCCTGGATGTCCATGATCTCGTTAAACGTGTCCGCGACTTTCCCGGCGACGCCGGTTCGGTCGTACGGCATCCGGAATCCGAAGTTGCCTTTTTTCATCGCCATGAGCGCGTTCAATAGCTCGCCGGCGTCAATCTGTCCTTCCTTGGTTTCCGGAATTTCTTGATGCTCCGCCATCTCAATGATCCTCCCCGTCTGTATCTGCATACTTTCGAATAAGCTTGCTTACGTGTTCCAGCCGAATCGGCTTCGCCACGAAATCGTCCATGCCGGCGGCAAGGCAGCGCTCCTTCAACTCTTGGGTAGCGTGTGCCGACATCGCGATAAGGATCGGTTTATGGAATCCGCTTCCGCTTCGGATTCGGCTAGCAGCCGTCCACCCGTCTTGTACGGGCATATGGAGATCCAGGAAGACGAGATCGTACTCGGCGGCCTGGACTGCTTTCAGAACTTCCTCCCCGTTTCTCGCCCAATCCGCCGGATAACCGATCTTGTGCAGCATTTGCTGCAAAAGCCTGCCGCCGATTTCGTCGTCCTCGCCGACCAGGATCCGCAAGGAGCTGCCCTGCAGCGCGTTCATGGCGGCGTACGGGTCCTCGCCGTCGGTTTCGTACGTTTCCGGCGGTCCCGCGGCGCCGCAGTTCTTGGCTCGGATCGTGAAGATGAACTCCGCTCCGCCTTCTTCCTCCGATTCGGCCCGAATCGTCCCTCCCATCAACTCGATCAGCGACTTGCTGATGGACAAGCCGAGTCCCGTGCCGCCGAACTTGCGCGTCGTCGAAGCGTCAAGCTGGGAGAACGGCTGGAACAGCTCCGGAATCCGGGCTTTCGGAATGCCGATGCCGGTGTCCCGGACGCGGAATTCCAAGCCCAGCTCATCCCCGGTTTCCGAAATCCGATTGACGGTGACGGTGATGCCGCCTTCTTGCGTGAATTTGACCGCATTGCCGATGAGATTGTTCAGCACTTGGCGCAGGCGGTTCATGTCGCCTTTCACGCATTCGGGCAGGCTGGGATCCATGATCACCCGCATGTCCAGATTTCGCTCGCGGATTTTCGCGGTAAACAGGTCGACCGTTTCCAGAAGACAATGTTCCAGATGGAAGGGCTCGTCCTCGAGCTGCATTTTCCCGGATTCGATTTTGGAGAAATCGAGAATGTGGTTGATGACGGACAGCAGCGCGTTTCCGCTTTTATGGATGATTCCGGCCATCTCGGCGCAATCTTCCGACAAGTCGGCGGTCAGCAGCAAATCCGACATTCCGATGATGCCGTTGAGCGGAGTGCGGATTTCGTGGCTCATCATGGCCAGAAATTCCGACTTCACGCGAGAAGCGACCTCCGCGGCTTCCTTGGCCTGAATGAGCGCTTGGTTGGTCTTCTCCAGCTCTCTCGCTTGTTTCTGCAAAATCTCGCTCTGAATCTGCAAGGATTTGTTCGCTTCGTACATCGCGACGTAGCCTTCGATTTTTGATTTGAAGATTTGAGGAATGAATGGTTTCGTCATATAGTCCATCGCTCCGACGGAATAACCGGCGAAGATATGTTCCATTTTGTTGCTGGTCGCGGTGAGGAAGATGATCGGGACGTATTTCGTTTTCTCCCGCGTCCGGATCAGGCTGGCGGTTTCGAATCCGTCCATGCCCGGCATTTGCACGTCCATGACGATCACGGCGAACTCCGTCTCGAGCAAGCAGCGCAGCGCTTCCATGCCCGAATAGGCGCGAACCAGGCGATAAGGCTCTCCGCTCAGAACCGCTTCTATAGCTACCAAGTTTTCCGGATGGTCGTCTACAAGCAGGATATTAACGGGATAATCCATGGCGCCCCTCTCTTTCCGGATTTTGGCTGATTGGCGTTTCATTTCGGCAATACAGGTTCTATACCCACGTCGAAATCTGATGAAACTCTCATTCAGATGAACATTCTCTCATTTGCGGAAACTTTCAGTTCCATTCCGTGTCTCACTAGTATCAACTAGATTGAGGTGCAGAATGAAAAGATCGCTATCCGCTTTGTTGCTCTTGATCGTTGTTCTCGCGACTGTCCTGCCGGCCGCCTCGGCCGCGCAATCTCAGCCGCTTACCTTATTCCTGGATGGGAAAAATCTCCATCCTTCCGTTCCGCCCCGCATCGTAAGCCAGACGACGATGGTCCCCGCGCGGACGATCTCCGAAGCGCTCGGCGCCGCGATCGTCTGGAATCCAGCCAACCGTACCGTCACGATTACCCGCGGGCAGTCGTCGCTCTTGTTGACCGTGAATAAAAAGCAAGCCGTCGTGAACGGAAATAACGTCACCTTGGAACAAGCTCCGATGATCGTGAGCGGCTCGACGCTGCTTCCGCTGCGCTTCATCGCCGAAAATCTCGGCATTCTCGTCCGCTGGGACAAGCCTACGCAATCCATCAATCTGTGGACGTCGGACACGACGGTTTCGGGCAGCGATCCGGCGACGGATCCCACCGTCCCGTCCATCCCCGGCGGAGCATATCCGGAGCTTGAAAACATCGTTTACGTGAACAACCAGCTCGCGGTCAAATCGACCGGCGACATTACGCCTACCGTGACGACGCTCACGAATCCCGACCGCGTGGTCGTCGACATCCCGGGCCTCCAGTTCTCCCAAGCGATTCCGGAGCCTGGCGAAAACGTCATCGCGGAGCTGCCCGGTATCCCGGCATCGGATCCGCTCGTCTCGAAAGTCCGATACTCCATGTTCGATAAGGCGACCTCTACGGTGCGGATCGTCGTCGACCTGAAGAAGCCCGCGACATATCAAGTCGTAAACAGCGGCGACCAGAACAGCCTGATCGTGCACATGGCAGCACCGCAAAGCCAAGGCTCCGCGGTGCTGATCTACCACTCGCACAACCGGGAGTCGTTCCTGTCGCTGCTGCCCGGCGTCACCAATCCGAATCTGGCATTCAACGCCACGCGGAACATCCAGCTTCTCGGCGACCGCCTGTCCCAGGATCTCACGGCGAAGGGCGCCGAAGTCTACCATGCCGACGACGACTATCAGTCCATCTACGGCAGCAGCTTCAGCACGGGCAAAGCCTACGTCTATTCGGAGAAAACGGTCAAAAGCGAATTGGCCCAGCACCCGCAGATCAAATACATCTTCGACATCCACCGCGACTCCAGCTCCCGCAGCGCGACGACGATCAACATCGGCGGCACGAACTACGCGAAGCTGTACTTCGTCATCGGGCTCGAAAACCCGGACTGGAAGAAGAACGACGCCTTCGCCAAAAAGCTTCAGAGCCTGATCAATGCCAAGTACCCCGGCATCTCCCGCGGGATCTACTATAAAGACAAAAGCGTCGGCAACGGCTGGTACAACCAGAACCTGTCCTCGCGCGCCGCTTTGATCGAGGTCGGCGGCGCATACAATACGCTGACCGAAGGCAACCGCACGATCGATATTCTGGCGGACGCGATCAACCAGCTTCGCCTTTCCGGTTATTAATGAGAGAAAGAGTGTCCTCCGCGGAGGACACTCTTTCTTTTTGGGTACTTCGGTTATTTGCGCAGCACGACCGGCTGGCCTTGAAAGACGGCATTCGCGGCTCCGTCATGAAAGGGATTCACTTCGTCGTAATCAGGTTCGATCACGACCTCGCCCGCCGTATTCAGATACCCCCATCCGGCAGGACCGCGGAAGGCGACAAGACCTTCGGACAATCCGGTGAGCTTGGTCGGTGAGTGCAGCACGTATTCGCCCTTTACGTTTACGAGCGCCCAATTGCCGTCCTGCTTCCGGACGACGGCCAAGCCGTCCTTGAACGGTTCCGCCGTGATGAACCGGGCGGAAAAAGCGGGCTCGCCGGCAGCCGTCACGAAGCGGTAAGGCGCCGCCTTGTCGCCGTCATCCCGAATCAGTTCGTAACCCTCGCGGAATTTCGATTCCTGCGGGTCGGTCGTCAGGATAACCGCGTGAGCCGTCGGCTCCCACACGATTTGCGCCCCCGCGCTTTCACTGACGAAACGCAGCGGGACAAGCGCGTTTCCTTTCACGATAATGGGTGCGGCCGCCAGCGTGGCGGCTGCCCCGTTCACCGCGGCCTTCACGGATCCCGTTTCCAGATCGATTTCCGAACCCGGCTTGGAAGCGTGGATTTTGCCGTCATTCCATTTGACTTCGTAGCCGAGCCTCTCGAACAGCGCGCGCATCGGCACGAACGCCCGGGATTGGATCATGGCGGCTTGCCCGCTGAACGGCTGCAACTCGCCGTCGATCAGAATCGGAATGTCATACGGGACCGCCGGAGGTTCCGCCGGGTCGTAGAACAGGTCGACGGGGCGCGCTTTTTTGATCGCTTCGCTCCAGGCGTTCATCGACGGCAGCAAAGGATTGCCGCGGACGTCAAGGCGAAGCAGCCGGTTTTGCGCGGCATTCATTTTCGGATCCAACGGCTTTAAATCCTGAATCCGGTTGCCGTAGGCGAAGAAGCTGTCGAGCTTCTTCATGGAAGCGACCGGCGCGACGCTCGCAATCCGGTTGTAGTTCGCCTGCAGAACCGCCAGGCTGCCGAGCCCAGCCAGAGACTTCAAGCTAGAAACGCGGTTGGAGCTGATGTTCAGGTAGAGAAGCGCAGGCAGCTTGCCGAGCGCCGAAACGTCGGAGATCCGGTTGTCGTTCAGATCGAGCTTTTGCAGTTTATTTAATGCCATTAGTGGGGTGACGTCCGAAATCCGGTTGTGGCTGAGGTCCAAATCTTCCAGCTCCGAAGCGTACTGCAACCCTTCCACGCTGCGGATGCGTTCGCCGGGAACGGCAAGCCTGCGCAGCTTGAGCAAGTCTTCTTTCGTCACCGCGCGGCTTCGGATCTGCAAGACCTGGCGGATTTCGTCCTCCAACCGGGGATCGGGGACGAGCTTGCCGTCTCCTTTCGCCTCCTCCGCGAACGCTTGCAAGGGCAGCGCCAGCAGCAGGACCAGAACGCCTATGATCAGGCTTTTTCTCACGTTTCGATCACCTTATGGGCTTAGGATTTGAGAGCCGGAGCCCGCAAGGGGCCCCGGCCCTCCTTGGTTCAACGCGTACGATTAGAGGTGCGTATCATTATCCTGAATGCTGACCCACGTCCACTTCTTCGCTCCGAGAACGGCGCCGGTCGGGTTTTTCAAGAACACGCCGAACGTCTCCAGGGCTTCCGGCAGCTGATCGTCCACGATGTCTACGGTAACCGTTTTGGACGTTTCGCCGGCCTGGAAGGTTACCGTGCCGGACGTGCCATGGTAATCCTGGCCGTTCACGGCCGTTTTGTTGCAGAAGCAATATTGGGCGGTGGACACGCCGTCCGTGCTGCCGCTGCGCACGATCGTAAGCGTAACGGTGCCGTCTCCTTCAGCGGTGAAATAGCTGTCGGATGCGAACTCGATCGAGGCCGGATCCTGCGGAGGCGGAGTGCTCTCGTCGTTATCCGTGATCGTCAGCGTCGCATTTTTCTGCTGTCCCAGTTCCGCCCCGCCCGTCGGATTGCTGAGCGCGAGCTGCACCGTTTCGCTGCCTTCGGCGACGTTGTCGTCCGTAATCGGAATGGAGAACGTTTTGGAGGTTTCGCCGGCAGCAAAGGTCAACGTACCGGAGGTCGCGCCGTAGTCTTGACCCGCAGTCGCCGTTCCGTCGGACGTCGAATAGTCGACGCTGACCGCGCCGGACGTGCCGTTGGAGCGGGTGACGGTAATGACGGCCGAACCGCCGTTTTCACCGACCGAATAAGCAGGTTGGCTGAATTGCAGGTTGCCGACCGGTTCGGAGGTGAACGTATCCGCGCCGAAGAAGATCGCGGAATCCAGGACGGCGTCCCCCGCGTCGGCGAGAGCCAGCTTAATGTGGTTGGTCACGCCTTTGTGGACGGGGGCTTCGATGTTCAGCACCTTCGTAAAGCCGTCCATCTCGGTGTTGAATTTGGCGTCTTCGCCGTAAAACTCGTTGTCAACGTACAGGTCGCTGTTTTTGTCGTTGTTGATGTTGTCGATCGTCACGGGGGTAACCCCGTCGTTCAGCAGCGCGATGTTCGTGCCGTTCAGGAAAAACCCGAATACGTCGTTAAAGCCTTTATTCACGTATTCGTTGTACTCGTCTGACGCGAACACATACTTGAATTTCAGCACGTCCCCGGCAGGAACGAAGTCGAATTCAAGAACCGAGGCGTCGTACGTGTCGTCTTCCGCGAGCGCGGTCAGGTCAGCGTCTCCAGCGCCATCCAGATCGTCGCCGATTCCCGTATTTTGGTTAGGCCCGATGACGTTCGAGATGTTGCCGCTGCTGAGCATGATGCCTTTGTCGATCCCGATGATGCCGTTGCCCCCGTCGAACGTGCCGGCTTGCACGTTTTGTCCGGAGAAGGTTACGTTGCTGACCGTCACGGAACCTCCGAGGAAAGCTTGTACCAGCTGCTCCTTGGTCAGGGAGCTCGACAGCGGGCTGACCGCCAATGCCGGGTCCGCTGCGCTTGCCCCTGCCGGGAAAGCCGCCAGCAGCATCGGCAGCGCGGCGGCGAGCATGGACCATTTTCTTGCTTTGTTTCGCCAATTGCTTCTGCGTTTCACGATTCAACCTCCAAATGATATTTTAGATACATTACGTATAACTACATCATTCTAGGAGGTTAATGGAAACAACACAATACATTTTGTATCAAGATTGTATTAAGATTTTCATGATTTCGCGGTATGAGCGGGCCATAAGTAGTCGTGGTTTACTTAAGGAGTTGGATTGTGGGGGTACGTGAGGGTTTAAGTAGTCGTGGTTTACTTAAGGAGTGGGATTGCGAAGATACGCACGGGTTTAAGTAGTCGTCGTTTACTTTGAGGATCGAGTTACGGAAGTTCGCACAGGCTTAAGTAGTCGTAGTTTAGCGAAATCCGCTGCCGAGGACGGTTTCGCCGTCTTGCGGAGACCAGGCAAAGCGAAATCCGATCCCGAAGACGGTTGCGCCGTCTTACGGCGACTCGGCAGAACGGAATTCGCTCTCGAAGACGGTATCACCGTCTTGCGGAGACCAGGCAGAGCGAAATCCGCTCCCGAAGAAGGTTGCGCCGTCTTACGGAGACCAAGCAGAGCGAAATCCGATCCGGTCCGCCCCCTCTTACCCGCCAACCCGGAGAACGATTTTGCCTGCGTTGAGGTTCTGCTCCATGTAAGCATGCGCCTCGGCCGCTTTCTCCCAGTCCCAGACGGAGTCGATGACCGGCCGAATCCGTCCTGCCTGCAAGCCGGGCATGGCGAATGCGGCGAACCGCTCCGTCAGGCGGATTTTCTCTTCCTTCGGCTGCGAGCGCAGCGCGGTTCCGATCACCTGGATCCGCCGGCGCAGCAGATCGCCCAAATCGACATCTTCCACGCGGCTCCCGCCCATCGTGCCGAGGATGATGAGCCGGCCGTCCATCGCGAGCGATGCGAGGTTTTGCCGCCAATACGGCGCGCCGACGGAGTCCAGGATGAAGTCGACGCCTTTGCCGTCCGTCTCCTCCAACACCTCCGCGGAGAAGTCCCCCGCGCGGTAATCAATGACCCTCGCGGCGCCGAGCTGGGCGCATAAAGCCCGTTTGGCTTCGCTGCCTGCGGTGCCGATGGTTTTCACCCCGGCTTCCCTCGCCAGCTGGATAGCTGCCGTGCCGACGCCGCTCGCTCCCGCGTGAATCAGCGCCGTCCGGCCTGCTTTCAGGCCGCCAAGCTCGAACAGGTTCAAATAGGCGGTCAAGAATGCCTCCGGAACCGCCGCCGCCTCCTCGAACGTCCAGGAATCCGGCACCCTCATGGCCATGCCCGCCGGAATGCACACCCGCTCGGCGTAGCCGCCTCCGGGGAGCAGCGCAAACACGCGGTCGCCAGGTTTCCAACCGCCGGAGGCCGCCGGTCCCGCTTCCTCCACCTCGCCGGCCATTTCCAATCCGAGGATCGATGATTCCCCCGGAGGCGGCGGGTACAAGCCGCGACGCTGCAGCAAATCCGCACGGTTGAGCGCCGTCGCGCGAACGCGCACCCGCAGCCCGTCCTCAGGCAGCTTCGGTTCGTCGGCTTCGCCTAAGAACAAAGATTTCGTCTTCTCATCTACCAAAACGGCTTTCATCGGAATTCCACCTTTAACACCGTATCTCCGGGATCCCCAAGAGGAAAAGGCAATGAAGAAGTCGACACCGACTTCAGCCCCGGCACCTCGTCCAGCAGTGCTTGCAGATCCGGCTGGCGAGTACCCGCCGTCCATCGGACGGTCACCGACGACTTGCCCGCTTTGCGGGCGGAGCGAATCCTCTCTCCCAGCTCGCTTTCGTTATCGGCCGTGTTTTTCGCGTCCAGCAGCGGATAACCGAGCGTGTTCCGCAAGCCGTCGTAGAACGAAGCTTTTTTGCCGTCGGCTGCGATCGCCTTCTTAAGCGTTACTCCATAGGAAGTGACGGCCGCCGGATAGGTCTTGGTCCACCGGTGATCCCGGCCGATCTGCTCATCGGTAATTAAATAATACCCGTAAGTCGTCCTTCCCTTGGCGTCCGGCACCGGATCGTCGAAGGTCGTGTCGAGATGGTACCATTTGCCGTCCAGGTTCACGAGGTTCCATGCATGAGGGCCGGTGGACACCGTCCCTTCCACGATGCGGTTTTGAATGCCGCCTTCGTTCAGCAGCCGATACGTGAGCAGCGCATAACCTTGGCACACGGTGACGCCCTTCGTCAGCGCGGCATAAGCGGAGTGCTGGACCAACGTACGGTCGTAAGCGACGTTCAGAAGTACCCAGTCGTGAACCGCCTTCACTTTCTCGTGCGCGTTCATGCCCGGTTTGAAAATCGATTTGGCGATTTCTTTCACGCGGGCGGTCACGTACTCGGTCTGCTTGGCGTTCTCCCAGTAGCCGACCTGAACGCGGATTGTCGCCTCTTTCTTCGTATAGGACATGCTCCAGCGATAGGAAGAAACCGTATAGGCCAAACCGTCGTCGGCTGCGAAAATCGATTCGATCGCTTTGGAAATGTCCGCGGAAAGCGAGCCGGTGGCGCCTTTATAAGGCACGGTAAACGATGTTTCCCGGGACGTCAAGTGCTGCTTCAAGGCCGTCCTCAGCGTCGTATAAGACGAAATCGCCGCATTCGCCCCATGAGCCTGCGGCGTAACCTGCTCGGACAGCGACACGGCGGTCCAGCCGAGCCAGGCGGCCAGCACCGAAACCGCGGTCTTTGTTTTCCAGTACGCCATGAGCCTCTCTCCTTCGTGCAAAGTTCTCTCTTTGAACTTTACCATCCGGCGGAGGACAAAATGAATCTTTTTTTGCTTCCAGCTTCCAGCGCGTCAAACGTGCAAGACCTCCACCTGCAGCGGTTCCAGCGCCTTCGTAACGTCTACGTAAACGAACGCGTCATACCGGCTCGACATGCGTGACGGAACGTAGTTGCCGCGCTCCCGGCGCGGGTGGTAAACGACGCCGATCGCGCGGTGTCCGATCGTCTCCGCGAACAGGTCTTCATGCTCCCGAAGCATCACGATTTTATCCTCGCGGCCGGCCCGGTGCATCAGGTCTTCCCAGCTGCCGTCGATCGCGGGCGGCACGTCCATGCGTTCGATCTCGCCGCCCCACTCTCGGGCCGCGATGACCGTGCCGCGATGCGAGCCGAACCCGACGGCGAACACTTGGTCCCGCCCGAGTTGCTCACGCACCAACTGGCCGACGTTGACCATTCCTTCCTCCGCCATGTCCGTCGCCCTTGCGTCCCCGATATGCGTGTTGTGCTCCCAGACGATCGCTTTCGCGTCGGGACCGTAAAACGCCCTCACGCGGTTTAACGCCTCGACCATATGTTCATCCCGGATGTTCCACGACTCCGGTCCGCCTCGCACCATGGAACGGTAATAGCGTTCGGCGTTCACCGCCACGAGCGCATTCACCTCGTCGTGCAGCGCGGCTTCCGCGTCTTCCTCCGCGCGTTTCCGCTTAGCGCGAAGCTCCGACAGCAGCTTGACCACCTCGTCCTCGCAGGTATCCGAGAAGAAAGCCGCCGACACCCCGTAAGTTTGGGGATCCCTGCTGAACGGGTCGAAGCAGGCGAACGCCTCTTTCGCCGTCTGCAACTCGGACGCCCCTGTTCGTTCCAGATGGCGGATGACCTCTTCCATCGACTCCCACAGGCTGTACACGTCCAATCCGTAAAAACCGACTTTACGGCCGGACTGCGACAATTCGTCATTATGCTTGCGCAGCCAGTCCGCAAGCTCCATCACTTCGCGATTCGCCCACATCCACGTCGGCCACCGGTTGAAATCCTCCAGCGCTTCCCGGACGCTTACCGCAGCTCCCGGAGCATTTTTGACATACCGGTTCAGCGTGCCGCAGGAGGGCCAATCCCCTTCGACCGCGACGAAATGGAATCCCTTGGTCCGGATGAGCCGTTTGGTGATTTCCATACGAAGCGTATAGAATTCCGACGTGCCGTGGGACGCTTCTCCGAGCAGCACGACCCGGGCGTCAGCGGCGGCTTCCACGATCGCGTCCAGATCGTCCGGCCGGTTCAGCGGGATCGACCTTTCCCGGATCTGCCCGATCAGCTTTTCGGCATCCGAATGAAACACGTTGTTCGCCCCTCTTCTTCTATCCTGGTTATCGGCCTTAGGTTTTCCAATCCTTCCTTCGCCGTATCCCTCGCCCGGAACGCAAAAAAGCCCGCGTTATACGCGGGCTAATCTGACCGACAAGCGAGTCCGTTACGTTCTTGTCGTGCGAAGCAGCTTGATCCCGAGGCCGATGAACACGACGCCGGAAATCTTGTTCAAATATTTCGCGACGCTGCCGCTTCTCAGCTTGCGCGTCAGCAGGCTGGAGCCCCAGACGAGCACGAAATTCCATAAAGTGCCGGTCACGATGAAGGTCAAGCCCAGCAAAATGAACGGCAGAACGCCGGTGGTCCGATCCGGCTCGATGAACTGCGGCAGGAACGCGAGGAAAAACAACGCGACCTTCGGATTGAGCACGTTCGTAAGCAGTCCCTGCAAATAGATCTTTTTGCCGGCCGTCCGCTCCGTCTGCTCCAACACCAGGGGATTCGCACGGGACTTCA
This sequence comes from Cohnella candidum, assembly GCF_003713065.1. NCBI lineage: Bacteria > Bacillati > Bacillota > Bacilli > Caryophanales > Paenibacillaceae > Cohnella > Cohnella candida. Next base: position 1,392,840 of record NZ_CP033433.1, on the reverse strand, counting down.
GGCTTTTGATCCCGATATAGATCAGATAGCCGGCCCCCAGCCATTTGACGACACTGAACGCGAGCGCCGATTGCATGAGGATGACGGACAAGCCGAAAGCCGCGAACAGGGTATGGAAGAACACGCCCGATACGATGCCGAGGACGGACAGGATTCCCGCCCGTTTACCCTGCGCCACCGTCCGGCTCAGGATGTACAAAGTATCGGTTCCCGGCGTGAGATTCAATAAAATGCCGGATAACAAAAACAACGTATAATGCTCGATGCCGAACATGCCGGTTCCCCCTTGGAAGATTTTCCAACCATTATAAAGGGAAAGCCCGGCGTTTGTCATCCGTTTGATTGTGCCCTTCTCTTCAGCCCGCAGAAGGCGGCAGCAGCCGCGCCACCTCTTCGGCGGCCTCTTCCACCGTCCGCGCGCTGATGATCAGATGCCCCTCATCTTCGTATCCTTCAGAAGAATGAGCGTAGCGGGGATCGTAATAATGGGTGAGCAGCATCTCCACCGCTTTGTCGAATCTATCCGTCCGCAGGCAGCCTTCGATTTCGGCGGCGATCGGCGTATGGATCCGGGACTTGATCTGACGGAACGCGACCAGGCATTCCTCCGCGTGCTCCCACGGTCGGTAGTCTTCCAAGAGGTTGCGCACCCTCTCTTCCATCGGAAGCTCCAGCCAGATGTGGCGGCCCTGCTCTTTGCCGCGCATCAGAAAATCGGGCAGCACGGCTTTGCCGATTCTTTTGCTTTCCGCCTCCATCAGCAGGTAAGGGGCTTCATCGTAAGCCAGCAGTTCGTCCAGCAGCAGCGAATCGAACGTTTTCTGATTGTGGCTTCGCAGACCGATTTCCCCGAAAATCGATCCCCGGTGTCCTGCGAGCCCTTCAAGATCCAGCACCGGATAGCCTTGCTCCTTCAGACCGCGCAGGATCGAGGTTTTCCCGGTTCCCGTATTTCCGTGCAGGACGTATGCCGGACACTTGAGCGAGTATTCTTCCAGCGTCTCGACGACCCACTTGCGGTAATCGCGGTAACCTCCTGCGACACGGTAGGCGTGAATGCCCATCAAGCTCAGGACGGTCGCGGTCGTTCTGCTCCGCATGCCGCCTCTCCAGCAGAACACCGCCTTCTTCCCGGGAATCTCGGAAAAAGCGCGGATGAACGCCGGCAGCTTGGCCGAGACGATCTCCAGCCCTCGCTGTTTGGCGGCCTCCACGCTGACCTGCTTGTAAATGGTGCCGATTTCCGCCCTCTCGGCATCATCGAACAATGGAATGTTCAAGCTGCCCGGGATCGTGGAATCCTCGTATTCGGACGGCGACCTTACGTCAATGACCGTAAGCTCCCGGCTGCGGCGCAAGCCGTTCAAGCTTTCCGGCAAAATGTCCTGGAACATGGCTGTCTCCCTCGTTTGTAAATCCGGTTGTCCGTTATTCCGTCACGACGATCCGGCCGGCATGTTCCCCGGTCACTTCCCCGATGAGGTGGGCGTCGACGCCGGCTTGGCGGAGATCCGCCAGCAAGCGGTCTCCCTCCGTACCCGCGACGGAAATGAGCAGCCCGCCGGAGGTCACCGCGTCGCACAGAATATAGCGGTCCGTCTGATCCATCGCTTCGGGGAAGTCGACGTTCTCCTGCACGTGGTTGAAGTTGTTTTTCGTGCCGCCGGGCACGTAACCGCGTTCGGCCAACTCGCGGACGCGCGGCAGCACCGGGACGGAGCCTCGGCGGATCAGGATGCCCGCTCCGCTGCCTTTGGCCATCTCCAGGCTGTGCCCGATCAGGCCGAAGCCCGTCACGTCGGTGACGGCGTGAACGTCATACGGCTCCATCGTTTCGGCCGCCTTCTTGTTCAGCGTGGCCATGACTTCCGTCACCCGGGCGATTTCCGTTTCGGATAATTCGCCTTTCTTGATCGACGTCGTCAGGATACCGACCCCTATCGGCTTCGTCAGGATCATCTTGTCGCCCGGCTTCGCTCCCGCGTTGGTGCGGGCTTTGTCCGGATGGACGATGCCCGTGACCGCCAGACCGAATTTCGGTTCCTTGTCGTCGATGGAATGCCCGCCGACCAACGTCGCTCCCGCCTCCCGGACTTTATCCGACGCGCCGCGGAGAATGTCCGCCAAAATGCGCTTGTCCAGCGTGGAAATCGGGAATGCGACGATATTTAATACCGTTAAAGGCTTAGCGCCCATCGCATAAATGTCGCTGATCGCATTCGCTGCGGCAATTTGGCCGAAGGAGTAAGGATCATCGACGATCGGCGTGAAGAAGTCGACCGTCTGCACGATGGCAAGATCGTCGGTCAGCTTGTACACCCCCGCGTCGTCGCTCGTATCCAGCCCGACAAGCAAGTTCGGGTCCGGCGTCGACGGCGGCAGGCTGCGGATGACCTGCATGAGGTCGGCCGGTCCGATCTTGCAGCCGCATCCGCCTTTGCTGGAGAGCGAAGTCAATTTCACGTTCTCTGAGGTTTCCATGGAAATCGACATCCCTTTCTGTTCTCGAATAATTAAATCGTACACGATTCCCATTCCATGAAGCAAACATTCCCGTCCCCCGTCTCATTCGAACTATGTTATACTGCTTGATGGCAAATCTATCGCCGGAATCGGAGGAATGTCCACATGTCGCAATCGAACGGGCTCAGCCTGCGTCACGAATCCCAGAATACGGCCAAAACGGTCGCGTTGGTTCTCATATTCGTTCTTATAGCAGCCGCCGGACTCATGTACGTCAAATGGTGGCCTTATTATCATAAAGCTCTAACTTCGGCAACGAGCCATTCGATAGGCTCTTCGATCCTGGGCGATCCGGCCGGACAGGCCGATTCGCCGACATGGAACGGCGCGTGGGAATACGCGCGGAAATACTTCAAATCCGTCTGGAAAGCGGCCGTTCTGGGCATCCTGCTCGGCTCGCTGGTCCAGGTGTTGATCCCGGTCCGCTGGCTGCAGCGGGTGCTCGGCGGCAGCCGCTTCAAAAGCGCGTTCTACGGAGGCATCGTCGCCCTGCCCGGCATGATGTGCACCTGCTGCGCGGCGCCGATCGCCGCGGGACTTCGCCGCAAGAACGTATCGGCCGGTGCCGCGATTTCTTTCTGGCTCGGCAATCCGCTGCTGAATCCGGCGACGCTGATCTTCATGACGTTCGTGCTGTCCTGGAAGTTCACCGTCCTGCGCATCGTCTTCGGTGCGCTGCTGACGTTCGGAACCGGCTATATCGCCAACCGCATGATGAAAGGCAAGGAAGTGGAAGCTCCCGCTGAAATGCAGGTACAGGAGAGCGCCGAAACGGAGGAATCCCGTCCGTTCTGGCTTCGCTGGGCGAAAAGCCTCGGCTCTATGCTGGTTCAAGTCGTACCGTCATACTTGGCCGCCGTTCTGGTAATGGGCGCGCTCAAGGTCTGGCTGTTCCCGGTCACGGAAGGTTCCGGTTTCCTGATCCTGCTGCTGTTCGCCGTCGCGGGCGCCCTGTTCGTCATCCCGACCGCCGCGGAAATCCCGATCGTGCAATCGTTCCTCGCGGCGGGCGTCAGTACGGCACCGGCTGCGGCGCTCCTCCTGACGCTCCCCGCGATCAGCCTGCCTTCGCTGCTCATGGTATTCAAGTCGTTCCCGCGCAAAATCATCGCGTTCGTGCTTGGCTCGGTCATCATCGTCGGCCTTCTCAGCGGTTTTGTCGGAGCGATCGCTCTTTAATCGTGCTTAATCAATAAGGGATTCCCATACGTCCGCAGTCGGACGGCGGGAATCCCTTTTCTTTTGCATGTTTTTTCCTCCTTTGGCGCATCCTAACCGGAAAATGAACGAGAAGGACGCGCCATGGAAGCTAAAAGTTTGGAAACGCTGCGCCATTCGGACGACTTTAAAGTCGATACGCTCGATAACGGCCTATTTCAAATTGAGGTGTATTTCTTCTCTTCCCTGTGCGATACCGACACGATCAAGAAGGAAATCGCCCATCCTTTTCTGGTTTCCCCCTCCGCGGATGCCTTCAAGATCGTCTTGAAATCTGCCCTTGCCTGCAAGATCCTGGAGAATGAAGCGGAAATCCCCGGAGCCCTTCTTCAGGGAAACGCCGTCATCCAGCTGCAAGACGCTTACTATAAGCTGCTAGCTTCCAGCCCGGCCAACGACAAGCCGACGGAGGCGGTCGCCGAAACGACGCTGCAAGGCCCGCAATCCGCGTTCAGCGAAGACTCGGAAACGAATCTCAAGCTCATCCGCCAACGCTATCCGGACCCGAATCTTACGGCGGAACAATACAAGCTCGGTAAAGTCTCGCGGACCAAGTCCTATCTCGTCTATGACCGTAACAAAGTGAACAGGAAAGTCCTTTCTCAATTGCAACAAAAAATAAAAGAGATCGACGCCGATATGGTCATGGCAGGCGGTCAAGTGGAAACTTTGATCACGAAAACAAAAATACGGTGGTTCCCGATCATGATCGTAACGGAGCGCCCTGACCGCACGATCCTGAACTTGTCCCAGGGTAAAATCGTGTTGCTGATAGACGGGACTCCGTTCGTCCTCATCGTTCCCGCGGTTTTCTACGATTTTATTTCCGCGATGGACGATGTGTACCAGTCGTTCGTCGTCACGAGGGCCTTGGTGCTCCTGCGCTATGTCGGCCTCCTCATCACAATGACGCTGCCGGCCATGTACGTGGCCATCGTTTCCTACAATCCCGAAATCCTGAAAGTGCAATTCACCCTTTCGCTCGCGGGCAGCCGCGCGGCCGTCCCATACCCTTCCTTCATTGAAGTGATGATCATGCTTTTCCTGATCGAAGCCCTCGTCGAGGCCAGCTTGCGGCTGCCCCGGTATATCGGTTCCACGGCGACGACCGTGGGAGGATTGATTCTGGGGCAGGCCGCACAGCAAGCGGGCCTGGTCAGCAGCGTCATGATCATCGTCACGTCCGCCGTCGCCATTTCCAACTTCCTGATCCCGATCAACGCGATGAGCTTCGCGATCCGGATGGCCAAATACCCCTTGATCTTTCTTGCCTCGCTCTTCGGCATCGCGGGCGTCGTTACGGGCATGTTCGCGATCGTGCTTTACGCGGCGAACCTGACGAGCTTCGGGGAACCTTATTTCCGGTTTTTCCTGAAAGAAAACGCCACGTCCGGCTACAAAGAAGGTGACACGGAGTGAGCCGCTATTTCTTCTATTTGTTCCTGATGTGCATGTTCATCAACACGATCTTTTTCGTTCCCCGGCTGCTGATGAACGAACGGTTCGACGGAGCGATCATGTCCGTCATCTTGGCGGTCATTATCGGCAGCACGTCGGCCATCCTGTTCACGAAAGCCATGCGCAAGTTCCCGGGAGAAGGCCTGCCGGAGATCACGGCCCGCATGCTTCCCGGCTTTCTTCGCATTCCGCTGCTCCTGTTCCTCGGCGTCATGTGGGCGATCGCCGGAGCCGTGATCCTCATTTCCTTCTCGATGATCACGCTCCGATTCCTGAATCCCGAGGCCAATGCGACCGTCCTCCTGCTCTGTTACTGCACGGTCGGAGCCTGGTCCGCCCGTTTTCGCCCGGTGGCGATTCTCAATCTGGCGGAGTTCATCATCGTGCTGAATTCGCCTTTCGTGCTCTATATCATGTTCAAAACGTTGTCCAGCCCCTGGTTCGATTGGGACTCGGTCAAGATTTTGAGCGACTACGTCCTTCATCCCCCGACCTGGACAGCTGTAGCCGCCGCGTCATATCCGTTCACCGGGTATATCAATATGGCCCTCTATAACCGGGCGTTCAATCAGACGAGGTTAAAAGGGCTTTGGCTCATCCCCATTATCGGCGTGTCCATCCTTTTCGTCTCTTTCGTCGTCCCCATCGGCCTGCTTGGCATAGACAGCTCTGGAGATTATCTATACACCTGGATCACGGCAGCCGATACGCTCCGCATGCAATACGGTTTTATCGAAAGGGTCGTTTATTTGTTCCTTTTCATTTATATCGGTTTTTCGCTGCTGTTCGTCACGGTGACGTGGAACGTCGGCGCTCTGCTGATCCGGGATTGCTTCAAGCGGCGAAACCTGACGATCAAGAAAGTGAAGGTGCCGCTCGCTACGATCATTTGCGTCTCCTTTGCCGCCGCAACTTTAATTGCCGGCATCTATCTGGACGACAAAAGTTTGATCGGTTTCGTGGCCCATTGGCAAATCCTAAGACTCGCTTCGGAGACGTTTTTGGTCCTCTTGGTGGTCTGGCTGTCTTGGAGGAACAAATATGCGTAAAATCCTTCTCAGCCTTGTTGCCGCAGTATCCCTGCTGCTTGGATCCGGCTGCGGCTTGAAAGACATCGACAAACGCTTCTTCGTGATCGTCGTCGGCATCGACAAAGGAGATTCGAGCCTCTTCAAGGTAACGCTGAAATTAGCCATTCCTTCCCCGCGAACGGAACCGGGCGAAGCCAAGTTCCAAACCATCAGCCAGGAAGCGGACAGCATCGCCGAAGCGGTCCGGCTCATGAAATCGAAGGTCGACAAGGAGTTCGATTTCGGACAAGCGAAAGACATCGTCATCGGCAAGTCCTTCGCAGACACGCACGAAATCGGACATTCGCTGGACTTTTTTTTCCGTCGACGCGACATTCAAGAAATCGCGAACGTATCGATCGGGGAACCCGATGCCGCGACCGTCATCAATGCGAAACCGCTCTCCGAGCGGCTGCCGGGAAACTCTCTGATTTTGGCGTTTTCCGACGAGGGCACGGAGTCCCCCTACATCATCAAAACGCCTTTGTTCGACTACTACAGAAGAATATTTGATCTGGGCAAAGATCCTTATTTGCCGATTATCCGCGCTTTGGAGGAAACGTTTGTCATTAACCGGGTAGCCATCTTAAAAACGAACTACAAGCGGCTCGAGCTTAATCCGGACGAAACGGCTGCACTGAACCAACTCGCACGGGGATACAAGCGGTTCGTCATCAAAAGCCCGCCAAACGAACCGAGGCTCACCTTCTCCTCCACCCGGTTGAAAAGCACGTACAAAATACTGACCCCGAAAAACGGCGATCCCGTTATCCGTTTCCATATTCGTGTGGATGTGGAGGCGGAGGAATCCGAGGAGAAGCTTTTCGAAAAAAATTGGCATGACTTGGAGCGATTGGCCGCCACTCAACTTAAGGACCAATATCTGGAGTTGCTGACCAAATTGCAGAAGCACGGAGTGGATCCGATCGGGTTCGGCATCCGCTACAGGGCGACGCGGCACGAGAAAAGCAAGGAATACGAGAATTGGCGGAAGATTTATCCGAACGTACGCTTCGATATCCGCGTGGCCGTCCATTTCAGAGGGACGGGCATTATCAAGTAATGGAGCCGGCGCGGCTCGCATAGGTTGGATGAAAGGGGTTTTGCGTCGAAACGGGGGGAATCGCCGTGCGGAAAGCGTTAATCCGTTTGGAGGATCTCGGCCCCGGCGGTCATTATGAATCGCCAGAGGAGCAGCGTAAGTTGGGCGCAGTGACGGACTTGCTGTATGCGGAGGCCATCCCGTTCCATGCTGCGGTCATCTCGCGGTTCGTCGATCCCGGCAAAAGGATTGATCGCACGATAGCCGCCCCGCAAGATGCCGTATCCGCCCGTTTCTTGTCTTTGCTCCATCGTTGGTCCGCGATGGGGGCTTCCCTCGGCATGCACGGGTATACGCACCAATTCGGGGCATCCGTGAGCGGCGAAGGATACGAATTCGCGTATCCCGGCTGCAACGAGGATTGTCCTCCTGACGCGGCAGCTTACACCCTGGGAAGATTCCGCGCTGCATGCGTATCCTTCCTGGCAGCCGGCTTGCGGCCGGATTGGTTCGAAACGCCCCATTATGCGGCATCCGCCAGCCAGAGAAAAATTCTCGAAGCCTGCAGCTGCGTGATTTACGAGGATAACCCGGCTGCACCGGGCAGCCGGAAAGTGACCGTGGCCGCATCCCGTTCCCGGATCGGGAACACCTACTACGTCCCCACTCCTCTCTCCTACGTCGGAGGCGCATCAGTCGAACGGGACGTCGTCCGCATCATCCGGGAAACGGAAAACTACGGCGATGACGATCTCGCCTCCTTCTTCTTTCACCCGTTTCTCGAGTTTCCGTATATACGGCTCCAGGATGACGGCCGCGTATTGTATGCGGAGGACTCCCCGCTCCGGCAGATCACGGGTGCGATGAAGGCGATGGGCCGGCGGTTCGTGACCGTTCACGTCTCGAAAAACTTATTCACCATGTCCTGAACGACTTTGCTCGTGATCGGTTTGCTTAAGTATTCGTCCATGCCCGATGCCAAGCACTTTTCCCTATCGCCTTTCAACGCGTTGGCGGTGACGGCGATAATAACGGGACATTCCTCCGGTTTCAGCGCATCCTTGATCAAAGCCGTCGCTTCCAATCCGTTCATGCCCGGCAGATGGACATCCATGAAAATCAGGTCGAACCGTTCGGTAAGCGCCGCTTCGATGGCTTCGTTGCCGTCTTCGACGAATTGCACCCGATGACCTTGGTTCTCGAGCATCTTGATCAAGACAAGCTGGTTGATCCGGTTGTCTTCCGCCACCAGGATATTCAGCCCTCTCGGCTTCTTCTCCGTCGCGAAAGAACCCGAGACGGTTTCCGACGGATTCGGCACACGCGGCTTCTCGTGCATAATGACCGTGAACACGAAAGTAGAACCGGGCTCTTCGGTATGCTCGATCCAGATGTCCCCGCCCATCAGGTTAACCAGCTTCTTGCTGATCGCAAGCCCCAGCCCCGTTCCTTCCGAACGGCGCGTCATGAAGTTATCCAGCTGATAGAACGGTTGGAACAGCTGCTCTGATTTCTCTCTCGGAATTCCGATACCGGTATCCTTAATGATGAATTTGAGCATGGCTTGATCCTCGTGCCTCGCCAGCTGTTTAACGGCGACGGAAATGCTGCCGCTGTGCGTGAATTTGATCGAATTGCCGATGAGGTTCATCAGCACCTGTTTAAGACGGGTCGAATCCCCGACGAGTTTGGACGGAATGTTGGGACTCAAGGAGAAAGACATGTCCAGCTTCTTCTCCTGCGCTTTGGGGGCAAGCAGGTCGACCGTTTCGAAAATGCAGGCGCGCAAGTCGAACTCCTCCTCGATCAGCTCCGTTTTTCCGGAATCGATTTTGGAGAAGTCGAGAATGTCGTTGATGATGGAGAGCAGCGTTTCGCCGCTTTTCTTGATGACTTCCAAGTACTCCCGATGCGGAGCGTCCAGGGCAGTCGTTTCGAGAAGCAGATCCGTCATGCCGATCACCCCGTTCATCGGGGTCCGGATTTCGTGGCTCATCATCGCCAGGAATTCGCTTTTCGCCTGATTCGTCGATTCCGCGGCTTCCTTGGCGATGATCAGTTTCTTCTGTTCCGTAATGTCCTTGGAGATAATATAATAGCCGACGCTTTCGTCATGGATGATGATCGGGGCGATCGTCGTCAGCACTTCCGCGTACGAGCCGTTGCGGTGTTCGATTTTATCGATGCGTTTCTCCGCGTTGACGTCATGCTTGGACGCGGCGAGAATATCCAGGATATCTTGCCCGCCGATATAGAGCGAGAAATTTTTACCGGCCATCTCCTGGATCGGATAACCCGTCATTTCCTGGGCGACGGCGTTGGAATTGATGATATTGCCGTTCAAGTCCAGCGAGAAAATCGCGTCGTGGTTGAATTTCTTCAGCGAGGTATAGCGTTCGACCGTTTCAAGCAGCTTCAGCTCGACTTTCTTCCGGTCTGTGATGTCCTGTACCGTGCCGTGTAATTTACGAGGTTTCCCTCCTGCCGCATAAGACACCAGCCCCCGGACATGCAAATAATGCACGCTGCCGTCCGGCTTCTGATTCCGGAACTCGAAATCGAGCGGGTTGCCCTTCAAAGCAAGATCGATCGCTTCCTGGAATGAGGGCCGGCTTTCGGGCGGCACCAAATCGAGCAACCCGGGACTCCTGCGGCCCCACTCGGACGCGTCGACGTCGCAGAGCGTTTGAATCTGATCCGAAAACCAGATTTCGTCGTCCTGAATTTCCCACTCCCAACTGCCGATCGACGCAATCCGAAATACTTCCGCGATCAGTTCGTCGTTCTTCTTCCGCTCTTTCATGATCTCCAGCATTCGGCAGGACCGCGCATCCTCCCCGGCCGTCTCGGATGCCAGCAAGTTAGCGGAACCCAAAAGAATGCTTCCATCGTTCCGGATGATTCGCACGTCTATGTCGGTCTGATCGGACGGATTTTCGAGCCGAATGGCCCAATCTTTCTCCGTTCCGATGATTTTATCTATAGGGGTCGAGAGAAGCGTTTCTCTCGCACTGCCAAGCATGGAGCAAAATGCGGGGTTGGCCTCCAATATTCGGCCATCCGGAGACAGGAAGGCCATGCCGTGGGACGAACGTTGGAAAAACAGGCTTGCCGGACTTTCGCCGTTGACTTCGAATAGGGCCATTCCGAATGAGCAACTCCTTGAAAAGACGCAATTTAACCGTTTTTACCCTTATTTCCCCACTATGAAACACGTGAGGGAAAAATTCAATACGGGATCGTTTCCGCACCTGTCACGATGCCGGTCTCCTTCAGCATTCTCCTGAGCAAGGCGGTCTGATAGCGCACGCGATCCCGCAAGGGCAAACTCCAGCAGGTTTCGAACGTCACCGCCCGCGCTTGCAGCAGCGAATGGGCGGCTTGACGGCCCGATCCGGGCAGTCCTTTCACGCGTACGTTAAATTTGCGATTCCCGTTCAAGATGAACCCGTTGGCCCAGGCAGCCGCTTGCCGGACGACCGGTATCGCTTGGCTCCCGGGATTGACGATCAAGGTTTGGCCCAGCACTTTGCGGCTCAGCTGGGACAAGCCGTTCGCTTCGTGAAGGTCCAAATACCAGGCGACTCGATGAATGCTGGCGAGACGGAATAAGGCATCCGTTACCGGATGCCTGGCTTTCGCGTACGGGCGCCTTGGAAAAGTACGGTTCAGGTCGGGCACTCCTCTCGTCTTCCGCTTAAAAGCGGGCCCGTTGACGAGCGGAACGACGATCAGTCTGCCTTTACGCAGCCGCAATACGTCGTTGCGAAGATCCTCAACCAGTTGGCGAGCCGCAAGGACGCCCGCCGGTTCATTGCCATGAACGCCGGCGGTGACGATCACGACGATGCCCGGTCCTTCCCCATCCGCACGATAGTATGAGGTTTCGAATTCGGTGCCAGCGGCCAGTTTGCGTTCCATGACGTTCATGTGTATCGCACCTCCCGGATACTCCACAATACGTGGTTGTCCGCAAGGTGGTAAGGGTCAGCCGCACACCGGACCCTAAAAACAAACGGTCTTTACGGCAGGCTCAAAGCCGTTTGCGCATTCGTCTGATCCAACCGGATTTGTTCTTGGACGTTATAGGGGTGGTAGTAGCCTTTTCGCATCATGTAATCCGTCAATTTCTCATGGGTGTCGATCGCCTCGTATAACTGCTTTTGGAACGCCGCCCTGACTTCGGGGGTCGCCGATTCGGTCACCGCGACCGCGCACATTTTCATCCCGCTTTTCGCGGAAATGAGCATGTCCATGGCGATGACTTGGTCCGTCATTGTATTTAACCCCATTAAATTTTCGACGAACGGAAGCATGCTTTTCCCTCCTATTGGATCGCTTGGCTCAGCAACCCGTTCAATTCTTGCAACTGCCGGGTGGAGAGCTGGACGTCCTGTTGCATGAGCGTTTTGAGCTCCGGATCGGATACGAGCATCTGCATCGATTTGGCTTTGGTCAGACAGAGCGATTTGAACGCCGCAATCTCATGCAGCTCCAGCGTTTCGTGAACGCCGAACCGGTTCGGGATAATGCTGCCGAAATCGCCTCCTCCGGTCATGGCTTCAGCACCACCTTTATGCAATTGTCGAGCTTATCGTCGAAAATCTCGTATCCCCGTTTGGCGTCGTCCAGCGGAATGACGTGCGTCACGATGTCCATCGGATCGATTTTGCCGGACGCCACCAACTCGTACATATGGGGCATGTAGTGGATCACCGGCGCCTGTCCCGTCTTCACGGTAATGTTGCGCTGAAAGATGTCTCCCAACGGGAAAGCGTTGTATCGCCCGCCGTACACGCCGGTAATTTGAATCGTGCCGCCTTTGCGTACCGCCTGCGATGCGATGACGATGGCTCCCATCGCGCCGCCTTGAAGCTTAAGGCCGGAAGCCAGGAATTCCATCGGCGTCATCTTGCCGTCCATGCCGACCGCGTCGATGACGACGTCCGCGCCGCCTTTGGTTATTTCCTTCAAATGGTTGCCGATGTTCTCTTCCTTCTCGAAGTTCACCGTCTCCACGTTGTTGCGGGCTTTGGCGCGTTCCAGCCGGTAATCGACATAATCGACGGCGATCACCCGTTTCGCGCCTTTCAACCAGCAAAATTTCTGCGCGAACATGCCGACCGGCCCGCAGCCGAGCACGATGACCGTGTCACCCGGCTTGACGCCCGCGTTGTCGACGGTCCAGAAGGCGGTCGTCATGGCGTCCGCGATGACCGCGAGCTTCTCGTCTTCGATCTCGTTGCTTTCCGGAACCTTGAACGGCGTAAAGTTCGCGTACGGCACGCGCATGAACTGCGCCTGGCCTCCCGGATAACCCCCGGTCGTCTCGGAATACCCGAAATAAGCGCCGGAGTCTCCGTGGGGATTGGAGTTGTCGCACTGGCTCTCGAGATGGTTGTTGCAATACCAGCACTGCCCGCAAGCCACGTTGAACGGAATGATGACTTTATCGCCCTTCTTGAGAGATGTCACCTCCGGTCCCGCTTCTTCCACGATGCCCACCGGTTCATGTCCGATAATGTAATCCTGAGGCATGTTCGGAATCATGCCGTGGATCAGGTGCAAATCGGACCCGCAAATCGCGGAAGCCGTCAGCCGGACGATGATATCGTCCTTTTTCTGGATTTTGGGATCTGCGACCTCTTTGACCTGAACGTTTTTAATGCCTTGGAACGTTACGGCTTTCATCCATATCCCCCTATTTGTCCGGCGTCGCGAACATTCCGAGCCGCGCGGTATCTTCCGGAAAAAGCTTCATGTTAGCGATCTTGAGGGTCGTATCGGCTGACTTCAAATCCATCTGGAACTGCTCTCCGACCTGGTAGGGGTGGAGCCAGTGCTTGTCGATCATCAGCTTGGATATTTCCTCATGCATGCGCAGAGAGTCGGACAGTATTCCCTTCAAAATGGTCCTTACGTCGGGTGAAGCGGACTCGGCTAATGCTGCCGCGCAATTGCGAACGCCGTTCTTGGCGCGCATGAGGAATTCCATGCACAAGGCGTTGTCCGCGGCGTCCGGCATGCCGACCGAGTTGATCGGATCCAAATAATCGTTGTTCATCGGTAAGCCTCCCGCTTTACTGCAGCCTTATTTTCGCGTACAAGCCTTTGAGTTGATCCAGGTGACGCATCGTCACTTCCACGTCTTTTTGCATCAGGTGCTTCAGGTCCCTGTCGAAAACGATTCCCTGCATCAATTTGGACTGCGCCAGGCACAGCGTTTTGAAATTGACCATTTCATGCACTTCCATTGTCTCGTGGGGCGCCATGCGCAAAGTTTCATCCACGCCAATCACCTCCCGGTAAAGGAACAGAATTAATGTTTTCCCTACTCATTCCCCTTATGCAGATGAAAGCAAAGAAGCCGCCCCCTCTTCCAAGGGAACGGCTGTTTATACGCCGGCGGGCTATTTGACGATTTCGGTCAGCTTGGCGGCGATCCTGTCGACCGGTACGACGTGGTCCACGCATTTGTACTCGATCGCGGCCTTCGGCATGCCGAAGACGACGCACGTTTCTTTGGCTTCCGCGATCGTCGTCGCGGCGCCCGATTCTTTGGCCAGCAGCATGCCTTTAGCGCCGTCGCTGCCCATGCCCGTCATCAGGACGAAGTGCCGCTTCAGCGACCCCAGCTTTGCTACCGATTCGAACAGCACGTCCACGGACGGACGGTGTCCGCTCCGCTGCGGGTCCTGGTTCAGCTTAATCCGGTATTCCCCGCCTTTTTCCACCGCCGTCATGTGGTAATTCCCCGGCGCGATATAGACGGTTCCGCCTTCAATCCGCTCCCCGTCCTCGGCTTCCACCACGCGCACAGCGGATAAAGCATCCAGCCTTTGCGCGAGCGATCAGGTGAATTTAGGCGGCATGTGCTGCACGACAAGGATAGGAAAAGAGAAATCCCGGGGCAACGCCCCGATGACGGCGTCCAACGCGCGGGGACCGCCCGTGGACGTGCCGATCGCGACGATTTGTCCGAAGTGGGACCGGCCCTTCTTCGCCGGAATCGCGCCTGGCGGTGCCGAAGCCTGCCGTTTCGCCAGGAGACGAAGCGCGGAAGCCGGGGTTTTGGCCGCGGACTTGATTTTGGCCAGCATTTCGTCCTTCACCTTGTACAGATCCGCGGAGGTGGAACCGGACGGTTTCGGGATGAAATCGACCGCGCCTCTCTGCAGGGCCTCAATGGTTTCTTGGGCGCCTTCCTGCGTCAACGAACTCAACATGACAACCGGCGTCGGGCGCTCCTTCATGATATGAGAGAGCGCCTCCAGTCCGTCCATCACGGGCATCTCGACGTCCATCGTGATGACCTCCGGCTGCAGCACGCGCACCATCTCCACCGCTTCGGCCCCGTTCCGCGCCGTCCCCGTGACCTCAAGAAGAGGGTCTTCTTCTACCAGGCGCGCGATCAGCTTCCGCATGAACAAGGAATCGTCGACGACGAGAACTTTCGTTTTGGCCATCGTGTTCCACTCATTTCGCTATTTTTCTGTAAAAAAACGTATCCGCCGGCTCCAATTGATATTTCGCGGGCTGGAAGATTTGCTCCGTGCCCCCGATGAACAAATATCCGCCGGGCTTGAGCGACTTGCTGAACTTCTGGAAGATGGCGTCTTTGGCTTCATCGGTAAAATAAATCAGCACGTTACGGCAAACGATCAGATCGAAATTCGAATCATACGGGTCCGACAACAGATTATGTTGCTTGAAGGTCACGCATTTCTTGACCTCGTCCGACACCTCATATTGCGTTCCCGTCATCGTGAAATATTTGTTCAACGCGGCCTTCGGAGCCTCTTTGACCGATTGCGCGGGATACAGGCCCGCTTTGGCTTTGCCGATCGCGCCCTTGTCGATATCGGTCGCCAGAATTTCGAATTCGTGGCGCTTGAGCCGACCGAGCAGCACCATGGCCAAGCTATACGGCTCGTCACCGGTCGAACAGGCGGCGCTCCAGCATTTCAAGCTTCGGCTTTGCGCCAGCAGATCCGGAACGACCTTCTGTTCCAGCACTTCCCAGCGCTTCGCATTCCGGTAAAACTCCGAGACGTTGATCGTCATGTGGTCCAGGAATTCCTCGTAAAGCTCCCGGTCCGACATCATGCCCTGAAAGAATTCGCCGAACGTCCGGTAACCCCGATTGTCCTTCAAGCTGTTCAAGCGGCGCCGCATCTGGTTTTCCTTGTATTGCGACAAATCGATGCCCGATTTCGCCTTCAGCTTCGAAACGAACTGCATAAAATCCAAATCTTGCGCCGGTGCAGCTAACATGGTCATCCTGCCTTCCCCGGAAACGGATTATCGGATCCGAAACATCGAGACCGAACGGTTCAACTCTTCCGCGAGATGGGACAGCGACTGTGCGGTCGAAGCGGTCTGCTCGCTGCTCGCCGCCGCTTCTTCCGTCGCGGCGGAAATGCTTTCGATGGAGAACATGACCTCCGACGATTGCGCCGCCTGTTCTTCGCTTGCGGCGGCGATTTCGCCGACCTTCCCGGCGGATTCGTTCACCCGTTCCACGATCAGCTGGAACGCTTCACCGGTCTTTCTGGAAGTGACGACGCCCTCACTGACGGCTTTGACGCTCTGCCTCGTATTTTCCTGCATTCCTTTAATGATCGCCGTAATTTGCTTGGTCGCTTCGCCGCTGCGCTCCGCCAGCTTGCGGACCTCATCCGCCACGACGGCGAAGCCCCGCCCTTGATCGCCGGCCCTGGCCGCTTCGATCGCCGCGTTCAGCGCAAGCAGGTTCGTCTGCTCGGCGATGTCGTCGATGACCTCGATGATGTCCCCGATTCGGTTTGAATCCTGCTCCAATTTGGCGATTTGCTCGTTCATTACTTCCATGCCTTCGATCGAGGAACGGACGACTTGGCCTCCGTCTTCGGCGATGCTCATCGTGCGGTTGGACAGCTCCGATGCCTGCTCAGCGCTTTTGGCCACCGAGCCGATGGCTGACGACAGCTTCTGGAACAACTCGGTCATCATCTGTGCGGCATTCGCTTGGCTGACGCTTCCGCTGGCGACTTCTTCCGTGCTGGCGGAGATCTGTTGGGAGGCGGCGGCGACGCTCTCGGCGGATGCTTGGATGCCCCCGACCGTGGAGCGAAGATTCTCGATCATGACGTTAATGGAGGAAGCCAAAGCTCCTACCTCGTCCTTCGTCCGGATGTCCAGCGTATCCCGCAGATCGCCTTGCGAGACTTTGCCGACCAGTTCAACCGTACGCCCAAGCGGTCTTGCGATGATCCGGGCGATGAAGTAGCCGAACGCGATGCTGAGCAGCACTGCGACAACGATGATCGCGATCGTCGTATTGCGGGAGGTTGAATATAACGCTTTTCCGTTCGCGCTCGCCCGATTCGCTTCGTCGATGTTGAAGGAAGCCATGCCGTCCAATGCTTTCTGTACTTGATCCCCGGCGTCTTTCATATCGCCCTTTAGAAGCTCGACGAAATGCTCTTCGTCGTTTGCGTTGTTCAATTCGATGCCTTTTTGCAAAGTTTGCGCGTACTTCTGCCACGCGGAATCGAATTCTTTCATCAGCTCTTGTTCGCGGGAAGTAGTCGCCATAGGCCGGAACTTATCGACTCTCGCAAGCAATTCTTCTTGCAGCGATTTGACTTGGTCCTCGTACTGGAGGTTCTCCTGTTCCGTCCTCGCCACGAAGCTGTGGTCGCGGATCGCGACCCTGAGTTCCTGGTAGATCGCCTGGGAACTCGTCAAGTCCGCCACCGGCAGAAGGTTCGAATTATACATGTCCGTCAGGCTGCGGTCGATCTTGCCCAAATTGTTCAAGCCGTATAAACCGACGAACGCGAGAATGATCGCCATGACCAAGAAAGCCGATACCAACTTCATGGAAGTTTTTAAATCATAAAACCATTTCATGCCGGGATCTCCCACTCCTAATGCTCTTTTTATTTGGCTCCAGCTTTATGGAACAAGGATGAAATTTCGAAAATCAAAGCCACGCTGCCGTCGCCCAGGATCGTCGCGCCCGCGATTCCGTCCACTTTGCCGATGTAGGAACCGAGCGATTTGATGACGATTTCCTGGTTGCCGATCAAATCGTCGACCGCGAGCGCCAGCCGTTTCTCCGCCGATCCTACGATCACGAGCGGGATGTGTTTGTGCTCCTCCCGACGGAACTCGCCTTTGAACCGGTCATGCACGCTCACGATCGGAATCACCTGATTCCGCAGCGTGATCACCGACTGGCCTCGCACGACTTGAATTTCCGCGTTCGTCACCCGGACGATTTCCGCGATATTGCTCATCGGAATGATCAACGTTTGGCCGTTCACTTTGACGAGCAGTCCCACGATAATCGCGAGCGTCAGCGGAAGCTTGATTTTGAAGCTCGTCCCCCGGCCGAGCCGGGTGTCGATATCGATCAATCCGTTGAGCTTCTCGATATGGCTCCGGACGATGTCCATGCCGACGCCTCGGCCGGAGACGTCGCTGATCGTCTGCGCGGTCGAGAATCCAGGACGGAAAATCAGATCGACGGCTTCCCGGTCGGTTAGCAGTTCGGCTTCTTCCTCGGTCAAAATCCCCTTCTTCAGCGCCGATGCCTTCATCTTGGCCGGATCGATCCCCGCTCCGTCGTCTTCGACGTATATGACCACCTGATTGTCCTCGTGCGCGGCGCGGATCCGCAATGTTCCCTTGCGGGGTTTGCCCGATTGCTCCCGAACATCTGGGGTTTCCAGACCGTGATCCACGGCATTTCGGATCAGATGGATCAGCGGATCGGCGATCTCCTCGATCAACGTCCGGTCCAGCTCGGTATCCTGCCCTTCCATGACCAGCTCAAGATCCTTGCCCAGATCCCTGGACAAGTCCCGGATCATGCGGGGAAACCGGTTGAAAAGCTGCTCGATCGGCAGCATGCGCGCTTTCATGACGCTTTCCTGCAGGTCTCCGATGATGCGGGACAGATGATCCGAAATGTGGCCGAGCTCGCTGACGGTGTCGTCTTGGAAGCGCCGCCGCTGGTTCCGTTCCACTTGATGGATACGGGTTTGATCGATCACGAGTTCACCCACCAGGTTCATCAAGTGGTCCAGCCTTTCGACGCTCACCCGGATCGTCTGCGATTTGGCCTTGCCGGCAGGCGACGCTTCTTCGACTGCCGCCGCCTTGCCTGTCGCCGCCGGCGTAACCGCCATTGCCGTTTCGTTTCCCTCCACGAGCTCAGCCGTCACGCAGGCGACGTCTGTTAAACCCGTGACAAGCGAGCGAATTTCGCCCTCCTCCTGGATCCCCGCATACAGGAAAGTCAGCGTCAGGGAACCCGGCAACGTTTCCTCCAAGCTCTCGAGGTCAGGGGTCATGAGCAGCACTTCGCCCCATTCCGACAACATCGAGTGAATGACGTACGCCCTTGCGCCTTGAATGACGCAATCGGAAACGATGCCGATTTGAAGCCAATATACGCGGTGTCCTGCGTCCTGCTGTTCCTGGATCTTCAAGCGGTCGGACAAGCTTAGCGGCGGACGGAGAGTTTCGCTGCCCGTTTCGCTGCCTGTAACGCTAACCGTTAACGGCTCATCCTCCTTCGTACTGGCGAACGTTTCGAGATTCTTGACGATCCGCCCGATGTCGGTGGCTGGCGCGTCGCTTGCCTCGATGTCGTTTTTGAGCTGCTTCAAGCAATCCATGGATTGAAAGAGCAGGTCAATGAGCGCGGGCGTCACCGTTCTCTTCTTGCCTCTCACCTGGTCGAGCAGATGCTCCATATGGTGAGTGAGCTGCTTCATCTCCTCGAAGCCCATCGCGGCCGAAGATCCTTTCAGCGTATGCGCGGCCCGGAACAGGCTTTGGACGACCGATCCGGAATCCCCTTCGCGCTCGAGCTTCAAGATCACTTCGTCCATGAGCTGTAGCTGCTCTTCCAGCTCTTCCAAAAACACCTCTTTATATTCGGCCAGCATGTCGGTCAATTCGGACACTCCCTCTACTCATGCAGTAAAACTTCGTCCAGACGGAGAATGCCGACCAATCCGCCTTTCGTAAAGCCGATCCCGACGAAAAAGTTGCCGTCGATGCCCCCGACGCGGTCCGGAGGCGGCTGTATATCGGAGAAAGTGGTCACTTTGCTGACCCGGTCCACGATAATGCCGACCGTATCCTCTTGGTGATGGACGACCACGATTCGAGTTGATTTCGAAGGCGCTTTCTCCTGCATGTCGAACAAATTGCGCAGGCTGAGGACCGGGACGATTTTGCCCCTCAGATTGATGACGCCTTTCACGTAGGGCTTCACGTTGGGGATTTGGGTGATGTCCTGCAATTTGATGATTTCGTGAATGTCCTGGATCCGAATCGCGTACTGCTCGTTTTCGATGCCGAACTCCACGTATTGTTCCTGAGCCGTCACTTGCATGCTCCCACTCCTTCTAGATGCTTCCCGTGATCATGACTGTGAGTTCTTCTGCCAGTGAGATTTCCTCCCCGGTCGCCAAACGGCGGACGACCGGACGCTGCATGTGTGTCGTAATCCGCGTGACGATGCCGTCTTCCCCAGACATCAGCCTGATTTTCGTACCCGGGGGGTAAGCCGGAACGGTGCGGACGAACGCCTGCACGATTTCGGTGGAAAAAGCGGTGCCGCTGGTGCCCATGACGCGTTCCATCGCTTCGTGCGGAGGCAGCTCATCGGCGAGATGGTCGTAAAGGCTGCAAATGCCGCAGATTTGGGCGTATTCCAGAAAAGCGTTGCCGCGGATCGCCCGGGGGTAGCCCTGACCGTCCAGCCTCTCGTGGTGCTGGAAAGCGATGTGGGCGGACAGCAGGTTCACTTCCCGGACTCCGCGAATGATATCGAAACCGGCAACCGGATGCTCTTGCGATTCGCTTGTGACCGCCTTGCCGATGTCATGAAGCAGACAGCCGATGGCCAAGTCTCTCAGCATCAGCTCGTGGTAACCGAGAGATTTGCCGACTTGGAGAGCCATGATCGCCACGTTGACGGCATGGGCGTATGGAGCCAGGTTTTCGGCCATCGTGGAGGAAGGAATCGGCAAAATCAGCGGGCGGCTCAGGATTTCCTTGAGCAGCTTGGCTACACCTTGCTGCAAGCCGCGCAGCGGCAAAGGTTTCTTGCCGGCGACGGCCGCGAAAGCTTCTTCCACGGTCTGTACCACGTCCAGCCAAGTCGGGATGTCGATCATTTCTTCCAAGCTGATGCCTCGGGATTCGGCATCCTCCACGATCAAGGTTCGGATGCCGATTTCCTTGAGCTTCTCCAAATACTTGGGATGAACGATTTGGGAGGCCGAGAGCAGCACCCGGCCTCTCCGGTCATACGCCGGCTTGGCGAGCTGCATCGTGTTTTCGTCGTATTGATGGATCGGAATGGGTCTCATGTAGTCGTTCACCTGCTGCCGATGTTTAAATTTTGAACAAGCTCACCGAGGCGTGCAGCTGCTCCGCGAGGGAAGCCAACGCTTGCGAAGTCGCCGCGGTTTCTTCCGAAGCGGCTGCGGCCTCTTCGCTAGCCGAGGAGATATTCTCGATCGAGCGTCTGACCTCATCGGATTGCGACGCCTGCTCCTCGCTGGCCGCCGCGATCTCTCCGACCTTCTGCTCGGTTTCGCCGATCTTGGCGATGATCCGGTCGAATGCCGCGCCCGTCTCTTGGGATTGGCTGACGCCGCTCGCGACCGCGGCCACGCTCCGCTTCGTGTTTTCCTGCATGGCTTTGATGATGGAGGTGATCTGCTTGGTCGCTTCTCCGCTGCGTTCCGCCAGCTTCCGGACCTCGTCCGCGACGACCGCGAACCCGCGGCCTTGCTCGCCTGCCCTCGCGGCTTCGATCGCCGCGTTCAGCGCAAGAAGGTTCGTCTGCTCCGCGATCTCGTCGATCACTTCGATAATGTCGCCGATCTTGGCCGAATCCTGCTCCAGCAGCGAAACTTGTGCGCTGACTTGCCCCATGATATCCACCGACTTGCCCACGATCGATCCGCCTTCCTTCGCGATGATCGAAGAGTCGGACGCTAGCTTGGCCGCTTCTTCGGCGCTCGCGGCGACGGAATCGATCGCGAGCGAAAGCTCCCCGAACAGCTCCAACATGTTCTGGGCGGCCTCGGATTGGACGGTGCTGCCGCTGGCGATTTCCTCGGTGCTCGCCGAAATCTGCTCGGAGGAAGCCGCGACGTTCTGAGAGGAGCGGATCACTTCGCCGATCAACTCCCGAAGCTTGTACACCATTTGATTAACGGAGACCGAGAGCTGCCCCAGCTCATCTTGGCTGGTGACCGGCACTTCTTCCGTCAAATCCCCGCCCGCGATGCGATCGGCCGCTTCCGTCACTTGCTTAAGAGGCCGCGTAATCGAGCGAACGATCCAGATCACGAGGAGAGCGCCGATGGCAAGAGCCGCCGCGATGACTCCCAAAGTCGTATAAAGAATTCCGTGGGTGGCGTCCGCGATTTCGGAGATCTCTATAGTACCCATGATTTTCCAACCGGTTAACTTGTTCGTCGTGAATACCGCTTTTTTCTTGACGCCGTCCAAGGTGTAAGAAATCGTACCCGAGTCGGCGCCATACACTTCGGGGATATAGGAGTTGGTATTCTGCGTACCGAGCTCCTTGGTCGGATGGGCCAAATACTTGCCGTTCCGGTCGAGGACGAACACGTATCCTTTTTGACCCACTTTGAATTCGCTGATCTGCTGGCTGAGCGTCTTTAATCCTAAGCTCACACCCACGACTCCGGAGCCGTCTTCAGCCGCTTCGGACGTGATCACGATGACGCTGCCGTCCGATGCGGACACGATCGGATCGTTAATGACCGCTTTGCCCGGACTGCTCATGGATTTCGGGTAATAGTCCCGCTTCCTCGGATCGAATCCGTCCGGCATTTTCTTGTCCGGAGAAAGGAACATCTTGCCGGTTTCGGTGCCGTAAAAAAGGTTGTCATAGGCCGGTTTAACGGCTTTGAGCGGATCCAGGATGCCGCGCAATTCCGGTGTCCCGGTGCTGTCCGCCATGTTTCCCTTGACCTTGGAAGCCAGATAATCCGCATCCGAGACGCTTTGCGAGAGGAGCTCGGTGATTTTCTGATCGGCGAACGCGATGCTTTGCTCCGCGCTCTGATGGATTTGCGCCTCCATGTCTTTGGACGCTCTCTCGTAAGAGAAGTAGCCGATCGCCGTGCTGGGCAGTACCAGAACGGCTAGAAAAGAAAGAATAAGTCGGTTTTTCACGGTCATTTTCAACACGGTTGCACACTCCTATGCCAAATCTATATCTGTCTGTCATGTGTCCGAAATCAGCGAATTTTGAACGCGGAGACGGACCTGCTCAATTCGTCCGCCATTTGCGACAACGATTGGGTCGTCGCCGCGGTCTCTTCCGTAGCCGCCGCCGCTTGCTCGCTCGTCGCCGCGATCGAAGCGACCGCTTGGAGCACTTCCGCCGACTGGCCGGACTGCTGCTCGGCCGCCGCGGCGATTTCGGTCACTTTGAACGCGGACTGATTAACCATGTCTACGATGCTTTCGAACGCTTCTCCGCTCTTCTGGGAGGAAATCACGCCTTCGCTGACGACGATCGCGCTTTGGGCGGTATTCTCCTGCATGCCTTTAATAATGGAGGAAATTTGCTTGGTCGCTTCCCCGCTTCTCTCGGCGAGTTTTCGAACTTCGTCGGCCACGACCGCGAAACCGCGTCCTTGGTCGCCGGCGCGCGCCGCTTCGATTGCGGCGTTCAAAGCCAGCAGATTCGTCTGTTCGGCGATCTCGTCGATGACCTCGATGATTTCTCCGATTCGGCCGGAATCCTGCTGCAACAGTTCCATTTGCCGGCTTAACTTCTCCATTTGGCGCATCGAATCCCGCAGGACTTGACCGCCTTCCTGTGCGACCTTGGCGGTTTTAGCGGTAATCTCGGAAGCTTGCTCGGCGCCTGCGGACACTTGAACGATCCCCGTCGTGAGTTCCTTGAGCATTTCGTTCATCCGCTGAGCCGCGCTCGCTTGGTCCTGGCTTCCCCCGGAAATCTCCTCGGTCGTCGCGGAAATTTCCATGACGGCCGCCGAAACGTTTCTCACGGAATCGTAAATATGGCCGACGAATTGCTGATAGCTTTCGAGCATGCGATTGAAGTTACCGGACAATTCCGAGATCTCGTCCTTGCCGTCGACCGGCAGCCTGACGGTCAAATCTCCGCGATTGTCGGAGAGTTCTCCCAGCTTGGCGACGACGCCGCCGAGCGGGCGAATTTTCCGGAACAGCATCACGATCGAAAGCAGCATGCAGAACGCTACGATACCGATCAGCACGATCGTCAGCGTAAGGTAAAAGTTGAAAGATTTCTGCGCATCCGCGGTTTCCTGAGCGGTCCGATCGTTCATCGCTTTCTGGAATTGTTCTGTCGGCGCCATGATGATGCTGACCTGTTTCTCGTAATCGTCGCCGTACATCAGCTTGCGCGCCGTCTCGAGGTCCCCGTCCGCCACCGCTTTGAATGCGGCCTCTTCCGTCTTGACCAACACGTTGGAGTTATCCTTCGCTTGCCGGAGCAAGTCCATTTCACTCTGGGGCGTGCCGTATTCCTTTAATTTCTGAATGGCATTTTCCGAGGATTTGGTGACGTTGATGGCGTTCCAGTAATTGTCGTAATGGACTTTATCACCGGTCACCGCGTATTTACGGGCTTCGTTCGTCAAATAGACGGATTCGTTCTTCACGTCGAGTCCCAGCTGCTTCAGGATGGCTTGACGCTCCTGCGACTGCTTCACGTTCTCGTATTGCGCTTTGAGCGTAAACATGCAAACGATCATCATAACGGACAAGACGAGAAAAACGATTCCCGTGACTTTCAGAAGACTCTTGATTTTCATGGCGGCCTCTCCCTCTCAGGTGTCCTCAAGCCCTTCCGTTTTCAGCCTACAGCTCAAGCGCCGAGCAGCTTTTTGACCGATTCGATCACGCGTTCTTCCTGGAACGGCTTGACGATGAAATCCCGGGCGCCGGCCTGTACGGCCTGCACGATCATGCCTTGCTGGCCCATCGCCGAACACATCAGGATCTTGGCGTGGGGATCGGTTTCCCGAATTCTCTTCACCGCTTCGATTCCTTCCATGACGGGCATCGTAATGTCCATCGTCACGAAATCGGGCTTCAGCGATGCGTATTTCTCTACGGCGACCGCCCCGTTCTCGGCTTCTCCCACCACTTCGTGACCGGCCTTCTGCAAAATGTTTTTCAGCATCATCCGCATAAACGCCGCGTCGTCCACGATCATCACTTTTGCCATCTTTAAGCAGCTCCTTGGGTATGTATCGTTAAAATAATCGTTAGCTCTCCGATATCCGCCAGCTCAACGGGCAGCGTGATCCCTTGTTCGAAACCGTACATTTGCAGTTTGCCGACCATAACGGTCGGCGGCGTAATGTCGATCTTGCGCCCCTTATTGAAAAGATGCGTAGACGTATTGCCGGCGATCATGTTGGCCAGTTCTCCAATGAAACTGTGAAGCAGTTCACCTTCCAGCGGCATGCCGAACATCGCGCCGCCCAAACCGCCGAATGCTTCGCCGCTGCCCTGGATCACGATTCTCCCGTAGTTGTCCCCCGTAAACCCCACCAACACCCCGATCTCGCTCTGGACGGCCGCTCCTTCGAGTACGGCCGCAGGTCCGAACGTCGCGGCAACCGGGATCACCTGGCGAATGGAATCCATGATGCCGTCGATCAACTCCGTGACTTTCTCCTGTGACTCCGGATTCCAATTCGTATGGGCCAATAGTCTCACTCTTTTCGGCTCCTTGTCTGGTTTTGTAGAACTATGTCTATATTGTAAAACCGGGACCTGTACGTTGTAACCGAAAAAGTGCTTGCGTGAAAGCGCAATTCTTTTGCGTGCAAAAACACCCCCGTTCGCGGGAAGCGAAACGAGGGTGTCGAATGTTGTCGTAATTAGGAAATCCTGTTTAAGCGTTCATGGGAAAATCGGCGTCTTCCAACAGAGCCAGCTGTTTGGCTTTCATAACCGCTTCGATCCGGGATTTGACGTTCAGCTTCTGGAACAGGCTTGTCAGACAGTATTCGAGAGAGCGCTGGCTTACGATCAACGACACGGCGATTTCCTTGTTGCTTCTTCCCTTGGCGATCTCCTTCAAAATCTGGTGCTCTCTGTCGGAAATCGCCAGCGTTCCGTCCTCTTCGTTCTCCTGCGAGACGGAGACCGGCTGCCTTCTCAACTGCTTCACCAGACTGATCGGCAAAACCGATTCCCCCCGGCTTGCGCATCGAATCGCCGTGACAAGCTGTTCCCGGCTGGCCGTTTTGAGCACGAAACCGCTGATGCCCGATTCCACCATGAGATTGAACGAGTTTTTAAACTCGTAGCCCGTATAGATCAAAATAACGGCATCCGGAGTGGCGCCCAATATCTTTTTAGAGAGATCGATTCCGTTCATGTCGGGCATTTGAAAGTCGACCAGCATGACGTCGAACGATCGCGCAGCCGCGAGCTCGACCGCTTTGACGGCAGACTGCGCGAACGTTACCTTAATGTCCCCCTCCTGCTCTAAGAGCACGCGGGTTCCCTCCATTACGGACGGATGGTCGTCGACCAATAACACGTCAATCACGGCGATCTGCCTCCTTTTGTTTGCTCATCGGAATCCGGATGTAAATCGTGAGTCCCTCGTTCGGTTTGGAACGGAAGACGATTTTACCGTTCAGGCTGTGCACCCTTTCGCGCATCCCATACATGCCCATGCTGACAAAGGTGTCCTCCACCTTCTTCATGTCCATGCCGATTCCGTCGTCTTCGTAAACCAACTGGACCCAATTGGCGGGCTGGGACAGGGAAAAAGAAACCTTCGCGGCGTTCGAGTGCTTGGTGGCGTTCGCCAGCAGCTCTTGGACGATCCGATACAGACCGATCGATTGCTCCTCGTTCAGCTCCGCGCGGAATTCGTTTGTTTGAAAGCGGATCGCGTAATCCGTGCGCATTTGCGTAAACTCGAACAACGACTCCAGGGAAGCGACCAAGCCCTCTTCCTTCAGCATGGGGGGCCGCAGATCGATGCAAGTGATCCGGATCTGGTAGATAACGTCCAGCAAGCCTTGGGCGATGCGCTCCATATCGACGCGAAGCTCATCCGAAACCGCGGGATTCGCCATCAATTGGTCGAGTTTCCGGTACCAAATGATCTGTTCCTGCAGGGCTGCGTCGTGCAAGTCTTGGGAGAGGCGCTTGCGCTCATGTTCATTCAGTTTGAACAAAAGCCGGAGAAGCCAGGACGGCGCAGGCTCCTGCTTCGTCGATTCTTTCAATTCGCGGGTCAAATCCTCGATGACGCGGAAATTGTCGTACAGCACGCTGACGTAACGGCAGATCGTCTCGAGCCAGATCCGCGTCGGCATTTGGCTTAAGGACGGAGGCATTTCCCCGATGCAAAGCCAGTAGGAATGGCCGCGGATTTCAACGATCTTGAGCAAATATCCGCCCGGATAAGCCATCATTTCGCAAATCGATTGAGAGGCTCGGCTTCTTTCGCGCAAGACGGCCTGTGCTTCCTCTCGGAGGACGCTTCCGTTGATCACCCGGATTCCGTCGTTTTCATCCGTTTCGACGAGACTGACGAGATCCGCCTGCAAAACGGTCCTCACTTCCTGAACGAGCCTTCGTTCAAGTTCCGTCACGTCGACATGGCCGAACAGGTCGTTCGAGAACCGATCCAGGCTGGCCTGCAAAAAGAAATAACGGTCCCGGCTTTCGATCAGCCGTCGTTCGGCCAGCCCGCGCAGCTCCTCCGCGCGCGTTCGCTCGGTGATGTCGCGGAAGACCGAAATGGCCGCTTTTTTCCCCCGATACGATATCGGGGCGGAAATGACCTCGACGGGGACGTGCGATCCGTCAAGCCGAACGATTCTCTGTTCGACCAGAGGACTGGTGTAGCCTTCGTCATAAACCTTGTTTAGGCGGATACAGGCTTTCTCCCGATCATCGGGGTGGATACATACAAGAACGTCGAGGTTTGGGGGTTCGTGTTCTGCGATCCCAAACAGTTGGCACGCGGCGGGGTTGACATATTCGAAACGGTAATCGCTGTGCAGGACGATCGCTTCCGGAAACAGCTGGACGAGCCGGCTGTTCGTTTCTTCGCTTTCCATCAAAGCGCGCTCCGCTTGCTTGCGCGCCGTTACGTCCATGAAAACGAGCAATACGGTCTCGGAAACGGCATCGTAAATGGCGGTGACCGAAGCGTCCACGATCCTGCCGTCCAGCCCGATCAGTTCGTACTCCGCAGGCGGACTGTGCCCTTCGCGCAGCGTTTGGACCATCCGGCCTCGGACCAACTCCCGGTAACGGGGATGAACGAAACTGATCGGGTCGAGATCCAGGATCTCCTCCAGATTCGACGCGCCTACGATGCGAAGGCTGGTCGGGTTCGCGTAGGTAATCCGGTTGCCTTTGTAGACGACGATCGCCATCGGCGACAGCTCCACCATGCGGCGGTACCGTTCTTCGCTTTCCCGGAGGGCTGCCTGCATTTTTTTCGGCTCCGTTACGTCATGGACGACGACCAGGTTCGATTCCGTTTCGTCATCGTAAATCGAAGTCAATTCCACGTCGATCGTCCGTCCGTCGAGCCGAATTAACCGGTATTCCATGGGACCGACGAATTTGGACGATTTCGATTGTTCCATGCGGGAGATGGCGATGCCGGTCTGCTGCGGGACGACGACATCCAAAGCGGGTCTTCCGATCATCCCGCCCGGTCCGTCGGTCCCGTCTGCTCCGAAAAGCTTAAGACCGGCCTGGTTTATGTAGGTGACGATGCCGTCTTTATGAGAAACGATAGGCACCGGAGACAGTTCGATCAGCCGCCGGTAACGTTTTTCGCTTTCGATCAGCTTGTTTTCCACGCGGACTTGTTCTGTGATATCCCTTCCCACGACCACGATGCTGACGATCCGGCCCGCATCGTCACGTACGGGTGAACCGATCCATTCCAGATGGAGGAGTGAACCGTTCGCGTGGATACAACGAATGCGGGCCTGCAAATCTCCGTTGTACAAAAGGATTTGAGAGATCGAGCAAGCCGCGAATTCGCGGTCTTCCGGGATGATCAACTCGAAAGCCGAGGTGGAAATAAGCGAATGGGGATCGCGACCGAGCCTCTTTGCGTAAGAGGGCGACGCATACAGGAAACGGCCGTCGAGATCGATCACGGATATGAAATCCTGCATATTGTCCGTGATGACCCTATGCATGGCTTCGCTGGCGGCCAGCGACTTTTCCGCCTTCACCCTGGCTGTTATCTCATTGCCGATCATGAAAATACCGTCCACTTCGCCGTTCACGATAATGGGGATCATCCTCACGTCCCAGTCGGCAAAGTGGCCTTCCGAATGCAGCGTGGCAAGTTCGAACCTTTGGGCTTCTCCGTTCAAGGTTGACCTATAGTGCGCCGTGGCTTTATTGATTCCCTCTTCGCTCATGAACTCCGGATACCGGAATATCCCTTCGTCCATACCGGAAACTCCTAATGTGTCCAATGCTGAACGATTCATCGCGCGGATATTGCCCGACGGGTCCAGTTCGACGATCGAATCAGGATGGTGATCGAACAGAGATTTGTATTTTTGCTCGCTTCGCTTCAGCGCGTCCTCCATCGATTTGCGGTCCGTGACGTCAAGCATGAGTCCTTCATACCGGCCTCCGTCCATCGTGTCTCCAGGGATGAGGACCACCTTTACGTGAACCCAGCGGAGTTGGCCGTCTGCCCGGACGATGCGGTACTCGATGGCCCCCCGCTTGCTTTTCTTCAGTTTTTCAAATTCGGCCCCATAGTGCCGTGCGTCGTCAGGGTAGACGATCTCATGCCAAGACTTCAGATCTTGGAATCGGTCCAGCGGATACCCCGTGATCCTCTGAACCGCATTTGTTATGTAATCAAACTCGCCTCTGGCGCAGTTGTAAGACCAAACCGCGACATCCGTCGAATCCAGCAGCTCGTTGATTTGCTCGCGTTCCCGTTCCAACGAGGCTTGCATCGATTTCTTATCAGTGATGTCATGGTTGATGCCGTATACTTTCCTGACGCAGCCTTCTCCGTCCATGACCGGCGTCGCCATGCATTGCAGCCATCGAATCTCTCCCGACTTACGGACGATCCGATGCTCGAAAGTACCCCCGATTCCGCTGTGTATCTTGCGGAGATGATCAGCAACGATATGTTGGTCCTCGGAAACGGTGAGCTTTCTCCAGAGAAACGGGTCGGCGTCGAAATCCTCTTGCTCATAGCCGTATAACGCTTGTAATCCCGGCGAGACGGTGATTCGATCCTGAGCCACGTCATAGGACCATACCGCCATTTCCAAACTGTCCAAAAATTCGCGAACCAAGGTTCTTCCTTGAGCAGTTTTGCGCGAGTTAGACAAAGATGCTCCGCTCCCAAACCGATGTCGATTTCTAGCTTATTTTATCGAATTATGATAATTATTTCATCGGCTTAAAGTACCATGCAAAAGGGCCGCGGTTTCGCGGCCCTTTGCGCTGCTCGATTTGATCATTGTCGATTCGTTACTCCTGCCCGATCCAATCCGGCTCTGCGGTATTCTTCCAGCGGCGGCGGATCGCTTCGAAGTCTTCGGACGGAAGCGGCCCTTCCTCCAGGAGGCGGGCGTTATCCGCCCATCGGCCGGGATTGGCCGTGCCGACGATCGCCGTATGCACGCCGGGCGCGGACAACGTGAAACGAAGCGCTTGCCCGACGGCTGCTTGTCCGCCTTCTTGCAGGAATCCGTAGTCCAGCTTCTGCAGCCTTTTCCAGTACGTATGCTCGTAAGCCTTCGGGTCCGGCTCTTGGGAGTGACGCCAAGCGACGTTCGCTACGGGCCGCTTGATGACGACGCCCATGTCGCGCTTGGCCGCTTCGGGCAATATCTCATCCAACGCTTCTTGGTCGGCGATGTTCAGCGACGTCATGAGAGAATCGAACAACCCGGTTTTCACCGCATATAACGCTGCCGCGTGGTCTCCGCTGTATCCGATGAAACGCGTTTTTCCTTTGTCGCGGGCGCGCTGAAGCACTTCGATGACGTCGCCCCTGCGCAGCACCTCTTCGCTGCAGCTATGAAGATGGATAAGGTCGATGTAGTCGGTTTTCAACCGCTTCAGGCTGCGGTCGATGCTTTGCTCAAGCATGGCGGGGTCCCAGTCGGGAAGTTCCAAACCGGCCGCATGGCCGCATTTCGTAAACAGATAATACTCGCTTCTGCGATGGGACACGGATTGGCCGATGAGCTCTTCGCTGTTCTTATAGCATTCCGCCGTGTCGATGACGTTAAGGCCTGCGTCCAGCGCGCTGCCGAGCAGCTTGTCCACTTGGGAAGGGCTGGCTCCCTGGAAGCCGATTTCGGCGCCTCCGAACCCGAGTACGCTGACGTTCATGCCGGTTTTCCCATACGTTCTTTTCTCCATGTGCTTTCCCTCGCTCTCCGTTTCGGTAGAATCCTCTACCAGTATAGACCAACTCGAAAGCAAAACAAAAAAGAGGCGCGCACGCTGCGTCGCCCCGCGGGATTCTCTCTTAACCATGCAGGCTTCCTTCATAGCGCGAGCGGTATCGGTAAGGGCCGGCCGGAATTTGGACGAGCGCGGTTTGGCCAGCCGCCGGCAACCGGTACAGATCGTCCGAGAGCTCGGCTTCGTAACCGAGCAGCGGCCGTCCCGCCATTCCGGCGGATGACAAAGCCAAAAGCAGGTTCTGAACGAGTTTGCCCGCTTCCATCTGCTGTATCCGGTATCCTCTCGGTCCCCATTCCGGCTGGCCGTGCCGCCGGTCTCCGGTCACATGGAAGATGAGCGGTGTCTGGGACAAGTTCACGTTGGGAAAGGTCAGCCCGTATTGCAGCCAGGCTCGATGGTCGCCTTCCCGAAGCGGTACGAGCGAGTGGCTGGCGCCGTCATACCGGTAAGCGCCGTCCGGAATCCCCTCTACCCCGTGAAAACAACCGCACAGGCCGACTCGGGTCTCCCGCTCTCCCGGTCGGTCCAGATCGTTCCGGTAGGCGAACGAGATCCAGGTCTGGCGAAGGATTTCCGATAATTGCCGTTTGCCGACCGGCTTCAGCACGAAATCCGTCTCCGGGGAGTACCGGCTGCGGGAGAGCACCGCCAAATCGTACGGCGTCGGGTCCGAGCGGGGAAGCGGCAGCGGTTGCCCGCCCGCCTGCGCTGCCGGGGGATTCCCGCCGCCCCGGAAGGCGCCGGTCGCATGCTGCAGCGAAGCTTCGTTCATCCGCAGCACGCGGGGATATTCCTTGACGTTGCGGCTTTTGACGTAATGCTCCCGCTGCAGTGCCGGCAACTGACGGATCAAGCTTTCCGCCGTGATGGAGGGTCGGTCCGCCATCGCGGCATTTTCTTCATTGGGACCCGGGTGTTCGATGGAATGATCCGAGAGCGGGATGACGGCATACACGCTTTCTTCTTTTTCCTGCAATCCAAGCAAATGATTGACGGCGCGGTCCAAGTATTGGTAGTACACGGAAGCCGTATAGCCGAACCTCGTGCCGACCTCCAACAGTTGGCCGATCAACACTCCTGCGTCCAAGCCTTGCAGCCGGTAAGAGAAATCGTGGTACTTAAAGCTGTTCTTCCAGTAGACGGTCGACACGAACAAAGCGCCGAAATGGTCCGCCGCCGTCCATCGTCCCCCCAGCGCCTGCTCCAGGTAGGCGTCGAATTCGCCTTCTCTCAGCATGACCAGCCGGTGGCGCCCGGCGTCGTAGTGATAGATGCCTTCGGGCAGGTCCGCCAGCTTCAGATAAGCGTAAATTTCGTTCGGGTACAGCCCTCCCCCGGAAGGGACGACCCTTCGGTACGACGCCAAGCTTCCGAGTCCTTCCGTTTCCCATTCCGGGGGAATGGCCGTCCTGCTGGACTGCGACGTCCCATAGGCATACCAAAGAAAATGCCCGAATGACCGCGATTCGGCATAGCCCCGTTCGGGTCGTCCGATCAACGTCAGCGGCACGTCCGCCGTAAACGGAAAGTACGGCAGATTCCGGTACAGCTTGTAAGGCAGCGGGGCGTCCTCCCAATCGGGTTCCAGATCGGGCGGCTTCGCTTTGTCCGTATCGAAATGCAAATCCCGCAAAAACTCGGAGATGTCCATCGGGCCGATCTCCTCCACCGGTGTTTTACGGAAACGGATGGGGATGCGGATTGAGCTGGCCGTACGTGAGCGGCTCCTTCGCATAGCCGAGCTTCGCCGGAACCTTCAGCACCCGTTCCAAGCCTTGAAGGCGGGTCAAGTGGTAGCCGAACGTCATCGGCAGCAAACCCGGAATGATAACCTTGACGCAATAAAGCCCGTTCCGCAGTGTCTCCGGCGAAGATTGGTCCACGACGATGACGTCCATGTCGAGCTGGCGGAAGGCTTGGAGGAGCCCATTCAGGTCATCCGTCAAATCGGGTCGCCAGCCGGGCTTTCCGTAAACCTCTTCGAAGGTTTTCGGCGGCTGCCCGGATCGGAGCAGGAAGTCGAATCGGCTTTCGGCTTCCGGCAAAGCGTAGAGCATCGAATGGTCTTCCATGTGCCGCACCTGATAGGGATCGTCGAGCATGCGAACAAACTGCTCCCGGTGGGCCTCGAACCTTCCGTTTTGCGAAAGCGCCATCGCGGCCAACTCGTGGATCGAC
Organism: Cohnella candidum; assembly: GCF_003713065.1. NCBI lineage: Bacteria > Bacillati > Bacillota > Bacilli > Caryophanales > Paenibacillaceae > Cohnella > Cohnella candida. Next base: position 1,359,843 of record NZ_CP033433.1, on the reverse strand, counting down.
CCCTTCACCGCCCGGATCGGATCGGGATGCGCTCCCGCCGCGCAGATGAGGTTGACGCCTTGGCTTCGGATGTTTTTCGCCATTGTCCAAATGCAAGGAATGCCGTGCTCCATCGTCGCGTCGAACAACAGGAACTCGTAGCCGGTGACGACCCGCAGACGTTCGATCATAAGCGCGGTCTCGGAGTCTCCTATCGTTGCAGGATCGATCTTCTGCAGCGGCAGCTTGGCATACCACGTCATCAGGAAAGAGTCTCTCTCCGCAAGCTCAAGGATGCCGTAGAAGATCGCCTCTTCCAAGCTGCCCCCGAGCGCGCAGCCGTTCGAGGTTTCGTACACGAAGCCTTCGCCGAAACCAATGCTGTAATAAGCAAGCTGCTCCGGCACTAGAATCGGCCGTTCCCTAAGAAAGGAATATCCCCACACCCAGTCGATTTCCCTGTCCGGGTCGAACGGCCGGAACGGAAAGTTGTCTATTCGGTATTGATCGGGGGCGTGTACGCCCACCGTCAGCGGATCCAGGGCTTGATCCCCGAGCCGGCGGTAACTGTCTCTTACGACCTTTAACTTGCCTCGCGGCTGGGTGCCGCACTGGCGTTCCAAGCCTTCGAGAATCGCGGTCAACACGCTGTCGGAGTACCGATGCGTCCTGCCGGCCGCTCCTTCATCCCCCTCGAACAAAGGCAGATTGACGGTGGCGTCCGCGTACGGCGACTGCAGGTCGTAGACTTTGGCGTTCAGGAGACCGGTGCGCCGGTCCACGTAATCGGCTTCCAATGAGGCTTCCAAAGCTTTCATCGGCTTGGTCCGGTAACTGCCCGGAGAGGACTTCGGATTCGGGCGCAGCTTTATGCTTGCCGTTTCGGCGGAATCCTCTCGCAACTCCCCGCATACGGGGCAAAGCGGGTCCGGCAGCACGAAATGCCGGGTCAAAGTTAATGTCGTTAAATTTATAAGATAAAGCCGGTCTTCCGTGCGGACAGGGAGCTTCTGCAGCCATCGGCCGGCTTCGTCTGCGACCAACCGCGACAGGTGCAGGAACCCGACGTCGGAAGCCCACGGATCCTGGGGAGCTCCGGAGCGGGCAGCCGTTTGCTGCTTCAGCATCCACGTTTCCCGGCGGTCGCCTCCGGCCAGGATTTTGCGGTAGTCCGCGCATTGGGAGCAGCCCGGCCGATCCGGCCGGCTCCAAGGACCGACGACCCCTTCTCCGAACCAAACGAACGCGCGAAGCCAGGGGATACCCGACTGCCGCAGCATCGCTTCCGCCCGTTCGTGCAGCCCCGCGTTCCAGCCGTCGCTGAGCACAAGCGCCAAATCCGCCGACGGAGGCGCCCCGTCGCGCAAATCGAGCTGGCGAACGATGCGGAAGGCGGGATCCAGCCGGTCGCACGTACGGTCCGCCAGCCTCCCTTCCCCGATCACGGCAACGGTAGCGGTCACGGCGTTCCCTCCTCCCGCAAGACGACTCCGAAAACGCCGGCCAGATTTTGTTTCATGAACGGCTCGGCCGCCAAATCGTAAGCTTGCAGACTCAAGCCTTGCCGTTTCAAGACGGCGATGGCTTCATCCAGCCGCTCCCTCGCCTCCTCCGCCGGCAGCGCAGGGCGCACGGTGGCGTCCGCGGGGAGAGACGAAGCCGTTTGCACGCTCAGGTTCGCCCGTATGAGCGCACCTTCAAGCGCGTCTCTCTTGCGGATACCTGCAGCTTTGTACCAGGTGCCTGCGCAGGAAACCCGGAAGACGGGAAAACCGACAATCTGCCGGTCTTCGAAGATTTCCACTTTTCCGCACACGGTATTTAATGCCGTAAAATAAAAATCGAGTTCCTCATCCCTTAGTTCTTCCGTATAGGGTTTAAGCCCGATGGAAGCGTCCTTTCCTTTTGCTTCTAAACGCTGATCCAAGCAGCGGAGAAGCGCTCGGACCATGGCTTCGTTTACCGAGGCTCCCGCGCCAACCCCGAAACCCGGCGATTCCCGAAACCTTCGTGCCGCGTAAGCTTCGATGCCCGCAAGCCCGGCTTCCCTTCTCGCACGCTCATGCGTGAGCCCGCCGCAGACGATTTCCGGTAACGGCTCAGCCGAACCTTTCGTTCCGGGATAAACGGCCTGAACCCGGCAGACCGACAGCGGCAGCTGACGGTAATCCGCTTCGTCCCAAGCATGGAAAATGCCCGTTACCGGGGACGTCAAAGAGCTGAATCCCGCGAATAATTCTTGTGGCGCAATGGCCTCCGCTTCGGCTCCGGACGGCCGCGCAAGAAGCGGTGGTGGTGCAGGGCTCGCGGCCAGCTCCGCATGGCTTGTAATCGGAAGGAATTGGTGAATCGTCCCCTCTAACGTTTCCAGATTGAGCAGGTAAACGCGATTCCGTAAATCCGAAGCGCCGACCCCCGTTAAAGATTTGAACATCTCAAATACGACCACGTCGGCGAGCATCGCCTCTGCGACGGCCGACGGGGCGTGATTCCGCGGATCTTTATCCGTCTCGCTCCGGTGCAATCGACGCCGGGCGGAGGTCCAGTCACCCGAAGAACCGGAAGTAATCAGCGGACCGGCCATTCCGATCTGTTCCACGATGATCGCGGGGAGCAGCGTTACGTCCGATTTCAAGCAAGCCGCTTGGAGGGCCTTGAAATCGGCTCCTTCTTCGTCCGGCGAGGCGTAGACAACGCCGTCGAAACCGGACACGGCTTCCACCCAAGGCGTGTCCTTGCCGCGGACGAGCGGTTCGACCCGCACCTCCGGATCCGTCAACCGGGCATAGGCGGCCAATTCCTCGATCCTCCGCTGTTCCGCCGGCGTCAGATCGGCTGCCCAGAAACGGAAGCGGGACAAGCCCGATTCCAGCAGGGATGCGACGAGACAAACCAGCATCGGCCCGCTGCCCGCGGCCAACACCTTCGATTCGCGGTATGCCTGGAACCGGCTGGCTCCGGAGCCTCCAAACGCATCCAGAAAGTCGATCTGCGCCGCGAATTTCGCCAGCAATCCATCCGGAAGCCGATGGGGATGGTCCTGGCTCACGTCCCGGACATAACCGTTGCTGTGCAAAGATTCGGCAATCTCGTAAACCTGTTTGCGATGGGGTTCCGGAAGGCCTTCGGTCAACGATGCCAACGTATGCCGTCCGTCGAACACGGGGATGAGCTGTTCGATCCACCGGTCGATCATCGCGCCTTCCATCCGGAAGGAGCCTCTGTTATTGCGGAAATACACGATTCCATCCGGATCGGGCAGAAAAAACGTATCCCCCGTCACTTTGGGACGCATGGACGGATTCAATCCCCATCCCTCCTTTCTCTCCTCTCTATGGTTATGTAGCAGAATTTGTCTTACATGCCGGAAAAACGCGAAATGGGACTTTCTCTGCGGTCTTTTGGGGCAGCCCCCGATCGAAAAAATGTCACATAGCTACAGAGAGAAACTCCGGTTGGAATGAGGCTGCGACGGGATTAGGCTGCTGTAGAGGGAGAAACTCCCGTTGGAATGAGGCTGCGACGGGATTAGGCTGCTGTAGTGGGAGAAACTCCCGTTGGAATGAGGCTGTAACGGGATTAGGCTGCTGTAGAGGGAGAAACTCCCGTTGGAATGAGGCTGTGACGGGATTAGGCTGCTGTAGTGGGAGAAACTCCCGTTGGAATGAGGCTGCGACGGGATTAGGCTGCTGTACTGGGAGAAATGACGCTCCCTTCCTTGATGCCGGGCAGCTATCGCTCGCCAAAATAGAAAGGCGACGCAGGATAACCCCTGCATCGCCTTTTCTCCAGTCGCGCGCACGAAACGCGCCGCTGGCCAAGCTTAGAAGCAGCGTCCGCAGCGGAACCCGCCGCATCTGAAACCGCCGCATCTGCATCCGCCGCAGCGGAACCCGCCGCAGAAACCGGCGCACACCCCGCCGCATACCCCGACACAGCCTCCGACACATACACCTGCGCAAACTCCGGCACATACACCGGCACATACTCCGACGCAGAAACCGATCCCGAAGCCGATGCACAGGCGAGGATCTCCCGCCGGGTACTGGGCCTGGGCCTCAGCCGGCGTGACCGGTCCGGCCTGGAACGCAGAAACCTCGAGATTCTGAAGACCTTGTTTAAACTCATCCATGGGTGTAACCCTCCATTTGTAAAATCATCGCGAGCGGTTCCGTATCGGTTATCGAATGCTCCTATCGACAAAATAACTTATGTATCTTCCTCCGCTCTTGTTACTGATTCGAACGCCCAGGAGAAATCGGCAAAAAGCCCACGAAATCTCCGCCATGGGCGGTATCGTGGGCTTTTGAAGGAAATCGCCTTTACCATTTCGATTCCTTGATCCCGCGGAAAGCGAGCCAGCGTTTCATGATGCCTCGCAGCTGTTTTTTACGCGAAAGAAGCAGCCGTTTCGTGAATTGCTTATGCTCGCCGCCAATATAACCTATTGGAACGCTGTTCAACGCGGCGTCGATTTGCTTCTCGGTCAAGCTTTCGATTTTGCTCACCATCGGCTCCAAAACTTCCCACGACGACTGCAGGCGCAGCAGCCCGCGCGGCGTATGGCAGAACCGCCAAACCCTCTGCCAAATCGGCGATCTCCAAGTCCCCCTCTTCCATTTCCGAGGTGAGCCGTACAAGGTATTGCCGTGGTCGATCAGGTACCAGTCGTATTTCTCCGATTCGCGGTTCCGGTACAAAATGAGGTTTCTGCCGTTGGAACGGTCGAGATTCGTGATCCAGGCGTCGAATACGATCAGCTGCCGCAGCAGATCGATGCGATTGACGTATCGGGCGGGATCCGACCGGACGTGTCCGCCGGCTTCCCGCCAGGTCACCACCTCGTCCGCGTCTTCCGCTATGGAGACAACTCCACTTCGGATGCGCCCGTCCTTCCCGCGGATTCGCGCGATCGTAAGTTCAGCTACCGGAAATCCCAGTATGGCCGCCAATTTCGCGGCGATATATTCGTTGGCGACGAACGGGCCGGCGAAATACCACTGCTTGCGGGTCGCGTACTTGAAATATCCGCGTTTGCCGGAAACGTGCCGAACGATCCAAACCTGCCCCTGCCTTTTGGCCTTCCATTCGCGAAGAACGGTCCAAGACTTCATTGGCATCCGATCACCTTCCGGCGTATTGGGAGAACAAAAAGTGGTATTGTCTCGCGATATCGTCCCACCGGTAGCTCTTAGCCGTTTCTTGGGCCCGCCTTACCTTCGTCTCCTTCAGCTCCGGATTCCGCCACATCCGCAGAATCGCAGAAGCGATATCCCGGGACGTCACGTCGGAGATGATTTCCGCGTTGCTTTCGTTCACGAAAGTCTGCAATCCGCCGTTGCGGGTCGCGACGAGCGGGACGCCGCTGGCCATCGCTTCCAAGGCGACAAGTCCGAACGACTCGTGTCGGCTTGGCACGACGACCGCCCCGTACCGGGGATAAAGCTGCCACACGGCCGCCGGGTTCCGCTTGCCCAGCCATCTGACTTTCCCCGTCAGCCTCTTCTGCCTGGACAGCCGCTTTAATCGCAGCGTATAGCTCTTGGAACCCGATCCGACGAGATCGAGTCTGATGCGCGGATGCGTCTTCCTAAGCAAGGCGATGGCGCGAAGCAGCTCATCGACGCCTTTAATGCGGTTCATCCTACCGACGAAAAGCAACCGATACCGGTTTTTGCTTTGTCTACGGTTGGCCCGTCTCTCGACGACGCCGTTGCGGATAACCCGAACGTCGCCTGTATAAGGATAAAAACCGAGAATGGCGTTTTTCTGCCAATCGCTCGGCGCGGTGACTGCATCCGCGAGCCGGATCAGCTTCTCCTGGCGAAGAGCCGTCTTCGCGCGGCCGACTTGGGAAGGCTCCAGTTTCACCGTAGAGTGGCATGTATAGACGATGGGCGTCCTTTCGTGCGTTTTCATGTACTCGGCCAGTTCGAGGCATTGAAGACTGTGAACGTGGATCAAATCGGGAAACGCGATTCCGTGCCGCTTTAGCCAGTTCAAGACCGGAACCGGCCGGAAGAACTGTGACGCAACCGAGTGGAACCGCGAATTCCGGGGAAACCGGATCACCGACAAGGATGGACCGTGAACGGCGGTTACGCGTCGCTCCTTCCCTTTGCAGATGACCGTGACATGCAGCCCTTCTCTTCTGGACAATGCGCGGGACAAGTGGGTCGCCACGACGCCCAGCCCGCCGATGATATTGCCCGCGTATTCGTTGGTCAACACCCAGATTCTCATGTCTTTCCCCCCTCCCTCGCGTAATCGTCCCATTCGCGAAGAAAGGACGGTAATCGAAGATCCGCAGCCGCAGCCGACCGCAGCTCATCCGTCAGAGCGCGTCTTCCTTTTGCGTTTGTTTTCCCGCTTCGGGATAGGATTTTGTACGCTTTGTTCGGAAACAGCAGCCATGCCAGAACAAGTCGGAGCTCGCCCGGCTCAAGCTTGGAGACGCCGCCGTATCCTTCCAACACGGCTTTCGCAGCCGCAAAAGACCACCCCCGGTGTTTGCAAGCCAGCCGGATCAGGCGATACAAATCGTACGCCCGCAAGTCCAGCCGGAGCGTCTCGAAATCGATGAGCTTGGGGTCGTCTCCGGTGAACACGAAATTCTTGGGTCCGCTGTCCCCGTGGCATAAAACGCGGCTGCGAGAGGAAACTCGGCAAAGCCGGCGGTAAGGGCTTCGCTCCAGGAGCCCGAGCGCTTGCTCTCCACGGCCCAGCAAGTCGTCTCCATTCTTCCTCAGCCAAACGTCCAGTTCGTTCCCGTTACCTGCCGTTTTCGCCTTGCTCACATATTTTCGAATGAGCGACAGCCGGGCTTTCAGGATAGCAGGCCAGCGCCCGGTCAGATCTAAAGCACCCTGCCTCGGGATAGCGGCACGCCTGCCGGCCAAATGGAACCGAGCCAATGCCGCCGCGCATGCCCGCAGGTCATCCGATGAATCCGGCGAAGGCTGCCTCCCTTGGATCCATGGCGTGAGAATATAGGTCGCTTTCTTTCCGCGAAGCCTGACGAACAGGGGCTTGCCTCCGATTTGCCGAGGATCGCGCCAGCATATGCCGGCAAATCCGTTCTTCCGGACGCGTCTCAGCGTCCTGTCCATCCATAAAATCCGCCGGACCGGGTATCGCATATGCTTTAGCGCATACGCCCTCCCGCCTTCGGTCTCGAGCCGATAAACGCCGGATTTCACGATCCGCATGCTCTTCACTCGGATATGGAACGCTTGGGCAAGCCTCGCGATCGTACGGTCGGTCAACGTTCATTCTCCTTTGCATCGGCCTTTTAATATCCATATGTAAACGGAACGTTAACGCGCGGTTTTCAGCGAGAAATGGGCCGACCGATAAGCCGGAATTCACATAACGTGGAGGAAGGAGGTGTCGTTTCCATTGAGGAAACGTTTCGGTATCTTGCAGAAGGCGTTTCCCCCGCGGGGGACGCGGGCGGCCGCCCTGTTCCGCAGGCCGGCGAAAACCTGGAGAATGTTCCATGCGGCGGGCAGAAAACGCGGATTGCAGGTGTTGTTCTTCCGATCGGAGGACGTGGATTTCCGCCGGCGCAGAATCCATGCCTGGTCTACCGAATCGGAGGACGGAAATACCGGCTGGAATCGAGCGTGGCATCCGTTTCCGGACGTTCTGTACGAGAACTATCCGGTAGGCGTCCGCGGCCGAGGAATCGGTGCCAGACCGGTCAAAGCGCGGATGGCCAAGCTCGGCATCCCGGTATTTAATCCCTTCTTTTTCAACAAAGCCAAGCTGCATAAGCTTCTGAATGAAAATTCGGAGATCGCTTCCCATCTGCCCGAAAGTATATCGGCAACGCGCGTTTCCGACATCTTGGCTCTCTTGAACAAGCATTCTTTCATCTACCTCAAGCCGATCCGGGGCAGCCAAGGCAAGGGAATCGTCGAAATCCGGCAAACGGGAGCGAATCGATATGCGGTGCGTACCTCAGGTCCGGCCGCAAAGGGGCTTCGGGACATCACGATGACTGAAGCTCGGTTGCGGGCGTTTTGCTTGAGGCGGCTCCGAAAGGGAAAATATTTGGCACAACAAGGGCTGGATTTGATCCGCCGAGGCGACCGTAAAATCGATTTCAGGGTCGTCGTTCATCGCGGCGAGGACGGACAGTGGCATGGCGCGGGGATCCGGCCGAAGCTGGGAAGGCCCGGATCGATCGTCACGAACAGCCATGCGGGAGGAACCAAGACCACGTGGGAGGAACTGCGCGCGTGGGCCGATCTCAGCGGAACGCTTCTGCCCGCTGCGGAGCATCTGGTGAAGCCGGCGATACTGGCCGTCAAATATCTCACCCGATTCCGGCCGACGCTCAGCCATCTGGGCATCGATGTCGCCGTGGACCGGAAAGGCGGCATTTACTTGCTCGATTTCAACGAAATTCCCGGCCGCGATCTGCTCACTCCCTCCATGCTCAAGCGGGTAACGGATTTGACGGCGGGCTTCGCCTCTTATTTGGCGGCTCAAGGCCGACCGCCTGCGCGAATCGGTGCGGTCAAGCATAAACTGCGTTAGCCCTGCCGCATCAGGGGCTGAACTTCCCGATGATTTGAGGCGCGCCGAATGAAGGTTCTAATGCTCGTCAACCGCCTGAACGTGGGCGGTACGGAAACCTATGTACTAGCGCTCGCGAAGCAGCTCATCAAGCTTGGCATCCAAGTCGGCGTCGGCTCCTACGGGGGGCCGCTCGCCCCGATGTTCCGCGCGAGCGGGGTGCAGGTCCACCTCCTCCCTCCGTCCGAACGAAGCCGCCCGGCCAAGTATTTCCGGACCCTGGCGGAGAAGAACGGCTACTCGGTCATCCACGGGCATGACACCCCTTCTTTTCGTTGGATTTCGGCTTGGGGCCAGCCGGGTAAAGGCAGGATCTTCGTCATCACGCTCCACGGAAAATACGTCGGTCAAGTACCTACCCTAAAAGCCGCCAAACTGGCAAAAGCCGTCGTCGCGAGTTCTCCCCAGATGGCCCAGTGGGGCGCCAAACGGGGAATCGATGCCGCGAAGCTCGTCTATTCGCCGAACGGAATCGACACGTTCCGGTTTAAGCCGGATGCCCGAACGGCCAAGTGGAAGGCCCGTTGGAAAGCCCAAAGCGCCTTTCCCGTCATCGTCTATGCGGGACGGTTCCAAGCTCCTAAACATCTGATCGCCTTGAAATTGATACAAGCGGCGAACCGTGTCTTGGCTCGTTTTCCGAAATCGGTCTTCGTGTTCACGGGCCCTGGACCCCACTTGAACACCTTGCGCAAAGCAGCGGCCGGCATTCAATCGAAATACGGAGTCCACCGGATGATCGTGCAGCCTGCTTTGTCGGACGTCCGGCAGCTCTATTGGGCGGCAGACCTCGTCGTCGGAACCGGAAGGGTCGCATTGGAGGCCATGGCTTGCGGGAAGCCGGTGCTCGCCGTCGGCGTGTCCGGTTATACCGGTCCGGTGACCCCGCAAACGCTTGCGCGGTCGATCCGCGACCATTTCGGCGATCATGGGGCTTCGGCGCCCGCCACTCCCGATCGGATCGCGGGTGGACTCGTCGAGATGCTGAAACAACCGAAACGGCTGAGCGAATGGGGCACATTCGGAAGGCAAACGGTGGAAAGACGATTCTCCGTGACCGGAATGGCCAAACAAATGTTCCGTCTCTATCGGCAAAAGCTGAAGCAGCCAGCTCAAATTCAGCGCCCTCCTTCCCAGCTTAAAGCCGTTCAGCAGCAGAAGCAGCCTGTCCCACAAAAGCCACCTCTCCTGCAGAAGCCACCTGTCCAGCAAAAGCCTCCTCTCCAGCAGAAGCTACCTATCCAGCAAAAGCCTCCTCTCCAGCAGAAGCAGCCTGTCGAGCAGAAGCCGCCTGTCCAGCAAAAGAAGCCGATCCTGAATCAGCCCCCTGCCTGGGCCAAAGCCGGACAGAAGCCTCCTGTCCCGCAAAAACCGCCTGTCCCGCAAAAGCCGCCCGTCCAGCCAAAGCAACCGATCCTGAATCAGCCTCCTCCATGGGCCAAAGCCGGACAAACGCAAAAACGATAAAAGGAGCCCTGACAACGGCTCCTTTTATCGTTCTTTTGCGGATAATCTCCTTGGGCTACCGGATTGCGAGCGCATAGTGAAGAATCAAGGCAACGATGACGCCGAATATCGCGCCGGCGAGCACCTCGCTTGGACGATGCCCGAGCAATTCCTTTAATTCTCCGCGGGATTGACCGGCTTGCGATAAGTTCGGATTGGATTTCGCCCATTGATTCAAAATCGATGCGTGAATGCCCGCGTGCCGCCGAATCCCCATCGCATCGAACATGGTAATGGCGCTCACGATCGCGGCGATGGCAAACAAGCTCGAAGAGAAACCGTCCCTGATTCCTATCGCCGCAGCAAGAGAGGTCACGGCCGCCGAATGGGAACTCGGCATCCCTCCCGTGCTGAAGCCTAATGCGGCATTCCACGTTCGGTGGGTGACGAGATAAATGGGCACTTTGATGATCTGGGCCGCAACGATTGCGATTAGCGCGGCAATTAGCGGGAAATTCAGGAGCACGGCTTGCCAACCTCCTTCTGCCTGAACACTAGGTTCGTCCATTAAACGGGCTTACATTCCATTAACCTCCCGTGCTTATCGATGATCGACTTGCAGTGCAGGTAAAGGATCATTGGCTGCCCCTTGGCTGACATATACGGCAGCAATGAGCGCGAACAGCACGGCGCATACCCGGAACGGCATCGGCAAGCCGAAACGGTCGGAGAGCCATCCCCCGGCCAGCGGACCGAGGACGACGCCGATACCCTCCACCGCGGAGACCATCCCCCAGCCGACTCCGCTGGAGGATTCCGGGACGTAGCCGGCCAGCTGCGCGTTCCATGCCGGAAGAAGCGCCGCGTAAGAAAGGCCGAGCAGACAAGCCAGCAACTCGGCCTCTCCGAAAGAACGCGCGAAGGAGACGGCGAAGACCGATGCGCCGAAAGTCCCGAATCCGCCGACCAGGAACCACCGCCCGCCGAACCGGTCGGACAGCTTGCCCATCGGAATGAGACCGAGACCCGCAGCCGCGCCTCCCGAAACCATCAAAACGGATAATTCCGCGTGGCTCAAGCCGACCTGCTCCGCAGCGAACCGCGATAAAATCGGCACCAGCAGGCTGCCCGCCATCGTCTGGATCATCATACCGGGCAGCAGCAATCCCATCGCCTTCAGCCGCTTCCGGATCTCCCGCAGCTGTTCCTCCATGCCGGCCGCGACGATCGTCTTGCGTTTCCCGGCGAATGAAATCAGAGCGGCCGCAAGCGTTGCGGCAACCGTAAGCGCGAGCAGGACGGAAAACGAGCCGCGATAACTGATATCCATCAGGACGTTCGTGACAACGGGTCCGAGCCCGAGTCCGGCCATCCAAAAGAGATAGAGAACGCCCATTTGCTCGCCCCTTCTCGCGGCGTCAATCCGGCTGAGGCAAGCCAGCCAGACCGGTGAGCCGCCGAGACCGAGAAGAGCGGAAGCGGCGATCAGGACGCCCGGAGACCGGGTTACGTTCATCGCGAAGAGACTCGCCGCGCCGAGCAGTAAACCCGCGATCAGGACGGGTTTATGCGGAAGCCTGTCCAACAAGTAACCGGCCAAGCATTTGGCGAAACTGTCCGCCAAGTAATGAACGGAAACGGCCACGCCTACGACAGACGCGGATATGTTCAACGTATCCGCTGCATAACTCGGCAAATAGGAAACCAAGAAAGCGCCGCGAACGAATTCGAGCAGAAACAACACCGCGAATAAAGGATCCAAAGGCACGCCTGCGATCCTGCCGAAAAGCCGGTCACGTAAAGTCATGGAGCACGCGCCTTCCTTTGCCTGGGACGAGTTGGCCATCCCGGTTCAATTGTCCGCTCAGGGGAAGACGGGACACGACCAACTCCGCGATATTCTGCGATGCGCGGCCGTTCACCGCGGCAATTCCGCCCCACGATACGCCATCGGTCAGATCCTGCAGCGATTCGCGAAGAGCGTTCCGATCGGCCGCAATCCTGACCGTGCCCTTGTCCGCCCAATATTCGGCATTCCCCCGTTCCTGGCCGGGCAGCGGCCGGTATACGATGACGGGCACTCGCAGCGCCAGCGCTTCCGTCAAAGTAAGCCCGCCGGCCTTGGTGACGATGCAGGACGAGACGGACATCAGGCGGTGGATCCCCTCCACGTATCCGAGAACCTTAACCGAAGGCAATCCCGCGAACCGATTGCGAAGTTCCTCATACAACTTGGCATTCCGCCCGGTTACCAGAATGAAAGAGAGATCGCTTTCCATCCCGATGAACTCCGGAAGCAGCGTCTTCAAGTCCGAAAATACGCCTCCCGCTCCCGCCATGACCAGGACATGGCGCTTATTCGGATCCAGACCGTACTCCCGGAAGACATTCCCCGCTCTCGACGGGGATTCGAACTCCTTGCGGAGCGGAATGCCCGTGACATGAATGCGTTCATCCCTCACGCCTCTCGCTTTCATCTTCGCCTTCAACGCATCCGTCGCGACGAAATACCCGTCGGTTTGGGGGTGCAGCCACCGGCAGTGCAAGACATAATCGGTAATGACGGTGTAGCCGGGAATGCTGAGTCCGTCTCTTTCCTTCATCCGGTAGAACGCGAGAAAAGGAAACGTATGGATCACCGCATCCGGCTGCTCCGCTTCCAGAATGGCTTTCAGCCTGCGCGTGCCCAATGAATGCAGCCATTTGGCGAAAGAACCGTCCGAATTCATTTCGTTCGTGATTTCATAGCTCCATCCGTACAAACGGGGAAACCGGTTCATGCTTTTATCGTAAAAATATCGGGAAACGGCATTCCATAGCGGATGCGATTCTCCGAACAAATCGACCAGCCGGACGTCGGTGACCCCAGCGGCCGCGAATTGCTCTTGCATCGCCCGCGCGGCCTGGTAATGGCCGTCGCCGAATTTCGAATATACGATCACGATTCGGGGCGTCGCCCGCATGGTTATCACGCCTTTCTTCTTCGTGATTTCAGGGTACTGCCGAAATCTCAACTCTCGGTGAAGAAGTTATTAAGCGTTTCTTAACCGTACGGCCGGGCGCCGGAAAAACAAAAAAACGGAGCGGCCTGATGGCTGCTCCGTTGCTCTATATGCCCGTTTATCGGTTCGGATCGGACCGGAATCGGTAACCGGTCCCCCATACGGTTTCCACGTACTTGGGCTCGGCGGGGTTGGCTTCGATCTTCTCCCTCAGCTTGCGGATATGCACCGTCACGGTCTGCGTGTCTCCGATCGCGTCGATGCCCCAGATGCGGTCGAAAATCTGGTCTTTGCTGAAAACGTGCTCGGGATGGGTCGCGAGAAAATAAAGCAATTCGAACTCCTTCGCGGTCAACATGACTTCTTTTTCGTTCACGTATACCCGGTGCTTGTCGTAATCGATATACAAGCCGCCGACGCGCACTTCATTCCGCGAGCTTTCCCCTCCGCCCGTCAGACGTTCGTAGCGGGCCATATGCGCCTTTACGCGCGCCACCAGTTCCGCGGGCTTGAACGGCTTGGTCATATAATCGTCCGCTCCCAGGCCGAGGCCGCGGACGAGGTCGATATCCTCCCGCCGCGCCGAAACCATCAGAATGGGGACGTTCGAATGTTCCCGGATCGTCTTGCACACGTCGAACCCGTTCATGCCGGGAAGCATGATGTCCAGCACGATCAGGTCGTATTGCCCCGTCAGCCCCAACTCAAGGCCCTGATTGCCGTCAGGCGCGATATCCACGCGGAATCCGTTGATTTCGAGATAATCCCGTTGCAGCTCCGCGATGCTGGGTTCATCCTCAACGAGCAATATGCGTTTCGCCATCCGTGTCCCCGCTTTCTTCGCCCCCGAGAAGGGGAAGCTTGATCAGGATCGTGGTGCCGATCCCCTTCTCGCTTTGCGCTTCGATGCTTCCTCCGTGCTCCTCCATGATCTGCTTGGCGATCGCCAGGCCGAGACCGGTACCTCCCGTTTGGGTACTTCTCGAGGCTTCCGCGCGATAAAACCTTTCGAACACATGGGGAAGCGCTTCCTGCGATATCCCCGCGCCGTTATCGCGCCAGGCGATAACGGCACGTTCGCCTTCCCGGAATACGCGCAGGCTCATTCGGCTGTCCGGCTTATCCGCGTATTTGATGCTGTTGGCCACGACGTTCGCGAGCACGCGCCGGAATTGGTCCCTATCCATGAGTACCGACGCCTCGGAAGGAATATCGAATATCGGCTCGAACCCGATCGATCGCTTGTCCATTTCGAAATGCAGCTCTTCCGCCCAATCCTTCATGAATCCGGCCAGCGGAACGGTTTCGAATGAGAACGGGATCCGATGCAAATCGAGCTTCGCATACAAGAACAGCTCGTCGATCAGCCGGTCCATTTCATCGGCTTTCGCGGATATGGTCCGGATATATTTATCGCTTTTCTCCGGCGTGTCGGCGACCCCTTCCAACAGGCCGTCCACGTATCCCCGGATGGCGGTGATCGGCGTCTTCAAATCGTGCGAAATGCTCGAAATCAATTCCTTGCGGTTGGCCTCGTATTGCCGCTGAAGCGCAAGGGACTTTTGGAGCTGGTCCCGCATGTCCTCGAAAGCGATCCCGAGCTGCCCGATCTCGTCTTTGCTTTCCACTCTCACCGTGAAATCGAGATTTCCTTCGCGGATGCGGCTCGCCGCCGTTTTCAACTGCCGAAGCGGGCGAATAATCGTGCGGGACATGACGTAAGTCAATATCGCGTGCGTCGCCACCAGGATCACGAGCAAGATCGTGAAGAGCATCGGAAAATACCGGCGCGCGAAATAAGCGATGGGATCCATGCGCGTCCAGAAATACACGGAATTTCGGCTGCCCTGGGAGCTAAAATCATATCGGGAACCCACATAGTAATCGTTTCCGATCCGAACCGCAGGCAGGCGGGATTCGTAGCCCGCATGCCGGAAAGAAGGCAGCAACGCGGTTAAACCCTTTACGTTCGTCAAAGGATCCGAAGTGTAGACGATTCGGGAATCCCGGCTCCATATGAGTCCGGTACCGGTTCGTGCCAACTCTTCCCCGACTTCCCGAAAATACGCGGCATCCGGCGCCGCGTTCGGATTGCGGGCGATCGTCCGATCCAGCTCATGGATCGCATGTCCGACATCTTCTCGATCGAACATATTTTCCGTCTGCTCATACAACGCCTTGACGTTCTGGAGGCTGCCCTGAAAGGCCGTGATCAGCATGGCGGAAATCAAAAGAATGAGAATAAGCGGCACGAAAAGCATCGCCGCGTAAGAAAGGATGAGTTTCGTTCGGATGGACATCTTTCGGCAAGCTCCTTCGGCGGTCGTCTCGTACCAACATATGCGATTCCTTGCCAAAGTACAAGAACCCCTCTCCGCCCTTTGGAACATCTCCTTTGTCCGATCATGCCACCCGATTCTGAAAATCCAGTGATGAAAGCATTAAGCGTTTCTTAAATCGATCTCCGAATGAAGGCTGCACATCCACCCATTTCGTCCCCATCCCCGCCGTTCGGTCGAAACTGGGTTCACTGCATGTATCACTCGGACATACATTGAAGATGATCTCCCACACTGAAGCAGGTGACGATACATGCGAATCGCCATCATCGCGCCGGAGCAGATTCCCGTCCCTCCGATCCTGGGAGGTTCCGTGGAAATTACGATCCTCGCGATTGCCAAAGAATTGGCGAAGCAACATTCGGTAACGGTCATCAGCCGTTCCCACCGGCGTTACCCGGCGTATTCCGCCGTTTCCGGGGTCCACATCTACCGGGTCGCGACCGGGAGCCCGGAGAAGTATTTGGCGAACGTAAGGAGCTTCCTGCAGGGAAAGTCCTTCGACGTCATCCAGGTCGACAATCGTCCGAAATTCGTCCCTTCGCTTAAAAAGATGTTCCCGAACGCCGTCGTGTCTCTCTTTTTGCACTCGCTCACGTTCGTCAGCCCCCCTCTCGCCACCCGGGAAGCGGCAGGCGCGGGCATGAGGAGCGCCGACCTCGTCATCGCCAACAGCGAGTCGCTGAAGACGCAGCTGACGAAGCGATTTCCGTTTGCCGCCGCGAAAATCCGCAAAGTCTGGCTCGGCGTGGATACGTCACGGTTCAAGCCGGCCGCATCTGCAAAACCAAGGCGGGCATTGAGACTGCTGTTCGCCGGCCGGCTCATTCCGCGCAAAGGCTTGCCCGTGCTGTTAAGGGCGGTGAAGCTGGCCAAACGCGCAAGCGCGAGACCGCTTGAGCTCGTCGTGGCGGGCGGCACGAAGAACGCGGCTTACTCCCGCAGCATGCGTGCACTCTCGCAGAAACTCGGCGTGAATGCCCGTTTTCTGGGCACTGTCCCCCATCGCCGCATTCAACAGGTGTTCCAAGATGCGGACGTCTTCGTCTGCCCTTCCCAATTGCACGAGGCGTTCGGGCTCGTCAACGTCGAAGCCTTGGCGACGGGAATGCCGGTCATCGCGTCCAGCATCGGCGGAATCAAGGAAATCGTCGTCCATAACCGCAACGGAATGCTGATCGCCCGCTACAAACAACCGCAAGCGTTCGCGGACGCGATCGTCCGTCTGGCGAACGACCGTTCGCTGCTCGGCACCATGAAGCTTCAAGCCCGCATGGATTGCATGGAGCGCTTCAGTTGGTCCGCGACAGCGAAACGGCTTGCGAGGCTGTACGCCTCCCCCAATCTGCATGGGGATGCTTGACGGCAGAGAGTTTACGCAGAATGTCGGAAGCGATCCGGTCGGAGGACCCGGGGACGTGCAAGCCGGACATGGCGTCGGTCAGTTTCGTTCGGGCCGTCTGCGAATGGAGCGTCCGCAAGCATTCCCTTAATTCCTCAGAGTGACGAGCGGTTAAGACTGCGCCCAGGTCGGACAAGACCTGGGCGTTTCCCCGTTCCTGTCCCGGCAGCGGACGGTATACGATCACGGGCAGAGATTGGCTGATCGCCTCGGTCAGCGTCATCGCCCCCGCTTTGGTGATCAAGCACCAGGCAATCGCCATCCAAGCCTCCATGCGCTCCACGAAACCCATCGCATGAACCCGGGGTTCCCCGGCGAACGCCGTCTCCATTTTCCGAAGCAGGTTCCGGTTCTTCCCGCAGACGAGCAAGACATCGCAATCGGAATGCTCCAGCAGCGTTCGGACCATCTTATTCAAGTGTCCCTGCACGCCATAGGCGCCGGCCGAAACCAGCGCGTATTTCCGGGCGGGATCCAGTCCCAACTCCGAGCACGCCGAATCCCGGTCCAGCCGTTGGGAGAATACGCCTCGGATCGGGATGCCGCTCACGGCGATCCTGTCGTCCGCGATGCCCGAAGCGGCCAAGGAGCGCTTCAATCCTTCCGTCGCGACATAGTAGCGGTCCGTGTCGGGATGAACCCACCGACTGTGCAGGACATAATCGGTCAACACCGTAAACGTGGGGATGCCGAGCGCGAGCCGCTCGCTCAACTCGGCCATTGCCAAATAAGGAAACGTATGAATGACGGCATCCGGCTTTAATCGGTCTACGATTTCCCTTAATTTGCGTCTGCCGACGGAGTGGAAAAGCCTGCTGTACATCGGATCCGGACGGAGACGGTTGGTAAAGTCGTAACTGAATCCGTACAACCTGGGAAAATAAGCGGAGCTGAGCAAGTAAGTTTTCCGGGAAATGGCGTTCAAGTTCGGGTGGGCTTCCGCGAACAGGTCGACCAAATGCACGCGCCCAATGCCGAGTGCCGCGAAGGATTGGCGAATCGATTCCGCGGCTTGGACATGCCCGTCGCCGAATGTGGCGTAAATGATGAGAATACAAGGGTTTTCGCGCATACGGACGCCCCCTTCATGGTTTCACGATAAGCCGCGAACGTTAACCCGGGATGAAGCCGAATCGTTTTCCTTGTTAACGGCTCCGCCCTCCGTTGCCTTCCAGACCGGCTTGGCCTATAATGGGGGCGCATCCAGACTTTGACGATCGGAGTGGGACCTATGAATTCCGCCAAACGATTATCGATTACCCTTTTCTTAGCCGCACTGTTGCTGCCCGCTTGCGCCGCGCAGAATGGACAAGCCTCCGCGCCCTCGCTTCATTCCCCGGCTGTACCGGTTCACACGGCCGCGACCAACAAACCGAAAGTGAATAAAATCGTGGTCGTGATCGAGGAAAACCATTCGTATAAACAGATTTTCAATAACCCGAACGCGCCTTACATGAATCAATTGATGAAAGCGGGAGCCAATCTCACGAATCACTACGCCATCGAACATCCGAGCCAGCCCAATTACTACGATTTGTTTTCTGGCTCCAATCAAGGGATCAAGGACGATAAGCGGCCGAAAACGAAATTCAGCACGGCCAACCTGGCTTCCGAGCTGATCAAGAAAGGCTATTCGTTCGGGGGCTATTCGGAAAGCTTGCCCAAAACGGGCTTCGACGGGTCGTTCGATTCCAAATTCAAATACGCTCGGAAGCACAACCCATGGACGAACTTCACGAACGTTCCGTCTTCCGCGAACATGCCGTTTTCGGCCTTCCCTAAAGATTTTTCGAAATTGCCCGACGTTTCATTCGTCGTGCCGAACCTGGACCACGACATTCACGACGGCACGGTGAAGCAGGCGGACGATTGGCTGAAGCAAAACTTGTCCGCATACGTAGAGTGGGCACGGAAAAATAACAGCCTTTTTATAGTCACATGGGACGAAGACGACTTCAGCTCCAAAAACAAAATTCCGACCTTCCTCGTCGGTCCGATGATCAAACCGGGCTCTTACGCCCTGAAGTCGAACCATTTTTCCCTGCTGCGGACGATCGAAAACCTTTACGGTTTGCCGCCGCTCGGAGCCAGCAAGAGTGCGGAGCCTCTGCAAGTGTTCCGTTAATAGATTTTTAAGAACCGGCCGGTATAGTGGGAAGAAAAAAAGAGGTGCCGTTTCGCATGAACTATACCTTGTTTCAACTCATTAACGGTGTGGCCGGCCGGTTCGACGGAATCGACGACATCATGGAATTTTGCGCGCAGGACCTGATTTGGGTTATGCTGGCCCTATTGGCATTGCTGTGGCTGACGGGAAAAACGGCCAATCAAAAGCTCGTTTTCTTCTCCTGTTTGTCGGCGGCCGTTTCGCTGTTGATCGCGGGGCTCGTGATTTCGCCGGAAGTGGGCCATGCGCGCCCGTTCGTCGATCATGCGGTTCACCAGCTGATCCCGCACGCCCCGGACGCTTCGTTCCCGAGCGACCATTCGACCTTCGCGTTTTCCGTGGCGTTCGTTCTTCTGTTCGCCCGCCGGAAAACGGGATGGCTTATGCTCGCACTGGCCGCTGTGACAGGCTTTGCCCGCGTATACGTCGGCGTGCATTATCCGGGCGACATTCTCGGAGCCATGGCGCTTTCTCTGGTCGTCAGCTACGGCGTATGGAAAACAAGCGGCCGTTTAGACGCGCTTCCGAATTTTTTCATTCGCGTTTACCGAAAATTAACGTCACGGCTGAGCTTTCTTCCCCACCCGTGACGCAGACATCCAGCGGCCTACCCTCCCGGCAGGCCGCTTTTTACCGAAGGAGTCCCGATGATACCCAAAATGCTGCCCGCCGCGCTCGGCGCGATGACCGTCCTTGCCCTTCTCCTCCTATTTCCCCGCTACACCTATAACGATCCGGATACCTTCTGGCACATCGAGCTGGGACGTTATATGGTCGAGCATCAGACCGTGCTTCACCACGCCATACATACCTTCTATGGGGACAAGCTGCCCTACGTCCCTCACGAATTCGCCT
Organism: Cohnella candidum; assembly: GCF_003713065.1. Classification (NCBI taxonomy): domain Bacteria; kingdom Bacillati; phylum Bacillota; class Bacilli; order Caryophanales; family Paenibacillaceae; genus Cohnella; species Cohnella candida. Next base: position 1,340,070 of record NZ_CP033433.1, on the reverse strand, counting down.
TCCAGATCGTGATTTCTCTCCTCTACACGGCGTTCGGATGGGCCGGCGCTTACTTGCTGACCGCCTTTTGTTTGGCTATGCTGATCTTCGGAATGGATCGTCTGACCCGGGTTTCCCGGACCGAACTCGGTCTCGAGCCACGGCATCCCCTGCTGCTGCCTTTTATCTTGCTCGTCGTCAGTTGGATCTTCTACAACTATTTCGCGATCCGCCCGCAGATGGTGTCCGCATGGATGATCGTCTGGTTCGTCGCGTTTTTGCGGGAATTCCAAATGCGCCCCAGCGGAAAAAAAACCGTACTGCTAACGTTACTGTCCCTCGGCGTGGCGAATTTCCACGCCGGCGTCTGGCTCGTGATCGCCGCCTTCACCGCCATGGCCGTTATCGAGACATGGTGGGAACGCCGATGGACGAAGCGCCATACGTTTACTTTCGCGGCGGTATTGCTGGCCGGACTCGCCAATCCCGGCGGGCTCAAAAGCATCCTGTTCATTCTCACCGTGACGAAGGGCGACTTCAACATGCTCATCAACGAGTGGCAGCCCATCCCCTTCGCGAAAATGGCCCATTTTCCGATTCTGTTGCTGCTGCTGTTCTTCGTTTCGATCCTGCCTTTCACGCTTCATCGGAAGCCGTTCCGATTCCTGTTCATGCTGGGCATCCTGTATCTCGGCGTGTCGAGCTTCAAGCAGAACCTGTTCATGTGGCTGTTCATCCCCTACTTCGCCGCGACGCTGCCGGACGAAATTCCCGCGCTTCGGGGCATGCGCGTGAAATTCGGGACGCGCAGCCTGGCCGTCTGCCTGCTCATCGGCCTTGCTGCGAATACGTGGCAAGTGTTCCAACAGCCTCCCGCCGTCGACGTCCGGCTCTATCCCGTGAAGGAAATGGACTTCATCCTGCGGCAAACGGCGGACGGCCATCGTCCGAAAGTGATGGCGTCCTACGGAGCTTCGGGTTACGTCATGTTCCGGGGCGGCGACGTCCTCTGCGACGGCAGGCAGGATCCGTTCGTGACCGACGAATCCAAAGGCGCGCTCGGCTGGAACGCCTTCCAGCGCTCCATGTACGGATTCGGGGAATATTTGCCCGAGATCGTCGCCTATGACAAGCCGGAATACGTGATCGCGAGGAACGACGTATCCGGCAAGTTGCTCGAGGACTGGTCGAAGGAGTTCGGGCCGCCTGCGTTCAAGGGCGATTTCGGCAGCGTGTTCGCGATTGCCCGCTGAATCCGCGGCCGCGTCTGCTGGACGCATTCCCAACATTTAAGCGGTCGATTTCGTAACGCTTACATCGATAGAATGAGAGTATCTCTTATTCTATCGAGCAAAGCGGGTGAATCGGCTGAAACGAAAGCAAGCATGGATAAAGGCGCTGGCCTCGATCCTCGCGGTTTTGGCGCTCGCGACGCCGTTTCGATCCGAGGTTTCGGCGGCGGCGCAGCTGCCGTTTGATGATATTTCCGACAGTTACGCGAAAGACGCCATCGTGCGTTTATATCAAGCGAATTTAATAGACGGAACGGGCGCCGGCCGTTTCGAGCCCCGGAAGGCGGTCACGCGAGCCGAACTGGCGACGATGCTGGACCGCCTGTTCGGTCTGGAGTCGGTCGCTGCGGCCGTTCCGGCGTTTACGGACGTACCGGAGAAAGCCTGGTCGTACGGCTGGGTCAGCACGGCCGTCCAAATGGGCATTGTGACCGGAATCTCTGCCTCCACCTTCGGGCCGGATCGCCAGGTGTCCCGGCAGGATGCGGCGGCGATGCTGGCTCGTGCGGCGAAACAAGCGCTCTCCGCGTCCTCCGAAGCAACCGGCTATAAGGACGCAGACCAAATCGCTTCCTACGCTCTTGCGGCGGTCGCGCAGATGAAGGAGCTCGGCATCATGAAAGGCGACGGAACGACGTTCCGCCCGGCGGCGCCGGTGACCCGACAGGAAGCCGCCGTCATGATGGACAACGTGCTGCAGCGGGAAGCATGGACATCCCAAATCCGCGCCGCAACGGAAATGAAAATCCAAATCGGCTGGCAGTACGGCCAAACGACGGCGCAATTCGAGAAGCAGGTGCTTTCCTCCAACGTGAACACCTTGTCTCCGCGATGGTTCTTCCTGGAGAGTTCGGGGATGACGCTCAGCGGCTACGACGCCTCCCTGCTTACCTGGGCCCATCAGCACGGCAAGCCTGTGTGGGCAATGGTCGGCAACCACTCGGACCGGGAGATGACGCACGGCATGCTGTCGGATTCCGCGAAGCGTACCGCAGCGGTCGCCTATTTAGCTAATGAGGTTAAGAATAATGGCCTCGACGGGCTCAACGTCGATTTCGAGAACGTCGATCCCCAGGACCGAAGCGGGTTTACGCAGTTCATTGCAGATCTGGCTTCGGGGCTCGATTCCGTTCATGCCGTGTTGTCGGTCAATCTGTCGCCCGACACGTACAGCGATTGGACGGACGCATATGACTATGCTGCTTTGGGCAAAAGCGCGGACTATATCGTGATGATGGGATACGATCAGCACTGGAACGGCGGCTCCGCCGGCTCGGTCTCTTCCCTTCCTTGGCTGGAATCCGGCTTGAACACGCTGATCACTCGCGTCCCGGCGTCCAAAGTCATTCTGGCGCTGCCGCTCTATACCCGGGATTGGACGGTCGGCAGCGCCGGTACGACAGCGCAAGATTGGAGTCTCGTGTATCAGAACGAAACGCTGAAAGCCCACAGCCCTTTAATGGTATGGAACGCGGATCTCGGACAATATACCGCTTCCTACTCCGATCAAGGAAATACGCATGAACTCTGGGTAGAGGACGGACGTTCGCTGGCCGCTAAAGCCAGCCTGGGCGAGCGGCTCGGTCTTGCGGGCTATGCCTACTGGTATATGGGCGGAGAGAGCACGGATGTCTGGGGCAGTTTGCGCAACGCGATGAAATTCTCGTCCTATCGGTTCAAATGAAAAACCGCCTGGCGGGTGTCCGCTGCGAATCGCTTCGCGGCAGGGTCCTACCGGGCGGTTTTTATTTAACGGCCTAAAGAATCGATCAGACGCTATCCGCCGGAACGGTCAGTCGGACGACGGTGCCGCGGTCAGGCTCCGAACGAATCTGCAGTTCGCCGGATACTGCCCGCGCGCGCTCCTCCATGCTGAAGAGGCCGACGCCTTTGCGGGATTCCTTCGGGTCGAATCCCGCACCGCGGTCTTCGATCACGGTCTCGACCTTGTCTCCCAAGTCGCGGATCGTCACCCAAGCCTCCGAGACGCCGGCGTATTTGCCGATATTCGTCATCGCTTCTTGCACGATCCGGTAAATGGTCGTTTCCGCGAGCAGGTTCAGCCTTTTTCTCAGATTGTATTCGAAACGGACAGATATGCCGTAATGCTCGCCGAAATTTTCAATGTACGTCCGCAGAGCGGGCACGACGCCGAGGTCGTCCAACACGGACGGACGGAGTTCCCAGGCCAGGCCCCGCACTTCGGTCATCAATTGGGACACCTCGCGGCCCAGCGCCTCGAGACCCTCTCCGCCTCCTTCGGAAATCAAACGGTCCACCGTGATTTTCAGCGAAAACAGGCTTTGGCCGATGCCGTCATGAAGGTCGCGCGAAAACCGCCGGCGTTCCTCTTCCTGAACCTGCATCAGCTGGGACATCATCGACTGCAGCTCTTCCTCCGCTTCCTTCAGCCGCGTCACTTCGTGCCGGATCGCCAAGTACTGGTAAGCTCTGCCGGCTTCGTCCACGAAAGGAACGATCGTCGTATCGACCCAATACAGCCTGCCGTGCTTAGACCGGTTTTTGATTTCCCCCCGCCACACCCGGCCCGAAGAAATCGTCTGCCACAGCTCTTGGAAAAAGGCTTTATCATGATAGCCGGAATTGATCATGCGATGGTCTTGCCCGAGCAATTCTTCTTTGGAAAAACCGGAAATCTCGCAAAACTTCTCGTTCACATACTGGATGGTACCTTTACGGTCCGTGACAGCGACGATCGAAGCCTCATCCAGCGCGAATTTGACGTCGGCCAGCTGCTTAAGCGAACGCTTCACGACGTCCCTGAATTCCTCATCGGCGATATGGCCGTCCAGATGCTCCAGCAGCAGATTGACGTTGGAAGCGATGTTTTCGGACGGATAACGCTTCAAGGGCTCCCGATCAGTCAAAGTTCAGCAGTCCTTTCTTCATCGCGTATTTCACCAGGTCGGGACGGGTTTTCAAATCCAACTTGTCCATCAGGTTGCTCTTGTGCGATTCGACCGTCTTGACGCTGATGATGAGCTGTTCCGCGATTTCCTTATTGGAATACCCTTGGGCGACTTTCGCCAAAATCTCTTTCTCGCGCTCGGACAGAGATTCGAACGTCCCGGCGTTATCGCCGTTCTTGATCTTGTCGAGGTAATCGCTCATCAGCCTCTTGGTGGCCGAAGGGTACAAGTACGCGTTTCCCGCAGCGACGTACTGAATCGCCGTCAGCAGCTCCTCGTGGGGAGCGCTTTTCAGGATGTAGCCGGATGCCCCCGCATGGATCGCGCGGAACAAATACTCTTCGTCGTCGTGCATCGTCAGAATCAACACCGAAGTGTCCGGGAGCTGCTTCTTGAGCTCGCCCGTCGCGGTCAACCCGTCTTTGCCGTGAGGCATGCTGAGATCCATGAGGACGACATCCGGCTTCAGCTCTTCGGCTTTCGCCAGCGCTTCGTCGCCATCCGCGGCTTCTCCCACCACTTCCAAACCGTGTTTGCCATGCAGGAGATTCATGAGACCGGAGCGGACGACCGCGTGGTCGTCCACGACCATAATGCGAACCATGCTCTCTCTCCTTCCGCCTTTGTTTCCTTGGATATTCCTATTTTAACATAGCATGGAGATCCGCTCTCCCCCGAGGGAAGCGGAAGCTCGGTCTTCCGGCCGATAGATGCGTTTCTTCCGGTCCCCGACGAGAAGAATTCCATTCACTTTGCCGTCGTGCATTAAAGGCACGGCGTAAGCGGACCGCAGCTTTTCCGAAATCAAAATCGGATATTCGTGCAGCTCGCGCGTCCGAATCAAATCGGCCACTTGCAAGGACATCGCCCGTCCCACCTTCATCACGGTGCCGGACAACCCTCTTCCGGGTTTATCCGCCATCGTCAGAAACCGATCATTCTGGCTGCCTGACGCAAGCTTCCATCTCAGTGGATATTCGTTGTTGTCCAAGAGCGCGAGCGCGCAGAAATCGCAATCAAGCTCCGTCCGCAGACGCTCCAACTCTCCCCGGAACTTCGATTCCCGGCCTCCCATTAGATTCCCTTCTTCCTATGTTCCTCATATAATCACAGTGTAGCGCATCCGCTCTCGGAAGTATGTCAGGGAACTCCCTGAAATCCAGGCCGGGAATCGCCTGATTTCGGAAAAGCGCATAGGGCGTTGGGTTGTTTCGCGCGGCCGGATCGGTGTATACTGTCTGTCTAAGCAAACGTATGTTTGCCTTCGAAAACTCATCTTTGTCAGTCAGCGGAGGGAATATGAAAGGATCGACTCATCTGGCCATCGGATCTTTGGTAGGCGCTGCAGCCGCCGTCTATTTTCCGTTCCGGCTCGAACATGCGGCCATTTACGTATCCGTCGCGTCGTTTTCCGCTCTCGCCGCGGATTTGGACGGGACCAGCCTGTTAAACGGGAAGCTCAGCCAACTCTCCAGATGGATTCACCACTTCGGTCTCTGGGCAGGCGTCCTGCTCGCCATCGGGAATGCGTATTTGTATTTCTCAGAAGATCGGTTTTACCCGGCATTCGCCGCCATCGCAGGCACGGTGCTCTTGCTCGGCCTCGCCACCTCGCAAGGCACGATTCGGAATGCGCTGACCAGCCTCATCGGACTGGGAGTCGTCTATTACGGCATACGGATCGATCAACGATGGCTGCTTGAACTCGGCGTGTTCGTCGCGTGGGCTCCTTGGCTCAAACATCGGGGGATGACGCATACGGTATGGGCGCTTCTCCTGTGGGGATATATCGGTTGGGGGCTGGAGACGCAGCTTGGGATTCAGGGCATCATGCTGACATCCGCTGCCGGGTACGCCTCTCACCTGATCGCCGATTCCTTGACCCCGCAAGGCGTGAAATGGCTGTTTCCGATCATCAAGAGATCCATCAAATTCATTCCGTAGTGCACCCCAGCGTTCCCTGTCACTCCCACATGCGTCCCGAGGCGAAATATGTTTTAATATACCAAAGGAGCGTGATCCCTTGGATATCAAATCGTTTCTGTATCCCAAGAACGAGGTTTCTTACCTCACGACTTCCTCCACCATGAAAGACGCCTTGGACAAATTAGAGGCTTGCCACTATTCGGCTATTCCCATCCTGGACGAAAAAGGAATGTATTACGGAACGCTTTCCGAGGGAGATTTGTTGTGGAAATTGAAATCGACGCCGGGCCTGGCATTCGATAACATGCACGAAATTCCCGTCGTCGCGATTAAAAAGCGATTGAAGGTCGAGTGCGTTGCGCTTGGCGCGGATTTGGACGATATGCTGGCGCTGGCCGCCGATCAGAACTTCGTGCCTGTCGTGGACGACGATCGCGTCTTCCTCGGCATCGTTCGCCGCAAAGACATCATCGAATACTATACCCGGAATATTACCGACTAACGGAAAGACCCGATCACGCAAGCGATGATCGGGTCTTTCTTCGTCATTTTGCGGGAATGGAAAATCCGTACTTCACGAAAACATCCAGCGCTTCCTTCGATTGAAGGTAATCGTAAAAAACTTTCGCTTCTTTGCCGTGTTTCGTCGCTTTCACGATCCCGATCGGATACTCGATGGCCGGGTAGGTTGCGGGATCCACCGTTACCGCGGTTTTTACCTTCGAGGATGTTAACGCATCGGTCTTGTAAACGAAACCGGCATCGGCATTGCCGGTTTCCACGTATTGAAGGACTTGTCTGACGTCCTTCCCTTGAACCATTTTGCCCTGCAGCGCATCCCACAGCTTGGCGGCCGTCAACGCCTGCTTGGCGTAATTGCCGGCAGGAACGCTGTCGGGAATGCCGATCGCGACCTTCTTCACGCCGCTGTTCGTGAGATCCGTTAAACTCCCGATGGGAATGCTGCCTTCCGCCGGAGTCACCACGACCAATTCGTTCGTCAACAACGGGATTTGGTTGTCGGCATCGATCAACTTCTTATCTATAAGCGCCTTCATATTCTTCGAAGCGGCGGACAAAAACAAATCGGCCGGCGCGCCTTGCTCGATCTGTTGCTGCAGAGCGCCGGAAGCTCCGAAGTTAAAGTTCAATTTGACGTTGCCATGCGCGGATTCGTAGTTTTTTTGGATTTCACCCAACGCATCGGTGAGGCTGGCGGCAGCCGAGACGGTTACCTCGACCTTTTGATCTGCGGCAGAATCTGCCGACTTCGACGGTTTGCTGCAGCCTGCCAATACCATCGAGAAGACGAACACGAATAACAAAACCGTACGACTCTTCACCATTCCTCGCACATCCCTCTCCTCTTCATTCTATTTCATTGTATCATGTCGAATGACGTCTGCCATTTGGCAGCCTGGCCGCTATTTACCTTTAACCTCCTAATGAAATGCCGGGCGTTCATTTGCTATGATTTTCCCTGTGTTTCATTACAGAAATAGGGAGAGAGACGATGAAAAAACTGTTTACCACGGCCGCCCTTCTGCTGATGTCGCTGGTATTTACCGTTCCCGCTTTCGCCGCAGAGTCCGATCGATACATCGCTGCAGATATTGATGGACATTGGGCTCAGTCTTATATCGATAACTTCCTGAACGCCGACTTCGTCAAAGGAAAATACATCGATGCCGACGGTTACACGCATTTTGATCCGGACGGCTATATGACGCGTGCCGAATTCGTCGTGGCCCTGGTTCAAATTCTCGGCTTGAACACGGATTTGCCGGGCAAGAACTTCGAAGACGTGCGTTCCGGCTATTGGTACACCAACCAAATTCGTATCGCCAGCGCGCTCGGAATCGTTAACGGAATCGATGCCGCCCATTTCGGAGTTTCCAAGAAAATCACCCGCGCCGAAATGGCCACGATGATCGTCCAAGCATTCGAATCCAAACAATCGATTACTTTTAACACCGGTACGACCCAATTTACGGATGTCCCCCAATTCTACGCGACGGAGTCTATTGAAAAAGCGTACAACACCGGCATCATCAGCGGTACGACGGCAACGACGTTCTCCCCGAAAAATTGGGCAACGCGTGCCCAGGTGATGGTCGTGCTCAACCGAGCCGTCATGAAAGAAAACACAAGCCTTCCAAGTGAAGCCGAGTTGTTCGATGCCATCAACCGCTCGGTGAAGGAACAAGTCGAAGCCATCAATACGGGGCCGATCGATAACTATCTAACGAATTTCACGGGCTACGAGTTGGCCTATCACATGGATGCCGTGGAAGAAATGAAAGACATGATCAACAACAACGTACAATTCAAAGCCGAAATCCTTTCCGAAGAACAATTGAAAGTGTCGGAGCTTTCGGATCGATTGGCGGTGGTAGATTCTACGGGAGGTAAAATTAAGGTCACCGCAACATATCAGAACTCTACGCAAGAAGAAACCGAAAGCTTGGATGGACGTTACTATCTCATCAAGGTCGGGGACATTTGGAAAATTTACAACGAAGAGCAGTAATACGGAAAAACGATCGTTCCCTGCCGGGAGCGATCGTTTTTTAATGCTGCGCCGAGTCCTCCAACCACAATACCAGCGACGGCCTGCGATCCGCCAGCAGTTGCTCTTTCGTTCTTTTATGCTTCTCGCACCAATTGACGTAACGCCGGAATTCCTTCACGCTCAGTTCGTTTTCTTCCGCCAGACGCCTCACCAGCCGGTCCCACTTTGTCAAGTTCAAATCTTCGCTTAGCGCCGCTTTCTTAATCCACTTGAACGGATTCAAATTCGATTTCAACACGTTCAGTTTCCGTTTGACGAAAAACAGATTGCCCGTGTATTGACCGCCGTGCCCCCATGCAACCGGAATAAAATGATCCACCGTGACATCCGAGGAAGAGCCGGTCAGCTCACAAACCGCCCCTATTTTCATCGCTTTCAATTGTTCGATTGTGATCGTTGAGGGCAAGAAATGAATGAGCTCGTTTCTCTTGCGTACTTGCGGCTTGGCTTCTGTCAATCGAATAACCCTCTGCCGATCAAATTCGCACTCACCGGCTTCTTCCCGATTTCTCGCGACCAAACCGATAATTGACCGATGTGGTGGATTTCATGGGCAATGACGTGCCGCATCACTTCGCCGTATGTGTGAGCTTCCCGTTCCCCTTCATCCGTGATATCGATCATGATGCGGTCTTCCAAGCCGTCATTCCAGCCGTAGACGAATGGAGCAAGTTCCGCGTGGCAGCGGGCTGACCAAGCTCTGATTTGCTGCAAGCCGGCCACCGCCTCGAACGAAGGGATTTCAATCGTTATACCTTGAATGCCCCCGCAGATCCAGCCATACTCGACCGCCACTATGTGATACAGAGTGGGAAGGATATAGCCGATGCCGCCGGTGCGTTTTTTCATCAACTCTTCTTCACTCACCGTCTCGCACCAATCGAACCAATCTTGGCGAACTTGCCAGTTATATTCGAATAGTTTCAACATATCCCAGATCCTCCCTCAAGGCAGCCTTGCCTGCTTCCGTAAGTCGGACCGCTCGACTGCCGTCGACCCTTTCGATCCATCCGAGTTCGAAGAATCGCGTTGCCATCGCCGCTCCCAACCAGCCCGAGATATGAAACCTCCTCTCGCTCCAGTCCAGGCAAGCCTTCGCGAAGACCCTTCGCTTCACCCTCGCTTCCTCGAGACGGATTCCCCAGCGTGAGAACAGCTCCTTTCCCGGCTCCGTAACCGCGTATTCCCCGTTTTCGAGTATGATCATATTCCTTTTCACCAACGATTCGGCCAAGCCTACTCCCAGTTCTCCAGCCAAGTGGTCGTAACATGTACGTGCACGACGAACCCGTTTCAATTCTTCGGATTGTCGAAGCGAACGGACCTGTACGGGAGGCGCTAATGTTCCAAGCTTCTCCAGGATTTCCGCAACCGATGCGTCGGCGATTTTAAAGTAACGGTGGCGGCCTTGCTGATGTACGGTAATGAGGCCCCCCTCTACTAATTTAGCGAGATGGGAGCTGATCGTGGGTGCGGAAACGCTAGCCCTGTAGGCCAACTCGCCGGCCGGCAGTGAGCTCCCGTCCATGAGGCCATTCAGGATGGCCGCCCTTGCCGGCTCCGCGATTAACTTTGCGACATAAGAAAAATCCGGATATGCATTCATATTTCGATGATACCCGAAACTTTTTCGTCCTACAATGAATTCGTCACCCATCGCTTAAGGAGGAATCATCGCTTGAACGCTGCGGAACTCGCTATTTTGAATTTGAAGGAAACGCGCCGTCGGTCGATTCTGTTATGGAGGTCCCTGCCGGACGAATGGTTGACGTGGCGCCCGGATCGGCACGCATTATCTTTCGGTGAAATGATCCGCCACGTATGGGGCGCCAGTTACGGATACCATATGATCTTGAAAAACAACGGTTCTTTGCCATCGAAAACGCAACCGCCGTACGCGGATGAGCCCGTTGTATCCGTTGAGCAAGAAATCGCGTTGTCCGAACCCTACTTTCGCGACTTCATCACTTATGTGGAGACTCTGTCGGAGGAAGAGCTGCGAACCCGGGTCATTGATCGAAGCGACGTGGGCTACCGCCGTCAACTCGGGGATATGCTGCTTCGAATCTCCTACCATGATGCCGTGCACGCGGGACAGTTTTTGCAGTATATGCGAATGGCCGGTCTCGACAGGCCCCAGATTTGGGATTAAAACAACAAACGCAGCAACGTGATCGAGACGATTCCCGCGGCGACCGTCCCTAACAGGCTTCGGGTCAAAATCGCCGTTTCGCAAAAAGAATCCCCAACGGAAGTTGGGGATTGCGGTTTGAAGGCTGGCGATCCGATTAATGATTTGCTCTCATCGCAGCGTTTTCTTCCTCGTTCGGTCCGTAAACGCCCGGAGGAACGAGGCCGGCTTGCCGCATCAGGATCGTCATTTGTCCGCGGTGATGGATTACATGGCGAATGATGAGATTCAGCAATCCGGCGTAGGTGGTGTCGATCGATCCGAACAGCAGCAATTTCTCCGACAGCTTGGCGTCGGTCCACTGTTCCCGAAGCGCGGCCGCGGCGCCTTCGCTTGCTTTCCGATAACAGTCAACGATTTCTTGCGCGCGGTTCGGCACGGGAGCTGCGAAGCCCGGTGCATCCACCTGCACGCCGCCGGCTCCGAACATGCCCGTGACGCTTGTCGCCACATGCCACGCCAATTGCCCCAGCGTTCTGCCTTTCGTTTCGGATACGGCTTGCTTTAAGGACTCGTCGGTCAGGACGGAGAGCACTTTCAGCGTGAGCGAGGATTCGTGCGCCCAATCGGCTTGAAATTCCTGCAGAGATTGATACATTCGTTCGATCTCTCCTTGTCGGTAGTCATTGGCAGGTCCATCATACCATCCGATAAAACCGTTCCGCAAATGACTCCAAGATCGCCGTTTAGCCCTCGATTTTCACGGCTTTTTCTCCCGGTTTTTCACGCGATACATCCCGGAATCGGCTTTGCGGATAAGCGACTCCACGGATTCTCCATCTTCGGGGTACAACGAGGAGCCGATGCTTGCGCGAACGGACAGCGAATGGCCTTCAATCAGAAATGGCTCGGAAATGACTTCCTCAATCCGGCGAATGAACTCCTCCAACTCTTCCCTTTGGGAGAGGCGGGCGAGAAAAATCGTAAACTCATCCCCGCCCCAGCGAGCCGCGAACCCTCTGTCTCCCACCGTATTTTTCAACCTTTTTGCCGCTTCCGTCAAAAGCAAGTCGCCAACGTCATGTCCAAACGTATCGTTCACGCATTTAAATCCATCCAAATCCAGCAGCATCAATCCGTGAAGACCGGCGTGTTCGACTAACTTCTCGCGAACGTGATCCGTAAACAAACGCCGGTTCGGCAGATCGGTCAAAGCGTCGTGATAAGCGAGAAACGAAATGGTTTCTTCCGCTTCTTTGCGGTCCGTAATGTCACGCCCGACGCCGATCGTCTGAATGATGTTTTCTGACGGTTCGCGAATATACTCCACGGTCGTCTCAAACCAGCGATATTGCCCGTTTTTATGCCGTACGCGTCCGGTAAATCGCACCGTATCCTGATCGATCACGAAGGTGTCTCGGAATCCCCGCAATTTGATATTGTCTTCCGGGTGATTGAAGTCCGTTGCCGGCCTTCCGATGACCTCTTCAGGCGTATAACCAAGCAGAGCCTTCACGGACGGAGAGATATAAGTAAATATGCCGTCCGCTGAGTATGAAGAAATGATGTTTTGGGATTTCTCCGCGATGAACGTGAACATTTCCTGAATGTCCAATATCGGTTCGAAACCTTCTTCTCGCTGCAACATTCATCACCATCTTTCCCAAAACATGAGCATCCAGGAACCTCGAATACTTAAATTATAAACTTGAACGGAACGGTTGCCTATCTCGGATGTGTAATCCTCTCTCGATCCTGCAAAAAAAGGACCGCCTTGCGGCGGCCCCTCCCTCACTTTAGTCGGCGGATAAACCCAACGCTTCCGCCATCGGCAGCGCTTCTTGGGCCGCGTACAGAATGAGGCCGATGCACCAAGAGTGCGATAACGTCAGCATCATGCCTTTGGGCTGGAAGCAGTTGGTGTTGTAGAACCGCTCCGTAACCATGCCCTTATACGCGTTGAAATCCCCGTCTTCCCTGGCGATGAACTGCAGGAAGCACGCAATATGGTCCCGCGTCCGTTCCAGATAATAATCGTCCTTGGTGTAATTCCAGAGCCGGAGCATTTCCGGCACGCAGAACAACCCGTAGTTGTGCAGATGCTGGTTGGACGTCGAAGCCTGATCCGCTCCCCGCGACCGGTAATCGTATTGCGCGAGCAGCGTATGAGCCGGAAACTGCAAGTTATACGTCCAACGGAAAGTCATCATCCAATCCGCCGCGCTGGACGCGAGCCCAAGCCACTCCGGATTCCGGTCGGACTCGTACAGCATCACGTAGGACACGACCGCATTGTACGCATCCTCCGACGTCGGCGTCAAATGCACGTCTTCCGGCGCGCCATAGATGTACTCCTCGAGCACGAAACGCTTATAATAGCCGCCGGCTTTGCGAGCGGCTTCCGTGAAGGCCGTTTCCCCGAAATAAGACGCCCCTTCGAGCAGCGCGGCAATCCACAACAGTCCTCCCGCGCCGTCCCATTCCTCGACGTCTCCGGTTTCGCAGTGGTAGTAGGAGCCGAAATTTCCGTCTTCCCGCTGGTGCGTCGCCGCGAAACGGAGATTGGAGAGCACGGCCTTCTCCCACTCGGGATGCGAGAAGCCCCGGCTTTTCTCGAACGCCAGCGCCCTCGCCATGAACAGCGTGGCTTCCGCGATCGTACGCGCCTGCAGCCACGTCGATTTCGGGTTCCAACCGGCCGTCCATCCCTTGCCTTCGACCCAGGAAGCCCAGAAAGTGCCGTTGGGCGCAAGTCCGGACGCGACTTTGTCGAGCACGCCGATGCCGGCGTCCGTGTATGCTTCATGCCCCTTTCGCCGTCCGTAGGCGAGCAAGGCGTATGCGTACGGTGCGCCGCTCACCCACCCGACGTGCATGTGGGGACGGTCGCCCATGCCTTTGACATTGTTGTTAAACTCGCGATCAAACGCCGCCGTCTCGTACAGAAGCTGGTTCTCGGGGTGGTAGTGCCACGTATACAAACCGTATGCGGTCAGCTCGGCCGCTTTCTCGAGGCCCATCCACGGATTTAAGCCGTGCTCCTTCCCGTGAAAGCGGTACATCCGCCGAACGAACGGATTGTACGCATGGGGGTCCGCTTCCGCCGCATAAACTTTCCATCGTAGCGTCACAGAAACCCCCGGCTCGAACCGGAATGACGTCCGGTCGGCCGGCTGCGGCACGGCGCTGCCGACGAAGGTCACCGGCTCTTCCCTGTACGGGAACTGCAGCCAGATGGAAGTCCCCTCGGCGTTACCCCGGAATCCGAGACCGTTTAGGCCCAGCTCCGACATCTCGTCGACGCACAGAGCGCCGCACATGCCGTCGTTCCAGGCGAATACGGCCGGGAGCGCGGCCCGGTCGGCGCGGAACGACCAGAAGTCCGACACCATTTTCTCGGGATCTCCGCCGTTGTAATCGTAACGGGGATAGGGACGCAAATTTTTCTCGAAGCGGTTTTCTTTGTAGAAGGCGCCGGGGATCATCCAATCGGGCCGTCCCGGTCCGATGAGCCCGCCGCGAACCGTCAAGCCGAACGCCGAAGGCTGGTCTCCCTTATAATTTAACGTCAGGGTGACGTCGAAACCGCCACCTTCTCCTTGGACGGCAACCCATTCCGAAGCGGCTTCGAATAACGCGGATTCCCCCGCCGCCCGGAAGCCCTCCCCGACAGACTGTATGTCCCGAACGGGGACTTCTTCCGTCTCCCCCGTTTCCGGATTCCATACCTCCAACATAGAGGCAAACTGTAAGTAAGTATCTCCATCCTGCCGGTCCGGAGGATAAATCCTGATTTCCTGTCCGGCGGCCGATGCGCTGTTAACAGAGCTCCATTTCATCCGTTTTCACCTCGCGGTCATTTATAGGAAAGCGCCGGCGGTTACGATGCGGTGGTAGGCGCCGCGGCCGAGTGCCCCTTGCGGCATTTTCCATGGCGCATCGTAGAATAGGCGGTCGGCTTCCAGCTCGTCGATCCCGTCGATCGTGCCGTCCATGTAGTCCCGGACCCGCTGCGAAGCCGTCTCCAGCCGCGCCAGTAAACCGCCGTACCGTATGTCGACGACTTCCCAGCCGAACGGTTTGTTTTCCGCCATCCATACCGCCCGGTGCTGCTTGCGCAGAAGATCCGTCTCGCCGGCCAAGGCCGCCAACTCAGCGCCCACTTGTCCGAGCGTCTCCCGGTTTCGTTCGTCATAAGCCGCTTTCAGCCGGATTCCGGCATCCGCTTTGCGCTCCAGAACCCGGGCCAGCTGGGCGTAGAATTCGAAATGCCGGTTCCATTCTCCCGCCCGGCCCGCCGCCAGCGACATTCGCTCAGCCAGCTTGGCGTAATGCTCGCGCATGGGGAAAGGTTTCACGTTCTCGTCGTACAAGCCGACAAGCACGTCCTGCCATAACAAGAACTTGGACGGATTCGACTCGTGCATGTTGCCTTCGGATACGGCCGGCGTCTCGTCGAATTCGTTCAACGCCAAATGATCCTCCAGCTCGCCGCCCGCGCATAGGCGGAACCGCTTCGCCAGTTCGGCGCGGTCGACCTCGTCCGCATAACCGTGCTCGGCGAACAGCTGCAGCCCCGCCAGTCCGGTAAAGACGCTCGTTTCCGCTCCGTTGTCGCCCCACAGGGTGGCGAACACGTCGCGCACGCCTTCATCTTTGCATGCGCGAAGAGCCGCTTCCGTCGTGATGATCGTTTTGCCGTAGTTGGGCGCCATACTCCCCCAGGTCCATACGCCGCCCGCGAATACGGGTACGGAACCGAATTCTTTGTGCTTGCGGATGAACGCCCGATAAAACTCGGCGTCCCCGTGGTAGTAATCCCAATAAACGAACTGAACGTTATTCGGCATTTCGGCGATGACGTCCGCCGACACTTCGGCGTTGAGATCGTAGTAGCCGCCGGTTTTGGATCCGAGCCGGAAATACATGTCGCTCCAAATCATCGGGGAGAGCCCGAACTCCGCGCAAATGTCCACGACTCGCTTCAAATGCTCATTCATGATGTCGAACCGCTTCCTGTAGCCGTGGAGGTCCAAATAGCGGCCCAAACCAAGCTGGTGCGCTTCGTCCATGCCGATATGGATCGTCCGGCTGCGCAGCGGCGCCGAAGCCGCGCGGATCATGTCGCGGATGAACGCGTAAGTTTTCTCGGCGCCGGCCAGCAGGATGTCCGGCGTATCGCGGATGTCCGCCGCGTAGTTCCACTTGAGGGCTTCCGTCAAATGTCCAAGCGTCTGTATGCACGGAACGAGCTCGATGCCGAGGGCCGCCGCGTAATCATCGCATTCGCGCAGCTCTTCTTGCGTATAACGCCCCCGCATGTAGCCGAAATACGGATATTCCCTCACCTCGAAGGTGTCCTCCGTATACAGCATCAGGCGATTCAATCCCATGAGCGCCATGCTTCGGAGCAGGCGTTTGACCGAGTCCACCGTCAAGACGGCGTTGCGGGACACGTCGATCATCGCGCCGTTCGTCTCGAACCGGGGCCGCTCGACGTGCCGGAACGTCTCCCGTTCCCTTCTGGATTGTACCCATAATCCCAGCGCCCGATAGAAATGCACAGGCTTCCGGAAACGGATCCGGCCTTTGCCGCCCTCGCAGGCAACTTCGAGCATGTCCTCGTCCGATGGCTCCACTTCCAGTTCGATGCCTTCCGGATCGAGTTCGATCCCGAGTTGCCCGATCAGCATGTGCAGGCCTTCCTCCATGCCGCCGAGATTTCCCGTAAGGTGAATTTTCATCGTATTGCTTTCCTCCCGAATATCAACCTACGATTTGCCTCAAAAGCGTTTCGCTGTTCGTTTCCACGTCCAAGGCGCCGGATGCCGGCTGCGGAAGCAGGCGTCTCTTGCCGGCTTCCAGCCATGCCCGCCATTCGTGCCGGTTTTTCCCGAAATCGCGGCCGCTCAGCCTCTTTAATTGAAGCAGCGCTTGTTTGGCAAGAAGGGAACGCGCATCGTTCACGTACGCGATCAGGATTTCGTAACCTTCCGGGCTGCCGCAGCGCGCAAGAGCCCGGGCGATCGCCAGTTCCAGCATCGCCCTCCGTTCGAGGAAATAATCCGGTTGATAGCCTGCTGCCGTCTGTTGACCGCGCAGCAAAGGAACCTCGAGCATGCGTTTCAGCACCGGCACCGCATCGGGATCGCCGAGACGCTCGGCCCCTTGGCAAACGGCGTCCACGAAGTAGTAGATGCCTTTCCAAGTATCCTTAAAATCTTCTTCCGTCGGTTGAAGAAGATCCGCGACGCGACGCCATACCGCGATGCTCCGTTTATCCCTGGCTTCCGCCAGCGAATAGAGCAGATAGGCCGAATCGGGCATCGCGCCGTGATCCGGCGGAAGCTGGACGTACATGATCTCCGCGGTCCGGGGAGGAAGCTCTGGGCCGTTCAAGTCCTTCATGATCTTCTCGATCAATACCGGCACGCCGGCGTTCGAGCCATGCATCGCGAGCGCTTGGGCGATCCGCAGCCGTCTGAGTCCTGCCGCCCCGTCCAGTGCTTTCTCGAGAAACGGAACGATGCGGGGACCGGCCGAACAGACTTCCACGAACGGAATCGGCGTCCGGTAAATTTCGTTCATCCGCATGTTGGAGTATTCGTATAACGGCTGTTCCGCCTCCAGGGAATCGACAAGCCGCAACAAGTCCTCGTCGCCATAGACGATCGGAGCGAGCTGCCGGTCCCGGACGGAATCCGGGAGCAGGCCCTCTTCGGCTAGCCGGGCTTGCAGCGCCGGTACGTCGATGCCTCGGGGCGTCGTTTTCCCGCGGACGGCGGCTGCCGCCGCCAACGCTGCCGCAGCGCCGAGATTCTCGAGGTCCGCCTGCATGCGGATGGCGGGCAGGGCATCATGCGTCGCCGAGACCGCCTTGCCGGAAAGAAGAATGCCTTCCAGCCCTTTCGGCAGCAGCATCGCATAAGGAATTTCGATTTCCAGGTTCGGCGGAATGAGCCCCACGTTGACCCAATCCGCGCCGCTGACCCCTTTGACGTCGTGGTTGCTGAAATGGATGTTGACGACGTCAGGCCAGCGGCGGTGAAGCAGCTGGTCGGACAGCTTCATCACCGTGTCGCCCACGATGTGGCGGCTTTCCCGCGTGGCCACGTAGATGCCGTGGTCATGGCAGCCGCTGCCCCGCCGTCTACCTGCCAGGATAGCGCGCGTATAGTCGAAGACGTCGGAGACGTCGACCATGCTGGTGAAGTTGTTCTGGATTTTGTCGGGGGCTTGGAATTGCGCCAGCGAATACCACATGACGGTATGATCCTTGGCGGAGCCGTAGACGTACTCCGCGCCGGCGAAAGCCGCCACGTCTCCGTCGCCCGTCGCGTCGATGATCGCTTCCGCGGATGCGCTTCGCGGGCCCCAACGCGTGGCGACGACCGCTCCGCATACGCGGTTGCCCCGGGTCACGGCGCCGAACGTGATCGCGTTCAGCAGCGGTTCCACGCCGGCGTCTACGGCTTGCGACAGCAGCGCATGCATCTTAGCTTCCAAGTTCCATTTGTGGCCTTTATATCGGAGCACCTGCTGAAGGCCGAGGACCGCTTCCTGGAGCCGTTCTGCATATCCGACCTTGCGGCCGAACCAATAACTGTCCACGCCGCCGTAAGTACCGGTTCCTCCCAATCCGGGATTGAGATCGACGAGCAGCGTCCGCATCCCCTCGCGGGCTGCCGTAATCGAAGCCAGCGCGCCGCCCGATCCGCCCCCGACGACGAGAATGTCGGCAGGCGCCAGCGTGGGCACGCGCATCGAAGTCACGCATTCCATCGGCCAACGTCCTTCCAGGACTGGAATTCGAACGTCGGCATCTTCCCATGCACGATCGGCTGCCGTCTCTTCGGATACGAGGGTCGACGAAAGCGAGTGATCCGTGTAAGCTTCTTCGAATTCTTGCCGCAGGATCCAGCGGGCAATGCCCTCCCCTGCTGCCGCTCCATAATACGCATCCAGGCATGCCGTCCCTCCGTCCCGAAGCAGCGGAAGGTAAATCGACCATACGCCCGGCAATCGGGCCGCGGTCTCCTTCGGTTCCGGGATGGCCGGATCCGCTGCAGCGTCCGAGGCGAACGGTCCGTAAAGCTCATGCGACGAGGCGCTCAGCACCGCTTTCTGAAACGCCGGGACCTCCCGCAGCAAATGAACGGCCAGTTTCATGCCGATTTCGCGGCCCGCGATTTCCCGTTCGCGGCTCGCCTCCAGCGTATTCGAGGCCGGCGCGGAGATGGCGAATTCTACGCACAGGTGTCCGTCGTCCCGGTAACCCCGTCGGCACACAGCTTCACCCGAGGCCGATCCAATCCCTGCCGGAATCGGAAGCCGATCCGGCACGCCATCGTCGAACCGGACGCCGACGAATTCCAGCGTACGTAAAAAGCGCGCCTCTGACTCCGAACCGGAGACGTCGTTTCCGCACAGGCCGGCGACGAGCGCCGTTTCGGTCGCATCCACCACTTCCCCGCAGCGGATCAGTTGGCGGCCGGACTTGTTCGCGATGACGAGACCGGAAATACGGCCTCCACCCGTCTCCACGCCGACCGGGAGCGAAGCGTACAACAGCCCGATTCCCCGCGCCTCAAGTGCCTCTTCCAAGCTGAGCTTCAGCCGGTCCGGATGCAGCGGAACGAAGCCGCTTCTGCTCGCCGGCGGCTCTTGGTCCTGCAGCACGAGCCGGATCAACTCCGGCCGCTCCGCTTCCCCCTGGACCGAGAGCCAAGGACGCAGCGTTGCCGTCAGCTCCCTGCCCAAATACGTGCGCGGCTCAATCACCATAACCCGGCGTCCCGCTTTCGCCAGTTCCAATGCGCAGGCCAACCCGGCGAATGAACCGCCGACGACCGCCGTATCGACGGACGCGATCACCGGCAATTCCGTCTCTCCTATCGTCAAGCCCAAGCCCATCTTCGTTCGTTCCTCCCCTTGGCCGATAAATGAAAAGCTGCCGGTTAAGGCAGCTCGATTTCAATCACCGTTTCGCCGGCCGCGCCGGAGCAATCCACTTCATACAGCCGGTCGCCGGCTTTCTTCCAGCGGATTTCCTCGCCGTTGCATAATATGCGCTTCGGCTCCGCTTCCGCCGCGAAAACGAACCGGCCGCCCTCCCGCAGCCCGATCACGGCCCGATTGTTCTCCTGCCGGAAGCTGCGAACCGCATGGGACGACACGTATTTGTCCGCCAGTCCGATCGCTGCGATGGAGCTGTCCGCGGGCACGATCGTATAGAGGGCATAGCCGCCTTCCTTCAGCTGGAACGAAATGCGCTCCTCCGCCCCGACAAAGGACACGGTGCCGGTGAAATGCTCATAGACTGCGAAGCGTTCGCCCGCAAGCCCCGGAACGTCCCGCGGCCCGACGCTGCCTTGAACGTCTTCCGCCGACGCGCTGATGTGGAACGCGGCTACGATGCCCGCTCCCGTTGCGCCCGCGGTGTTCCAGAGCTTCAGCGGCAGCGCTTCTTCGGCAGGATTTCGAAGCAGGCAATCCTCGGTCGGATTGGCCGTGCCGTCACACCGGATGATCCGGCCGTCGCGGTAGATCAACGGCCAGATTTTGGCGGGGTCCGTTTTTTCCAGCGCATCGCTGACATAAATCGGACCGCCGCTGACCGAACGGAGCACCGCGCTCTGCACGTCGTCGTGGTTGCGGCTCCAGTACATATCCCAGTCGCCCCAATAAAACGCGCCGTGATAGAACGAGTTATAGGCGTTCTGAAGCGCATGCTCGGGGAATCCCCGCTTCTCCTGCGGAACGAAGTCGTCGCTGTTTCGCGATACCGCGGAGTTCGGACGATGCCAGACGTTTTCCGCCGCCATGCCCATGCAGTTGATGATCGTTTTGTCAAAATGCAAGGCAACCGACGCTTCCAGCGCGGTATGGGCGGCCGATGCCGCTTCGCCGATGGAACGCTGCCCGTTGAAGAAATTCAGCACCGCGCTCTGGCTGTCGACCTTGACGAAATCGACGCCTTGCCGGCGCAGGTAACCGTGCCAGGCATTCCAGAATCCGAAGCCTTTGCCGGCCTCCGGGTAAGGAACCAGATTGCCCCGGGGCACTTGGAACAGAGAGTCGCGCGTCTCCTTGGCGATGCCGCTCTCCGGGTGGATGCCTCCCCAATAGCCGGCGATCGTATGCCATACGCCGACATGCGGGATGCCGTACGTCGTCTTCAATTCCCGAATCGCATGGCCGAGTCCTTGAGGGAATTTCACCGGATCGGCGTCGAACGCGGCTAGCTTGCCGTCCCGAATATCCGACCATCCGTCATCTATCATCACCCAAGCGACCGGCAGGCCGAGCTTCTGCAATTCATCCGCTTTGGCCAGCAGACCTTTTTCGTCAACCTTATGATAGAATGCGTCCCAGCTGCACCAGCCGAGTCCGTCCAGGATTTCGGGATACTTCTTCGCTTCTCGTGGGAGCGTCGGCATATCCAACGCGTGGATGGCGGCATCCACGGAGACGCGTACGAGTTCGAACGGATCGCGGCCTGCCGACATCGCGAAAGCGAGCGTATTCACGCGGATATGTCCGTCCTGATACGGCGAGACGCGCAGCGAGAAGCCTTCCACCGAGCCGGCAGCTTCGGTCCGGCAGACCGGTCCCACGACCGGCAGTAAGTACCGATAGCCGGACTCGGAAAGCCACAGCACCGATTGCGTCCGGCTCGGCAAAGCTGCCGGATCCGAGGAAAAGTGGGGCCGCGTCCACCAGTCTTTGTGCTGATAATTGGCCATCAAGCCTTCGATCGTTTCAGACGGGGATACGGTAATCACGATGCCGCTCTCGGGCGCGAAGCACTTCTGCTTGCCGAAGTCGTTCGAATTTACTGTGGACGCTTCGACGGAAGCCAGCAAGACGTCTCCGTAGAACCGGAGGACGAGCCTTGCGCTGACGAACTCCTCGGCATGGCGGTACCGGCAGACGACCTCCTGATACCGGCCGACCCGGTCCGTTCCTTCCGACCGCTCGGTCCCGTCCGGAAGCAGAGCCTCCAAAGCACCTGAAGAATCTAAACGCACGGAAAGGCCGAAAGGACCGGACACCTGCCGGGACCGCCCCTCGGATTCTTGAAATAAACCTTGCTCGCTATAGGTGAACATGGCGCCCTCCTCGTTAATATTGACCGACCACTTTGGAGATGTGGCGGAATCCGTCCACGTCATACCCCTTCATCGCGGCGATGTTCTCGGCCAGCATCATGAGGGGCAGAACCGTCGTAATTTGCGACATGGCCGTGTCGTCCAATCCGGGCAGCACAAGCGACCGATCGGAAGGAATCCGCTCGGAGGACGCCTCGCGATCCCCGATCCAGTACACTTCCGCCCCGATCGAAGCCAAATGATCGGCATGCATCCGCGATTCGCCGATACTGTCCGCCGCGGCGACCACCACGATCGGCAGCCCCGGCTCCACGACCTCGATGTTCCCGTGCCGGAATTCGGACAGCGACATGCCTTCCGCGTGCAGGAACGTTTTCTCTTTCACCACGAGCGCCCCTTGCTGAGCGGTCACGCCAAACGCCCGATCGCCCAGCACGTAAAATTTATCGCGCTTGCCCAGGACCTCCGCCCATGCGGCGATCTTGCTCTCGCTGACGGCGAGCGTTTCCTCCACGGCGCGGGGCAGTTCGGCCAACCGGCGCAGGAACGCGTCGCTCCCGCCTGCCGCCATGGCGTACAAAATCAACAGCGTCGCGGCGTACGTCTTGGTGGCGGAGCTGACCTCTTCGCCGGCGTTCATGAGGAACGTTTCGTCGGCTTGGAGGGCGAGCGGGGAATCGCCGATATTGGTGATGCCCCAGACAGTGACTCCGTGCCGCTTCAAAAATTCGACCGCGACCTTCGTTTCGTAGCTGGCGCCGGATTGCGACACCAAAATGACCAGCGTATCGCGATCCGCGACATTTTCGAGGAGCGAGACATCCGACGCCGGCATCACATGCGGCAGGATTCCCGCTTCCTTCATGAAGGCGTATTGACTTACTTTGCAGGCGTTCAGCGATGCGCCCGTCCCCATCAGGATGACTTGGCCCCGGGCGCGAAGCTCCCGGTTGCTGCGCTCGAACCGCGAACGATCCGACCGCGCGAACGCGAGGCAGACCTCGCGGGTGTCCAGAATTTCTTGCCGCATTCTCGTACTCACGGGATGACCCCTTCTTCCTTGTTATTCGTCAACCGGAACAAACCGAACCGGGCCGCACTCTCCTGCAATCTCTCATTTTTCAGGGGGAACGCGGCGCCATGAATGCTATCCAGGCCGAGCAGATAAGCTCCGACCACCGGCTCGTACAGGGCGTCGACGACGTTCGCGTGCGGCGCTTCCTTGGCCAGCGTCTCGGCGATCACCGTTTGCAGCAGCCGATCCTCCGCCTTGAAAATGCTTCCCGACAGCACGACGTCGGTGCGCAGGGACGATTCGCCGATCCGCTGCAGACCGGCTAAAGCGTAACGCGTCAGGGATTTGCCGTGCTGCTCCAAGATATCGATCGCCGCCGGATCTCCCGCTTTCACCGCTTCGAACAGAAGCGGCGCGGCGTTCTTGTAGGGCTGAAGCTTTCCTTCGATCCGCCGGAACAGGAGCTCGTCAACCGAGGAAACGCGGTAATACTGGAGCACGATATCGGTCAAGAGCGTCTGCGGGCCGATCCCGACATGCGCGTTGCATACCGCCACGACCGCGGCTTTCCCGAGCGAGGTGCCGCCCATATCTTCGTCGTTGACATAATAGCCGTAAATAAAACGGTTCCCGTCCGGCGTTTGCACCGCGGCGTTGAAAGCCGTACCGGCGCATAGCACGATGCTGTGCCCGGCATCGGTGCCGCCCCGCTGCGCGATCACGCAGTCATTATGGACGCGAACGGAAGGGACGCCGATCGCGCGGATCAAGGCGTCCTCCAGCATTCCGTATTCATGCTCCCAATCCGCGCCGGTCAGTCCGCCGACGAGCAGTGAGATATTTTCAGCCGTGACGCCGGCCTGCAGCATCGCTTGATCGCAAGCCTGCCTGACCATGGCCATCGCGGTATCCATGCCGTCGCTGGCGTGGCACGCCCCCCCGGCATACCCGAAGCCGAGGATGCTGCCCGCGGAATCTCCCACGACGGCGACCGTCTTGCTTGAACCTTGATCCACCGCGAGCAAATAAGACATATCGCTCACCGGTTCCCGAAAAACTGCGGCAAATAAGCTTTGTTCGCTTCGAGCAAATCGTTCAGCAGCGGAACGGCGATCTCGTATTCGCCGACGAGGGGGTTCGCCATCAGCGCTTGCAGCGCCTTTTCCCGATCTCCGTGAACGGCGGCTTCCACCGTCAGCTGCTCGTAATTTTTGATCGCGCTGATGATGCCCCAGCCGAAAGAAGGAAGATCGCGCAGCGGAATCGGGTGAATGCCCTGCTTGTTCACCTTGCAGGCGATTTCCACGACGGCGTCGTGAGGCATGAGCGGAACCGCCCCGCGGTTCGGCACGTTAACCACGCCCCACATGTCCGAGTCGTTATGAAGCGCGTCCATGATGCCGAGCGCGACCTCCGAGTAACCGCCGCCGCCCCGCTTGGCGAGCGCCGCCGGCTTCTCGCTCTGGTTCGGATCCGCATAAGCGGCGAACACTTCTTTTTCCAGCAGTTGCACCTGTTCTCCGCGCGTGAGCGGGGCTTCGAGTTGTTCCTTCACCCGCGTGCCCTTATGATAGAAGTATTGCATGTAGGGGCTTGGGAGCAGACGAAGGTGTTTCACCATGTCTTTATCCAGGCTGAACGTCTTGTCGGCCGCCAGATCGAATTCCTCGTCGGTTAACGGACGTCCGTCCACGGTAATGTTATAAGCGAAATTCAAATGATTCAGTCCGTAGAAATCGTAGCGCACCGACTCCGGATCGACGCCCAGCGCCTTCGCCGTCCAGTTGCGCGGGAACAGGCCGCCCGAGCAGAGTCCCGCCATGTTGGCTTTGGAATATTTCGTAACGGCTTCCGTCACGAGACCGGCCGGGTTGGTGTAGTTAATGATCCAAGCATCCGGACTGTACCGTTCGACGTCTCGGGCGATTTCCAGCATCACCGGGATCGTCCGCAAAGCCTTCGTGAATCCGCCCGCTCCCGTCGTTTCTTGACCGATCAGGCCGTACTTGTTCGGGATCTTCTCGTCATAAATCCGGGCCGCGTTGCCGCCGACGCGGATTTGCACGTTGATGAATGCGGCTCCTTCGATCGCATCCCTGCGGTCGGTCGTCGCACGGATGCGAACCGGAAAGTCCAAATGCCGCGCGAACCGCGTGCAAAAGCCGAGCATGATGTCGAGCCGGGTCCGGTCTACGTCCATCAGCACGATTTCCGAAATCGGAAGCCGGTCCTTCAATTTCGCGAATCCTTCGATCAGCTCGGGCGAATACGAACTTCCCGCTCCGATGATGGCCACCTTTAATCCACTCATGATGCTCACTCTCCCCGTATGATTGCCAGGGATCGCGCGTCAGCCGAGCATCGCCGATGCGACGGACAAGCTGGCGACGTCCCCCACGATTTCCCCAAGTCCCGCCGGTACGACCCGGCACGCGTTCAAGTTTATGGGCAGCGCCTCTTTCGCCAAATACTCCATGACGAGCGGCTCCAGAATCGATTGCTGCCGGCCGTATATGCTTCCGATAACGATACGCTCGGGATTCAGCACGTCAACGAGGACCGCCAATCCTTGCCCAAGTCTGATGCCGACTTCCCGGAAAATGTCCAGAGCGAGCGGATCCCCCTGTTGGGCCGCTTCCCCGACTTTTTGCGTGGTGATGTTTTCGAGTTCCTCGATCGACGCGCAGAAGGAAGGCGGATTTCCCGCTTCAACCGCTGCTTTCGCGCGATCCTTGGCGAGAAGAGCGATGCCTCCGCCGCTGCAGAAGCCTTCGAACGAGCCCGCCTTGCCGTAGCCGACCGGTCCGTCCTCCGCCAGCCGGATATGGCCCACTTCGCCGGCCATGTCGTTGGTTCCGGCATACAGCTGCCCGTTCAGGATCAAACCGGCGCCCATGCCCGTGCCGAACGTGAGGAAAATCATATTGCTGCTGCCTTTGCCGGCGCCCCATTTCCACTCCGCCAAAGCGCAGGCGTTGGCGTCGTTCTGCAAACCGACCGGTACGCCGAAACGCTCGCGGATCGGGGTGACGCAATCGATGCCGTCCCAGCCCGGAAGGTTCGGCGGCGACAGCACGATGCCCAAACGGCTGTTCAGCGGCCCTCCGCAGCTGATGCCGATCGCCTGCAGCGGCTCGTCGGAATGTTTTTCCGCGAGCAGCCGCTCCATCGTCTCCATCAGAAGAGCGAGCGTTTCTTCCGGAGTCGGGGGCGTCGGAAAGCTTTGCCGCACGAGCAGCTCCATTCCCCCGTTCGCCCTGCCCAACGTGACGGCGCATTTGGTTCCTCCGATATCCATTCCGCCAAGAAGTGTCATGATGTGAAAAACTCCTCTTCGATCAGGATGCATAACGCGTGGTAAATGGGCAGATGCCGCTCTTGGATGTCGGGCGTCATGTCATAAGGAACACGGATCGAGGTGTCGCATAGCGCGTTCATGCGGCCGCCGGAACGGCCGGTCAGCCCAATCGTCCCCATGCCGATTGCCTTGGCGACTCGCAGGGCGTGCAAGACGTTCGGCGAATTGCCGGACGTGCTGATGCCGAGCAATACGTCTCCCGGCTTGCCGTAGCCGTATACCTGCTGGGCGAACGCCAAGTCCGGCGCGGCATCGTTGGCGTACGCCGTAGACAGGGCCGTATGGCCGACCAGCGAAATCGCCGGCAGGGCGCCTTGCAGATGCCGGGAAATATAAGCGGCGGATTCCCCGTCCACTTCGGACAGCTTCTCCCGGAAGGAGTCCGGGACGGGACGCTGCTTAAGAAATCCCTTCATCAATTCTCCTACGATATGTTCGGCATCGGCGGCGCTGCCGCCGTTGCCGCAGACGAGAAGCTTTCTTCCGTTCCGGAAACAGTCCCGGAGCATTTGGTACGCTTGCTCGATCTGCTCGGCATTCGCCTCTTGCAGCTCCGGATATTTGGCGTACAACTTTTCGAGTATCGCATTCACCGCGGTTCTCCCCCTCCCCGATGTTTATCTGATGAGTGCTATAAGTTTCGTAAATGGTCGATCGCTTTCCGGAAAAAGTCCGGCTTGCCGAAGCTGCCCGATTTGAGCACGAGCAGGATCGGCTCTTCCCCGAACGTCAAGCACGAGGGCAAGCCGGCTTCGATCTCGCCGACGATTCGCATGCCCTTCACGCCCAACCGGGCGCATACGGCCGCGGAGGTATCGCCTCCGGCGACGATCGCGCGGCGTTGGCCCGTCGCGGCCAGCACTCCGGCCGTCAGCTCCGCCAGCGAGCCGGACACAAGGCGGGATACGTCGGTGTTGGTCAGTCCCAGCTGCCGGCCCGCTTCCTTCGTCTCGTTCACCTGGCCGGGCTCGTTAGAGGAATGCACCACGAACGTTTCGCCTGAGCGAATCCGGTTCGCGGCCTCTTCCTTCAGCGAGGCAAGCAAGTGCGCCCGTTCGGCCGGATTCAGCAGCTTCATCGAATCCAACTCCGTTACGTGCGCGCCCGATGCTTTCATGTCGGCCACCTGAGCCGCCGTTTGCGGCATCAGGCTTCCCGCCGCGATGAAAATCCCGGCTTCGGAGCGTGGCGGCAGTTCGGGAGGGCGCGCCAGAGGCGGCTCCGTCTCCGCGCGCAGCGCGGCCAATTCTTCGGACAGAGCCGAGCTGCCGCAGATGACGCGCTCGTCATGGACGGCTTGCGCGATCGTCCGCAGCGAGGCCTGGTCCGCCACGTCCAAAATCAAATACTGACATTTCGTCTTCATCTCCGCGATCGCGCGCCGCAGCGCTTCCGCTCCCTGGTCGATGACCGGCTGATGGAGCTCGGCGACATGACGGCTGGTCTGCCGCTGTAGAATGCCGGACAGATCGGAGCGCGTCATCGGATGGACCGGGTCGTGCCGGAACTCCGACTCTTCGAGTTTCTTACCATGAACGTAATGAATGCCGCTTTTCGTCGTTCGGCCGTTCTTCGGAAAGCCGAGCACGACGACGGCGAACGATTCGTCCAGCGCATCCAGCATGGCGTCGAACTCCGCGCCGATGTTGCCGCGGAACACGGAACAGGTTTTGTTGAAATATTGGGTGCAGCCCTGCCGCCGCAGCCGCTTCGTCGCGGCGAACACTTTGGCGTAAGCCGTTTCCGGGGTATCGAAACGCGAGTCCGTATCGAGAATGACGATATCGGCATCCTCCAAATGCGGATACGTTTCTTCGCCGGTAACGTCGGTATCGTAAGAAAAGCTATAAATATGGGCGGCATAGCCCGCCTTGGCGTACATGATGCCGATGTCGCCCGCGCCGGTGATGTCGTCGGCCGCGATGCCGATCATTCGCCCCACCTCCGGCGGGGCCGATAACCCGATCGCTCCAGGAAATCGTCTACGACGGGCGCCGAAAGCCGGTTCAATTCGATGCCGGAGGACCGTGAAACGACCCACATTCGGCAAGCCGTCTCCAGCGTCTGCAGCGCCATTCTCGCTTCCTTCACCGACGTGTCGTACACGAGCACGCCATGGTTTTCGAGCAGCAGCACGTTCGCTTCCTTCGCCTTGCGACGGACCGCCTCGCCCAAATCGCCGGATCCTGGATGGCAGTAAGGCACCCGGGCGACGCGTTCCAGGTAGTACATCGTCTCCACGAACAAATCCGAAGGAATTTCGGCGTTCGAACAGGCGAACATCGTGCTATAGAAAGGCGAGGCGTGAAGGACGGCGCCGATGTCCGGACGGCTCTCGTAAACCGCCCGATGCATGGGCAATTCCTTGGAAGGCTTCTTCGCGGCCGGGTCGACCCGAGAGCCGTCGAAACGGCATTCTACCAGTTCGTCGTCCGCCAGCTCCCCGAGAAACGTACCGCTGGCGCTGATCATATAGGTGTCTTCGCCCGTCCGGGCGCTGATGTTCCCCGCGTTCCCCCAAGCCAATCCGAATTGCATCAAATAAAGGCCGGTTTCCTGAAGCTGGTTTCTGGCCGTTTGCGCGTCCAACATGAAGAATCACCGCCTTTGGCCCTTAGCCGATCGTTGTCGTTTCCGTATTCCAGCCGCCGAGCTCGAGCTTTCGCTCTCCCTGCGGCACGCCGCTCCAGTCCACGGCGATCGTCTTGCTCTCGCCCGGAAGCAGCGAAAAATCGTTTTCCGAGAAATAAACGTACCCGTTCATGCCCAGCGGCCGAGCGTCTTCCATGTGCAATTGCAGCGCGGCGTGATCTCCCCGGTTGGAGAGCACGAGTTCCCAACGGTCCCCGCCGGTCTCCCGGTTCACGGCTTCCACGGATACCCGCGGAGCGGAGAACATCGGCTGCATCGTGTCCGTTCGGCTGAAGGCGTAGCGGTTATCCGCCAGCAGTGCGCCCGATGCGTCGGTCAGCTCGAGCGAAAGGAAGAAGACTTCGTCGCTCATGCCTTCCAAAGAAGCTTCAATGCTTCGGATCGGATTCGGTTTCCGGGACGGAACATCCACCCGAACGGAACCTTCCCCATACACGGTGCCGCTCGCCCCGACCAACCGCCAAGCGGCGTTGCCGCCTTCGAACGGTCGGTTCAAGGAATTCGCCGTCCAGAGCTCGGCGGTGAACCGGTTTTCTCCCGCCCACGCCATCCGCTCCAATCGCGCGGTAATCGTCACCGGTTGATAGGCCTTGGCAACCGCGTAATACACGGCTTTCGGATTCGCGTAATAATCGAGAGCCGACGTGCACCATGCGTTCGGGAACGGCTCGTTGAACTGCCACGGCAGCGTGCCGCTGTTTTGCCATTTGCGCCGGCGGTTAGCCTCAAGCGCATAACCGAGACCGGCCGCCTGAAGGAACTGGCTGGCGCGGATCATCGAATGCACGTCCGTAATGCCGCCGCCGAACGATTCCTGCACCAGCTGCTCGTTGTTCCACCAGGAACCCCGATGGAAATAAACCGGATTGTCTTTGCCCGTCGGCCATTGATGTTCGGCGGAAATCGTCGCGTTCAAGGTCTTGAGATTGGTCATGCCCTCTACGCCGAACTCGCTGTGCAGCAAGGACAAACCGCGGTTATATAACGTATAGTGAGCCGTCAGTCCCTGGTGCTCCCAGGGACCGTGCACGTCGTGCATGCCCGACGGATCGTTGTCGATGTTCTCCAGGCTGTTCATGAACAGCCTGCCGCTCGGGGAGGTCGGCAGCCACAAGGCGCCGGGGTGGAGCCGCTGCACCGCTTCCTTCAAAATCGCGAGCACCGGTTCGTCATCGTCCAGCGGCTTGTCGTTCGCCCCTTGCAGTTCGTTGCCTCCGCACCAGATGACCAGCGAAGGATGATTCCGCTTGCGCGGAATGATTTGTTCCGCCTCTTGCGCCATCATCGCGAGGAAAGCCGGCTCGGTGCTCGGCTTGTTCGCGATGCCGGAGCTCGATTGGATGAACTCCTGCCAAACCATGATGCCGTAACGGTCGCACAATTCGTAGAATGCGTCCTTCTCGATCAGCCCGCCGCCCCAGATGCGCAGCATGTTGACGCCCGCCCTGCGCGCCAGCTGCAGCAGCCGCTCCAGCTTCTCCGGCTGCGGGACGCCGTACATCACGTCGATCGGCACCCAGTTCCAGCCTTTGATAAACGTCGTTTCCCCGTTCACCGTCAGCTTGTAAGGCTTCACGGTATCGTCGTCCTCATGCGCCCAGTCGTTGCGTTCGAAGCGCACCTCGCGGATGCCGAATGTAACGGTGTGTTCTGCGGATGCCGAGGTATCGCCAGCTTCCGTCACCGTAACCGCCGCCTCGTACACTGGCTGCTCGCCCGAGCCGTTCGGCCACCATAGCTGCGGATTCGCCAGCTCGATCATGGCATTGAGCGGCGTCTCGCCCTTCACAATAGCGTGACGGGTGCTCACCGAAGCTACTTGACGGCCGTGCAACGTAATGCTGACGTTCACGTCCACGAGCGCGCTCTTCGTCGACGACAACTTCGTCGAAACCGACAAATACGCGGCGCGGTAATCTTCCGCAAGCTGAGGGCGCACATAGACATCTTCCACGCGCACCGGTCCCGTGACGTCGAGATAGACGTCGTCCCAGATGCCTTGGTGAATCATGCGCGGACAGAAGTCCCACCAATAGGTCATCCGGCTTTTGTGCGTACGCACGTAGCTCGTTTTGCTGACTTGCGGCTGTTCATCCGGCGCTTTCTCGATCACGACGGCCAGCAGGTTGTCTTGGCCGTACAGCAGTTCCCCGCTCACTTCGAAAACCGCCGGCGTATACATGCCCGCGTGGGTTCCGAGCGGCTTGCCGTTCAGGTAGAACCGCGCCTCGTAATCGACGCCTTTGAAGTGAAGTTGAATCCTCCGGCCCTTCAGCTTTTCGTCCGCATGGAACCATTTCTTATACACCCAAGTGCGCTCCGGCACCCATTCGACCAGCAGGCTGTTCCGCTCGAAGAACGGATCCGGCGTCTCGCCGTTTTTCCATACGTCATGGAGAACCGTGCCGGGCACGGTTCCTTTCCTCCACCAGCGAACGTCGTTGGAATCCGGCTTCTCCGCGTCCCGCCAGATCCAGTCCTCGCCGACGAAATCCTTGAACAACCAATCGCTGCCGTTCAGATCAATGCGCAGGCTCATGCCCGGTCACCTTCCAACTCCAGCAGGTTCGTTTCGATGACCGGCAGGCTCGGATCGGCCGGAATCCGCAGCGTCTTGATCTCGCAAGGGCCGAAATCGGCTTCCACGGTACGGTTCCACTGCGGGAATCGCAGCGTCGCTTTCGTCGTTTTCTTCGTGGATTCGTAGCAGCGGACGATGAGATCGTCGTTGTCCTCGGCTTTTTTCACCGCGCTGACGATGACGTTATCCTGATCCACAGACAGATAGGAATCCTTCTGCGGCAGCGGACCTTGATGGTAGGTCTCGATGATGGCGATCGGACGCTGGTTCAACTCCAGCGTGCGCTTCACCGTTCCGGCCGTCTCCCAGCTTCCTTCGTGCGGCAGAAGGCGGTAATGGAACGTCTGAATGCCTTGGTCGATGAACGAATAATGGCCGTCCTCATCCGGCACGCGCGGCACGTGGTGCGCGTAGATCGGGCTGCGGAGCACCGTCATCGCCAGTTCCTTGTTCAGCATGCTGTAGCTGTATTTCGCGTCGTTGATCAGCGACAGTCCATATACCGAACCTTGTCCCCGGATGATGCCGGTGTAATCGACCCAGCCCTGTCCCGGCTCTTCCTCTCCGTTATGCTCCCGTTCCTTGAAGCCGTACGGGATTTCGTAGGTTTGTTTGGTGAACTGCAGGTTCATCGGGAATACGAGCTTCAGCGCTTTGAAGTGCTCGCGCCAGTCGACCGTCACTTTCACGTCGATATAATTCAGGTCGCGGTACATCGTGAAGTCCTGCACGAGCGTCGAACGTCCGTACTCGCTGGTCGAGCGGATGACCGACTTGACCGGGCCGTGCTCGACGCGGCGCACGCTGCGCGCTTTGAACTCGCCGATTTTGTTCTGGAAATGGAACACGTCGTGGCTCCACGTATCCGACTTGTCTTCGACGACCGCCGGAACCGCCGCCGGGCCGTCGAACACGTCGAAGCCGGCTTTCTTGTCATGCAGGCGGGAAATAAAGCCCGTATTCGGGTCGAATTCTACCCGCAGACGATCGTTTTCCATCGAGTAATCGTTCGCCAGAATCGAAGGCGCGGCGATTTTATCCGGGCCGGACTCGTTGTTCAGCACTTTGTACACGCGGTAGCCCATCGGAGGCAGCTCCGCGATGAAGCTGATCCGCCAGCGGCCGTTCGCCGTCGCCAGAGATTGGACCAGCTGATAAGGAACTTGCTTGCCCGTCTCATCGACCAACACCGTGTAATCGCGGATCGGCGTGATTTCGACCTCCACGTTGACCCGGCTCTCCCAGGCGTGCGGGTTGAACACGACGATCGGCTTCATTCCTTCTTCCTGCTCGATGCCGATGTTCCAGGAGAACGATTGAATCGCGTAGTTCAAGCCGCGTTCCGCGATCGACATGGCTTCGCCGTGCATGTTGCGGGCGTCCTCGTAGGCAGGCTCGATGCTGGTGCCGGCCAGGATATCGTGGAACTGGTTGAACAGCACGTTTTTCCAAGCGCGGTGGAAGTCCTTCGGATACTTCTGGCCGTTGATTCGCTCCGCGAGCGCCGACCATTTCTCCGCCGCGATGAGCTTGTTCTCCGCCTGGCGGTTCCACTGCTTGATGCCGCTGTGAGCGGCGTAGCATCCGCTGGCATGGTGCTGCAGATCGTCATGGACGACCGGATGCTCGAATGGCTCGACTTTCTTGAAAAACTCGTTCGGCGCGGTGAACGGCAGGCTCGGGTATGCGGGATCGCCGTTCATGCGCTGGATGCTTTCGATATTTTCCTTCGTCGGGCCGCCGCCATGGTTGCCTACGCCGTAGAACACCATGAGGTCGTTTACCGGATCCTTCAGCTCGTCGATGCAGCGCTCCACGTGTTTGTCGAGATCCTTGCCCCACGTGCAATATTCGAACGGCAGCCGGTAAGCCAATACGCGGGATCCGTCGTCCGATTCCCAATGGAAGGTGCGCGCCGGCAAGCCTTTTTCGTTCGGCATCGGCCGCATCATGACGTAGTAATCCATGCCGCTCTTCTTCAGGATTTGCGGCAGCATCCCATGATGGCCGAAGCTGTCTACGTTGTAGCCAACCTTGGCCATCACGCCGAATTTCTCCAGGAAATAGCGCTGTCCGTACAAGCCGTGCCGCACGAACGCTTCTCCGCCCGGAATGTTGCAGTCCGGCTGGATCCACCAGCCCCCGCAAATTTGCCAGCGGCCTTCGCGGATCCGCTGCTTGATTTCCTCGAACATTTTCGGCTCGTTTTCTTCCACCCACTCATAGAAAGCAGCGGAGCTGGACGTGAAAATGAAGTCCGGATATTCGTTCATGCGGTCGAGTACGGAGCGGAACGTCGCTTTCGTTTCCTGGACGCCTTCTTGCCATTGCCATAACCAGACCGGATCCAAATGCGCGTTCCCGATCATGTGCAGCTGTTTCTCTTTCATCCACGATCCCTCCAATGGGTCTGTTCTGTGCTTTTTTATTTAGGTTTGCGAACGGTAATCAGCGCTTCCGCATGCTGGCCGAACCTTACGCCGTCCACGCTCAAATCCGCGCCGATCCGGACACGCCGCTTATGCGGACCGGCCGGCGTCACCCGGAACGTAAGCGTCCCGATGCCGCTCGGGGCGAGCGGGGTTTGGGCGATTTCCGGCTCGACGGTCCAGCCCGGCGGAACGTCCAGCCGGAGTTCGGCCAGCGAATCCCGTTGATAGGGATTCCGCACCTCCGCTTCGAGCGTCACGGTCTCCCCCGCATACGCTTTGGCATGATACGGGGAAATCCTCACGCCGACGCCTTCGGCACCGAAGTCCACGTCCTCCAGCATCAGCAGATCGCGGTGAATGCGCTCCAGCGTCGCCCCGCGTTTGGCCAATTCTTCGAAGTAACCCGGCGTCACCCACAGCGGCTGCCAGTGGCCCGTCAAAATGACCTCGGGCTTGATCCGCCCATACAGCTCGGCGCTTTTGACGAAATCGGAAATCTGGAACCGGTTCGGATAGACGTAATTTTCGAGCAGACCTTCTTCCCCGTGGTACTGGTCTCCGGAAATGAGCACTTTTTTCCCGTCCACGTCCAGCTCGATCGCGACGGCATACAGCGTATGTCCGGGCAGCGGATGCAGCGTGAATTCGTACTCTTCCCAGCGGATCGGCACGCCTACCTGCAGATCGCGGTCCACCTCGATCGGGTCGTACCAGAGACACGGGAGATCGTAATGCTCCGGCCGGCGCAAAATATCGGAGAACGTGTCGGCCGCCCACACTTCCGTGCCTTCATGATCCTTAAGCAAATTGATCCCCGCGACATGGTCGTCGTGATAATGGGTCGGCACGACAACGTCCACCTTCGTGACGCCGAACTGCTTTTTCAGCATCGGAAGCGAATAAAGCCAAGGCCTGCGCGCTGCCCGATCCGCCCCGGACGGGATGCCCATCAGGAAGTCGTGGCCGAAGTCGAAGTAGAGCGCTTTGCCGCTTTCGGAAATGAGCACGTAATGGTAGGCGAAGCTCGTGCGGTTCCGCAGCAGATGAGGCGTGATCTGCATGAACGGCTGCTCGCGCAGCCGGAGCAGCGGCTCGTTCTGGCGCCTGAAATACATGAGCTCCCGCAGCCGTTCCACCAGTTGATCGATGGCTTCGCCGGGGTCCTCCATCACTTGGCCGTGAGAAGGAAGCAGCATGTCGGGCTCGCGATCCTTCAGATCCAGCACAGACAACGCGGAGGACGCCAGCCCTTCCCCGCCGTTGTAAGTCCAGTGCGTGGCGGCGAGGGACCAAACCTTACCGGGTGCGGAAATCAAATCTCCGGAGAAAATCACGCGGCGTCCGTCGATCTGCGCCAGGAAACTGGCCGATCCGACCGTATGGCCGGGCGTGGGAATGACGGTGAATTCGATGCCGGCGAAGGCGTAGCTCATATAATCCCTGAGCGCCCCTTCGATCGGAACATCCGCCAGGAGAGAGAAACGATCCTGCCGCACGTTGTAATTATTCAGCACTTCACGCGCCTGCCAGAACGCATCAACGGACGCGAACAGATCTTGTTCGTTATGCGGTACCCAGATCGGGATTCCGGCAGCCGCGGCACGCGGCAGGCCCTGCCCCTGATCGCGATGGTGATGCGTCATGAGGATGGCGGCGACACGTTCGACGCCCATTTCGGCCAGCCGATCCAGCACGTCCCCGCTGCCGAAGTCGACCAACACGGCGTCTTGGCCGTTTTTCACGACGTAGACATGGCAGGTGTCCCGGTACATAAACAGGTTTTCAGAAAGTTTGATCAGCACGTCCAACACCCCCTTCGAACGCTTTCCCGTTTACGCTTTGAACGATTCGGCTTTTCCCTTGCTGCCGAGGAAATTCGCGATCTTATCCGCGACCGTGCTTTCCACCGCCGCCTGACCGACTTCGAGCAGTTCCGGCGGCAAAGCTTTGCATTCCGCGTCGGTCAGCCGCTCTTCGCGTCCGATCGCGCCGAGGAACGCCAGCTCCAGATCCGTCGCGATGTTGACCTTGCTGACGCCGCCGCCCGGCAGCGAGATCGCTTTGGCCATCATTTCGGCCGGTACGCCGGAGCCTCCGTGCAGCACGAGATGAACCGGAGTCAAAGCGCGGATCGCCTGAAGACGGGCATAATCGATCTTCGGCTCACGAACCATATAGACGCCGTGCGCCGTACCGCAGGAAACGGCCAGCGCGTCCACTCCCGTCAGCTCGGCGAAAAGCTTGGCTTCCTTCGGATCGGTGTACAATTCTTCGTCCTTGTCGGTTTCCACGAAATCGGTCGTGCCGATCATGCCGAGCTCGGCTTCCACCGAGACGCCGCGGGCGTGCGCGTACTCCGCAGCTTCTCTGGAGGCCGCGATGTTATCCTTCAGGTTTTTCTCGGAAGCGTCCATCATGACGGAAGTGAACCCCGCTTCGATCGCATCCTTGATCGTGCCTATTTCTTTGGTATGGTCGAGGTGCAGCACGACCGGAACGGTGATGTTCTCGCTGCTTACGCGCTCGTAGAACTCATTCGCGAATTCCGCCGGCGTGATCCCGTAACGAACCAGCTCCTTATGCGAGATCTGCACGATTGCGGGCGACTTCGATTTTTCCGCGGCGCGAAGCACCGGCAGAATCATCGAGGTGTAACGGGGAGAGAACGAACCGATGGCGTATTGCTGTTTTTCCGCCACTTCCAAAGCTTGCTTCAGGGTGATCACATTTGCGGGTCTCGTCGCTTTCATGGGTGCAC